>JAWKUV010000003.1:0-219722 GCA_041398365.1 Hyphomonas sp. | reverse complement strand
ACGGCCGGGTGACGCTGAAACATGTGCGCGAAAGGCTGCAGGCCGTGCCAGGTCTTCGCTTCGAGATCACAGCCCGCGAACAGGGCCCGCCGTCCGGCAAGGACATACAGGTCGCACTTCTCTCTGAGAACGGTCCCGCCCTCAATGACGCCACCAAGCGCCTGCGCGCCTGGCTCGAATCCCGCACCGATGTGCGCGAGATTGACGATACGCGGCCCCTGCCCGGCATCGAGTACCGCCTCGAAGTGGATCGGGCCGAAGCCGGCAAGTACAATCTCGACATCGCGCAGATCGGCGCCGCCGTTCAGCTCGTGACCAATGGCATCCTGGTCGGCCGCTACCGTCCGGACGATGCGCAGGACGAAGTCGACATCCGCGTCCGCTTCCCGAAGGATGACCGCAACGCCTCCGCCATCGACACGCTGCGCATTGCCACCGCGCAGGGCAACGTGCCGATGAACCTCGTCGTCGATCGCGTGCCTGCCCCGCGCGTCAGCTCCATCGAGCGCCGCGACGGCAAGCGCGTCTACTATGTCCGCGCCAACGCCAAGGAACAGGGCGCCGGCCCCGCCATTGTCCAGGAAGTGAAGGATTGGGTCGCACAGGCGAATGTCGACCCAAGCGTCGAGGTCCGCTTTGAAGGCTCCGACGAAGACACGGCCGACGCCAACGCCTTCTTCGGCGGCGCCGCCCTTGCGGCCCTGTTCATGATGGCTGTGATCCTACTGTGGGAGTTCAACAATTTCTGGCAGGTGATCCTGACCCTCTCCGCCGTCATCATCTCGACTGCGGGCGTGCTTGTCGGCATCCAGCTCGTTCTGCCCTACATGTCGATCCTGATGGTCGGTACAGGGATCGTCGCGCTCGCCGGTATCGTCGTGAACAACAATATCGTTCTGATCGACACCTATAACCGCCTGCGCAAGGACGGCCGCACGCCGGAGGAAGCTTCCATCGCAACGGCCGCCCAGCGGATCCGTCCGATCCTGCTGACCACAGGCACAACCATCTGCGGCCTGTTGCCGATGGTGTTCGAGATGAACGTGAACTTCGCCCATGGCGCCATAGACTTCGGCAGCGCCTCGTCCGAATGGTGGGTGCAGCTTGCCACGGCGGTCGTGTTCGGCCTTGCCTTCTCGACCCTGATGATCCTGCTGGTCACGCCGGTCTGGCTGCTTGTGCCGCACCGGACGGGCCGGCTGGTTCGCCGCATCGTCAGCTTTGTGCGCCGCCGCGGCGGTCGGGCGGGTGAAGTCCGCCTGCTTTCCAATGGCGAAGCGGCGAATGACACCTCAGGCGAAAAACCCGGCAAGACGCTTCCGGCCGCCGAATAGACGATCCCTCAAGCTGACTCGAAAATGAACGCGCCGTTCGGAATGCGTTCCGCGCCAGCATGCGAGACAGGTCCTGCAGCGCCGGAAGTCCTTCGCGTTCCTCCCCCTGTGACGCGTGACCTGGCTTCGCCCCCCTGACAGGTCATCCCGGCGCTGCCCTCCCTCGACGGTCAGGTCAGGCCGGAGTGACGAAGGTCGCGATCACTTTCTTGCGGCCGGACTTCTCGAAATCCACGGTCAGCTTGTTGCCTTCGGTGAAGGCAACGCGGCCATAGCCGAACTTGTCGTGGAAAACGCGCTCGCCTTTTTTGTACGTCTCCGGACCGCCGCTCGTGGCGGTGAGGTTGGAGGCATCGCGCGGCGCGCCGGTGCTCTGGTACTTCCCGGCATTTTCCTTGAGGCGCTTCCAGCCCGGGCTCGAATAGTCGCTGCGCTCGCCAAGGTCCTCGATCGAACCGGTGAAGGCGGTCTCGCCGCCCGGCATGCCGGAATAGCCGGTCTCCGAGACGACCTCGACATTGTCATAAGGCAGCTCATCGACGAAGCGCGAGGGCAGCACGCTCTGCCAGCGGCCATAGATCTGCCGGTTGGCAACGAAAGAAATATAGGCCCGCTCGCGCGCCCGCGTGATGCCGACATAGGCAAGGCGGCGTTCCTCTTCGAGGCCCTTCAATCCGCTCTCGTCGAGGCTGCGCTTCGATGGGAAGACTTCCTCCTCCCAGCCCGGCAGGAAGACGACCGGCCATTCGAGGCCCTTGGCGGCGTGCAGCGTCAGGATCTGCACCTGGTCCTCACCCGCCCCGCCGCTGGAGGCATCCATGACGAGTTCCACGTGCTCAAGGAAGCCGGCCAGCGTATCGAACTCGCCCATCGAGCGGACGAGTTCCTTCAGGTTGTCGAGTCGTGTCTGCGCCTGCGGGCTGCGGTCCTTCTGCAGCATGTCCGTATAGCCGGACTCTTCGAGGATCACCTCGGCAAGTTCCGTATGCGGCAGGCCGTTCGCCAGCTTGTCGCGCCACAGGTTGATCTGGTCGATGAAGCGCGTGAGGCCTGCCTTGGCGGCGCCGCGGATCTCATCGGTCTGCAGCACCATGGGCGTCAGCACGAAGAGGCTGCGCCCGTCCTGCCGCGCATAGGCCTGCAGCTTGGCGAGCGTCGTGTCGCCGACGCCGCGCTTCGGCTCGTTCACCACGCGCTCGAAGGCGAGGTCGTCGTCGGGCGAGCGTATGAGGCGCAGGTAGGCCATCGCATCGCGGATCTCGGCGCGCTCGAAGAAGCGCGGGCCGCCGATCACGCGGTATGGAATGCCGAGCAGGATGAACCGTTCCTCGAAGGCGCGCATCTGCCAGGAGGCGCGCACCAGCACGGCGCAATCCTCATGCTTGCCGCCGCCGCGGACCCAGCTTTCGATATCGTCCGCAATCAGACGGCTCTCAGCCTCGCCATCCCAGAGGCCCCGCACCTTCACCTTGGCCGCGTCGATGTTCTCGACCGAATTGTCGTCGCCGACATAGAGCGTCTTGCCGAGACGGCCCTTATTGTGGGCGATCACCGAAGACGCGGCGGCGAGAATATGTTTCGTCGAGCGGTAATTGCGCTCGAGCCGGATCACTTTCGCGCCCGGGAAATCCTTCTCGAAGCGGAGAATGTTGTCCACTTCCGCCCCGCGCCAGCCATAGATCGACTGGTCATCGTCGCCCACGCAGCAGATGTTCTGGGAGCCCTGCGCGAGGAGGCGCAGCCAGAGATACTGCGCGACGTTCGTGTCCTGGTATTCGTCCACAAGGATGTAGCGGAACTTCGCCTGATAGTCCTTCAGCAGGTCCGGGTTCTTCTGGAAGATCGTGATATTGTGGATCAGCAGGTCGCCGAAATCGCAGGCGTTCAGCACTTTCAGGCGCGCCTGGTAGATCTCGTAGCACTTGATGCCCTTGCCGTCGGCGAACTGGAAGGCCTCGTCGGCCGGCACGCGTTCCGGCGTCAGGGCGCGGTTTTTCCAGCCATCGATCAGGCCGGCCAGGTAGCGCGGCGTCCAGCGCTTCGGGTCGATGTCCTCGGCCTGGATGATCTGCTTGCACAGGCGCACCTGATCGTCCGTGTCGAGAATGGTGAAGCTGGATTTCAGCCCCACAAGCTCGGCATGCTGGCGCAGGATCTGAGCGCTGATCGAGTGGAACGTGCCGAGCCAGCGCAGCCCCTCCCCGGCGTCGCCGATCAGGCGCAGCGCCCGCTCGCGCATCTCGCGCGCGGCCTTGTTGGTGAAGGTCACGGTCAGCGTCTGCGACGGCCAGGCAAGGCGCGTGCCGATAATGTGCGCGAGCCGCGCCGTCAGCACGCGCGTCTTGCCCGTGCCGGCACCGGCAAGCACCAGAAGCGGGCCTTCCGTGGTCAGCACGGCCTCGCGCTGCTCGGGGTTCAGGCCCTTCAGGTAGGAGGCATCGCCCTGCGGCACCGGCGGGCGCGGGGCAGCCATCTGGCTGATGGAGGGACGATTCGGATTGGAACTCATCCAGAACATATAGCAAGGATTGGCCGGATGGGCAGGGTTTCCGGCAGCCTTTGTCCCGCCCGGCCGGTTGCGTGCCCAGCGAAAAGCTGGTTTGCTCCCGTAGGTGGAAGAAGGGCGCTCCGGATGAAACTGAACGCAATGGTCGCGCTTACAGCCATGTCTGGCGCCATGGCCGCGCTTCCGGCAAATGCAGAATACGACTCCCACGTCTGGTTGCGCCTTCAGCCGGGGGATAGCCAGACGTTCTATGTGACCGGCCAGGAAGGCGCTGCCTCGCTGCCCGTCTTTCGCGTCTGCTCCAGCTCTCCCCTCGGCTACAAAGGCAGCATCCGCATGACCCAGGCGGACAAGGGAGTGGCCCATGGCGCCATCGAGAGAATGGCACCGGGCACCTGTCTTTTTGTCAGCGGAGAGAAACTGGTCGCCAGCGTCGACCTAGACCGTCCGGCTGGAACTCAGGAAACCCCGAAAACTGATGCTTCAGAGCTGGCGGAGCAGCCCAGCGTGTTCCAAGTTTTCATTGTGAACAAATAGACCAGCCCCAAAGAAAATCGCCCCGCCGTTGCGCGTGAGGTTCAGCGCGCTGGGCGGGGCAGAAAAAGGGATGCTGGTGTGACGGGCATCCCAAGGAGGAGCGGGCATGTCTGCCCGTATGCAAATCGGTTCCGGTTCAGCACCCCGGCGGGCATTGCCGGACGTGTCCCCCACCCAGCCGGCCGCGCCCTGTGCAGAAGGCCGGAGCACACGCAGCCGCGTGCCGCCCATGGCCTTCTTCCTGAAGACCATGAGCCACACATTCCAACCTATGGCAACTATATTTCTCTCTTTAGTAGAGGGTCGCCAGCGCCTTGCCGTCATAGTCGCGCAGTTCGCTGACGCGGCCTTCCTTCACCTTCTTCGCCCATTCCGGATCCTGCAGCAGGGCCCGGCCGATGGCGACCAGGTCGAACTCGCCGCGCGCGAGGCGCTCTTCAAGATCGTCCAGTGAGCGCTGTCCGGCGCCCTCGCCACGGAAGGCGTTGATGAAGTCGCCGTTCAGGCCGACCGATCCGACCGTAATCGTCGGCAGGCCCGTCAGTTTCTTCGCCCAGCCGGCGCCGTTGAGGCCGTTTTCTCCGTCGATCTCCGGGAATTCCGGCTCCCAGTAGCGGCGCTGGGACACGTGCAGCATGTCGACGCCTGCATCGACGAAGACTTTCAGGAACGCTTCCAGCGCCTGCGGCGTGGTGGCGAGGCGAGCGGTATATTCCTGCTGCTTCCACTGGGAGTAACGCAGGATGATCGGCATGTCCGGGCCGACCTTCTTGCGCACTTCGCGGATGATGTCGGCGGCAAAGGTCGCACGTTCCGGCAGGCTGCCACCATAGCGGTCAGTCCGCTTGTTCATCACGTCCCAGAAGAACTCGTCGATCAGGTAGCCATGCGCGCCGTGCAGTTCCACGCAGTCGAAGCCGACCTTCGCGGCATCGGCGGCGGCATCGGCAAAGGCCATGACCATGTCGTCCACGTCGGCCGAAGTCGGCTCCGGCAGGACCTGCTTGCTCGAATGCGTGATGCCCGAGGGGCTGTCGGTCGGCGCATCCGGCTCCGGGCCGGTGCCGGGCTTGCGCATCATGCCCTGGTGCCAGATCTGCGGGGCGATCTTGCCATGGTTCGCGTGGACCTTGTCGACGACCTTCTTCCAGCCGGCCAGCGCATCGGCCTTGTAGAGGTTCGGCACGTTCGGGTCGTTCGAGGCTCCGCCCCGGCGCACCGTGGTCCCTTCGGTGATCAGCAGGCCGACATCGGCCGCAGCGCGGCGGGCATAATAGTCGGCCACATTGTCCCCCGGCACGCCGCCCGGCGAGAAGGACCGCGTCATCGGCGCCATCGCGATCCGGTTGGCCAGGCTCAGGGATTTCAGTTTGAACGGGGTGAACAATGGGCTCGTCATCGGGCTACAGCCTCCTCAGCAGGACTGGGCGAGACTTGGAGACGGGCACGGCCTGCGTCAACCATTGACGTCACGAACGGGTCAGGTCACGGGTTCATACGGGGTTCAGGCCCGTCCGGCCTGAATGGGATTGCCGTTGATATCCGGGGATTGCTTCATGCACCGTTTAGCCATGCTAATGCTCGCCGTCGCCTCGCTCGCCGCCTGCGCCACACCGGGATATGACTACCGCGCGCGGATGGTGCCCACTTTCCCTGACGCGGTGAACTATCGCGACGTGAGCGTCGGCCAGTTCCGCGGACCGGCCGGCGAAGTCGCGGAGCAGGAGTTCGCCCGGATGCTGGACGATGTCGTCCTGGACGGTGCCTACTGGTTCGGCGTGGGCGGACCGGAGACCGGGCAAGGCCGCTACGAAGGCCGGGTCGATATCGACAGCTGGGAAGCCGAGACGCGGTTCGAACGCAAGCGCGAGTGTGTCGAATTTGACGGCATCTTCGATTGCGAACACCGGGCCATCGTCGAAACCGAATGCACCGAGGAAACGGTCGAAGTCGTCGTCACCGCCTCGCTTGTCGATACTGCAACGCGCCGGACCGTCTTCACCCAGACCCAGGGCGGCGGCGCCAACCACGAATCCTGCGTCGATGTTGCCCGCTATGAAGACAGGGGCCAGACGCTCGGCGTGTGGCGCGACCCGCTCTACACGACCTATGACGCCTGGAACGCTCCCTATGGCATGATCGCCGATGCGACCGTCGAGGCCGTGCGCCGTTTCCGTACTGACATCGCCCCCTATGACGCAACCGTCCGTGCAGAGATCATGACCGTCGGTCTTATTCCCGAGGAGCAGAACGATCCGCGCTTCGAGGCGGCGGTCGAGGCGACGAAGCGCGGGGAAATGCTGGGCGCCTGCGCCCAGTGGGACCAGCTCGGCCGCGAATGGCCGAACGCACCGGCCGTGATCCACAATCTCGGCGCCTGCGCCGAAGCGCGCGGCGACATGGAAACGGCGCAGCTGCGCTATGGCCGCGCGGCAGAACTGGCGAGCCAGATTCCCCTGCTGAAGGACAAGACGGCACGGCCGATCTTCGATGCGCTTGCGCGCGTGTCGGGGCGCCGCATGGACGACCAGTTCCTGGACAATGCGACCCGCGAGCCGGAGCCGCAGGCGCCCTTGCCGGACGAGGCCGGAAGCTGAGGCCTTAGTGGCCGAGCAGCAGGACGGACAGCGAGCCCTGGTATTCTGCAGCCTCGGCGATCAGGCCCCAGGCGATGCCGGCCCCGAAGGAAGCGGCGCAGAAGGCGAGTTTCTTGGCAATTCCGGCCATGGCGATCTCCTGATCTGGAACACTCAGAACAGGAGAAATGCAAATGCCGGGCCGATCCGGTCAGACGCGGTTAACCATCGCTGCCGGGCTTGTCCTTCAGGCGGTGGGCCTCGGTCAGTTTCGCAAGCTTGTCGGCGCGGGCCTTGTCGAGCGACTTTTCGACCTTCGTGCGGCCGAACTTCGCGCGGTTTTCCTTCGCCGTCTGTTCCTTTTCGGCTTTTGCCTTCGCCTTGCGGAACTTGTTCAAATTGACCGGGTCGCTCATCACCCTGCCCTCACTCGAACGCGGCGAGGCGGGCATCGAGCCCCGCCTTCACGGCCGGCCATTCGCGCACGAGGATCGAGAACACGACGGTCGAGCGCAGGAACCCATTCGGCAGGATCCGGTTGTCCCGCAGCACGCCTTCCTGCACAGCCCCGAGTTTCTTAACGGCCGCCTGAGACCGCGTGTTGCGCTGGTCCACATTGAACTGCACGCGCAGCGCGCCTGCATCAAACGCATTGCCCAGCATCAGCCGCTTGGCCGCCGGGTTTACCGCCGTGCCCTGTGCGGCCGCCGTGTACATGGTCATGCCGATCTCGACATTCCGCGAGACAGGATCGGGCGTCAGATAGGTCGTGATCCCGGCAAAGCGCCCGTCCGGGTCGTTGACGCGGAACGGGATCAGGCGCCCATCCTCTTCCATCTTCCCGATGATCGCCAGCCAGCTGCTGATCCAGTCCGAAGGCGGATTGTAGTGAGGCCAGGTGGCGATGCGCTCGCCGAGTTCCTCGGCCATCGCCCGCAGGCTCGCCCCGTCGCGCGCCACGTTGAATGGCTCCAGCGCGACATGACGGTCGGCGAGTTCGGCGGCGCGCAGATCCATTCCGGCCCTATTCCTTGTGAGACTCGCGCCACTGCTCCATGGCCAGCGAGATGGCGAAGGTTTCGCGGTATTTCGGGCTGGAGGCCGGACGCGGCGCCCGGGCCGATGTCATGGCCATGATCTCGGCCAGCTTGTTGTGGGCTGCGCCCGACTGGCCGGCACCGATATAGGCATGCAGTTCGACCAGGGCCGAGGACAGCGGGTCATGCGCCCGGATGACGAAATAGGGCTCGTCCGGCGCCAGCTTGTCGAGCACGTCGAACTGGGACGGATTGGATTTCGAGCCAACGGGTGCAGCTGCCATGGGAAAGGCCTTTCTGGTCGGAAGTGATTCTCTGCTCGGAGGATACCCCCGCCGTCCCTCCGCGTCAGCCTGCGCTTTGCCGCGCCCCCGCTCAGCCGAAGATCGAGCCCTTGCCGGGCAGGTCCCGCTTGCCGAGCATCGGGTGCGGGTCGGCGAGGCCCTTGTAGAGCGCATCCGTCAGGTAGTCCGGCCGCCGGGCGATGATCCCATGCTGCCCGGACATCTGCAGCGCGACATGGGTCCGGTCCATCCGGCGCAGCTCCTCCTCCCCGAAATCGCCGAGCACCGGGGCAAGGTCGGAGGCCATCAGGTGGTTGGGCACCCCGAACACCTGCAGCGCAGCGGAATTGGTCAGCACCGTCTGCCATTCCAGCGGCAGCATCCGCTTGATCTGGGCCATGTCCTGGAAGAAGGCCCAGACCCGCACCCCGTAGGAGCGCGCCAGCGTGTAGACCATGGGCAGGAGGCCAAAGTCCCCGAGCTGCGCACATTCGTCGATGGCGAACAGCGTGCGGTATTGCGGCAGCGCCCCCTCCCGCGACAGGACCGCCGAGAGCAACGAGGCCGTCCACAGCCGGAACAGCGCCGCATGGCTCGCCAGTTTCGACGGCGGCACGACGAGATAGATCGTCATCGGATCGCCGCGCGTGACAGCCGCAAGGTCGATGGTCGAGCGCGACACCGTCCGAAGCGCCGCATCCGAGGCGATGACCGAGAAATAGCTGCACGCCGTGGCATGGATGCCAGACCGGCAGCGGTCCTCGGTCTGCAGGAAGTTCTGGATCTCCTCATGGGCAAACCGGTGGATGTCCTTGCCGCGTTTATCCAGCATGCCGTGCAGCAGGTAGAACACGTCACCCGACTTCAGTACCCCCCGCACCGTCTGCAGCGTCCGCTTCTCGCCTTCATGGATCGATGCGATCGCCGAGATCACGCCTGCGGCAAGGTCGTGTGCACGGATATCCCAGAACGGGTCCTGCAGGCTCATGCCACCGCCCGACAATTGCTTGGCCACATCCATGGCGAGCGAGGACGGCTCGAAGCCCGGAATGTCGAACACGTCCAGCGGATTGAGACTGTCGCTCTTGTCGGTCACCACGCCGAACGGATCGAGGATGCGCACGTCATGTCCCATCTCGCGCCGCCGCCGCGCCGTCACGCGGCAGGCTTCGCCCTTGGGGTCGATCACGATGGCCGGCCCCTCATAAGTGAGCAGGTTCGGGATCAGGCCGCCTCGCCCCTTCCCTGCGCCGGTCGGCGCGATGGTGATCATGTGGCCTTCCCCGTCGAGCCAGATCGGCTCGCCCGCCGCTGCAGGCGGTACTGCGGTGCTGTTGAACCCGATGCGCGACCCTGACGGTGCGAGCCGCCAGCCGAGTAACAGCTTGTCGCCTGCGCCCGCGCGCGTCTCTACGCGCTCTGCCGAGACCGCTTTCCTGCGCCGCGGCTTGCGGACTGCCGGACGTTTTCGTTCCGAATGCGGATTGTTTTCTTCATTGAGGGTCATTCTGCCTGCCTCGCAAAAACCGAATTGGCTAACAGAACGGAAAGGGCGCCTCAATACATGGATTGGCTGTAACTCGATGAATTCCCCGTAACCCGCGATTAAATTCCGTAGACGGAATAATACGATGCGCAATCGTGCGTGCAGATCCCGGAAATCGATACACAGACAAAAAAATTTGCCGCCCCGAAGGGCGGCAAAACAGGAAATGAAGCGCAATGCGTTCAGGGTTGAGTTATCAGAATGGACGCCGCACCCATACGCGACCCATCAGCTCGCCGCGACGATGCCGCCATCGCAGGGCACAGTGTGGCCGTTGATATAGGCGCCCGCGCGCGAGGACAGGAACATGGCGAGGCCGGCGATGTCTTCCGGCGTGCCGACGCGGCCGGCCGGGCTGCGCGAACCGATGGCGTCCCAGTCGACGCCCTCGGTCTCGCCCTTGTAGCCGACACCGGTGGACAGCATGTAGGTCGGGAACGGGCCCGGCGCGATGCCGTTGACGAGGATATGCTCCTTCGCCAGCTGCGAACCCATGAAGCGCGTGAGGTGGATCACCGCCGCCTTGGATGTTCCGTACGCGTATCCGCTCATCGGCGAGGTGTGCATCCCGTCAATCGAGGCGATGTTGATCACCCGCGCCGGATCGTCCGCGCTGGCGGACTTGCGCAGCAGCGGCATCAGTTTCTGCGTCAGGAAGAAGATGCCCTTCACGTTGACGTCCATCACCTTGTCCCAGCCGGACTCGGGGAAATCTTCCAGCTTCGCGCCCCAGGCGACACCCGCATTGTTGATGAGCACGTCGACTTTCTCTTCGCGCTTCGCGATCTCGCTCGCGAGATGCTCGATGCCCACCATCTGGCCGACATCGGACGGGATCGCATAGATCTCGCCGCCATACTGGCCCTTCAGGCGCTCGACCGTCTCCTCACAGGCCTTTTCCTTGCGCGAGGAGATGATCACCTTCGCACCATTGGCCAGGAAGCCGGCCGAGATCATCTCGCCGATACCGCGCGAGCCGCCGGTCACCACGACCGTCTTGCCCTTCACCGAAAACAGATTGCCGAGTTCCATGCTCATTGACGTCTCCTCCTAAAAGCAACCGGCCCCTCGTGCAGGAGGGGCCGGCCAACGGCAAGAAAAAACTTGGGTGACCTGTCGGGGCCTTGGCGGGATCAGTTGCCAAAAAAGAGCCTCGAGATTGCGCGGGAGATTTCGTACTCGTAGGGCATCAGGTCGCCAAGCGGCTCAATAAGAGCGTTCCGCCGGATACCTGCCAGCAAATGGGTTCCGACAAGGTAGGCGGTTTCGTTGAGAGACACTTCTGGCGTAATGACCTCAATCGGCCTGGCCGCACCTGCAGGATAGAGCGGCGCGGCCAGAACGAACTCGCCTGTGTCCAGATCTGGATACTGAAGGATCACCACAGGCGGCTTCTTCCCGCTTAGACGGTACACCGCGAGCCGCTGCATCCCTAGAAAGCTCTTATCCCGTCAGACCAGAGCCCTTCCCGCTCGACCAGCTCGTTCCAGCTTTCCACGGCCTCGCGGTTGTCCTCGTTCCAGCGGCGGATGCGTTCGGCCTTTACAGCATCTTCGATGGCTTTGTGTGCGATGGCATCCATATCGAGACCATAGGTGGCCGCTTCTTCAACGAGTGCCGAATCCCTTACGGCGAGAACATGAGAATACTCGACGCGGTCTTCGGAAACCGATGAGTTTTTGCGACGGAACTGGTCCAACCCAAGCAACGCAGCCGCAGTGACCCTGCCGCCAGTCAGCAACTCCAGACGGATCGCAAACTCACGTCCGACTGATCGCGTCCCATTCTCGATTGACGAGAGATAGCCCTTACTGGTCGCCAACATATCGGCAACCTGCTGCAGGGTAAGCCCCTGTGATTTACGCCATTCTTTGAGAGTCATTGCGTGAAAGTTTGCACATCACAAACTTTCACGCAAACTTTTTCTACTTCGGATCCGGCCCGATCATTTTCTCCGGGCGGACGATGGCGTCGAAGTCTTCGGCCGGGATGCCGTCCTTGATGGCTTCTTCGCGCAGCGTCGTACCATTCTTGTGGGCGGTCTTGGCAATCTTCGCGGCGCGGTCGTAACCGTACTTCTCCTTCAGCGGCGTCACCAGCATCAGCGAGTTCTTGAGACCCTTCTCGATATTGTCGAGGCGCGGCTCGATGCCGACGACGCAATTGTCGGTGAAGCTGACCGCCGCATCGGCCAGCAGGCGCACGGACTGGAGGAAGTTGTAGGCCATCATCGGGTTGAACACGTTGAGTTCAAAATGGCCCTGCGACCCAGCGAAACCGATGGCTGCGTTGTTGCCGTGAATGTGCGCGCAGACCTGCGTGAGCGCTTCGCACTGGGTCGGGTTCACCTTGCCCGGCATGATCGAAGACCCAGGCTCATTTTCCGGCAGCGCCAGTTCGCCAAGTCCGGAACGTGGACCCGAGCCGAGGAAGCGGATGTCGTTGGCGATCTTGAAGCAGCTCATGGCTACCGTATTGATCGCGCCATGCGTCATCACCATCGCGTCATGCGCGGCCAGCGCCTCGAACTTGTTCGGGGCGGACGTGAACTTGAGGCCGGTGATACCGGCGATCTTCTCTGCCACGAGGTCTGCAAAGCCTTCCGGCGAGGCGAGGCCCGTGCCGACAACCGTGCCGCCCTGCGCCAGTTCCATCAACATGGGCAGCGTCATCTCGATGCGCTTGATGCCGTTCGCCACCTGCTGGGCATAGCCGGAGAATTCCTGGCCGAGCGTCACGGGCGTCGCGTCCTGCGTGTGCGTACGGCCGATCTTGATGATGTCCTTCCAGGCCTTCGCCTTGGCATCGAGCGCAGCGTGCAGGTGCTTCAGCGCCGGGATCAGGCGGTGCACCGTCTCTTCAGCGGCAGCAATGTGCATGGCTGTCGGGAAGCAGTCGTTCGACGACTGGGACATGTTCACGTGATCGTTCGGGTGGACCGGCTTCTTGGAGCCCATTTCCCCGCCCATGATCTCGATGGCGCGGTTCGAGATCACCTCGTTCGTGTTCATGTTGGACTGGGTGCCCGAGCCCGTCTGCCACACGACCAGCGGGAAGTGGGCGTTCAGCTTGCCCTCGATGACTTCCTCGGCGACCTGCTCGATCACCTTGCCGAGTGCCGGGTCCAGCTTGCCGAGTTCCATATTGGCCTGCGCGGCGGCCTTCTTGACGATCCCCATGGCGCGGATGATCGGTTCAGGCTGTTTCTCCCAGCCGATCTTGAAGTTGCCGAGGCTTCGCTGGGCCTGCGCGCCCCAATAGGCATCGTTGGAGACCTCGATGGGTCCCATCGTATCGGTTTCGGTGCGGGTATTGGCCATGGCGCGGGGCTCCTTGATCTGCTGGCAGCGGGACTAGCCCCAAGCCTGCCCGCAATCAACTGCCCCCGCCGCCGCAGCCCCTATTCCACCGCGAACCAGTCGCCGTCGGCCTCCTTGCGCATCAGCTGGATCGACTGGGCATCGAAGCCCGGGTCTTCCTGGCCCAGCGTGAAGAACCAGGCGTAGCCCTGCTTGATCACCCAGTAGTTCGAAGCGTCCTCGTTGAGGCCGAAATCGCCACAGGCCGCAATCGGTTCGTTGGTTGGCATGGTTGCACGGGCCGCCTCGGTCGGGCCGATCACCAGCGCGTCGGATGGCCAGCCGCCCACCTGCTTGTTCTGGATCTCGCAGATCGCCCGCTCGTCGTCCGGAAGGTTGGCAAGGATGTCCTGCAGTGCGAATTGCGGATTGTCCGCCGGCGCCGTGAACAGGCGGATCACTTCCTGCCCGGCCCAGGGCATCGCCCGCCTCGGCATGCTGCACCAGCATCACGGAGGCCGAATGCGCCCCGGCACTCACCTCCAGCTGCGTCACCACGCCATTGCACTCGGCCGCGCGGTAGAGCAGCGCCTCGGACCCGTCACCGATCATCGCCTCGTTCATCACCCAGCCGCAGCCTTCCGGCGGCTCCCAGTCGCTATAGGGGTCGAGATAGTTGACCGCGCGCCCAGCGCAGAGCCCGGTGCCGGCAAGGCGCGGGCCGTCGTCCGGGCAGGCATCGGCGGCAGCGGTCTCAGCCGGTGTGGCGGTATCGTCTGCAGCAGGCGCGGCGGTTTCCGGCGTGCAGGCGGTCAGGACCGCGGCCAGGCCGGCAGCCAGAATCAGTGTCGTTCTCATCAATCATCCCCTTTCCGGCATACGGCCGGTGCGCAGCTCCTGCCACGCTCCGTGACGGCCCGCAATCTGGCGCGCAAGCGGGGCCGGATTGCGGCCCGGCCGGGGCCCGTTGCGGGCAGGCGGCCAAGGGGTCGCCCTGCCGCCCGGCTTCGGTTAAGGAGGAACGGGGCGGACAGACAGAGGGGGCCCGGCATGGAAGCCTATCTCGACAAGATCCTCGAACCGGAAGTCCTGTTCACGGTGTTCGCTGCCTTTTTCCTGGGGCGGATGCTGTCCGGCGGCAAGCGCACCGACACCCTCTCCCCCACCCCGATGTCGCAGGCCGAGATCGAGGCCGCGCTGAAGACGGTCACCGTCTCCAAGTGGATGGAGATCGACGCCGAACTCGACGCCCGCAAGAAGATCCAGGCCATCAAGCTGCTGCGCCAGGCGACCGGCCTCGGCCTCAAGGATTCCAAGGACGCCATCGAGGCGCGCCAGCAGAAACGCACCCAGAGGTATCATTGACCGCCGACTGGGTCCGCTCCGGCAAGGTTCAGGCGCGCATCACCGATGAGGGTGCGCTCGAAGTGCGCTGCACCGGCCTCACCACGCAGACGAAATACTACAAGACCCTCTTGAAGGAATTTTTCCGCAAGGACTTCCCGCCCCTCCGCCCCGGCTATGGCGAATATTCCGTACACATCATGATGGAATATACCGGCGACCCGCCCTGGATGGACCTCGACAATCTCGCCAAGGCCCTGCTGGACAGTCTCACCGGCAATGTCTTCGACGACGACCACCAGGTCGCCCGCCTCCTCGTCGAGCGCCGGCAGGCCGAGCGCGAGGGCATCTGGCTCCTCGCCGAAGCCCTCGCCTGAGGTCTAGTTCAGCGTATAGCCTTCCTGTTGCAGCATCGCGCGCGCTGTCATGGCGGAGAGCACGATGTTGACGCCCGGCAGCAGCATGTCCGGCTTGACGTCATGCGCCGCGGCCGTCTGTCCGCAAAGATCGAACACCGCGCCGGCGGCCTGCAGTTCGGCGATCAGCTGCGCGTTCGGATTGACGCTCCCGCGTGCTTCGTCAGTCAGCAGGTCCTTCCACGCCCCGCCATGCAGGACGATGACCACTTTCATGTTCTCCGGCAAAACACCCGCGTGCGCGTTCATGTTGAGGAAGCGGGCCGCGCTGTCGATGCCGCGATTGACGTCATCGTCAGGCCCGCCATCGGCCACGTCGAACAGGACCTTGAATTCCGTCTCCGGCGGCAGCGTCACGCCCTCGACCGGCGCGAACTTGCCATAGTCCGGCACCACGGTGCCCGGCTGGAAGTCCTCCAGTCCGGCAAGGGCTGGCAGCGAAAGGAAAGCGAAAGCGGCGGCGCAGGCAGCGGAACGGATCATGGGGGTCACTCCTTCTGATTTAGCCAGCCTACGCCTGCCGGCCTGCGGCGTCGAGGCGCGCCCTGCACCGGCCCGCTTAGGGGAAACCCCGTAATCCCCGCTCGCCGCGCCGCTGCTAGATAGGCTCCATGAAACAGGCTTGGACCACTTTCGCCACGCGGCCCGTCCCGCGTTACACGAGCTACCCGACGGCGGCGGACTTCACACCCCGCGTCGCTGAGGATGACGCCCGCGTCTGGGCCGCCTCTGTCGCACCGGACGAGCCCATCTCGGTCTATATCCACGTGCCCTTCTGCGAGAAGCTCTGCTTCTATTGCGGCTGCGCCACCAGCGTGCCGAACGGCTATGCCCGTATCGCCGCCTATCTCGAGACCCTGCACAAGGAAATCGACCTCTGGGCGGCCGCCATCGGCCCGCATGCCGGCATGGCCCACCTGCATTTCGGCGGCGGCTCGCCGAACGCCCTCTCTGCGGCAGACTTCAAGGCCCTCGCCCTGCATGCCCGCCGCGCCTTCGGCCACCGGCCCGACATGGAAGTCGCCGTAGAGGTCGACCCGCGTACGCTGACGCCGGACTTCATCCACGCCATGGCCGCTGCCGGTGTCACCCGGGTCAGCTTCGGCGTGCAGACCCTCGCCCCAAAAGTGCAGGAAGCGGTCGGCCGGCTGCAGCCGCGCGAGCTTCTGGTCGACGGCATCGAGCGCCTGCGCGCAGAGGGTATCCACGCGATCAACATGGACCTGATGTACGGCCTGCCCCACCAGACGGTGGACGACGTTGTCGAGGCCGCGCATTTCGCCGCCGACATGGGCGCCGCGCGGGTCTCCCTGTTCGGCTATGCGCACGTGCCCTGGTTCGCCAAGCACCAGGCCGCCATCGAGGAAGCCGCCCTGCCGGGCCTTGAACCCCGCTTCCAGCAGGCCGAGGCAGGCGCCGCAACGCTCACCGATGCCGGGTATTACGCCATCGGGCTCGACCATTTCGCCGAGGCAGGCGATCCGCTGACCCGCGCGGCCCGCAAAGGCACGCTGCGACGCAATTTCCAGGGCTATACCGACGATCCGTGCGCCACGCTGATCGGGATCGGTTCAACCTCGATTTCCCAGTTCACCCAGGGCTATGTGCAGAACTTCAAGGAGCGCACGGCCTGGCGCGCCGCTGTGGAGGGCGGACGGCTCCCGTCGGAGCGCGGCATCATGCTGACGGATGATGACCGCTTGCGCGCCCGTGCAATCGAGAAGCTTATGTGCCAGCTCTGGGTGGACGTGGACGCCGTGTGCAGGGAGATGGGCGCCGCGCCCGGCAGTCTTGCCGACGCGCTCGAAACCGCCCGCTTCCTGCAAGCGGCCGGCCTCTGCCGCATCGACGGCAGCATCGTCAGTGTGCCGAAGGATGCACGCCTTCTCCTGCGCACCGTCGCCCAGTGTTTCGATGGCCGCTACAAGCCGGCCGAAGCGCGCCACGCCAAGGCGGTGTAGCGCAGAACGGAATTTCGCAGGTGCCTGCCCCACTCAAGTATCCGCGCACAGCCGGGTGCTGCAGGGCACCGGGGAATCGGCTGTCTGCGGACCCTTCATCGTCTAGCTGAAGGGCCTGCGAACCCTTTCCTCAGCCTTTCAGCACTTTCGCATGGTGCGCGATGTGATCGTCCATGAATGTGGCGATGAAATAATAGTCGTGGCCATAGCCTTCGCGCATCCGGTAATCGAGCGCCTGCCCGTTCTTCTCGCAGGCCGCGATGAAGATGTCAGGCTTCAGTTCCTTTTCGAGGAAGCTGTCCGCCGTGCCGGTATCGACCAGGATCAGCGCGCGGCTCTGGCGCTCCTTCACCAGTTCGGTCGAGTCGTACTGTTCCCATGCAATGGAGACCGGGCCCAGGTAGGCCTCGAACGCCTTCTGGCCCCAGGGCACGCGCGCCGGACTCGTGATCGGGCTGAAGGCCGAACAGGATTTGTACGTCTCCGGATTCTTGAGGTGCAGGGTGATCGCCCCGTGCCCGCCCATGGAATGGCCGAAGATCCCCTGTTTTCCCATGTCCGCCTGCGGGAACTCCGCCGCGACCAGTGCCGACAGCTCGCCGGTGACATACTGGTCCATCCTGAAATGCTTCGCCCAGGGCTCCTTGGTGGCGGTCAGGTAGAAGCCTGCCCCCTGCCCGAGGTCGTAGGCCTCGTCGTCCGGCACGCCTTCGCCGCGCGGGCTCGTGTCTGGCGCGATCACCATCACGCCATGATGGGCCGCCGCGCGCTGCAGGCCGGATTTCTCCATCACGTTCGCCCAGGTGCAGGTGAGGCCCGAGAGATACCAGACGACCGGCACCGGCCCGTCGGCGGCCTGCGGCGGGGTATAGACCGCGAACCGCATCTTGCAGCCGAGCACGGCGGAGTCATGGTCGTACACGGAAAGATTTCCGCCGAAGGATTTCCAGGAGGAGACGGGGGTCAGCTGGGTCATGGGACGAAACGGGGCTCCTCGGGTCGGTTATGCAATCAGGCGACAACGGCCAACACGTTTCGGTCCCTTACGTCAAGCGCCGGGCGTTTCCTCAAGTGCGGGCTTGCAGGCCTCCCCGGACTTGCGGCACAAGCAGTGCCACAATGACAAGAGGAAACACGGATGTCCGCCTACACGCTCTATGGCGCCGAAGTCAGCTATTTCACCGGCAAGGCCCGGGCCTATCTCCGCTGGCGCGGCGTCGACTACGAGGAAGTGCTGGCGACGCGTGAGATATTCGGCTCGGTCATCCTGCCCAAGGTCGGCTGGCCGGTGATCCCGGTCGCCGCCATGCCGGACGGCGAGATCGTGCAGGACACCGCCGACATCATCGCCCATGTCGAGGCGCGCGAGCACCGCTCCCCGCCTGTCCAGCCGGAAGGCCCGTTCCAGCGCTTCGTAGGCGAGCTACTGCACCTCTATGCCGACGAATGGCTGGTCATCCCCGCCATGCACTATCGCTGGTCCTATTGCGAGGAATGGGCCTATGCCGAGTTCGGCGCGCTCTCCATGCCGGAGGCGAGCCCGGAGGAACAGTTCGAGATCGGCCGCAACATGGGCCAGATGTTCCGTGGCATGACGCCCCTGCTCGGCGTGACGCCGGAGACCATTCCCGGCATCGAAGCCTCCTACGAGGCCTTCCTCGGCGACTTCAGCCGCCATCTTGAAGCGCACCCCTTCCTGCTCGGCGGCCGCGCGAGCCTCGCCGACTTCGCCTTTATCGGCCCGCTCTACGCCCACCTCCTGCGCGATCCCGTGCCCGGCGAACTGATGCGCCGCATCGCGCCCCGCGTGGCCGACTGGGTCGCCGCCACCCATGCCGGCGCCAAGGACGTCGTCCCCCTCGCCGCCGATGACACGGTGCCGGACACGCTCCTCCCCCTCCTCGCCCGCCAGATGCGCGAGCAGCTGCCCGCCCTCGAAGCGACGAACGCCCTCTTCGCGGGCTGGCTCGCCACCGCCGCCCCCGGCAGCGACCTGCCCCGCGGCTTCGGCATGATCCCCATTTCCATCGAGGGCCATGCCGGACAGGCCGCCGCCCGCGCCTTCGCGCTCTACCGCCTGCAAGGCGCGCTCGACGCCTATGCCGCCCTCGACGGCGAGGCGAAGGCCCGCGCGGATGCGCTCCTCTCCGCCACGGGCGGCGAGGAGCTGAAGACGCTCGCCCTGCCCGCGCGCCTCACCCGCCGCAACTACCGCCTCGCCCTCGCCTAGAGCGCCAGCTGCATCTGCCGCAGGCGTCGCACCTTTGGCGCCCCCGCGCGCAATGCTAGAGGCGTCCCATCGGCACCTGAGGACATATCGCCATGGGATTCTTCGACCGGCTTTTCGGCGGCGACAAAAGCGGCAAGCCCGCCGTGACCCAGCTCGACCCCACCGAGGCGCATGACCGCGTGCGGAAGAAAGCCCTCGTCCTCGTCGACGTGCGCACAGAGGAGGAATGGCGCGGCGGCGTTGCCAGGGGCGCCCGCATGGTCACGCTCGGCGACCCGCGCATGGTCGACACGATCTACGGCTTCCTGAAGGAAGACACGTCCCGGCCCGTCGCCGTCATCTGCCGATCCGGCATGCGCTCGGCCCAGGCAGCGAAACTCCTCGCCGGCGCCGGCTTCACGGACGTCAGCAATGTCCGCGGCGGCATGATCGCCTGGACCGCAGCCAATTTGCCGGTCCAGCCCTACCGCAAATAGTCACTGCCATTTCGGCCAGGGCCGCGGGAACGAGACAGCGAACCCGTCTTCGATAAAGCCCTCGTCCGGCTGGTTGTGCGGCGAGCCGGCATCCTCGAAATATTCGAGCTGCGGATAGCGCGCCATGATCTCCGCCTTGAGCGGTGCCTCCAGCCCGTCGGTCATGTGCGCGACGAAGGCCTTGCTCCACGGCGCCAGCGCCTGCACGCGATTGCCGTCCGCCATCGCCCGCTCGATCACCCAGCGGATCGCCGCCGAGCCAACCGGCGTCAGGTCGACCGGATCGTCCGGATCGCGCCAGCCCGTCACGGCTTGACGGCGATACACTCGATCTCGAGCGCGGCACCGAGCGCCAGCCCGTCCGCCCCGAAGGTCGAGCGTGCCGGCTTCGGATCGGGCAGCGCCGCACTATAGGCCGCGTTCATCTCGCCGAACTTCGACATGTCATCCAGGAACACGGTGCATTTCACGATGTCGGACAGGTCCGCGTCATAGTGCGCCAGCGTCTGTTCCATGTTCGCGAAGATCTGCGTCGTCTCCGGCCCCGGTCCGCCCGGCACGAGCGTATTGGTCGCATAATCGATGCCCAGTTCGCCCGAGAGATAGATCGTCTGGCCCACTTTCACCGCCTTCGAGAAGGGCAGCGTCATCCCGCCCGACACGACGGCCGGCGAATAGTGATCCACCGTCAGCGGCCGGGTCGTCGTCACCTCGTCCGCATCGACAAGGACACAGGCCGACAGGAGCAGCGCAGCCGGCGCCAGCAGGAGTGCATTGATCTTTCTCATTCGGGTCCAGTCCTTCCTAGTTCAGCCATTCCGGCCGCTCATCCTCGTCGTCATCATCGGAATCGTCAATCTCGTCGTCCTCGGAATAGGCCGTGAACTGAACGTCATAGCCGAACGGCTCGTCCTCTTCCGGCTCTTCCGGTTCGGTCACGAAAACCTGCAATTCACCGCTGGGCCGGAAGCCCAGCTGCTGGCCGATGTCGACGATCATGTCGACCGCCTGGTCCGGGTCTTTCGCCCAGACCTTCATGGCCATGATGGCCGGCCCCGTTTCCGTGCCGAACTCTGCATTGGGTTCCACCACTTCGCCATCGGCAAGCAGCGTATAATGGGTCAGGCCGGTCATGCGCCGCCCCCTTTTCCGATTCAGCAGGCCTGCAGCCTACACCGTGCCGTTGCCGCGCGATACCGGCGGCTCCGGCAGTTTCCCGATCAGCTGGACAGGAATGCCGGATCGGCCATTTCGACGAAAGCGAACGCACCGACGATCAACAGGATGAATGCCCAGTACTGCATCGGAATGAAGAACAGCGAATGCCCGCCGCCCCTGCGGATCACGACGGGCTCGTTGGTCTCGGGATTGATCAGCACCTGCTCGGTTTTCGTGTTGACCTTGCGGCCCATGAACCATGCCGCAGCGGCCGCCCCGATCCATGGCAGGAAACCGGCGATCCGCGCCGTCAGTGGCACAGTATCGGCGGCGCCGTCGCTCAGCGTACCCGAAAGGGCCGAAACGAGCGCGATATCGCCAAACGCGGCGACAGCACCAAAAACGAGAATGAGAATCCCCCAACCTGACCAGACAATCATGTCTCCACTCCCCTATTGAATGCCATTGCGTACGAAGGCAGGCCGGGAAGGTCAAGAAATGCGGGAAAGAAAGTCCGCCCGACCGGAGCCGGGCGGAAATGTCCTAACCGCGAAACAGCGCGCAGAGCTTGTTTCCGTCCGGATCGCGCAGATAGGCGAGATAGAGCCGCTGGCCGCCGCCTTCGCGCCAGCCCGGCGGATCCTCGATCGACTTGCCGCCGGCGGCTGCGCCGGCCGCATGCCAGGCATCGGCCTGCTCGGGCGAATCCATGGCGAAACCGATGGTGCTACCATTCGCGTAGGTGGCTTCCTCGCCGTCGATCGGCGTGGTCACCAGGAATACGCCGTCCTTGTGCAGGTAGACAAGACGGCCCTTCGGATCGAGGATCGCCTCCCGCCCGCCGATCGCCGTAAACACGGCATCATAGAATGTCTTGGATCGGCCGATATCGTTCGAACCGACCATCATGTGGCTGTACATTTTTAGTTCTCCCTTTGGATTCTGATTATCAGTAGACGACGACACTACGGATCGACTTGCCTTCATGCATGAGATCGAAGGCGGTGTTGATCTGCTCCAGCGGCATGACGTGGGTGATCATCGGGTCAATCTGGATCTTGCCGTTCATGTACCAGTCGACGATCTTCGGCACATCGGTGCGGCCCTTGGCGCCGCCGAAGGCTGTGCCGCGCCAGTTCCGGCCCGTCACCAGCTGGAAAGGCCGCGTACTGATTTCCTTGCCGGATTCCGCAACGCCGATGACAACCGACGTGCCCCAGCCGCGATGGCAGCATTCGAGGGCCTGGCGCATCACGGTCGTGTTGCCCGTGCAGTCGAAGGAATAGTCAGCGCCGCCACCGGTCAGCTCGACCAGATGAGCCACGATGTCGGCCACGTTCTTCGGGTTCACGAAATGCGTCATGCCGAACTTGCGGCCCCATTCTTCCTTCGTGTCATTGATGTCGACGCCGACAATCATGTCGGCGCCCGCCATCTTCGCGCCCTGGATCACATTGAGGCCGATGCCGCCGAGGCCGAAGACGACGACATTGTCACCCACCTGCACCTTGGCCGTATTGACCACCGCGCCGACACCCGTGGTGACACCGCAGCCGACATAGCAGGCCTTGTCGAAGGGTGCGTCCTCACGGATTTTCGCCACCGCGATTTCCGGCAGGACGGTGAAATTCGAGAAGGTCGAGCAGCCCATGTAATGGAAGACGGTCTGGCCCTTGTAGGAGAAGCGGCCGTGCCGTCCGGCATCAGGCCCTTTCCTTGCGTGGCGCGGATCGCGGTGCAGAGGTTCGTCTTGCCGGAAAGGCAGCTTTTGCACTGGCGGCATTCCGGCGTGTAGAGCGGGATCACGTGGTCGCCCGGCTTCACGCTGGTGACGCCCGGGCCGACCTCGCGCACGATGCCAGCGCCTTCATGGCCGAGGATGCTCGGGAAGATGCCTTCACTGTCGAACCCGTCCAGCGTGTAGGCATCGGTGTGGCAGATGCCGGTCGCCATGATCTCGATCAGGACCTCACCGGCCTTGGGGCCTTCCAGGTCGACCTCCACAATCTCGAGCGGTTTCTTGGCTTCGAAGGCGACGGCGGCGCGGGTTTTCATGCGGGAGGCTCCTTTTCACTACGTGTATCCAGGCAAAAGCGCCCTCTGTTCGGGCCCCGACCAGGCAATCTTCCGGGCATTTATCGGGGGTCTTACTCTCGGTCCAGACCGACGGAACTTTTTCCGGTTTGCCCCCGTCGCGCAAGGCCGTTTATCCAAGAGGCGCGCCCGCCTGTTTCCCCGCCCGGAAAGGCCGCTATAAGGGGCGCCATGATCGCGTCCCCGCCCTCCGATTCGTTCTCAGTCGCCATTGCCGGTGTCGCCGGCCGCATGGGACGCCAGCTCGCGGCCGTTGCCCACCGGCGCGGCCTCACGATTGCGGGCGGCACGGAAGTCGCCGGCTCGCCGCATCTCGACATGGACATTGGCGACCTCGCCGGCATCCCGCATCTCGGTGTGAAGCCGCAGTCGGATCCCGTCGCTGCCGCCGCTTCAGCAGATGTCTGGCTGGATTTCACCCGCCCTGCCGCGACGCTCGCTGCACTTGAGGCGTTGAAGCACACGCGCGTGCGCGCTGCGATCATCGGCACGACGGGCTTTTCCCCGGCCGAGGAGAAACAGGTCGAGCGCGCCGCGGCAGGCCTCGTGATCGTCAAGTCGGGCAGTTTCGCGCTCGGCATCAAGCTGCTCGAGACGCTGATCCGGCGCGCGGCAGCCAGCCTCGGCCCGGACTGGGACATCGAGGTCCTGGAGAGCCATCACAACAAGAAGGTGGATGCGCCGTCCGGCACCGCGCTTATGCTGGGCGAAGCCGCCGCCGAAGGGCGCGGATCGACGCTCGAGGCCCTCCGGGCGGGCCCCTATGACGGCCCCGACGCCGCCCGCAAGCCTGGCACGATCGGCTTCTCGGTCCGCCGCATGGGCGGGGTCATCGGCGAACATGAAGTCAGCTTCGCATCGGATACTGAGATCGTGACGATCAGTCATACGTCTCTGGACAGGGCCATGTTCGCCGAAGGCGCCCTGAAAGCAGCGGCCTGGGCGCTTAAGCAGTCTCCTGGTCTGTATAGTATGGACGACGTACTGGGTCTTTCAGGCAACTAGCCGGACCAAAGCGTCATCGGGTGCAGCTGAATCCGGGTTGACGCCCCCTTTCGCCATGGCAGCATGACAAGTTCGTCATTTTATCTTGAAAGGTCGGCATGATCGGCATCGTCGTCGTCAGCCATGGCAAGCTCTCGAAGGAACTGGTCGCTGCGACAGAACATGTCGTGGGCGAGCAGCCACGATTCCGGTCCATCTCGATCGAGGCCGAGGACGATATCGAGGCCCGCCGTGACCAGATCCGCGAAACCGCCAAGGCCTGCGACATCGGCCGGGGCGTCATCATCCTGACGGACATGTTCGGCGGCACCCCGTCCAACCTCGCCATGTCGATCATGAATTCGGGCAATATCGAAGTGATTTCCGGCGTAAACCTGCCCATGCTCATCAAACTGGCTGAAGTGCGGGCAGAACTGTCCCTGCCGGAGGCAGCGCGCATCGCGGCAGATGCCGGCCGGCGCTATATCAATATCGCGTCCGAACTCCTCGCGAAGTCCTCGTGACGTGACCGCCGCCGTGACCGAAGCCCGCCAGAGCGTGACCATCGTGAACCGCAAGGGCCTGCACGCGCGGGCCTCGGCCAAGCTGTCCAAGCTGGCGGCCGAGTACGAGTCGAAAGTCATAGTTAGCCATGACGGTCAGGAAGCGGACGCCCGCTCGATCATGGATCTCCTGATGCTGGTCGCCGCACAGGGCTGCGAAGTGGAGCTCGCCGCCAGCGGCCCCGACGCGGCCGAGGCAGTCACCGCCATCGCAAGCCTGATCGCCGACGGCTTCGGAGAACGCGGCGAAAGCGACGTGCTGTATTAACGTGGCACGTTCGATCCGCCCGCAGCGAGATCAGCCTTTTCGGTATTCCCCTGCGCCCCGGCCGGTGCTTTTGTACCCTGCGTCTGAACAAGGCTCCTCCCGGGTCCCCGTACCGGAATGACATCCAGAAATTCGTCGATGAAGCTGCCAATCAGCATTGCCTGATTGGTCACACCCGCCTTGACGTAGACCCGGCTGAGCTGCGCGCGCACAGTTCCCATGGCAGAGTCACGCAAACGCGCGATCTCCGCCACGCCGTACCCCTTGACCGCGAAGAGCGCCACCTCACTCTCGGCGTCCGTCAGCCCCCATTCGGCAAAGCGCTGCTCGACAATTTCGGCCATGGCGCCGCGGGCCAGCGCTACGGTCCGGTCTCTCTGCCTCGCCTCAGCGATCAGGCGCCGCAGAACCAGTACACCCATCACCACACCCGCTCCCAGCGCGAGCGCCACAAGAAGCTCTAATCCGTGGAAAAAAGCGCCCGCCACCTGAACGCCCGGCGCGATGTCCAGCAGCGCGTCGGCAATGAAGAACACGGCCGCAATGGTCTGAACGACGACAACCGACGCAATCACAGTCAGCATGCGTGGACCGAAGGATCGTGAGTTTTCGTCGCCGCGCCTTATCATCAAACTTGTCGTCCTCGCGCCGATCACAGTCCCTGAAGAGATATCCGCTGGCTTCGTTGGTGCGTTAGCATTTGGCAGACGGTCGGGGTCATGAGAGCTCTGACCGCGGCGATCAGCAAAGAACAAAGCCGATGTGCGTATGTCATTGCGCGTACGATCCACCGTTTCATGGCTTGTATCATAGGGTGTTTCACGCCGTAAGCAGGCGCTTACGGCAAGACTGTTGGGACCATAACGCTCCAAGCGTAGCATTGATGGAATGCGGCATCGGAGTGTGGACCATGGCAGACACAAGAACGAAGACCCTTTTGCTGGCGGCGTCACTGTCCGTCATGATGACAGTCGTCGCCTGCTCGCCAGGTGGCGAGGCCGCACGTCCGCGTGCCAGCGAAGCCGATAGCAGTGAAGCGCAGGCATCGTCGCCAACCCTGGCGGAAACCACCGATGAGTTGATTCTTCGTGCCCGTGATTTCCTGGAGCCTGTCCCGGTCGAAGCTCCGGCAATCGAAGGTGTCACCTCCTCCCCTGAACTGATCAAGCTGGGACAAACGCTGTTCTTCGATCCGAGGCTCTCAGCCACCCACTCGATCAGCTGTGCCTCTTGCCACTATCCCGGCCTCGGCGGCGCGGACAATTCGCCATTCTCCGCCGGCTTCCACGGCGAACGCGGCGGCCGGAACGCGCCGACCGTTTACAACGCCGTATTCAATTTCGTGCAGTTCTGGGACGGACGGGCGAAGGATCTCGTCGAGCAGGCCGGCGGCCCCCTGGTCAATCCCGTCGAGATGGCCTCGCCCCAACCGCACGTGACGGAACAGCTTCTCGCCTTGCCAGGTTATTCCCCGATGTTCGCGAAAGCGTTTCCCGGAGAGACGGATGCCGTGACACTCGAAAACGCGCAAAAGGCCATCGCAGGCTTTGAAGCGACCCTGATCACACCGAACGCGCCGTTCGACCAGTTCCTGCGCGGCGACGCCAACGCGCTGACACCAGACCAGAAAGCGGGACTCACCCTTTTCATCGACACGGGCTGTATCGCCTGCCACTCCGGCGTGAACCTCGGTGGAACGATGTACCAGAAATTCGGGGTCTTCTCCGATCCGGGACCGGTCTATCTCCCGCCAGACGACAAGGGGCGCGGCGCCATAACCGGGAACGCGGCGGAGGATTATTTCTTCAAGGTGCCAACCCTGCGCAACATCGTTGAGACGGCCCCTTATTTTCACTCCGGCTCCGAGCCCGACCTGAAACGCGCTGTCGCCGTGATGGGCGAAGTCCAGCTAGGTCAGACATTGTCGCCGGAAGAGGTTGACCAGATTACAGCCTTCCTCGGCTCCCTGACTGGCGACCAGCCAGAACTGGTGATCCCTCTGTTGCCGGTAAGCGACGCCAAATCCCCACCACCCGACAAATAGGGGCCGGCCACCATCCACAGGCTTTGCCGACGGTTAACGCATCCACCGCGTTTGCCTCTTTCATCGGCCACCGCCTCCCCCTATATTGGACTTGTCTTCGGACTATGGCGATAAACGCGCGTGTAATAAGCGGCTCGGACCCGGGGGCGGTACCCGGCGGCTCCACCAAAAGCAGGTTCAGGCCTTTTCACCGGGCCTGTTTCTGACGGGGCCGAAATAGGATCGACGGACGTGTAAAGACGAGGCCTTCGCCGGCTTGGGCTCCCTTAGAAGCCCACTCAACATAGTTGCAAACGACAACTTTGCTGAAGGTGAACTGCTCGCAGCGTAAGCTGTGCGCGGATTACCGCTTTAACTCCTAGGGATTCAGCTCCCTAGGCGGGGCCCGGAGGCGCCTGGCAACAGAAGCCTCCACTTTCCTCCTTCCGAATTTCCTGCGTCCGGCCAGACACCGTCGCAATCCCGGCGTATAAGAAGGCGTATCTCAAGATTGGGATGGAGGAGTCGCAGATGGCAAACAGCACGCTGACCCAGTTCGTGAAGGAAGCCCTGGAAAAGGGAGAAGCGCGCGGAGGCATTCGCGCAGCGCTGCTGGAGGCAGGCTGGCGGGCCGATGAGGTGGACGAGGCGCTGGGCGCCTATTCCGATGTCGCCTTCCCCATCGCCGTGCCGAAACCTGCCGCTTACCTCTCGGCGCGCGAGGCGTTTTTCTATCTTCTCTTCTTCATCCTGCTCGGTGTTGTCGCCTTCAATCTCGGCTCGCTTCTGTTCGCGCTGATCGACACCCTCATTCAGGACAAGATCGAGGAAGGATCGTATCTGCGCGGCTCGCTCGACCGCCAGATCCGCGGCGCCGTGGCCGGGCTGATCGTCGGCACGCCGATCTTCCTCTGGCTCGCCCGCATCCTTCTGAAAGCGCGCCACGACAATCCGGCGCTGCTGCGCTCGCGCATCCGCAAATGGTTGATCTATGTCAGCCTCGTCATTGCAGGCATCGTACTGGTCGGAGACGCGATCTCGCTCGTCTACAGCTTCCTGAATGGGGAACTGACCTGGCGTTTCACCCTCAAATCGCTCGTCGTTGCGGGCATCGCCGGAAGTATTTTCGGGTATTTCATCTCCAATGCAGAGCGGGACGAAGCCAATGGTATTTAGCCAGCATACGATCTATGGCGGCGCGCTGGTTGCAGTGATCGTCGCAGCGTCCATCGCCGGAATTGCAATCACGGGCGGGCCGGGCGAAGCGCGCAGGGAACGGGAAGACCAGGCTCGCCTGCAGGCGGTCTCGGCAACCGCCCTGACGCTCGCCTGCTACTATCAGGCCCATGGCGATATTCCCGAGGATCTCTCAATCGTCGAAGAAGAGATGTCACACGCCACTGCCAGCGCCCGCCAGCAGGATTATTGCACGACGGCGGAAATGCGGAAGGATCCCTTCACGGAGCAGCCGTTCCGTCTTGTCCGTGAGGGCGGGAAAGTCACACATATCTGCGCGGATTTTGCCACCACTGCGCCGGAGGATGTAACAAGCATCCTGCCCTTTCCGGTCGCAACGAACAGCATCGTGCCGGATATCGCTGCGCCGCGTCCGACGGCTGGGGAGCACTGCTTTGAGCTCAACCTCTCCGGAAAGCTGACCTACTAGGCCGCCGGCTAGAGCAGCACAGTCCCCTTCCCGTCCTTCTCCATCGCGCGCTTGTAGGACGGCATCTCGCGCATCTGATTCAGGAAGCGGTGCGCGTTCGGGAAGTTCGCCTCGTCCATGCCGGCACGGGCTGCGGCCAACTCCATGGAATAGCCCATCACGATGTCCGCGGCGGTCAGACGATCGCCGGCAAACCAGGTTCTCTGTCCGAGCGCCTTCTCGATCTCGGCCAGCAAGGCTTTCAGGCGCGGGCCGAAGAAAGCCTTCTCCAATCCGCCCACCAGCGTCTTCGCCACCGGCCGCATCAGGAACGGTGCGCGCATCGTCATCGCCTTCATCACGAATAGGTTGGTCAGCAGCGGCTGCAAGCTGCCCTGCGACGTGTGGAACCAGAAGAGATAGGGTTCGCGCTCCACCGTATTGATCGCCGGGCGCAGGCGCGCATCGTCATAGCGGTCGAGAATGTAGTCCACGATGGCATTGGTCTCGGCCATGGTGACATCGCCATCTGTGATCACCGGCGCTGTGCCGAGCGGCGAGATCGCCTTGTACTCGGCGGGCGCCAGGCGCGTGACCGGATCGCGGTCATACAGCTTCACATCGTAAGGAATGCCAAGTTCCTCCAGCAGCCACAGGATGCGGATGGACTGGGATTTCTCAAGGTGGTGCAGTGTGATCATCGGTGGCCCCTCTCGCCGTGCATGTCCTGACGAGACACATAATGCTTCTCATTTGCACGACCAGCCCCATGGACGCGAGGGAAATCGGGTCTGCAGCCATGGAATCGTGGCATCTTTTACCTCCGGGCTTCATATGGATGATGCAATAACCCCTTATCCGGCTGGAATTCGGGACTCAGGAGGGCAGCCATGAAGCAGATCATCATCCGGACCGCGGCGCTGGCCGCCTTCTGCCTTGCCGCAGCCTGCGCCAATGCGCCTGAGCCGCCGGTGGCTGCTTCCGCCGCGACTGAAACCGTCGCTCCGGAACACCTGCCGCGCGTCATGATGATCGGCATCGACGGGCTCAGCCCCTACCGGCTCGCAGCCTGGGACGCGCCGAACATCAAGGCGCTGGAGGCGCGCGGCGTCACCGCCGAGGCGATGATCCCGGTCATGCCCACCAAGACATTCGTGAACTTCTACTCGCTCGCAACCGGTCTCTACCCGGAGCATCACGGCATGGTCGACAATGAGCCCTATGACCGTGCGCTCGACGAGAAATTCGACCGGGTAACGGGCCCGCAGGATGCCCGCTGGTGGGGCGGCGAGCCGATCTGGATCACCGCGGAGAAACAGGGGCTCAACGCCTCGATCCTGTTCTGGCTCGGCTCCGAAGTGGAGATCGACGGTGTGCGCCCGTCCCGCTGGACGCCTTACGAGCACAACCGGCCCTATCAGGAGCGCGTCGATGAAGTGCTCTCCTGGTTCGATGGTCCTGCGGAGACCTGGCCACGCTACACCGCGCTCTATTTCGACCGGGTCGACACGGCCGGCCATTTCATGGGCCCCGATGCACCGGAAACACAGGCCGCGCTGCTGGAAGTGGATGGATATGTCGGTCAGTTGGTCGACGGCCTGAAAGCCCGCGGCGTGCTGGATGACACGACCATCATGATCGTCTCGGACCATGGCATGATCGCCATCGACGAAGAACGGACCCTCGAGATCGGCAAGCTGCTCGACCCCTACAAGCTGACCATCCCGCAACTGACGGGGTCCTGGGCCGGGTCAGGCCAGCCCTTCCTTCAGGTCTATGGCGAGGCCGAAGACGTCGAGGCGGCCTACAAGGCGCTGAAGGATTTCGACCCGCATGTGAAAGTGTGGAAGCGCGGCGAGATGCCGGCGAACTATCACTTCGATCACCCGACGCGCGGGCCGGACCTGTTCGTGCTGGCCGATCCGGGCTGGTCGTTGCGGTTGACGGATTTTGTGGGCTGGCAGCCGCTCATTCCGGGCACGCACGGTTATGACAATCTCGATCCAGCCATGGCGGCAACCTTTGTCGGCGCCGGGCCGATCTTCCCGCAGGGCCGGACCGCCGCGCCGTTCGAGAACGTCAATGTCTACCTGATGGCCGCCTGCGCGCTCGGCCTGACGCCGGCGCAGACGGATGGCGATCCGGCCGTTGTGGAAGCAATCACCGGCGGACGCTGCCCGGCCGGGGACTAGAGCGTCACCGTGCTGCCGCTGGCGGCGGCGCGGTAGATCGCCTCGATTAGCTTCAGGTCTCTGACGCCCATTTCGCCGGGCGTGCGGATCTCCGTTCCGTCGCGGATCGCGTCGGCGAAGTGCGCGCACATGCGTTCGAACTGCAGATCCGAGTCCCCTGCACTGATGGCTTCCGTGATCCCGCTGCGTTCAAGCGTGATCGTGTTGCCGCTGTACCCGTTCGCCGGCTGCATCCGGAGGACGCCGCCGGTGCCTTCGACGATGACCCTGTTGAGCGGATCGGAATCGTAGGAGGTCTCTACCTTCGCGACCGCGCCGGAGGGAAAGGACAGTTCCGCCCGCACCGTGGCGAAGACTTCGGTAAAGCGCGGATCGCCTACTGGCTGCTCGGCACTCGCGCGGACGCTGACCGGTTCCTCGCCTGTCAGGTACATCGCCGCCTGCAGGCCGTAGAGGCCGTAATCCTCCAGCGGCCCGCCCCCGGCCAGCGCTTTCACGAGCCGCCAGTCATTGGCGGGCGTCGCCGGGCCGAAACGGTAATTGTTCGCCGTCTCGAGCGCGCCGATCGTGCCGACCGCGCCATCGCGCAGGAGGTCGATGGCAGTGAGGTTCACCGGCTCGAAATGGCAGCGATAGGCGATCATCAGTTTCCTGCCCGCCTTGTGCGAGGCCGCGATCATGCGCTCGCACTCGGCCGCCGACAGCGCCATCGGCTTCTCGCAGATCACGTGCTTGCCGGCCGCGAAGGCCATCTCGGTCCAATCGGCATGAAGTCCGGTTGGAAGCACGATATAGACGGCCTCGATCCGGTCATCGTCCGCGATGCGGGCGAAGGTGTCATAGGAATAGACCGCATCGTCCGGCAAGCCATAGGCGGCGGCGACCTTCGCCGCCTTCTCCGGATTGCCCGAGACGACAGCGGCGACATGTGTGCGCTCTGCAGCGGACAGCGCAGGCATCGCCTTCCCGATGGCGTAACCGCCAAGGCCGACGACCGCGACACCGATACTGCCGGGCTTCACCTCCGGCGGCGTGGCGGGCAGTTCGCCCCAGTTCGGCCAGGGCATGCCCATCGCCTTGCGCGGAATCGATGAGGATTGCGCCGCCGCGCAGCCCGCGATCCACGGCGCCGCGGCGAGGCCCGCCCCCGAAGCCTGCAGGAAATGCCGGCGCGATTGTCGCAGACCGGTCATGTCATCCTCCCATTTTATTGTTAGCGTTACCAGAAGAACACGCCGCAATCCCCTCCGGGTCAAGGGCTGACGGGTCTGACGCGCGGCTTGAGCGCTCTTTTCTGGCCGGAGGGGGTGTCGCAGCGCCCGCGCCGGACCCATATGGCTCCCGATACGGTAAAGGAGCCTGCCTGATGATCCCGTTTTCGGTTCTCGATCTCGCACCCGTGCCCGCAGGCTCGACCCCGGCAGAGGCACTCGCGAACACGGTGGACCTCGCCCGACATGCCGAGCGGCTCGGCTATCACCGCTACTGGATGGCCGAACACCACAACATGACCGGCATCGCCTCCGCCGCGACCGCCATCCTGATCGGACATGTGGCAGGTGCAACCTCGACCATCCGGGTCGGCGCCGGCGGCGTGATGCTGCCGAACCATGCCCCGCTGGTCATCGCCGAACAGTTCGGCACGCTGGCAACGCTCTACCCGGACCGGATCGACCTCGGCCTCGGACGCGCGCCGGGCACGGACCAGGTCACCATGCGCGCCCTGCGCCGCGGCCTGCAGGGCGAGGACACGTTCCCCAAGGATGTCGTGGAACTGCTGCACTATTTCGAACCGGCCCAGCCGGGCCAGCAGGTGCAGGCCGTGCCGGGCGCCGGCACGCGCGTGCCGGTCTGGATCCTCGGCTCAAGCCTCTATGGCGCACAGCTCGCCGCGCATCTCGGCCTGCCCTATGCCTTCGCCTCGCACTTTGCACCGGACGCGCTGGAACAGGCGGTGGAGATCTATCGCGCGCGCTTCAATCCGGGCGTCACCGACCGGCCGCGCTTCATGCTCGCGGTCAACGTGTTCGGCGCCGACACGGATGCCGAAGCCATCCGCCTCAGAACTTCCGTGCAGCAGGCCTTCATCAACCTGCGCACCGGCCGGCCCGGACCGCTGCCGCGCCCCGTGGACGATATCCGCGACGTCGCGCCGCCGGAATGGATCGAACAGGTCGACCGGGCGCTGCGGATCACCGCCGTCGGCGGGCCCGACAAGGTCGCCTCCGACCTCGCCGCGCTCATCGACCGCTACCGCCCGGACGAGGTGATCCTCACCGGGCAGATCCACGAACATGCCGCGCGCCTGCACTCGTTCGAGATTGCAGCGATGGCGATGCGGAAAATCGGCGCGCGTTCACCCAGCCCTGCGACCTAGTTCTCGAGCTTCTCCATTTCCTGGCTGACGATTTCCATCAGCTCAGGATGCTCGGTCTGCAGGTCGATCATCTTGGTCGTCAGACGGCCCTGAACCTCGATCAGTTCGGTATAGCGCCCGCCGAAAATCTGCATCGCCTTCACAGGTGACATGTTCTCGGTGTCGATACTTTCGCTCATCGCGTTGAGGCCTTCGACGGCCTCGCGGATGTCTCCGGCGGCTTTCTTGGCGCTCGCTTCGTCGTCCACCGTGTCCAGCGCGTTCGCGATCCGGGTCAGCTCGTTGATATAGGCCTCGCCGATATCGTCGGCCGAGGACTTCGCGGTGATGTCCGCGCCGGTCTTGCCCTGCACGTCATCCTTCTTTCCGCACCCCGTCAGCAGGAGGGCGGTGGCGAGGCCGGCAGCGGCGATGAATCCAGTTTTCATGTCATGTCCCCGTTTTGTGATCTGAACCATCCGAACATAGCGGACGGCAAACGGCAAGAATATGGCAGCCTTGCCCACCCCTCCGCCTGCGACTATACGGAGCGGGCACGAAAGTGCCGTCCCGGAACCCTCAGCGATGAAAGGAGACGCGCCATGATCACCGCCCTCTCCTTCCCATTCATCGCAACAGGTTCACATGAAACGACGCTTCTGGCGGCCGCTGAAGGCTGCCCTTTCCCGGCTTACGCGCCGGACCTCGAAAACTGATACCAACCCGCAACGGGACCGCCGCATCGCGGCCCGTTCGCTGAAGACAAGGCTGCCGCCGCACCTGCGCCGCGATGTCGGCGCTGATGACGGCTGAGTCTCAGCTGTAACGCGCTTCCACTTTCGGACCGGCCGTGCCTGCCTTCACAGCGGCAAGGCCGGCTTCGAGGTCTGCGAGATAGGCATCGGCCACCTCGGCATGTTTGGGGCTCAGCATCAGGTGCAGGCTCGGCGGCTCCTTCGTGACCGAGGTGAACCAGCCGCGCCGGAAGATTTCGCCATAGAGCGCAAAGGCGTGCACGTCCGGATGGTAGAACGCCATCAGGCCCAGCATCGGCTGGCCGACAATGCCGAAGCCAAGGCGCTTCACGCCCTCCTCGATCCGCTCGCGCGTTGCGCACACCTGCCCCTGCAGGCGCTTGTAGCCTTCGACGCCCAGCGTGTTCATCACGCCCCAGGCCGCCGAGATCGCCCCGCCCGGGCGCGTGCCCGCCAGCGTCGGCGTCTTCATCGGCGCCCCGCTCCAGCCGCCCATGTCGAACGGCATGTGGGAATAGAGTTCCTCGGTCCGGAACAGCACGGTCGAGGCGCCCTTGGCGCAGTAGCCATACTTGTGCAGGTCCGCGCTCATCGAGTGGACGGCCGGAACCTCAAAGTCGAAGGCAGGCACCGGCACGCCATTCATCCGGGCGAAGGGCGCGAAGTACCCACCCACGCAGGCATCGACATGCAGCCAGACGCCCTTCTTCGCTGCGACCTCCCCCAGTGCGGCAATCGGGTCGATGATTCCATGCGGGAAGTTCGGGGCGGAGCCGACCATCATCACGGTCGCCTCGTCCACCGCCTCACCCATCGCGGCAGGGTCCGCCTCATAGCTGCCGTCTGTCTTCAGCGGCACCCGGCGCACTTCGATGTCCATCAGGTGCGCGGCCTTGTCGAAGGCGAGGTGCGCCGATTGCGGCAGCACGACATTCTGCCCTTCGCGCGGCTTGCCCCGGGCCCGGGCATAGTCGCGCGCCGTCTTCATCGCCATGGTGATCGAATCGGTTCCGCCGGAAGTCATCGCACCTGTCGCGCCTTCCGGCCCGTGCAGCAGGCCGAGGCCCATGCCGATGACTTCCTTTTCCATCTGCGCAAGGCTCGGGAAAGCGAGCGGGCCAAGACCGTTCTCGGCCATGTAAAGCGTATAGGCCTCCTGCTGGACCTGTTCCACGTCATGGCCGGCATTGAAGACATAGACCGCCGTACGCCCGTCGCGCCATTGCGCATCGCCGCCGCCGCGCGCGATCATTTCCTGGCGAACATCGGCCCAGTCGCGGCCCTTTTCCGGCATGTTCATGCTCATGCGCATTCCTCCCGACGCATCACTTTGCCGCGAAGCCTACAGGCCGCAACCGGGGATGGCCAGATACCGGCCAGACACCGGACGGCCGCTTCGCAACCGCAACAGCTGCTCCACGTCCAGGCGAGGCCGGCTCCCGCCGGGGGCGACCGCGCGAAGTGCAGCTTTTTCCTCGCGCATTGTGCGAAGCCCGTTGCCCGCACGCAGGCGCAGGAATAGTGTGAAACCAACAAGACACTCGATGGGGAACGGCACCACGCCATGACGGACTATATCGGCTATGAAGCGCTCACCCAGGCAGCCATGCGCGGTGTCGTGCGCGAGGCGCTGAAACGCGCGCGCACCAATGGTGGCCTTCCCGGCGACCATCATTTCTACATTACCTTCCGCACCCGCGCGCCCGGCGTCCGTATGGCCGACTACCTCGTTGAGCGCTTCCCGGTCGACATGACCATCGTCGTCCAGCACCAGTTCTGGGACCTCGAGGTCCATGACGGGCATTTCGAGATCATCCTGAAATTCTCCGGCGTGCCGCAGCACCTGTTCGTCCCGTTCGCGGCGATCACGCGCTTCGTCGATCCGTCGGTCAATTTCGGCCTGACCTTCGAGGCGCAGGACAAGGACGCCGCCGTGATCTCGCCGGCCGCCGAAGTGAACGATTCCACCAAGCAGGATGACTCCGCTGCCCCTGCGGCCGGTACCGTGGTCAACCTCGACGCCTTCCGCCGCAAATAGGCCGGACGATTGTCGGAGACTGAAGCCCCCCGCCTCACGGACGCTGAGATGCTGGCCCGCTTCCAGGGCTCGAAGAAGCGCCCGCCCTGTTCCGACACGCTGGGCATGAAGCTCATCGAGGTCGAACAGGACAAGATGCGTATACGGATGGAGTTCGACGTCTCCCCGTCCTTCGCCAACCCGACCGGCGCCATCCAGGGCGGCTTCATCTCCGCCATGCTGGACGAGGCGATGAGCACCTGCGTGATCATCGCCTCCAATGTCACCATGACCGCGCCGACGCTGGAAATGAAGACGAGCTATCTCTCGCGCCTGATGCCCGGCAAGGCCTTTGTGGATGCGCGCATCCTGCGCCTCGGCAAGTCCGCCGCCTTCATGGAAGCCGAATGCTTCGACCCAGCCGGCAAGCTCGTCGCCAAGGCGACAGCCACGGCGATTCCGATGCCGTTCAAACGCCTCTCGAAATGAACTTCGACAAACGCGCCTACTGGGAAGGCGTCCTCGGCGACGGCACACGCCCACCGGCGACCGACTTCGTCGGCTTCGACCTGATCGCCTTCGACGAGACCGCCGGATGGGCCGAGGCCGCCTTCTGCCTGCCCGACCAGGCCAAGAATCCCGCCGGAAATGCGCAGGGCGGCTTCATCACCGCCGCGCTCGATGAAGTGATGAGCGTCGCCGGCTCGATCGTGCAGGACGGCCCGGCCATGGCACCGACGCTGCAGATGACGGTCAGCTTCATTCGTCCTGTGCCGGTCGGCGCGCGCCTCATTGGCCGCGGCGAGGTCGTGCGCAAGGGCAAAGCCGCGATCTTCACGCAGGGCACGCTCCGCCTCGAAGACGGCACGCTGCTGGCACAGGCTACCGCCAGTTGTATCCCCCGATCGCTCGGAAATACCTGACGTAGGGAAAGCCGCGCCAGACCCGCAGACCTGTGCTATCCTGCCGGAAAATACAAAAACACCGGGAGGAAAACATGGCCGACGATCAGGGCTCCGTGCCCGCAGTGCCGCAATCCGTCATCGAGGTGACCGCTTTCATGCCGGACGCAAGGCGTGACCCGCACCCAAAACTGCAGGCCCTGCGCGAGAACTGTCCCGTTATGCGCGACGAGATGGCGAAGACCTGGTTCCTCACCCGCTATGCCGACATCCGCGAGACGGTGAACGACCGAAATTTCGTTCGTCATCCGCTGAATTCTGAAGAGGGCTCGATCTCGCGCCAGCTCGTTGAAGACGAGGAAAACCCGCGCCGCACCAGCATTCTCTTCCTCGACGAACCGGACCATTCCCGCGTACGCCCGCCGCTTGCCAAGGCTTTCTATGCCCGCATCAACAAGATGAAGGCCGAGATTGAAGCCATCGTGGACGAGACGATCGAGGCCGCGCCCGCGAGCGGCGTGTTCGACCTGATGGCCGAAATCGCCGTGCCGATCCCGGTGACAGTGATCGCGCGCATCCTTGGCGTCGACGAACACCGGCTCACCGAATTCCGCCAGTGGTCGGAAGACGTCATCCTCAGCCTGAACCCTGTCCGTACGCCCGAGGAAACGCAGCGCATGATGGCCGGCGGCGAAGCGCTCGACGCCTATTTCTCCGAACTGATGGAGCGCCGCCGCGTGCATCCAGCCGATGACCTCATCACCGACATGGTACAGTTGCAGGCGTCCGGAGACGCTCCGCTGACAGACGATGAAATCCGCATCAACCTTCAGGCCCTGCTCGTCGGCGGCAACCTCACCACCACCGACCTGATCGGCAACGGCGTCTGGCTCTTCCTCACCCATCCGGACCAGCTGACTGCGCTGAAATCCGATCCCGCCCTTGCGGCCCAGGCTGTGGAGGAAGTGCTGCGCTACGAGGCACCTGTTTCGGCAACGTCGCGTATCGTCGAGAAGGATCGCGAGGTCGCAGGCTGTCCGATGAAGGAGCACCAGGTCGTGTTCTGCTCACTCGCCTCTGCAAACCGCGATGCCGCCACGTTCGAGGCCCCCGAAACCTTTGACATCACGCAGAAGCGCGCGAGCCATGTCGCCTTCGGCGGCGGCCCGCACATCTGCATCGGCGCCCCGCTCGCCCGGATGGAGGCCCGGCGCGTCTACCAGAAACTCTTTGCGCGCTACCCGGACATGACCCTTCCCGAGCAGGATCTCGCCTGGCGCGCCCTGCCCTTCTTCCGCGGCCTGGAGCGCCTGGACGTAAAGGTCTGAGCCTCTACAGGCCCGTTCCGCATTAACGAACCGCCTGCGCCCCGCCCATGGCGCAGACGATGAAAACATGCCATAGGCGCGAAAAATCCCTCTGACAGGTCGATCGTGCCTCGCAGACGATCCCTGACACCCCTGCCCGAAAGCGCCCCTATGACCGCCCAACACAACCTTCCCTCGGCCCTCGCCGAAGCCCTTGCCAATAAGGGTTATGAAAACCTCACACAGGTCCAGACCGCCGTGCTCGAGCCCTCGCTCGCCGGCCGCGACCTGCTCGTCTCCGCCCAGACCGGCTCCGGCAAGACCGTCGCCTTCGGCCTTGCCATGGCCGGCGACCTTCTGGGCGATGCCGAGCGCCTGCCCCAGGCCGATACGCCGCTCGCCCTCATCGTCGCCCCGACGCGCGAGCTGGCCGTGCAGGTCGCCCGCGAACTGACCTGGCTCTATGGCCCCGCTGGCGCGCGCCTCGCCACCTGCGTCGGCGGTATGGACATGCGCGACGAGCGCAAGGCCCTGGCCCGCGGCGCGCACATCGTCGTCGGTACGCCGGGCCGCCTGTCGGATCATATCAAGCGCGGCTCGCTGGATACGGCCGGCATCCGCGTCGTCGTGCTCGACGAGGCCGACGAGATGCTCGACATGGGCTTCCGCGAAGAGCTGGAGCACATTCTGGAGGGCACGCCGGAAACGCGCCGCACGCTGATGTTCTCGGCCACCGTGCCGAAAGGCATCGCCAACCTCGCCGCCCGTTACCAGAAGGATGCCGAGCGCGTCCGCACCGAAGCGGAGAACCGCCAGCATATCGACATCGAATACCGCGCCCTTCTGGTCGCGCCCGGCGATGAAGAGAACGCCATCGTCAACATCGTGCGCCATTCCGACAGCGAAGGCGCCCTCGTCTTCTGCACGACGCGCGCCGCCGTGAACAAGCTGATGAGCCGCATGGGCAATCGCGGCTTCCCGGTCGTCGCCCTCTCCGGCGAGCTCAGCCAGAAAGAGCGTTCCAACGCGCTGCAGGCCCTGCGCGACGGGCGTGCCCGCGTCTGCATCGCCACGGACGTTGCCGCCCGCGGCCTCGACCTCGACAATCTCGGCCTCGTCATCCATGCCGACCTGCCGCGCGATCCGGCGACCCTGCTGCACCGGTCGGGCCGCACCGGCCGTGCCGGCCGCAAGGGCGTCAGTGCCCTGATCGTCGCCCCGAAGGCCCGCCGCCGCGTCGAGCGCCTGCTGAACGACGCGAAGATCGAGGCGAACTGGGGCACGCCGCCCTCCGCCGACGAGATCAACGCCCTCGACGATGCCCGCCTGCTGGCCGATCCGTCCCTCACCCGTCCGATCCACGAGAGCGAGCGCGCGATGATCGACGCGCTGATCTCCCAGCACGGCGCCGAACAGGTCGCCGCCGCCTTCCTGCGCAAGCAGCGCGAAGGCCGTTCTGCGCCGGAAGACCTGCGCGAAGTGGACGTGACGCCGCCGAAGCCGCGCCGCGAACGCGGCGAACAGGGGGACTGGACCGAACGCGCCCCGCGCGAGAAACGCGGCAAGGCCGAGCGCAAGGGCTTTGACGATGCTGTCTGGGTACGGCTGAATGTCGGCCGCAAGAAGAATGCCGAGGCGCGCTGGATCCTCCCCGTGCTGTGCAAGGCCGGCGGCCTGTCGCGCGACGATATCGGCGCGATCCGCATCAACCCGGGCGACACGCACGTGGAACTGACGAGCGAGGCCGCTGCACGCTTCTTCGAGGCGCTGGGCCACGGCGCGACGCTTGAGAAGGGCCTGCGCGCCGAACCGCTGGAGGGAGCGCCCGAGCCCTGGCGCCGTGACGCGGAAGATGACCGCCCGGCATACGAGTCCCGCAAGCCGCGGGCGCGCCGGGAAGACCGGGCCCCACGCGATGACGCCGGCGACCACGGCGACCGGCCGGCCCCTTACGTCCGCCGGAAAGCCTACGACCCGGACGCGCCCCGCGACGTTTCCGGCAAGAAGCCCTGGAAGAAGAAAACCTTCCAGGACGAGGCAGCCCCCGCCGCGCGCGAGCCGTCGCCCCGCACCGACTATATCCAGGACGACCGCAAGAAGCCCTACAAGGACAAACCGAAGGGCGATTTCCAGCGGGATGACCGAGGCGGCGACAAGCCCGCCGGAAAGCCGCACGGGAAGCCCTACGCCAAGGCTGGCGGCAAGCCCGGCAAACCGCGCACCGAAGGCGGCTGGAAGCCTCCCGTGAAGGCGGCTGGCAAGCGCCAGAAGCCCGGCGCGGCCGGCGGCAAACCCGCCTTCCAGAAGGGTGGAAAACCGCCGAAAAAGCACCGGAAACCCGGCCCGAACGCCTGATCCGGCAACCGGCCGCCGAAAGCCCGTTTTGAGCGCCCATAATTCCCTGATTTAATTGGGGAATTATGGACCTTCATTATGCTGTAAAATAACCCCCGTTTCGGTTCCCTCGGGCCAGTGAATCCCCTATATTTACGGGCGAATCTGAAGAATCGAACGGGAGGCCTCAAATGGCCGATGACGCGCCGGATAACGGGCAGGAATATGGTGCTGGCTCCATCAAGGTCCTGAAGGGCCTCGAAGCCGTGCGCAAGCGTCCCGGCATGTATATCGGCGACACCGATGACGGCTCGGGCCTCCACCACATGATCTACGAAGTCGTCGACAACGCGATCGACGAAGCGCTGGCCGGCCATGCCGACCGCGTGACGGTGACGCTCTATCCTGACGGCTCGGCCGAGATCACCGACAATGGCCGCGGCATCCCGGTGGGCATGCACCCGACCGAGGGCGTCTCCGCCGCCGAAGTCATCATGACCCAGCTGCACGCGGGCGGGAAATTCGACCAGAACTCCTACAAGGTCTCCGGCGGCCTGCACGGCGTCGGCGTGTCCGTCGTGAACGCGCTCTCCGACTGGCTGGAACTGACCATTCACCGCGAAGGCAGCGAGCATTTCGTGCGCTTCATCGAGGGCGGCCGCGTCGAGGCCCCGCTGGTGACCCGCGGCCCTTCCCCGAAGACCGACAAAGGCAAGCCCTTCACCGGCACGGCCGTACGCTTCCTCGCATCGCCCGCCACGTTCACGATGACGGACTATGACCGCAAGACACTGGAACACCGCCTGCGCGAGCTGGCCTTCCTGAACTCCGGCGTGCACATCATCTTCCGCGATGAGCGCGAGGCTGAGCCCTACGAGATCGACCTCATGTACGAAGGCGGCGTGAAAGCCTTCGTCCAGCACCTCGACAAGGCGAAGAACAAGCTGATCCCGGACCCGATCTACGCGATCGGCGAGAAGGACGGCATCACGGTCGAGGCCGCGCTCGAATGGAACGACAGCTACCATGAAAGCGTGCTCTGCTTCACCAACAACATCCCGCAGCGCGATGGCGGCACCCACCTTGCCGGCTTCCGCGGCGCTGACGCGTATCATCAACAAATACGCCAACGAAACCGGCATCGCGAAGAAGTCTAAGGTCGAGATTTCCGGCGACGATGCGCGCGAGGGCCTGACCTGCGTGCTTTCCGTGAAAGTGCCGGACCCGAAATTCTCGTCGCAAACGAAAGACAAGCTCGTCTCCTCCGAGGTGCGCCCGGTGGTCGAGAGCCTGATGGGCGAGAAATTGTCCGAATGGTTCGAGGAGCATCCGAAAGAAGCCCAGGAAATCATGGGCAAGATCGTCGAGGCTGCTGCTGCGCGCGAAGCCGCCCGCAAGGCCCGCGAACTGACGCGCCGCAAGTCCGCGCTCGACATCACGAGCCTGCCAGGCAAGCTGGCCGACTGCCAGGAAAAAGACCCGGCGAAATCCGAACTCTTCATTGTCGAGGGTGACTCGGCCGGCGGCTCTGCCAAACAGGGCCGGAGCCGAGACAACCAGGCCATCCTGCCGCTGCGCGGCAAGATCCTGAACGTCGAGCGTGCCCGCTTCGACAAGATGCTCTCGTCCGACCAGGTCGGTACGCTGATCATGGCGCTCGGCGCCGGCATCGGCCGCGACGAGTTCGACATCAACAAGCTGCGCTACCACAAGATCATCATCATGACCGATGCTGACGTCGACGGCGCGCACATCCGCACCCTGCTGCTGACCTTCTTCTATCGTCAGATGCCGGAAATCATCGAGCGCGGCTATCTCTACATCGCCCAGCCGCCGCTCTACAAAGTCACGCGCGGCCGTTCCGAACGCTATGTGAAGGACGACAGCGAGCTGGAAGCCTACCTGATCGAGGAAGGCACCGACGGCGAAACGCTGATCCTAGCCGACGGCACGCAGATCCGCGGCGAAGACCTGCGCGACCGCGTGCGCCAGGCCTCGTCCTTCCGGGCGAACCTCCGCCGCCTCGCGCTGCGCGCCTCGGGCGACCTGATCGAGCATGCGGCCATGGCCGGTGCCCTGTCCGCCGGCGCGGGCGAGGCCGAAGCGGCCCTCACCGCCGAGCGGCTGAACTGGCTCGCCGAGGAAGGCGAAGACACCTGGGTCGGCCGGTTCGTCGAAGGCGCCCTCGTGCTGCAGCGCTCGGTGCGCAGCGTGGACGAGACTGCCGTCCTGCCACCCGCCCTGATCGCCAGCCAGGATGCCCAGCGCCTCGCCGAGCGTGCCGCGGGCCTGCGCGACATGTACGAGCGCCCCTCGATCCTGCGCCACGAAAAGAGCGGCGAGATTGCCGTGCACGGACCGAGTTCTCTGCTGAACGCCGTGCTCGAAAGCGGCCGCAAGGGTCTGAAAGTCCAGCGCTACAAGGGTCTCGGCGAGATGAACGCCGACCAGCTCTGGGAAACCACGCTCGACTCCAACGCCCGCACCCTGCTGCAGGTCAAGGTCGACCATATGGAAGAAGCCGACGAGATGTTCTCCAAACTGATGGGCGACGTGGTCGAACCCCGCCGCGAATTCATCGAAGAGAACGCGCTGGACGCAGAGGTGGACGTCTGATCGGGCTGACCGTCCTGCCGTACGAACGGAGCATTCCATGTCGGACAAGGTAAAAGGTCCTGCCTCTTACTTTCCCTCGATCGAGGCCAAGTATGGCAAGCCGGTCAGTCACTGGCTCGACCTCATCGCCAAACGGCCCGAGGAAAAGCACATGGAAACGGTGGCCTGGCTCAAACAGGACCACGGTCTCGGCCATGGCCATGCCAATGCGCTCGTCGCCTATGCCCGTGGGAAGCAGGCCTGAATTGCGTTGAGCCCGGCGCACCTGCTGGCGCAAGCGCAAAACCCCACTTATTCCCCCTGTGCATAAGTCTTGTCCGGGCCCCCTCCCTACTTGCGGGCGCCGTGCGGGTCATATTGGCCGCAACGCAAACACGGCAGACAAGGAGCCCGCCATGATTGAAGTACGCCCGTTCGAGCGTCTCGGCCGATTCCGCAATGAATGGCTCGACGCCAACTACCATTTCTCGTTCTCCGGCTACCATGACCCGTCCCGCATGGGCGAAGGCGCGCTGCGCGTCTGGAACGACGACACGATCCAGCCGAAGACCGGCTTCCCGCCGCATGGCCACCAGTCCATGGAAATCATCACTTACGTCCGCAAGGGCGCGATTACCCACAAAGACTCGATGGGCACTGTCGGCCGCACCGAGGCCGGCGACGTCCAGGTGATGAGCGCTGGGGCCGGCGTGCAGCATTCCGAATGGAATGCCGACGACGAGACCTGCCAGCTGTTCCAGATCTGGATCCTGCCCCGCGTGGCCGGTGGCCAGCCCGGCTGGGGCACGCGCCAGTTCCCGAAAGGCGACCGGTCCGGCAAGTGGACGCTGTTCGCCTCCGGCACCGGCGAGGACGACAGCCTGCCGATCAAGCAGGATGCGAAAGTGCTGGGCGCCACGCTGCGCGCCGGCGACACGCTGGACTATGCCGTCGGCGCCGGCCGAAAAGGATATCTCGTCCTGGCGGCGGGTTCGGTCAGCCTGAACGGCAAGGTGCTGAAGGCCCGCGACGGGGCCGCCATTTCCGGTGCCGAAGCGCTGGAAATCAAAGGCATCGAAGACGCCGAAATCGTGTTTGTGGACACGATTTAACGCCGCTCACACGAGCGTGACTTAGACAGGCCGGGGGCGCGTGATAAGTTGATGGCAGAACCCTAATGGAGGTTTGCCATGAAACTGATCCCCCTCACCGCCCTCGCCCTGTTGCTGTCGCCCGCCGCGTTCGCCGCGGAAATCAACGTGACCGTGTCGGATGAATTCCAGACCAAGCTGGACGAGGACTACGGCGTCCGCGAAGGCGAGTATCTCAAGAAGGAAGTCAGCGACGACCTGACCCGCGAACTGGCGAAGGCCGGCGTGGATGTCGCGAAGATCGACGTGACCATTCTCGATGCGCGTCCGTCGAAGCCGACCTTCAAGGAACTCGCCGACAAGCCGGGCCTCGACTACGGCGCCTCGATCAGCACCGGCGGCATGAAACTCTCGGCGGTCGCCTATGATGCCGACGGCAACGAGCAGAACACGTTCGAATATTCCTGGTACGAACACGACATCCGCTATGCGGGCCTCACCACCTGGTACGATGCCAACAAGGCCTCGAACCGGTTCGCCCGGAACTTTGCGGAAGAACTGAAAGGCGACGATCTCGCCAATTAAAGGACGAGTTCGCACCGCTCGTTGAGGCTGGGGCGCGCCACCGCGACGCGCTTCAGCCCCGGCAGGCTGGCGGAAAGGTCCGCGGCTGCCCAGAGACAGATGCGCTCGAGCGTCGGCACGTCGAGGCCTTCGATCTCGTTCAGTAGCTTGTGGTCCAGCTTTTCGGCCGTTGCATTCAGGCAGGCCGTCAGATGGGCGAAATCCTCCACCCATTGCTCGCCCGGTTTCACCACGCCGGCGACGGTCGCTTCCAGACGGAAGGAATGGCCGTGAACGCTGCGATAGGGATGGCCCTCAGGCTTGCCGCCCATGAAGTGCGCGGCCTCGAAATGCACCGCCTTGGAGATCTCGAACACGCTTCCCTCGGGGCTTAGGGAAGCCCGGTCAGTTTGTGCGTTTGCAAGCTCAGTCGCCATTGCGGATTCTTCAGACAGTATTCGGCCGCAGCCTGCACATTGCGGGCCGCTTCGGGGTCGTCTTTCGGTTGCAGGAAAAAGTGCTGAAAGTCCAGTTCCTTGAACCGTTCCGGCTGCGCTTCGGGCTCCGGCTGAGGGTAAACGAGCTTGAGCTCACTGCCCTGTTTCAGAACCAGTTTCGCGTTTGCCTTGGGGCTGACGCAGATCCAGTCGATGCCGTCCGGCGCCTCCACGGTGCCATTGGTCTCCACCGCAATCTCAAAGCCGGCTTCATGTAGCGCACCGATCAGCGGCGGGTCGAGCTGCAGCAACGGCTCCCCGCCGGTGCAGACAACATAGGGCCTGCCGCCTGCCGACGCATTGGCCGACCAGATCGAGGCGACCAATCCGGCGAGTTCCTCCGCCGTGCGGTACTTGCCGCCATTCTCCCCGTCGGTGCCGATGAAGTCCGTATCGCAGAACTGGCAGACGGCGCTCGCCCGGTCGCGTTCGAGGCCGGTCCAGAGATTGCAGCCGGCAAAGCGCAGGAACACGGCGGCCCGTCCGGTCTGCGCGCCCTCCCCCTGCAGCGTGTAGAAGGCTTCCTTGACCGAGTAGGTCATCGGCCGGACTGCCAGCGGGCCCAGCCGCCTGCCCTGAGTTCGCAGGCCGGGCAGGTGCCGCAGCCATAGCCCCAGTCGTGCCGGTGCGAGCGGTCGCCGAGATAACAGGTATGGGTGTCTTCGACGATCAGGCCGACGAGGTCCGGCCCGCCAAGCTCGTCCGCCATCGCCCAGGTGCCGGCCTTGTCTATATACATAAGGGGCGTCTCGATCCGCATCGGCTTGTCGAGGCCGAGGCGGAGCGTTTCGGCCTGCGTCTGGATCGTGTCGTTTCGGCAGTCGGGATAGCCGGAATAATCCGTCTCGCACATTCCGCCGACCAGGACCGAAATGCCCCGCCGCACCGCCAGCGCTCCGGCCAGTGTCAGGAACAGAAGGTTGCGGCCCGGCACAAAAGTCGACGGCAGGCCGGCCTCGGTCGTCTCGATGGCTACGTCATGCGTCATCGCCGTTTCGCCAAGACTCTTGAGGACCGTCGCATCGACCATATGGTCTTCGCCGAGTCGAGCGGCCCAACCCTCGTTCAGGGCAGCCATCCCGATGCGGACCTTTTCCCGACAGGTCAGCTCCACCGCGTGGCGCTGGCCATAGTCGAACCCGATCGTCTCAACGGCCGCGAACCGGTCGAGCGCCCAGGCCAGGCACGTCGCCGAATCCTGCCCGCCCGAGAAAAGGACGAGCGCCCTGTCGCTGCCGGAAGATGGGTTTTGGCTCATGCGGCGGCTCTACCAGTCCCTTCCCGCCCGGCCAAGCAGGCAAAATCGTGTGTTTTCCCGGCATCAATCCAAAATAGTTTGCATCTTGCCGCAAGGGTAGCGGGTTGACATACCGCGTGACAATTCTCTTGCTGCCATCTGTATTGTTCTCAACAGAGGCGCACACAAACCAATCCATCAACAAATAACTTGTCCACACGATTGGACGAGGGGAGGAATTAACTTGAATCTGAGACTACAGTCGAAATCCGTCCTGCTGGCAGGCGCCTCTGCCGCGGTTCTGAGCCTGATCCAGGCTCCCGCGATGGCCCAGGAAGCGGACACCACCACCGTTGAAGCTGCTCCTCCCGCCGCCTCCGAAGCTCAGGAAGACCGCCGTCTCGGCGTCGTCAAAGTCACGGCCACCCGCCGTGAAGAGAGCATTCTCGATGTGCCGCTGGCCGTGACCGCCATCAGCCCGCAGGAACTCGAACGCCAGGGCGTCGCAGACCTCCGCTCGCTCGACAACCTGTCGGCCAGCTTCAACATGAACTCCACCCAGACCGAGTCGCAGGGCACGACGATCCGTATCCGCGGCGTCGGCACGACCGGCAACAATATCGGCCTCGAAAGCGCGGTCGGTGTGTTCCTGGACGGCGTCTACCTTTCGCGTCCCGGCGTTGCCCTCGGCGACCTCGTCGACGTCCAGCAGGTCGAAGTCCTGCGCGGTCCGCAAGGCACGCTGTTCGGCCGCAACACCTCGGCCGGCGCGCTCAACATCACGACCAAGGCGCCGAACCTGCGGGAACGGGACGGTTTCGCGAACGTCACCGCGGGCAACTACAACCTGCTCAACGTCCAGGCCGGTTTCAGCAGCCCGATCGTTCAGGACAAGCTGGCCGTTCGCCTGTCGGGCGCCTACCGTCAGCGGGACGCCTTCCTCGAAAGCACGACGGGTGCGGAAAGCAACAACCGCGACCGCTGGCTCGTCCGCGGCCAGGCACTGTGGCAGATCAATCCCGATGCCTCGCTGCGCATCATCGCCGACTATTCCGAGGCCGATGAATCCTGCTGCGATGCTCCGATCACGAGCGATCCGCTCGGCCAGGCCGGCGTTTACGCGGCCGTGGGCCTGCCCCCGGCTGGCGGCGCGCCCGTCTCCGGTCCGGACGCGCTCGACAGCCTGACCTCGAACGGCGAGCAGTTCCAGAACCCGTTCGAACAGAAGGGCGTCTCGGCAACGCTGAACTGGGATCTCGGCGCGGCCGAGATGACCTATATCGGCGCCTACCGCTCCTTCTATGCGGAATCGATCCAGCACTCCGACTTCGTCGGCCTGGACGTGTTCGCCGTCGGCGACAACACGGCGCCTTTTGCGCAATCGACCGTGCAGCCGTCGCATGACGACATCAAGACGACGACCCACGAACTGCGCTTCCAGGGCCTCGCTCTCAACGACCGTCTCGACTGGCTAGTCGGTGCCTACTACTCGAAGGAAGAGATCGAAGAACGCGTGCTGATGACGCTCGGCGGCGACTATGGCCGCTATGTCACCGCCCTGCTTGTCCCTTCCCTCGGGGCGACGACGGTCGCGCTCGGCCTCGGCGGCACTGCACCAGCAGCCCTGGGCGGCGTCGATCCGGCCGGCAGCTATGCCGACAACCTCTACAAGCAGGATTCCGAATCGGTCTCGATCTTCACCCATAACGTCCTTGAACTGACGGATGGCCTGAACCTGACCGTCGGCCTGCGCTATGTGGATGAAAGCAAGGACGGCTCGTTCGAGCAGATCTCGGCCAGCTCGCCGACCTGTACCAATATCGCCAACGGCATCCTGACCAACGCCTATACGGGCACTGCCGCGGCACTTGCCCCGACCGTGCTGGCGATGACCTGCTTCCCCTTCGCCGTGCAGGCTGACCTGCCGGCTTCGGCCTACCTGCCGCTGCCGCGCACGTTCGACGACACGTTCGAGGACGATGAACTGGTCTACACGCTGAAACTGGGCATGCAGATCAATCCGGACATGAACTTCTATGCGGGCTTCACGCATGGCTTCAAATCGGGCGGCTTCAACCTCGATCCGACCGCCGCGGTCAGCGGCGCCGATCCGCGCTTCAATTCCGAGAAGATCGACGCGCTGGAAGCAGGCCTGAAGGGTACGTTCAATGACGGCCGTGGCCGTTACGACATTGCCGTGTTCCGCCAGAAGATGGAGGACTTCCAGGTCCTCGAGTTCACCGGGGTCCAGTTCCAGACCTTCAACGTGCCGAAAGTGCAGAGCAACGGTTTCGAGGTCGAGATCCAGAATCAGCTGACCGACAATCTCAGCTTCAACACCGCCGTGACCTATACCGACGCCTTCTACCCGGACGACTGCGCTCCGGGCGGCTATGACCCGTCGAACCCGGTCAACCGGCTCTGCGGCGCCAAGCTGACCATCGCCCCGGATTGGGTCGGACTCCTCGGCGCGACCTGGGAAGACGAAATCGGCAACGGCATGAACTACTTCCTAACCGGCAACGTCCGGGCCGAATCCGAACGCCGGACCTCGACCCAGGCCGTGGATAGCACCGGCGCTCCTCTGCCGGACGATATCCAGGGCGAAAACGCGAAAGTGAACCTTCGCGCCGGCCTGTCCTTCGCCGAAGACCGCTGGACGGTCGAGGTGTGGGGCAACAACGTCTTCGACGAGCAGACCAAGAGCGGCAGCTTCAGCGTTCCGCTGCGCGGACCGGCTCGCGGTGCCTACATCCAGGATCCGGCCACCTATGGTGTGACTTTGAGGACACGGTTCTAGCCTAACGCAAGGCACAAATTTGCATTCCGAGCGGCGTCCTGCCCGGACGCCGCTCATTTTTTGCCTTTACGTAGCGTCCACTAGGCCAAACGTTCCAATTGAAAATATTGACTTTCCCTCGCGGCTGCCATTCGATGGCATCTGAAGCACGCCCGCAAAGAGGCGGCTCAAAATTGCTCGAAGCCCGCAATCCCGCTGGCCCGAGGGGAGGAAAATCTAAAATGACTCAATTCAGAGACTCGAAATGTGTCTGGCTTGCTGGCGCCTCTGTGCTGGCAATGGGCCTTCTGGCACCTGCGGCGGTCGCCCAGGAAGAAGAGGGTACGCGGACACTTTCCACCGTTACGGTGACGACCCAGAAGGTCGAGGAATCGATTCAGGACGTTCCGATCGCCGTTTCGGCGTTCGATGAAGAGTCCATCAAGCGCCTGCAGCTCACCGGGGTCCGGACCTTGTGAAGGCCATTCCGAACGTTTCGTTCACGAAGGGCAACTTCACCGGATACAACTTCAAGATCCGCGGCATCGGGGTCGATGTGGTGGCCACGTCGGGGGACGCGGGCGTCGGTATCCACCAGAACGATGTGCCAATGACGGCCAACCGCCTGTTCGAGGCCGAATTCTACGATGTGAGCGCGTCGAGGTTCTGCGCGGTCCGCGGGGGACGCTGTACGGCCGGAACGCAACCGGCGGCGTGTTCAACCTGATCACCGCCAAGCCGGTCCTGGGTGAATTCCAGGCCGATCTGGAAGGCACGTACGGCAACCACAACACCTTCAAGGCGAAGGGCATGATCAACCTGCCCATCGGCGACAAGGCTGCCCTGCGCGTCGCCGGCTCGATGCTCCAGCGCGACGGCTATGTGAAGAATGCCGTCACCAACAACGATGTCGACGACCGCGACCTGTCCAGCATCCGTGCGACGTTCGCCGTCGAGCCGACCGACAATCTCCGCGGTTGGCTTTCCTACGAGCATTTCGAGGAGGACGACAGCCGTCTGCGTTCCGGCAAGCAGCTGTGCAAGAAAGACCCCGGCTTCACCTCATTTGCCGGGATTCCGGTCTCCCCGCTCGACCAGCTGGTCACCTCGCTGGGCTGTCAGGACGCCCCGCTCGATCAGTCCAGGGACCGCGTGAACTCGCAGGCCACCCTGGGCGGCGGCCTTGCCATCATCGCCGGCCTGCTGAACGGCGACGCCTTCACCGACCCGGTCAACCCGGACCTGCGCACGATCGAATCGGCCTTCGATCCGATCTACCAGGCCGACCAGGACCTGATCACCTGGAAGGGTGAATGGAACATCACCGACAGCCTGCTGTTCACCTATCTCGGCAGCCATAACGAAACCTCGTCGCGTTCGATCGAAGACTACAACAAGATCGCCCCGACGGTTGCCTTCAACGAGACGGCCGGGCCGTTCTTCCTCGCTCCGGGCGCCGAAGCGGTCTACAGCCTGCTCTTCCCGGGCGGTGTGGTGAGCGATCCGGAACTCGGCGTTTCCAACGTCTTCCGCACGTTCGACGAATCCGGCGGCGGCAGCGAACAGGACACGCACGAGATCCGTCTGCAGTCCGACTTTGACGGCCGGTTCAACTTCAACCTCGGCGCCATCAAGGTCGACTTCAACACCACGGACAAGAGCGACAACACGTCCGGTTACTACGTGCTGTCGAACTCGCTGACGGCCCTGACCCAGCTGAACAATGCTCTGGGCGGCGTCATCTTCGGCGGCCCGGTGCCGCTCGATTCCGGCAGCACCGGAAACCTCGGCCTGTTCAACGGCTCGATGACCGGCGACGGCGGCAACTACTACCGCAACTTCGCGAACTACAGCCTCGACTCGACGGCCATGTTCGGCGAGGCCTATTTCGACGCGACCGACAATCTGAAATTCACTCTCGGCCTGCGGCACACGATCGACAAGAAAGAGGAGGACGTCACCCCGACCTTCCTGTTCACGCCCACGGCAGCCATTGTCGGCGGCGACCCGCTGTCCCCGCAACCGGCTCCCGGCGCGACGCCGGATGCCGGTGGCGACGGCACGCTGAACACCGAGGACAAGGAAACCACAGGCCGTTTCGGCTTCGACTGGTCTCCGGATCTCGGCTTCTCCGACGACACGCTGATCTATGCCTTCTACTCGAAGGGTTACAAAGGCGGCGGCATCAACCCGGCGCAACCGGCAGGGCTGAACCTCTACCCGCAGACCTTCGATCCGGAATTCGTGAACTCCTACGAGATCGGTACGAAGAACACGCTGTTTGGTGGAACGGCCCAGCTCAACGTCACCGGCTTCATGTATGACTATCAGGGCTACCAGATCACGCAGATCATCAACCGCTCGTCGGTGAACATCAACGTGGATGCCGAGATCTCCGGTCTTGAAGTCGAGGCACTCTGGACGCCGGCAGAGAACTGGCTGCTGACGGCAAACCTCGGCCTGCTCGATGCGAAAGTGGTCGACACTTACGGCATCGACGTGCTCGACCGCGCCAATGGCCGGTCCGACCTCGTGGTGCTGAAGAATGCGTCGAGCTATTCGAACTGTGTCGTGTCCGCTCAGGGCTATGCCACGGTTCTCGGTGCGATCCAGGGCGGCCTGCTGGATGCCGGCGCAACGCGCGGTCTGTGCACAGGTGCACTGGCCGGGCTGGAATCGGCCTTCGGCCTCGACGGCGCAACCGTCACCTACACGGACACCGAGGGCAACACGCAGACGGCAACGGCCTTCCAGCCGTTCGACGGCGATGCCAAGAACCTCGACGGCAACTCGCTGCCGGGCGCTCCGGACACGACACTGAACCTCGCTGCCGAGTACACCTTCCCGTCGCTGGCCGGTTCCAACTGGAACATGACCATCCGCGGAGACTACTACTGGCAGGCCGACAGCGTGAGCCGGATCTGGGACGCGCAACGCGACCAGCTCGACTCCTGGTCGAACGTCAACCTGTCGCTGCTCTTCAACAATGAAGACAGCGGCTGGGGCGTGGAGATCTTCGCCAAGAACCTGACCGACGAGGAAGTCATCACCGGTAACTACCTGACCGACGACTCCTCGGGCCTCTATACCAACATCTTCCTCACCGAGCCGGCCCTGTACGGCATCACGGTGAAGAAGTCCTGGTAAGACTTGCCAGCGCTTCAGGCACGAACGGGGGCGGTCCGGCAACGGGCCGCCCTTTTCGTTTGGTAGGTCGCTCCGGCTGGCCTATGTTGCCGCTGATTTCCCACCCCCAGCCAGGGAGCCGCCCATGCGCCTGTTTCTTGCCGGTTTCGTTTCCGCCATGGCCCTCGCCGCCTGCAGCGCCGAGACGGCCACCCCCGCCCAGCCCACGTCCGCGCCCAGCGACCTCAAGGTGAAGCTGACCCATGTCATCGACGCCGAATTCCCCTGGGGCCTCGCCTTCCTGCCGGACGGCGACCTCCTGTTCACCGAGAAGGAAGGCGGCCTGAAATACGCCGCCGGCGGCGCAGGCCCGGCCACGCCGGTCGCTGGCCTGCCGCCTGCCCTGACCGAAGGCCAGGCCGGCTATCTCGGCATCACGCTCGATCCGGACTTTGCAACCAACCGCCTCGTCTACGTCGCCTATTCGCAGGGCACCGAGGCCGACAATGGCACGGCCGTGATCAAGGGTCGTCTCAGCGACGACCATTCCACGCTCGAAGACGTGACGCAGATCTTCCGCGCCGACTCGCGCGACACGGCCTACCATTTTGGCGGCCGCCTCCAGTTCGCCAATGACGGTACGCTGTTCATCTCGCTCGGCGAGGGCTTCAAGTACATGCAGGAAGCCCAGAACACGCAGATCACCCACGGCAAGATCATCCGCATCAATGCCGATGGCACGATCCCGGCCGACAACCCGTTCGCAGACGGCACGGACGGCAAGCCGGAAATCTATTCCTACGGCCACCGCAACGTGCAGGGCCTCTATTACGACAAGGCTTCCGGCACGCTGTACGAGACCGAGCACGGCCCGAAGGGCGGCGACGAGCTGAACATCATCAAGCCGGGCGCCAATTATGGCTGGCCGAAGATCACCTATGGCGTGAACTATGACGGCACGATCATCACCGAGAAGACCGAAGCCGAGGGCATGGAACAGCCCCTCACCTATTGGGTCCCCTCGATCGCACCCTCGGGCCTGACGCGCCTCAGCGGCGACGTCTATCCGGGCTGGACGGGTGACTTCTTCGCCGGCGGCATGAACGGCCCTGCCGGACTGGAACTCGTCCGCATCCGGATCGAGGACGGCAAGGTCACCGAACGCGAGAACCTGTTCAAGGACGAATACGCGATCCGCGACGTCACCGTTGCGCCGGACGGCCATCTCTATGTGGCAACCAAAGACCTCGACGGCATTTTCCGCGTGGACGTCGAATAAGACCGCCTATTCGCTCGTCCGCCGTGCCCTTAGCGCGGCGGCGAGCGTGCCATCGTCCAGGTGATCGAGTTCGCCGCCCACTGGCACGCCGTGGGCGAGATAGGTCACCTGCACGCCCTTGCCCGCCAGCTGGTCCGCTACATAATGCGCCGTGTTCTGGCCTTCGAACGTGGCGTTCAGCGCGAGGATCACCTCACGGATGCCGCCCGCATCCACCCTCGAAATCAGCGACGGAATGTTGAGATCGTCCGGCGTTACCCCGTCGACGGCCGACATGACCCCGCCCAGCACGTGGTAGCGCCCGCGATAGGACCCGCCCCGTTCCAGCGCCCAGAGGTCCGGCACGTCCTCCACGACGCAGATCAGGCCCTCGTCGCGTCCGCCGGACTGACAGACGGCACAGGGCTGCAGCGTGTCATAGTTGCCGCAGACCTCGCATTTCTCGATCCGGTGACCGGCATCCGACATGGCTTCAGCCAGCGGCAGCAGCAACGTGTCGCGCCGCTTCAGCAGGAACAGCGCTGCCCGCCGCGCCGACCGCGGCCCGAAGCCCGGCAGACGGGACATCAGCTCGATCAGGCGAAGAATCTCAGGGCCGGCAGAACGCTGTGACATGGCTCCAATGTCGGGCATTCGCGCCGGCAAGCAAGCCGCGACATGCAAATTGCGGTCAGGGCTGAGGGGTCAGCTCCACCATCGTTACAGACCCGGTCCTGTTTTGGGTAAGGACCAGCGAATAGGACGACAGATCGGTTGAGACGCCATGCCTGATGTCGGACGACCAGAGCGGCGCGGGCGAAAAGGTCATCTCCGAATAAACCGGCTCCACATCCCCTCGATAATCGTATCCGCTCTGCATGACCGAAATAATATAAGGCACCGTCTCCAGAGAGACGAAGTATCCTTGGTAATACTGCCCCACATCCGTCGCGACCAATCCTGTCGCCAGGCCAGTCGGTACCCCTTTGCTCCAAGTGTAAGTCCGGGTCATGACCGGGCCAGAACCGTCGAAGCGATTGTAGTAAAAGGTCAACTGGTGATGCCCATCATGCTGACCGTCGGTGAACAAAAAGGCGGCGATGAAGTGTCCGTTCGTATCACAATTGATATTGGCCCGGACAACGATTGGAGAGGCGTCCGGAACATCCACCAGGATCGAAGCCTGCTCCACAAATCCGCCCGCGTCCCGTTTCCATACCCTGATGGCACTCGTTGACGGGTCGAAAGCAGTGGCGATATCCGCACCGTTTCGGCCAAGCATACAGAACTCGCCGTCTTCGGAAAGCACCGGCCCAGGCTCGTAGGTCAATGAAACGACCTTTCCACCGCGAGGCTTCTGCGTGAAGAACCGCAGACCATTCCCCCGTGTACCGACGATCAGATCATATTGGGTCGTGTTCAGCCAGATATCGTCTACGGCGCAGGCGCCGGGGACATCCAGAGTATCGGTAATCGCCAATTCGTTGGCTGTCGTGGCACCAGGATTAAAAAACGCATCGGCAGTGGTAATATAGACCTTTCCGGACTGTTCCAAAGCGAAAGCCGGGAAGTATGGCGCGCCAAAAATACTGGGATAGATCCCCTCAAACGCAACGGGTTCGCCAGCGACACTTCCATCCAAGCCGAGCTGCGTCTTATCGCCAAAGCCTTCGTTCACCATGTCATTCACGAAGCGGAACATGGTTCGGCCGGAGCCATCCTCTGTATCCTCGACACCGATAAGACCGGCTTCCGGTTGCTGGAACGACATGGAGTAAAAGCCAACTCCAGCTGGATTGTTCAGGCCGTCAAATCTGGCGAGGGTCTCCCCTAATAGATCTGAAGTCGGCGTCAGCACGATATTGGTCGCGGTGATCGCAACAGTCTCGGTCGTGGTGTCTTCGCCGTCTGAGGCCGACACTTCGAATTCCATCACGGCGTCCGCATTCACTTCCGGTGCACGGAAGGCGAAGATGCCGTCGCCCGTAGGCACGAGTTCGTACAGGGGCACGTCGCTGGGCGCAGGGCCGGAGACCTGTGCAATCGTGATGACCAGTGTGTCGCCATCGGCATCCGTCGAACCGCTCGCATCGATCCAGAAAGGCTGGCCCTCGTCCGGCGTCGCGGAACTGAGCGTGTAATGAAGCTCCGGCGCGGTGTTCGGAGGCGGGGCCGGAGGGGGTGGCGGAGGCGGTGGGGGTGGCGGCGGAGGTGGCTGCGGTGCCGGAGGCGGCGAAACCGGTGTGCTCGTGGATCCGCCCCCTCCCCCGCCGCCGCACGCAACCAGGCAAAACGCCATTACTCCCGCAGCGACTGCGACCGTCTTCGACCCCATTTTCCCAACCCCCGGTAATCTACTTTGGAGAGCAGATATCTATCCGTGGTTTGTGAAGCAAATACAACAGGTTTTGAAACTCCCGCGTGGCGCGAGAATGGCCCCGGAAATACACCTGATTAAACCGGAAACGGAAAGACCCCGGCCTTCGCAGGCCGGGGTCTCCAATTCCGCCGATGGGAGAAGCCTTAGGCGGCTTCTTCGACCTCGTTCGATTTCGCGCCCGGACGCGGATCGCGCAGCACATAGCCGCGGCCCCAGACCGTTTCGATATAGTGGTTGCCGCCGGTGGCCTGCTGCAGCTTCTTGCGGAGCTTACAGATGAAGACGTCGATGATCTTCAGTTCCGGCTCGTCCATGCCGCCATAGAGGTGGTTCAGGAACATTTCCTTGGTCAGCGTCGTGCCCTTCCGGAGGGAGAGCAGTTCGAACATCTGGTATTCCTTGCCGGTGAGGTGGACGCGCTCGCCTTCCACTTCCACCGTCTTGGCATCGAGGTTCACCACGATGTCACCGGTGCGGATGACGCTCTCGGCATGGCCTTTGGAGCGGCGCACGATGGCGGTGATACGGGCGATCAGCTCGTCCTTGTTGAACGGCTTGGTCAGGTAATCGTCGGCGCCGTAGCCCAGCGTCGCACCTTCGCCTCGATATCCGGGTTACCGGAGAGGATCATGACCGGCGTATTCACGCGGCCCATGCGCAGCTGCTTGAGAACTTCGTAGCCGGAGATATCCGGAAGCGACAGATCGAGAATGATCATGTCGTATTCGTAGACCTTGCCCAGGTCCACGCCCTCTTCCCCGAGGTCGGTCGTGTAGATGTTGAAGCCTGCAGACTTCAGCATCAGCTCGATGGAACGCGCGACGGCGCTATCGTCTTCAATAAGCAGGACGCGCATGTGTCGTCTCCCGAATCAGCCTAACGACAAGCTAGTCGTTTTTATTAACTCTGAGAATCCTAGAGATTGTTTCTTTAACACTAGTTAACAGCCTCTTAGATTTCCCGCGAATATCCCCCAAATCTTCACACAGATTAATTGCCAAGTTCCGCTGCCGGAGCATTGCCGATCAGCATCTGACTGATCGCGATCGCATCCTGGATCGGTTGCGCCTGCGGGTCTGTGGAAATCAGTGTCTTCTGGCACCGGATCGCGTCGCGCACCTTGGGGTCGCGGATCACGACACCGGCGAGGTGCGGCCGGAAACCGAGGAAAGTCTGGCACGCGCGGGCGATAGCCTCATAGGTGCGCTGTCCGGCGGCGCGGCTGTCGGCCTGGTTGATGCAGATCACCGGCTCGACGTTCGGGGCATAGCCGCGCAGCACCTTGATGAAGGCATAGGCGTCGGTCATCGAAGTCGGCTCGTCGGTGATCACCATCAGCGCCTTGTCGGCGGCGCGGGCGAGCCGCATGCAGTTCGCTTCGATGCCGGCACCGAGGTCGAGCACGACCTGGTCGTACTGAAGGGCAAGCGCGGAGAGACCGGCGGCCAGGCGGGCCACTTCTTCCGGCGGCAGTTCGGCGAGCGCGCCAGAGCCCGACCGGCCCGGCAGCACGTCGAACCCGCCTTCGGCGGCGCCGCCATCGACCGGCGTCACGGCATCGTCGAGTTCGACCCAGCCTGCGATCACCGCGGCAAGATCCGTCTCCGGCGCGATGCCGAGCTGGACGTCTACGTTGGCGAGGCCGAGGTCACCGTCCACCAGCAGCGTGCGCTTGCCGGCCTGGGCGAAGGCGGAGGCCAGCGTGATGGCCATGAACGTCTTGCCGACGCCGCCCTTCCCGCTCGCGACCGCGATAATCGAGGCAGGTTCCACCCGTCGCGGCGTCGGCCGCGGTGCGGGGCGTTCCTGCGATTTGCGCATCATGAAACTCATAGGATTACGCAGCTCCTTTCAGGGCGATCACATCGCCCGGGGCGTCTTCCATCAGCAGCGCGGCAAGGCGCGAAGGCGCTGCCGGCACAAGGCCGCCGCCGATGAACGGCGTGACGGCCAGATGAGAGAAGGCGATCCCAGCGGACGAGAGCGCGGATATCGCACCGCCCCGCCTCCGCACGACATCGAGTTTGGTGAGGATGGCCCGCTTGACCCCCGCACGGGCAAAACCCTTGGCGGCCTCAAGCTGGTCGTCCGGATGGCCTTCGGCCGACATCACGAGCACCGGCTCGGCCCGGATGACCGAAACGAGGTCCTCCAGGCTGGCCATGTCGTCATCGTCGAACGGATTGATCGCCGGCAGGTCGATGACGCAGCGGCGGTTTTCGGTTTTCAGCGTCCTCAGCGTGTCGAACAGCTGGTCCGGCGAGCGGCAGACTCGGATCTGGCTTTTCTCGAGTTCGAGATAGGCGGCGAGCTGGTCGCCACCGGCCGTGCCGTCGAGGTCGGCCGCGATGGGCAGCACTTCGGCGCGGGCGACGGCGGCGCGGCGCGTCAGCTTCGCAGCGGTCGAGGTGCGGCCGTGGCCCGGCGGGCCGACGAGGATGATGTCATGGTCGAGACGGGCGGGCAGCGGCTCGCAGGTGACGATCCGGCCGATCCCGGCGGCGATCGCCTCTTCCGGCTCCGAGAACTGGCCCTGGCTGCGTCCGGCGCCTTCGGCAGCGACACGGTCGGCGAAGCGCTGCGGAGCGCCGTGCCAGAGCAGTGCGTCGCGCACGCGGCTGAAAATCGGGTTCTCCACCCCGCGGCCATGCCCGGCCCCGCCGCGCGCATCGCGCAGGAACAGGGGCTCGTTCGGCACAAAGCCGGCATTGCCGCCCATCTTGTCGACCGCTGCACGCACTTCAACGCCGCCATCGATCTCGCGCTCGGACAGGATGACCGCATCGGCCCCCATCTCGGCGAAGATCATTGCCTTGGCAGCCTCGAAAGTCTCGGCGGCGAACATTTTCATACGCATTCGGCGGCGTCCTTACACATCGTACTGGCCCGTCTTGCCGCGCCCCCACGCGAACGGGTCACACTCTCCCAAGACAATTAATGGGGCCGAAAGGTTAACAAATCCCTCCCCCGCCTTAAGGATTGGCGGAACGGACCGGCATTTGCGCAGCACGTAAAGATGCGCTTTGCAGCACCTTGTTAACTATGGAATTTCCCGCCGTCAGGCGGCTTCGCGGGAGTCCACGATCTCGGACAGGGTCACCCCCAGCTGTCCGTCGGCCACGACCAGGCGCCCACGGGCCATCAGCCGGTCCGAAACATAGATCTCGACCGGTTCGTCGGTGCGCCGTTCCAGCGCCACGATGTCGCCGGCGGCCATGGCAACCAGTTCCTCCATCGGCATCCGGACCTCGCCGAGCACCACATCCACGCGCACCGGCACGTCCATCAGGGACTTTTTCAGGGCAGGATTGGCGGGCTGGGTCATGATCCGTCCTCAACTGTCGGTCTGGTCTTCTGGCTCAATTCCGCGCTCTGCGCAAACAGGTCGCCCTGTCCGTCCACGATCCGCTGCGCCGTTGCTGTCACAAGGTCCAGCGCAGACAGCTTGAAGCCTTCCGCGTAGGCACTGGCTTCAAGATGGCTGGCCAGCGATACCAGATTCGCCAGCGCGTCCGTCAGGTTTTCCGTCACCCGCTGCAGCCGGTCATTCTGGGCCTCGTTGCGCTGGCTCATCGCCATCGCATAGGCCTCGGCCCGCGCCTCGGTGAGCAGCATGGCCAGGTCATGGCCGGACAGGTTGACCTTGTCTTCCTCCGGCTGCGGCAGCACGGCAGGAGCCGGCTCGAACGCGAAATCGCTGCGGAAGTCGAAAGGCTGCAGGGATTTGACCGCGCGTTTCATCAGTCCACCAGTTCGTCGTCTTCAGCCTGGCCGTCGGCGCGGATGTCGCCGCGCTGGATCAGCGTGCGGGCCAGTGCCACGAGTTCCTGCCGGGCGGTTTCGATCTCGCTGCGACGCACCGGGCCGAGCGAGGCGATCTCTTCGCGCAGCAGGTCGCCCGCGCGCTGGGTGAGGTTCGCAAAGAAGACCGCCGACGTCTCCGGCCGCGCGCCTTTCAGCGCCACGACCAGCACGGCGCGGTCGGCGGCGGAAAGCAGCGTCTGCAGGCCCGCGGCATCGAGACCGGCCAGGTCGTCGAAAGTGAACATCAGCGCGCGGACCTTTTCGCCCGAGCCCGGTTCCGCTCGGTCGAGCGCCGCCATGAAGGCTTTCTCGGACCGGCTGTCGAGCCGGTCGAAAATGCGCGCCACGCGTTCGTGGCCACTGCCCTGCCCGCTCCGCGCGGTCGCGTCCAGCATCGCGGCGAGCCGGGTTTCGAGCGCGGCCATGGCGGCCGGATGGACGGGGCCAAGATTGAGCAGCCGGTGCATCGCGCTGATGGCGAGCGGCGGCGGCAGCGCGCGCAGCAGGCGCGCCGAGGCCTCGCCCGTCAGGCGCGACAGGACCAGCGCCACGGTCTGCGCATGCTCGGCGGACAGCAGGGCGGCCAGCGTTTCGGTGCCCGCATCCGACAGGTGCTGCCACACGGAGTCGCCGGGACCCGCCGGGGTCCGCAGGCGGCGGTGGGCTTCCATGAACTGGCTGACTGCTTCGGTCTCGCCCTCTGCAGAGGGGCCGAGGGAATCCATGGCTGCGGTCAGTGCCTGGACTTCGGATTTCGAGAGTTCGGCCCAGATCGGCGCGGCCTCCGGGCCAAGCGCCCGCATCAGCCGGGCCGAGCGCATCAGGCCATCGGCTGGGGCGCCGGGACGGGTCAGGGTCAGCGCGCTCATGCATTGCCTCCCGAGCCCATCCAGCCGCGCACCACATCGGCTGCGCGCGAGGGATCGCGGCGGGCAAGGTCGGCAGCGTCACCGGCATGCGAAGGTGCAGCCGGGCGGACCGGTTCGGACGGGACCGGCGCCATGCGGGCCGGAAGGATTTCGCGGACGACCTCGACCGGGGCGTCCTCGCGGCGTCCGGCCGAGAGGGTCAGCCAGCCGGCCATCCCGGCGAGGAGCGCCAGCAGGGACAGCTCGGCCCAGTCAGATGGCGCCGGCGCACCGGTCACGCCGGCCGCAAAAGGCGCCCGCTGGATCACAACACGATCACGGTCGCCGTCACCTGAACCGCTGGCCAGTCGCACCACATTCTCAAGGACCGCGTCATCGATCACGGATTTTTCGTCAAGCAGAACAAGGATCTGCTGCCCGCCACCGGCCTGGCGCGCCACCGAAACCCGCACACGCCCCTGCCCCGCCACCGCCTCGGTGACAGCCAGCAAGGACGCTTCAGTCTGGGAAAGCGGTCCGGGCGAAGCCGGCGCGCGGGTCAGGACCTCGCTGCCCCGCCAGGCGAGGAGGCCCATGGCCACCACGCACGCCGCGAGCGCGACCGCCCGTGTGGAAGGCGTCGCGCCGCGCGAGATACCGGGTCTGCCGTGCGCCATACTGGACTCCCGCCATCCGGACAGATCCGGAGGCTTTCGCCAGAGTTAACGGGGCGCCCGTAAAGTTTGGTTTAACAGGCGCCTAACGGCGGTACTGCTGAAGCCGGGTCGTGCGCAGGCCCTTGGCACCGTGACGCGCATAGAGGCGTTCCCAGGCGTCGTATTCCTCGTCCGTCAGATTGTAACGGTCGCAGGCGGCCTTGCGGGAGAGGAGGCCACCCGAAACGGCGGCGACCACTTCCGCCTTGCGGCGGGTGACCCAACGGGAAATGTTCGGCGACGGGAGATCCGCCATCGTGAGCTTCTGGCCATCCGGGCCTTTCACGCTCGTCGGTTTTGCATTCTGCTGTTCCATGTCCACACCATCTTCCAATAGAGGGGCGGGCACCCCTTCTGGAGAACCCGGAACATGGACACTACGCAATCCCCCTTAAGGTGACGCGTAACGTGAAACGTGAGTTTCCCCCCTCCCATTAGGAGGATGTTTGCAAACCTGTTCCGGCTCGGCACAGTCGGTGAGACTCTGCAGCAAACATTACAGGAATGAGAAAAATCTGCGGCGTCAGGGCAGTAAAATCAGAGCATTGTTGTCCCGCGCCTGCGCCGCGTGGCGCCGAAGCATGGTGAGGAACATCTGGTCGCCCCGCTCGGTCTGCTTGACCAGCATCGCCGCCCCGAACGCCACCGACATGCCGTAGAAACAGTTGTACCTGTAGTCGTCATAGAGCTGGTCGAAACTGTAGCCGCTGACGCCCTCTTCCTGCAGCCGCGCATGGTAATAGCGCAGCAGCGCCTGTTCATGCTTCGGTCGTTCCTCGCGGGTGAGGCCGGCGCCGATGAAGTAGGCGACGTCATTGGCGGGCGCCCCCTTTCCGGCCGTCTGCCAGTCCACGACGGCTAGCGGTTTCGGCGAGCCGGGCTTGCCGAACAGCATGTTGTCGAGCCGGAAATCGTTGTGCGTCAGCGCGAACGGGCCCGATCTCTCGCCCTGCATCCGCGGCATCGCTTCGGCATAGGCATCGCCCACTTCGACCACATCCGGGGTCAGGTGGGCGCCGTAGCGCTCCTTGAAGCCCAACCAGAGGCCGGCGACCTGTTCGGGGGCCAGCGCCGGCGGCGGCGCCGCGCTCGTCCCCTGCAGCCAGGGATAGGTATCGAGCGACGGATCCATCCAGTAGGCCGCATGCAGGATCGCCGCGGCATCGAGGGCGCGCTCGGCCTCTGCCACATTGCACCCTGCCAGCTGGTCGCCCTGCTCTGCCGGCGCCATGTCTTCCATGATCAGGGCGAACCGGTTCGTGTCCGGGTCATAATCGGTATAGAGCGCCGTCGGCGTGATCCGGCCTGCAACTTTCGGGAAGGTGCGGTAGAAATTGACCTCACGCTCATAGTGGCCGAGCATTTTCGCGGTCATCAGGCTCGCATCGCTGCCGGACGGAAACTTGCCGACGAGGGTCGCCGGCGCGCCGTCGCCCTTGCGGGCATAATCGAGAACGAAGCGGACATTCTCGCCGATCTGGCCGGTGCCGATCGATTTTGCGCTGAGGCCTTTGACCTCCGCATCAATGCCGATTTGTTCGAATAGCTGGTTGAACCAGTCCGGCGTCAGTTCAAGGGGATTGGTGTCGAGGCCGGGTCGGCTCATTGGGTTCCTCCGCGTCGTCGGGCTCTTCCGGCCCGCTCTTTGATTTTCCAGGCATGTATTTCTGCAGGCGCAGCATCCGCTCCTCGGCGGCGCGCAGCGACTTGTCGAGCGCAGCCATGGTGAGGGCGAAGTCGCCATGTTTGTCCTTGCGCCAGGCACGCTCTGTCTGCGCGATGACGAAAGCCACGGCGGCGATCTTCAGGCCGAGCGGCGCGCCGCTGTCATCGTCGAGCCCGGCCGACGCCAGCGCCCAGTGTGCGCTGTCGGCGCGGTGGCGGGGCATCTGCAGCAGGAGCCGCGGCGTGCGGTCCCGGTCGCGCATCATCGACAGCGCCCCGGCGCGGACATTCTCCATCGCCTCGAAGCGCAGCATGATCACGTCGAACAGGCGCTCGCGCGGGGAATCCCCGCCGGCAGGACCTTCGGCCGACATGGCCCGGTCGAAATATTCCTCGAAGGCGCTGATCAGGTCGTCGCGCGTCAGGCCGTAGAAATCGCCGAGGGCGAGGCCGGCTTCTTCGGCGATGTCGGAGAGGGTCAGGTCGCCCCAGGGCCGGTCCGCAGCCAGGCGCAGCGCAGCGAGGAGGCCCAGTTCGACGACGTCGTCCGACTCCTCCATATGCCAGCGCCTTTCCTAATCGGTGTCGCGAGACAGCTCCCGGTCGCGGTTGGCGGCGGCGCGGATAGCCTTTCGCATCAGGCCTGGCATCCCACCTTCATCCATGAGGATGTCAAGGGCCGCCTGGGTGGTGCCGCCGGGTGAAGTCACCGCTTTTCTGAGCGCGTCAGGAGCCTCTTCCGATTGCGCCATGAGCGCTGCAGCGCCCTCGACCGTAAGGCGCGCAAGCCGGGCCGCGATGTCGGCCGGAAGGCCCTCAGCCATGGCCGCATCGGTCATCGCTTCGGCGAGCAGGAAGACATAGGCCGGGCCGCTGCCGGAGAGGCCGGTGACCACCGACATGTGCTTTTCATCGATCGGACCGATGACTTCGCCGAGCGGTTCGAGGAGTTTCCCGGCGATTTCGAGCTGCTCCGGCATGATCATGTCGGACTTCGCCATGACCGAAACGCCCTTGCCGATGGCTCCGGGCGTATTTGGCATGACGCGGATGACACGGTCCGTGCCGAGCCGTTCGGAAAGCTGCTTGATCCGCGTCCCGGCCATGATCGAGACAACCAGCGTCTCCGGCCCGATCCAGAGCTTCATGCTGTCGGCGACTTTCGGGAAGACCTGCGGCTTCACGGCGACGACCAGGACCTCGACCGGCGAGGGTTCCGGATTCAGCTGCACCTTGCCGGCAGCCGCCCACGCCTTGACGGTTTCGCCGGCAGTCGGTTCGGCGATGCGGATGTCGCGCTTGCCCTTGCCGGAGAGCCAGCCGCTGGCCAGCGCCGATCCCATCCGGCCGGCGCCCACAAGCGCGATCGACGGCAGAGCGCTCATCGGATCAGGCTTCGCCGTGGGTTTCGAACATCACCGCTTCGAGGGCCTCGCGCGGGGATTTTCCGGCCCAGATCAGGAAGTTGAAGGCGGGGACGAAACGTTCGGCGGCGCTGACGGCGGCCGCCATCGCGCTGCGCACTTCGCCCAGCGTCGGTTCGTCCCGGTCCATCATGGGGAACGTGTAGCGGTAGATGATCACGCCCTCGTCCGTCCAGTAGTCGAAATGGCCGAGCCAGAGGCGTTCGTTCGCCATCATGATGAGTTCGGCAATCGCGGAGCGCTTCGCCGTCTGCGGCTTCACGTCCAGCGTCATGGAGAAATGGATTGCGGCGGGATCGGGCCGGTAGGCGAACAGCGCGCCCATATCGCCCCAGCGCGTTTCGGCGACCGCCTGGATCGTGCCCTCTTCGTCGCGCTCGGCCTGCCAGCCGCCTTCTTCAAGGGCTTCCTCGACCCGCTCGAGCGGATCGATCATGTTGTATTCGTTGCGGGTCAGACCAACACTCATCGCAGCTCCCCTCGCAAGGCCAGGTTATCGGGGCAGGATTCGCCCCGCTGCGCTATCCCCACGCATGCGCCCTGCATACGCTGCTGAGCGGCAAGGTCCATCAGCTTCAACAGTTAAGGGAGCCCCGGCGCCCTATTCGCCGGAGGTTTTGGCAGCCGCCTCGAGCGCTGCCACACGCTTTTCCAGCGCCTCGACCTTTTCCAGCGCCGAGACAGCGAGCGCCTTCAGCGCCTCCACTTCATCCCGGCCGGCAAGGTCCATGTCGGCGATCAGGGCACGGACACGCGCCTGTGCGGCGGTCTTCGCCTCTTCCCCGGCCGAACGGGCCGCGCCCATGGCGCCGGTGAGAAGCCCGGCAATGTCATCGAGCAGTGGATTTGTCGTCGCCATGAGGCTACTCCTTCGCGCGCGGGCGGCTGGCCATGTTTGCCGCTTTCCGTAACAGATAGGTCCGGGGCAAGACAGGGAAAAGACGCCGCATGTTCGACACGATGACGCTGCTGGGCGGGCACCTTGCCGCCGGCGCCCTCGCCTTTCCCGAAATCAGCCCTGCCCTGTTTACCATCGATTTCGGGTTTCTCGGCCTCGGCAAGTTCCACCTGCGCTACTACGCGCTGGGATACATGGCCGGCATCGGCCTCGCCTGGTGGTATGCCACCACCATGATCAAGCGCCCGGCCCTGTTCGGCGGCACCAGCCCGCTCGACAAGGACCAGCTCGACGACATCATGTTCTGGATCATCCTCGGCATCATCCTGGGCGGACGGATCGGCTACATCCTCTTCTACATGGTGCCCTACCAGATGGACACGCTGGCGGCCGACCCGATGGCACTGGTCCGGATCTGGGATGGCGGCATGTCCTTCCACGGAGGGATCTCCGGCGTGGCCGTCGCCCTCTTCTATTTCGCCTGGAAGCGGAAGGTGAACCTTCTCTCCATCGGCGACATCGCAGGCGTCGTCGCCCCGATCGGCATCGGCCTCGTTCGGATCGCGAACTTCATCAATGCCGAACTCTATGGCCGCCATACGGACTCGTCCTGGGGCATGGTCTTCCCGGAAGGCGTCGTGCCGGGCTCCACCCCGCCCGCGTACAACTGGGACACCGGATCCTGGGTCTATAACGGCTTCGAGACGGCGCGCTTCCCGAGCCAGCTCTATGAATCCGCGCTCGAAGGCTGGTTGCCGCTGGTCGTCCTGTCGGTCCTGATCTGGCGTTTCGGCGCGCTGAAGCGGCGCGGCCTCGTCGCGGGCCTCTTCCTGCTAATGTACGCCTTCGGCCGCACCGTGGTCGAGAATTTCCGCATGCCTGACAGTTTCGTGCACGGCCTGCCGGAATGGCTGACCATGGGCCAGCTCCTGTCGATCCCGATGTGGCTCGGCGGTCTCTGGCTCGTCTGGAACGCGCTCAAGCCGAAGACCCAAAAAGAAAACAAGACTGCCGCGTGACCCTGAAAGAACGCCTCATCCGCCTGATCGAAACGGGCGGCCCGATTCCGGTCTCGACCTATATGCAGCTCTGCCTGCACGACACGGCGCAGGGCTATTACGCGACGCGCCCCGGCATCGGGCGGGATTTCATCACCGCGCCGGAAATCAGCCAGGTGTTCGGCGAACTGATCGGCCTCTGGATGGTGCACGAATGGCGCGCGATGGGATCGCCTGCGGAGTTCCGCCTCGTCGAGATCGGACCGGGGCGCGGCGTGCTGATGCGCGATGCGCTACGGCTCGCCATGATGGCCGGCGGCGCGGAGTTCGCGGAGGCCATGCGCCTGACGCTGGTTGAGCCGTCGCCCGCGATGCGCGAGGTCCAGCGCGAAGGGCTTTCCTCGGCCCAGCCTGACTTCGTCTCGACCCTCGCCGAAGTGCCTGCCGGGCCGATGCTGCTGGTCGCGAACGAATATCTGGACTGCCTGCCCGCGCGCCAGTTCCACCGGGATGGCGAGGCCTGGCGCGAATGCGTGATCGGTCTCGATGCCGCCGGCGCGCTCGTCTTCGGTCTCGCCGCCGACGAGCAGAGAGCGCCGGAAGGTGCCGCTGCCTCCAGCGCCGTCGTTGAAGTGCAGACCGGGCTCGACCTGATCATCGCGGACCTGTTCGCACGCACCGCGCCCTTCCGCGCCCTGTTCGTGGATTATGGTCCGGCCGATACCGCGCCCGGCGACAGTCTCCGTTCGTACAAGGACGGACAGCAGGTGCCTCCGCTCGCCATGCCCGGCGAAGCGGACCTGACGGTGGATGTCGATTTCGGACGGCTGAAGCGCCTCGCCTCAAAGACCGGGCTGAACGTGGCCGGCCCCGTGCCGCAGGGCCTGTTCCTGCTCGGCCTCGGCGCACAGGCGCGGCTGAACCAGCTGGTCAAGGCAAACCCGGACGATGCCGAGGCGATCTACAATGCCGCCCAGCGCCTGATCGACCCGAAGGACATGGGCGAACGCTTCAAGGCGATCTGCCTCTCGTCACAGGGCCTGCCCGCCCCGGCGGGATTTTAGCGCCCGGTCTTGCAGCGCTGGCCCCGCCGGGCCATATCGGCCGCCTCGCAAGCCCCGGAGAGACCGCCATGGCACATCACAAGCGCAAGGGACCGAAATCGACCCGGGCCGGGTGCCTCCTGTGCAAGCCGCACAAGCGTCAGGGCGCAAAGCATGAGCACGGCTTCCGCGACACGGCGAAGCGCCGCGCAGCTGATGCCGAGATCCGCTCAGCCCTCCAATAGGTGCGCCACGATGCGCCGCGTGTGCGGGGCGTCGCGGTGCTCGAACAGGTAGAGCCCCTGCCAGGTGCCGAGCGCCATGCGCCCGCCGATCACCGGCACGGACAATGAAGTTTGCGTCAGCGCCGCCTTGATATGGGCAGGCATGTCGTCCGGTCCTTCGGTGCGGTGGACAAGGTAGGTCATGGCCGAATCGTTGGCCGGCGGCACGAGGCGCCGGAAAAAGGCTTTCAGGTCTGCCTGCACATCCGGGTCGGCATTCTCCTGCACCAGCAGCGAACAGGACGTATGCTGGCAGAACAGCGTCAGCAGCCCGTCGCCCGATGCGCCCGACAGGAAACGCTGCACCGCGGGTGTGAACTCGTAGAGCCCCTGTCCCGACGTCCGGACTGTGAGGGTTTCATGCATCTGACCGCTCCAATGGGCTGGCTCCTCCTCGCATGGATGGTAGGATGGCGGCAATGCCCGGGCGGCGGGTCCGGCAAGCCAGTCCGGAGACGCGCGCATGAAATGGCAGGGTGGCCGCAGGGGCGGCAATATCGAGGACCGGCGCGGCATGGGACCCGGCACGGTGGCCGGCGGCGGCATCGGCGTGCTGATTGTTGCGCTGATCGGATATTTCGTGTTCGGCATGGAGCCGGAAGACATCGCCCAGATGGTGGGCGACACATCGTCGGTCTCCTCTTCCTCGCAGGAAGGCGTGCGCGGCACACCGGAAGACGAAGCCGGGCAGTTCGTCGACGTGGTCAGCGCCAATATCAACGATGTGTGGAGCCAGGTCCTGCGCGGCTATACCCCGCCGACCGTGGTGCTGTACGAACAGGGTACCGGCACGGGCTGTGGCTATGGCCAGGCCGCCATGGGCCCCTTCTACTGCCCGACCGACCAGACCGTGTATCTCGATCTTGGCTTCTGGCAGGACATGCAGACCCAGCTCGGCGCCTCGGGCGCGGACTTCGCGAAGGCCTATGTCATCGCGCATGAATTCGGCCACCACGTTCAGAAGCTGGTCGGCACCAGCGACCAGGTGCGCCAGGCGCAGCAGGCCGCCCGCAGCGAGGCGGAGGCAAACACCTATTCCGTCGCACTGGAACTCCAGGCCGACTGCTATGCCGGCGTCTGGGCCGCCCATGCCGCGGAAGTCTCCGGCGGTACCGTGGCGCTTGAGGCCGGCGACCTCGAGGAGGGCCTCAAGACCGCGAACGCCATCGGCGACGACATGATCCAGAAGCGCATGTCGGGTAAGGTGACGCCGGAAGCCTTCACCCACGGCACGGCCGAACAGCGCATGAAATGGCTTCGCACCGGCTACCAGACCGGCGACCCGAACGCCTGCGACACGTTCAGCCGGTAGAGCGCTCCCATTAGAAAGCCTGCGGCAAAGCCGTCAGTTTTCCTCATTGCTGCGCCAAAGCCGCTGACCTAAGACGGCGGGGCGCAAATACGAAGGCATAGAGGAAACGATCATGACAGACACGCCACAGGGTTTCGACACGCTGCAGGTGCATGCCGGCACGGCAGCTGACCCGGCGACCGGCGCGCGCCAGGTGCCGATTTATCAGACCACGGCCTATGTGTTCCGAGATTCCGACCATGCCGCGGCCCTCTTCGGCCTGCAGGAAGTCGGCTATATCTATTCCCGCCTGACCAATCCGACGATCGGCGCACTCCAGAACCGGATCGCCGCGCTGGAAGGCGGCGCGGGTGCCGTCTGCTGCTCGTCCGGTCATGCCGCGCAGATCATGGCCCTCTTCCCGCTGATGGCGCCGGGCCGCAACATCGTTGCCTCGACGCGCCTCTATGGCGGCACGATCACCCAGTTCAGCCAGACCTTCAAACGCTTCGGCTGGTCCTGCACCTTTGTCGACTTCGAGAACCCTGCCGCCGTGAAGGCCGCCATCGATGACAACACGCGCGCGATCTTCTGCGAGACCATCGCCAATCCGGGCGGCTATATCACCGACCTCGACACGATTGCCAAAATCGCGGACGAAGCAGGCATCCCGCTGATCGTCGACAACACGACGGCCACGCCCTACCTCTGCCGCCCCATCGAACACGGCGCGACGCTGGTCGTCCATTCGCTGACCAAATACATGACCGGCAACGGCACCGTCACCGGCGGCGTTGTGGTCGACTCCGGCAAGTTCGACTGGTCGGCTTCGGACAAGTTTCCGTCCCTCTCCCAGCCGGAACCCGCCTATCACGGCCTGAAATTCCACGAGACCTTCGGCCCGGCGGCCTTCACCTTCCATGGCATCGCCATTGGCCTCCGCGACCTTGGCATGACCATGAACCCGCAGGGCGCGCACTATACGCTGATGGGCATCGAAACACTGTCTCTGCGCATGGAGAAACATGTCGCCAATGCGCAGAAGGTTGCCGAATGGCTGGAGAAACACCCCGCCGTCGCGGGCGTGACCTATCCGGGCCTCGACTCCTCGCCCTACAAGGCCCGTATCGCGAAGATCTGTCCGAAAGGCGCCGGCGCCCTGTTCACGGTACAACTGAAAGGCGGCTACGAAGCCTGCGTGAAGTTCGTCGGCGCACTGAACCTCTTCAGCCATGTCGCGAACCTCGGCGACGCCCGCTCGCTGGTCATCCACCCGGCCTCGACCACACACCGTCAGCTGACGGATCAACAGCAGATCGCCGCCGGCGCCGCCCCGGACACGGTACGCCTCTCCATCGGCATCGAGGACGCGGCCGACATCATCGCGGATCTCGACCAGGCGCTGAACGCAGCCATGTGACACTTCCAACGCATCGCCCTCCGCTTGGGTGACGCCGGAAAAAGAAAGGGCAGCTCCTTGCGGGCTGCCCTTTTTGTTTCGATACCGGGACCGGTTACGTATCCAGGAAGCTCCGCAGCTTCCTCGACCGGCTCGGATGCTTCAGCTTGCGGAGCGCTTTCGCCTCGATCTGGCGGATACGTTCGCGCGTCACCGAGAACTGCTGGCCGACTTCTTCCAGCGTGTGGTCGGTGTTCATGCCGATGCCGAAGCGCATGCGCAGCACGCGTTCCTCACGCGGGGTGAGCGAGGCGAGCACGCGGGTGGTCGTCTCGCGCAGGTTCGACTGGATCGCGGCGTCCACGGGGAGAAGCGCGGCCTTGTCCTCGATGAAGTCGCCGAGGTTCGAATCCTCGTCGTCGCCAATCGGCGTTTCCAGCGAGATCGGCTCTTTGGCGATCTTCAGGACCTTGCGGATCTTCTCCAGCGGCAGGCCCAGTTTCTCTGCCAGTTCTTCCGGGGTCGGCTCGCGGCCGATCTCGTGCAGCATCTGGCGCTGGGTACGGATGATCTTGTTGATCGTCTCGATCATGTGCACCGGGATACGGATCGTCCGGGCCTGGTCCGCGATGGAGCGGGTGATGGCCTGGCGAATCCACCATGTGGCATAGGTCGAGAACTTGTAACCGCGGCGGTACTCGAATTTGTCCACCGCCTTCATCAGGCCGATATTGCCCTCCTGGATGAGGTCCAGGAACTGAAGGCCGCGGTTCGTGTATTTCTTCGCGATGGAGATCACGAGGCGGAGGTTGGCTTCCACCATCTCCTTCTTCGCGATACGCGCTTCGCGCTCGCCTTTCTGCACCGTCTGGACGATGCGGCGGAAGTCATCGATCGGGATACCGATTTCCTGCGCGATGTCGGAAATCTCCGCGCGCACTTCCTCGATATCGCCTTCCTTGGCGTCGACGAATTTCTTCCACTTGGCAGACTTCTCGCGCACCTGCGCGATCCAGTCCGGCTCAAGCTCGCGGCCGAAATAGTTCTCGAGGAACTCTTTGCGCGGCACGCCATGCGCGTCGGCAAGACGCATCAGCTTGCCTTCAAGGCCCATCAGCTTCTTGTTGATGGCGTAGAGCTGCTCGACCAGGGCCTCGATCCGGGCATTGTTGATGTGGATCGTCTTCAGGCTCTCGACGATATTGTTCGACAGCTCGTCGTATTCGGACTGCGCCTTCGGCGTCAGTGCCTTGCCTTCCATCTTGCGGGTGACAAGACGGTCCTGCAGCTTGCGGTAACGTCCGAAGCCGTCGGCGATCTCATCCAGCTTGGCGAGGACGCCATCGCGCAGTTCCGCTTCCATGGCCGACATCGACATGGCGGCGGCATCGTCCTCGTCTTCTTCCTCTTCCTGCTGCTGCTGGCGCAGGCGTTCGGCTTCGACCTCGTCGATGTCATCGTCGTTCTTGCGGGACTTGGCCTTCGCCTTGACGGGCTCGGGTTCGGGCTCCGGCTCGACCACTTTCGGCTCCGGCGGCGGGTTTTCCGCGCCATAGGTCGCCTCGAGGTCGATCAGGTCGCGCAGGAGGATGCGCTCGTTGATCAGCTCGTCGCGCCAGACCATCATGGCTTCGAAGGTCAGCGGGCTTTCGCAGAGGCCGCGGATCATGGCATCGCGGCCGGCTTCGATCCGCTTGGCGATCGCAATCTCGCCCTCGCGGGACAGGAGCTCGACGGCACCCATCTCGCGCAGGTACATGCGCACCGGGTCGTCGGTCCGGTCGGAACCGCGGGCATTGCCTTTCTTCACGACGACCTTGCGGTCCTCGATCTTGGTCAGGGCCTTGCCCTGCTCCTCGGCTTCTTCTTCGCTCTCGACGACGGCAATGCCCATTTCCGAGATCTGGGACATCACGTCCTCGATCTGGTCGGAGGTCATTTCGTCGTTGGGCAGCAGGGCGTTGATTTCGTCATGCGTGATGAAACCGCGCTTCTGGGCGCGTTTCAGGACCTTTTTGACGTCCGTCGCATTGAAATCGACAAGACCGGACTCGTTGTCCTTATCGTCATCGTTATCGCCATCACCCTGCGTGTTCTTTTGCTTGGCAGATGCCATTCAGTCTCTCTCCTGTGAGGTATGACGCGCTCGCCCCGCCATACGTCCCAAAGTTTCCGCGCTTCTCAGCTTTCGCCGACTTTTCCTGCTGCCTCGTTCATGCGGGCTCTCAAAGCCCTGCGTTCCGCGACAAGCTGGTGCTTTCGCCGCCACGCTGATGGCGACGCCGTAGCATCCGCGCCAGCATCATCCGTGCCAGCGTCGGGGTCCTGCTCTGCGGAACGTCCTGCAACCATGTATTGCTCGAGGGCAATGAGCCATTCCCGTGCCTCGGGTCCATCGACCGCTATCGGAGGCGTGTTGGGATATTCTTTGAGCAGACTGGCAGCGCGCATGTTCCCTGCATCCGCTAAATGGGCGCACAGGGCCCCGCGGTCAATAGGTTTTCCTGCATGTGCAAAGTCCAGGAGCGTATCCCGGATCAGGCCCACATCGGGGTCGGCAAAGACCGCCAGGGCCAGCGTTTCGGCCCCCATGTCGAGCAGTTCGGGCGTATCGACGGCCCGGACCACCGCGCCGAGGCCCCGCAATTTGGCTGGAGCCCCGCCCTTGAGTTCCACCTGGCCTTGATCGCCCGTCGCGCGAAACTGTGCCGTTCCGGGCCGCTTCCTGTAGTCGCCGTTACGATTGGGCGCGCCACGGGCCGCCTGGCGGATCTGCCAGAAGTGATCGCGCATGCGGGACTTGAGGTCACGCTCGTAGGCAGCCTTCACGCCGGGATGTTTGATCTGGGCGGCCGCCGCCATCACGCGCGCCTCGAGGCCGGCCTGCCGCTCGGGTGTGTCCAGCGGCTCTGCATCCCGCTCGCGCATCCAGAGCAGTTCCGACAGCGAGATCCGCCCGGCCAGTGCATCCGACATGGCGCCGGGGCCGCGGGCCCGAATCAGGTCGTCGGGATCCATGCCGTCCGGCAGGAGGACGAAAAACAGCGACCGGCCCGGTTCGACATGCGGCAACGCACGGTCAATCGCCCTGTAGGCAGCGCCGAGGCCCGCACGGTCTCCGTCAAAGCACAGGATGGGTTCCGGACCGGCCTTCCAGATCAGGCTCAGCTGGTCTTCGGTCAGCGCCGTGCCGAGCGGGGCGACCGCCGTGCCGAAGCCCGCCTCGGCGAGCGCAATGGCATCCATATAGCCTTCGCAGACGATCAGGCCGCCGCCTTCCCCGCCGCCCAGCGCCTCGCGCGCCGCCTTGTAGCGGTAGAGAACCCGCGACTTGTGGAAGAGCGGCGTGTCGCCCGAGTTCAGGTATTTCGGCTTCGCATCGGGCGTCAGGCCGCGGCCCCCGAAAGCGATGATTCCGCCGCGGATGTCGGCAATCGGGAACATGAGCCGGCCGCGGAAGGCGTCATAAGGCTCCCCGCCCCGGTCGCTTTCCTTGGCGAGGCCGGCTTCCAGGATTTCCTCCGCCGTGAAGCCTTTCGACTTCAGGTGCTCGATCGTCTTGCGCCAGTCGTCCGGGGCGTAGCCCAGGCGGTGGCGCTTCCAGGCGCCCGGACGGAGGCCACGGCCTTCCAGATAGGCGCGCGCGGCGGCGCCTTCAGCAGAGTGGAGCCTCTCCTCGAAGAAATCCGCCGCCGCCTCGCAGGCCGCCTGCAGGCGCTTGCGGTGATCGTATTCCTCGGCGGCCTCGGGGCTCGCCTTGGGCAGCTGCATCCCGGCCTCTTCGGCCAGTTTTTCGACGGCTTCCATGAAGGTCAGCCGCTCGGTCTCCATGACGAAGCTGATGACGTCGCCGCCAATACCGGAGGAGAAGTCCTTGAAAATGCGTTTCTGGTCGTTGACGTAGAAGCTGGGAGACTTCTCGGCCGTGAACGGCGAAAGACCGACCCATTCCTTGCCCTTCTTCGTCAGTTTCACCTTGCGCCCGATCACGTCCGAAGGCCGGATACGGGCCTTCAGCTCCTCGACGAAGCCATCGGGAATTCGGATGGTGGAAGACGACATCCGGACAGGATACCGCGTTCGCGCCTTCGGGGAAACGGCGGTTTTTCACGCCGGCGCCCTTCCCTGCAAAAGAGAAGGGCCCGGCCGGATGGCCAGGCCCTCGCAATTTGGGGACGGTTCCGCCTTTACTGGACCTCGCCGAACAGCTTCGCCTTCGAGAACGCGTCCTGATCGGTGTCGATGACCAGCGTGCCGTCGCCGTCGCCCTGCTCGATCCGCAGCGTATCGGCGTCGAGAACATACTGGTCCATCCCGGCAATCCCGTCGGCAACCAGGATAAATTCCGGTTCGCCGTCGGTCTTCAGGACGAGGTCGTTCACGCGGGCAAGGTCATCGCTGAAGGTTAGCGAAGCCGTCGTGCCCATGATCTCGGACGCAAGGCGGAAATCGTCCAGCCCGTCCTGCTTGAACTCCGGCAGGGCATCGAGCGTCGCGCTCGAATAGGTCACGCGGACATCCGGCTCGTCGTCGCCGGCAACCGGCACGATCTTCGCGTCATCGAAGCTGACGGCGTGGAGCGTGCCGCCGACACCGGCGACCCCGCCCTTCCGGGCGATCAGCATGGGCGTGTCGCCATCTTCGCCAACCCAGACGTCTGCGACCGTGGCGATGTCCTCACCGGCCGGGTTTTGGATCGAGGCGCCGATCAGGTCGGAGGCGAGAATCTCGTCAGCGGCCAGAACGAAGGTCGCGCGCTGAGAAATGGCCGTATCGTCCTGGATGTCGGCGCGGGTCATGTCCTTGTACTTGCCGGCATATTCGTCAGTGGCCTGGTCCGGCGTCGCGGCCGGCGTCTCGGCGCCCTGCGTTTCATAGGACGCGGTCTGCGCGTCCGAAGTGACTTTGGTACAGGCCGCGGCCCCGATCATCAGGGCGATGGCACTGGTAGCAAAAAGAAGGGGTTTCATGGTGCGTCCTTTCCGTGGGGTGGATACCTCACGAACGGACGCGGCCTGCGGAATGTTCCGAAGGTTAAGAAGGTTTCAGGTTCGGGCTCAGCTCGCCCGGGACAGCGCCTTGCGGACGGCCTTGCCGGCCGCACCGGTCTCGACCATGCCCGGATAGCGTTCCTTGAGAGCGCTCATGCAGCGGCCGAGATCCTTCAGCTTCGAGGCGCCGAGATCGGTGACGATTTCCTCGACCGCCTTCTCCAGGGCCTTGCCCTGCAGCGGGACCGGCAGGAACTGCTGGATGATCTCGATCTCCTCGCGTTCGCGGATCGCCTCTTCGAGGCGGCCGGCATCTTCATGCTCGCGGGCAGCGACTTCGCGCTGGGCGACCATGGTCTCCAGCACGCCGCGCACGTCCTGATCCGGACAGCCCTCGCCGACCCCGCGGCCACGCGCGCAGACATCGCGGTCGCGCACGGCGCAATCGATCAGTCGCAGCGTCGCCAGGCGCACGCCCGGCTTGCCATTTTCGGTCTCGGATTTGAGAGCATTCGCAATGCGCGCCTTGAGCGTCATTACTCCACTCGTGTCTTCTCGGCCCATGCCGCGTTTTGCCTTTCACACCCGGCCGCATCACTTGCTTGACGACGCCGGGACTCCGCCCCAATACACCGGGCGAGCTTCAGGCCGATGGGTTAACGAGACCCTACGCGGCGCCCGGGAGGTGTGACAAATATGTCCTACAAAGCCAAAACTCAAGCGGCTACATCAGCCACGGGAGCGATCGCCCTTGCAGACGGCACTGTCTTCCTCGGACACGGGGCGGGTGCAGCCGGGGTCCGGGTCGGGGAATTGTGTTTCAATACAGCGATTACGGGCTACCAGGAGATCCTGACGGACCCCTCCTACGCCTCCCAGATCGTGCTGTTCACGTTCCCGCATATCGGGAATGTTGGCGCCAACGCCGAAGACCATGAAGAGTCCTCCGAGGCCGGCTCGCACGCCGCCCGCGGCGCCATTTTCCGCGAGCCGATCACGGCCCCGTCGAACTGGCGCGCCACCGAGACGTTCGAATCATGGATGGAGAAGCGGGGCATCGTCGGCCTGTCCGGCGTCGATACGCGCGCGATCACTCGCCTGATACGCGAAAAAGGCATGCCGAAAGCCGCCATCTGCCACCAGCCGAACGGCAATATCGACCTCGACGCGCTGATTGAAGCGGCCCGTGCCTGGGAAGGCCTCGAAAGCGCCGACCTCGCCGCCGATGTCGATGCCGACACCCGTTTCGACAATGACGAGGAACTCTGGCAGCCCGAAAGCGGCTATGGCCACCTCGACAAGCCGGACTTCCACGTCGTCGTGGTCGATTTCGGCGTGAAGAAGAACATCCTGCGCAACCTCGCCAGCGTCGGCGCGCACACGACGGTCGTGAACGGCGACGCCGCCTTCGAGGACATCCTCGCCCTCAAACCTGATGGCGTCGTCCTGTCGAACGGCCCGGGCGACCCGGCCGCCACGATCGAGCGCTCGGGTGACATGATCCGCGCGGTGATCGCCAGCGGCCTGCCGATCCTCGGCATCTGCCTCGGCCACCAGCTGCTCGCCCTCGCACTTGGCGCCAAGACGATGAAGATGGCGCAGGGCCACCATGGCGCGAACCATCCGGTGAAAGACCTCGCCACCGGCAAGGTCGAGATCGTTTCGATGAACCACGGCTTCACCGTCGACCCGGCCACTCTTCCGGCCGGCGTGGAAGAGAGCCACCGGTCCCTGTTCGACGGCACCAATTCCGGCCTCGCTGTGAAGGACCGCCCGATCATCTCGGTACAGCACCACCCCGAAGCGAGCCCCGGCCCGCAGGACAGCTTCTACCTGTTCGACCGTTTCGCCGGCCTGATGAAGCAGCACCGCGCCGGCAAGTAACCGCCTTCCTCTTCGAGAAAGCACACACGGCCATGACGGCCTTTCAAGGTCCGGGCCCCCTGCCCGGCGACAATCGCCTCGGCGCCATAACAGACGACCTCCGAAGCAAGGGCTGGAGCTGGCAGCCGGGCTTCCTGCCGGAGGCCCTGTTCAGCGCCCTGCATGCCGAGGTGAAGGCGATCGACGCCGAGGACGACCTGTCGCCGGCCGGAATCGGACGGGAAACCGCGTTCCAGCTCGACCGCACCATCCGCCGCTCGCGCATTGCCTGGCTCGACGGTTCGACCCCCGCGCAGGCGGACTTCCTGCAATGGGTGGAGCAGCTGCGCGAGGCGATCAACCGGACACTGATCATCGGCCTGTTCGAGTTCGAGGCCTGCTATGCCGTCTACCGGCCCGGCGGTTTCTATGACCGCCACCTCGACAGTTTCGAGGGCGCCCGCAACCGGGTCGTGTCACTGGTCGTGTACCTCAACGAGGACTGGCGCCCGGAGGATGGCGGCGCCCTCACGGTCTGGCCGGAAGGTGCCGGCCCGGACGACGAGCCCGCTGCACGCCTGATGCCCGAACGGGCGGGCGTCGTTCTCATGCTGTCGGAGACCGTTCCGCACGCGGTGGAAGTGACGCATGCGTCACGATTTGCCATCGCGGCCTGGTGGCGCGTGAACCCGTCAATCCAGGGCCAGATCGATCCCCTTGCCTAGCGCAGGTTCCGGATCATCGTCTCGAAGGCGTCATAGACTTCTTCGGGCGTCAGGCCGTCGACCCCTTCGGCCAGGGCGATCCCCGCGCCGTTGAGCGCCGCCCGGACCAGGACCGAATAGGGATCGACCCGTTTCGGATCAATCCGCCCCCGCTCTGCCAGCGCCTGCATCGCATCGCGGACGGTGCCGTATCCAAGATCGCGATTGGACTCGTACCAGCCCCGCACGCCCAGCACGACCGGCCCCTCGTACAAGACGATCTTGAAATATTCCGGCTTGGCAGCCCATTTCAGGTACACCCGCGCCCCGGACAGGAACTCGATATAGGGATCCTGCTCGCTGCTCATCCGGCGGGCTTCGGCGACGGCCTCGTCCCGCATGCTCCGCTGCAGGTCGGTCCACACTTCGCGGAACAGGGCAAGCTTGTTCGGGAAGTGGTGGAACAGCGCGCCTTTCGTAACACCTGCATCAGAAACGATGTTGGCAAGGCTGGCATTGAACCCGTCGACGGCAAACCGGTTCCGCGCGGCCGCGAGGATCGCGGCGCGGGTTTCCTCTGCCTGTTCTGCAGTTCGCCTTGGCATCAGCGCTTTTCCCGTTGCTGGGGTATCATACCAATGGTACGTTAAAATTCAAAGCACTCCGGAACGCTTATCCTTGTCCGGAGGAACGTTTGGATCCGCGCACGTAACGAGCTGGGTGGGACCGGCCTCTGGTCGGCGCGGGACGCCAAAGGAACTGCGCCCGCCTCGGATGAGGTCCGGGCGCAGTTCTGCTTTGGGCCATGGCCACCTGGCCGCAAAGGCCCGTTCAGCCCTGAGTGAAGAAGGCGACGAGCGCGGGGTTCACCTCTTCATGGCGCTGGTAATTCAGCCCGTGCGTGCCGCCGTCGATCACGATCGTTTCGGCTGCCGGGACCAGAGCCCTGAACTTGTCATGGCTGGAGATGAGGACGGTCTCGTCGGCCGATCCGTACACGGCCAGAACCGGAAGCCCGGTTCCCGACAGCCGCCGGAATGTCTCCTCCCGCCCGGTCATCGGGAAATGCCGGAAGGTCGACAGCAGCGCCGGGAAGTATCCGCGATACTTCAGCTGCTCGGTGACATCGCCCTTTAGCCGGTTCTCCGGGGTGAGCATACTCTCGTCATATTGCGGGTCCGACAGAAGGATTTTCTTCGCCGACACGCGCCACATCCAGTCGCCGAACACCGGCACGCGCACCAGCTTTCCGGAAAACGAGTCCGTTCCGGCAATGTCGAGCCCGGCGGGCACGAGCAGCGCAACACGTGAGACACGTTCGGGGTGCCGTGCAGCGAATTCCGACACGATCGGCCCACCCATCGACAGGCCCGCGATGGCGACCGGCTGCGTGAGGCCGAGCCCGTCGAGCACGTCCAGCACTTCGCGGTCATAGAAATCGACCGTGTACGGCCCTTTTGGCCGGTCTGACCAGCCGCGCCCGAAATGGTCGAAACGGACCACCCGGAACCCCGCCGCCGTCAGCGCCTCGACATTTTGCTCGAAAATGAAGTTCGGCGTCGAATAGCCATGCACCATGAGAATGACGGGTCCGTCCGCCGGCCCGTCGATCCGGTAGTGCAGCCGGCCGGCGCTCGCCTCAAGGAACTGGCCCGGCGCCTTCTCCTGCTCGGCCAGTGTCAGGGCAATCTCGTCCTTGCCCGCCCACCATCCGGTGGCCGCCATGGCAAGCGCCATCAGGACGATTAGTCCGAAGATCCATTTCATTATGCCCTCCCCCTCTTGTTTTTGTCAGCGCAGCGGGCCGCAGCGCCTTTCATATTCGGCAATCGCGTCCGGCATCCATTTGCGGAAATTCTCCGCCCGCGTTTCCGAGGCCGGGTGTGTGCTCATCCATTCGGGCGGACGCTGGCCGCCGCCGATCTCGCCCATGCGCTTCCACAGGTCCGGCGCCTCGCGCGGGTCGTAGCAGGCACGCACCAGCAGATCGAGGCCGATCTTGTCGGCTTCGGTCTCGTGCTGGCGGGAGAAGCTCAGCATGCCGCCCTGTGCCGCGATGCCGAAAGCCTGCATGATCGCGCGCTGCTGCGACGGGTCCATGTCGCCCATGCTGACGCCGACAGCCATCTGGCCCATCTGCATCACCTGCTGCTGGCTCATCCGCTCGGCGCCGTGATGGGCCAGCGCATGGCCGATCTCGTGGCCCATGACCACGGCCAGCTTGTCCGGATCGGCCAGGTCGTCCATCGAGACGCGCCCGTCATAATTGCCGGTGATGTCGAGGATGCCGGTATAGACCGCCACATAACCGCCCGGCAGGCAGAAGGCATTCGGCGTCTCGGAATGGACGACATAATAAGTCCAGTCGAACTGGTCGGCGACCGGCGTGAAATGGTAGCCCTCCTGCAGCAGGTCCTGCTCCAGCTCCGTCGCGGCAGCCTGCAGCCTCGCGCCGATCTCGCGCACCTTCGCCGTCAGCTCCGCCTCATCGCCCGTGCAGCCCGCGCTGGCACAGAGGACGGCGTTCCCCTGGCTCTGCTCCTGGTTCAGGATCTGGAGATAGGATTGCTGGCCGAGCTTGACCTCCTCGTTGAGGGAGATCGTGTTCAACTGCGACCGGCCGGAAAACGGCACCGGTTTCTGGTTTGCCTGCCAGTAGAGGAAAAGGCCGACGGCCGCGATGAGGAGGATGCCGAACCGGCTGCGCAGGAGGCTCGCGATCCCGCCGCCGCCCCGATAGGTGCCGCCCCTCTGTGTTGGCATGCGCATGGGGAATGCCCTCCGTCCGCTCTCAGGTGGACGAGTGTTAACCGAGCGGTCGCGCAAGGGAAAGCGCCCGCCTCACGCTTTGCGTTCGCCGCCGGAACGACTATGTAACAGGCATGACAGAGACGCCCGCAAACCAGCCCAAGCTCGAGATCCGGATCATTCCGGTGACGCCCCTGCAGCAGAACACGTCCATGATCTGGTCGACCGAGACCAAGGAAGGCGTCTTCATTGATCCGGGCGGCGACGTGGATCGCCTGATGGGAGCCGCCGAACAGTTCGGCGTGAAGATCGTTGGCGTCTGGCTGACCCATGGCCACCTCGACCATGCCGGCGCCGCCGCCGCCGTGGCCGAGCGGACCGGCTGCCCGGTCATCGGCCCGCACGAGGACGACCAGTGGCTGCTCGATGAGATCGAGGCGCAGGGCGCCAAATACGGCATCCGCGACGGCCGCAACGTGACGCCAGACCGCTACCTGCACGATGGCGACGTGCTGGATCTTGCCGGCAACAAGTTCGGCGTCGTCCACACGCCGGGCCACACGCCCGGCCATGTCGTGATCTATTCGCAGGAAGGCTCGCTCGCCTTTGTCGGCGATGTCCTCTTCCGCGGCTCTGTCGGCCGGACCGATTTCCCGCGCGGGAACCACCAGCAGCTGATCGACTCGATCACCGGCAAGCTCTGGCCGCTCGGGCCTCAGATGCGCTTCGTGCCGGGTCACGGCCCCCTCTCCACGTTCGGGCAGGAGCGTCAGGACAACCCCTTCGTGGCCGACGAGATCACGGGCTATCAGGGCACCGAAAAACGGGCCGCCGACGAGATCAGCCAGAAGCTGTCGAAGCGCTGGAGCTGAGGCCCGAAAGGCCATCTCCCTGTATTCATTGTAATGTCTGACGGGGAACCCGTGCCGGGCCGGCGCGTTTGAGGGGCGTGACCAGAAAAGGAGCACGCCCATGACGACCTCCATGAAACTCTTCGCTGCCGGTGCCAGCGCCCTCGTGCTGGCTGCCTGTACGTCCAGCGGCACGACCGAGCGCAATGCCACCTATGGCGCCGCCGCCGGCGCCGTGGCGGGCGCTGTGATCGGCAACAATGTCGGCGACGGCGACGCGGAACGCGGTGCCATTATCGGCGGTGTTCTGGGCGGCGCGGCAGGCGCAGCCAAGGGCTGTACCGAGGCCGAGGACTGCAACATGCCCGGCGTGAAGGACCAGGAAACCGAGCGGGATTCCGACGGTGACGGCGTCGCCAACGCCTATGACCGCTACCCCTATGACCGCTCGCGCTGGTAGGTCCCGGACCCTGCATTGACCCGACAGGCCCCGCACCTGAACCGGTGCGGGGCCTTCTTTATACCGTCATCAGGATCACGGTCGCCGACACCTGAATCACAGGAACCGGACGCCTCCGGAGGAGTTGATCCGGACGCCCAACCTCTTTGGAGCCCCCGATGAGACCCGTACTTGCTACACATCTGCCCGACACAATGCCGGTCTACCGCGAGCCGGTCCTGCCCGAGACCGAGGTCCGCACCCGCGTCCTGACCTGGTGCTCCGCCTGGGGCAGTTCTGACGGCAAATTCAAGGTCGAAGCCCTCCGCGAGATCATCGCGCCGGGCCCGATCCGCATGGCTGCGGACTTCGGACGCGACGTGGAGGTCAGTGTCACCTTCGAGGACTATGCCGCCTTCTGGTCTTCCCTGCTGAGCCAGACCTTCTCGGAATGGATACTGGTCGCCGACGCGCCCATCGACGTGCGCGTGCACTAATGGCATGGCCGCTGTGACCTTCAACACCCGCTTCATCGGAACGACCCGGACCGGACGGCGCATGGAGCAGCGCCAGCGCGTGTTGCAGGTCTGGGAGCGGATTGAGGGCGTCTGGCGCCTCAGCCACGAGCAGACGACCGTCGACAGCGAGGGCGCCTGCGCGTAATCGGCATCGCGCCCTTTCGGGTTCAGGGGCCACCCTCCCAGTTGGACCAGGGCGAAAAATAGTTTTGTGACACGCCACTCCTGAAGTGAGGCATGCAGGACAAGCTGCAGGTGCGGCGACATTTCTGCCAGTGATCACCTTGCCCCTCCCCCCGACTCTGCTATGAGGCAGCCGTTTGACCGGTGAGAGAAAAAGACCATGCCAAAGCGCACAGATATTTCCTCAATTCTGGTCATCGGCGCAGGGCCGATCATTATCGGTCAGGCCTGCGAGTTCGACTACTCGGGTGTCCAGGCCGTAAAGGCCCTGAAAGGCGAGGGTTACCGGGTCATCCTGGTCAACTCGAACCCCGCCACGATCATGACCGACCCGGACCTTGCGGACGCGACCTATATCGAGCCGATCACACCCGAAGTCGTCGAGAAGATCATCGAGGTCGAGAAGCCGGACGCCCTGCTGCCGACCATGGGCGGCCAGACGGCGCTCAATTGCGCGCTGGACCTGCACTATGCCGGCGTCCTGAAGAAGCACGGCGTGGAGCTGATCGGCGCAAAGGCCGAAGCCATCGAAATGGCCGAAGACCGCGCGCTCTTCCGCGAGGCGATGGACCGGATCGGCCTCGAGAATCCGCGCGCCACGATCGTGTCCTCGCCGCGTGACGCCAACGGCAAGTATGACCGCCTTACCGGCCTGAAGCACGCCATGGATGCGCTGGAAACGGTCGGCCTGCTGGCGATCATCCGCCCGGCCTTCACGCTCGGCGGCACGGGCGGCGGCGTCGCCTACAATGTCGAGGAATATGAAGAGATCTGCCGCCCGGCCTCGCAGCCTCGCCGAATGCGCAGATTCTCGTCGACGAAAGCCTGCTCGGCTGGAAAGAGTACGAGATGGAAGTCGTCCGCGACACCGCGGACAATGCCATCATCATCTGCTCCATCGAGAACATCGACCCGATGGGCGTCCATACCGGCGACTCGATCACGGTCGCACCCGCGCTGACCCTGACCGACAAGGAATACCAGGTGATGCGCAACGCCTCGATCGCGGTGCTCCGCGAGATTGGCGTCGAGACGGGCGGCTCGAACGTGCAGTTCGCGGTGAACCCGAAAGACGGCCGCCTCGTCGTCATCGAGATGAACCCGCGCGTCTCCCGCTCTTCGGCGCTGGCCTCAAAGGCCACAGGCTTCCCGATTGCCAAGGTCGCCGCCAAGCTCGCTGTCGGCTACACGCTGGACGAGCTGCAGAACGACATCACGGGCGTCACGCCTGCCTCGTTCGAGCCGACCATCGACTATGTCGTTACAAAGATACCGCGTTTCGCCTTCGAGAAGTACAAGGGCACCGAGCCGGTCCTGACGACGGCGATGAAGTCCGTCGGCGAAGCCATGGCCATCGGCCGGAACTTCAAGGAAAGCCTCCAGAAGGCGCTCAGCTCTTTGGAAACCGGCCTGACCGGCCTGAACGAGCTGCCTTTTGAGGACGAGAGCAAACTGCGGGCGGCGCTCGCCGTCACCTCTCCGGACCGCCTGCGCACCGTGGCACAAGCCTTCCGCATGGGCCTCAGCGTCGAGGACGTGTACGGAATAACCTCCATCGATCCCTGGTTCCTCCGCCAGATCGAGGAAATCGTCGCAACCGAGGGTCAGGTCCGCGCACAAGGCCTGCCGGACGACGCCTATTCCATGACCGACCTGAAGGCGATGGGCTTCTCCGACCGGCGCCTTGCCGAACTGACCGGCACGACCGAACAGGCCGTGCGCGATCTTCGTCATTCGCTGGGTGTCCGCCCGGTCTACAAGCGGATCGACACCTGCGCCGCCGAATTCGCGGCCAAGACGCCGTATCTCTACTCCACCTACGAGCACCCGCTGTTCGGCCAGGATACACCGGATTGCGAGGCCCTGCCCTCGAACCGCGAAAAGGTCGTCATACTCGGCGGCGGCCCGAACCGGATCGGCCAAGGCATCGAGTTCGACTATTGCTGCTGCCATGCCGCCTTCGCCATGGACGACCTCGGCGTCGAGTCCATCATGGTGAACTGCAACCCGGAAACCGTCTCGACCGACTATGACACGTCCGACCGTCTCTATTTCGAGCCGCTGACCGACGAACACGTCATCGAGATCATCCGAAAGGAACAGTCCGCCGGCACGCTCAAAGGCGTGATCGTCCAGTTCGGCGGCCAGACGCCGCTGAAACTTGCCGGCCCGCTGCACCGCGAGAATATCCCGATCCTCGGCACGAGCCCGGAATCCATCGACCTTGCCGAGGACCGCGAACAGTTCGCTGCCCTGCTGGACAAGCTCGGCATCCAGCAGGCCCCCTCGCGCACCGCCCGCAGCGTGGACGAAGCACAGGTGAAAGCCAACGAGATCGGCTATCCCGTCATGCTGCGCCCGAGCTTCGTGCTCGGCGGCCGCGCCATGGAGATTGCCCGCGATGACGACGATCTGCGCAAGTTCGCCGCCGAGGCACTTAAGGTCTCTGGCGACGCTTCCCTGTTCATCGACCGCTATCTCTCCGACGCCACGGAAGTCGACGTGGATGCGATCTGCGACGGCGTGAATGTGCACGTCGCCGGTATCATGGAGCATATCGAGGAGGCCGGCGTGCACTCCGGCGACTCCGCCTGTGCCCTGCCGCCCTTCACCCTGTCGCCGGCCCTGCAGGGGCGGCTTGCCGAGCAGACCATCGCACTCGCGCGCGAGCTGAAGGTCCGTGGCCTGATCAACATCCAGTTCGCGGTCAAGGGCAACGAGATCTACGTGCTCGAAGCCAACCCGCGCGCCAGCCGGACAGTTCCGTTCGTCGCGAAGGCTGTCGGAGCCCCGATTGCCGGCATTGCCGCCAAGGTCATGGCCGGCGAGCCGCTGACCGCATTCGACCTGACACATGCCCATCCGCGCCGGATTGCCATCAAGGAAGCCGTGTTCCCGTTCGCCCGCTTCCCCGGCGTCGATCCGCAGCTCGGCCCGGAAATGCGGTCGACCGGCGAGGTCATGGGCTGGGACGACGATTTCGGCACGGCCTTCCTCAAGAGCCAGATGGGCGGTGGCATAATTCTGCCGGCCGAAGGCGCCGTGTTCATTTCCGTTAAGGATTCGGACAAGAAGGGTGCCACCGAGGCGGCCCGCAGCCTCGTCGAGCTCGGCTTTACCATTGTGGCGACGTCCGGCACCGCAGCGCACCTTGAGGCCCAGGGCCTGCCCGTGCGCCGGGTGAACAAGGTCAACGAAGGCCAGCCGCATATCGTGGACGCAATGATCAACGGCGAAATCCAGCTCATGTTCAATACGACGGAAGGTGCAGCATCTCTTGCAGATAGCGCCTCGATCCGCCGGACCGCGGTGGCCCGCAAGATTCCGTATTTCACAACCCTTGCCGCCTCCATCGCATCGGTCCGCGCCATCACGAGCATGAAGTCACGGGAAATCACCGTTCGAGCCTTGCAATCGGTCTGAACGCCCCCACTTGACGCCGTTCGTATTTGCGACAACGTTTTTTGCCCAATCACAGAGGTGTCCCCTATGGAACGCATCCCCATGACCGCCGAAGGCCATGCTGCGCTTCAGGCAGAGCTTAAGAACCTCAAATCGGTGGAGCGCCCGAATATTATCGCGGCGATCGCCGAAGCGCGCTCGCATGGCGACCTTTCGGAAAACGCCGAATACCATGCCGCGAAAGAGAAGCAGAGCTTCATCGAGGGCCGCATCAGCGAGCTCGACGACAAGCTCGCACGCGCGGACGTGATTGATGTGTCCCGCCTGTCCGGCGCCAAGATCCGCTTTGGCGCGACGGTCTCGCTGATCGATGTCGATTCCGAAGAGGAAGTCACCTACAAGATTGTGGGTGAAGACGAGGCGAACGTGAAAGACGGGAAGATCTCGATCTCCTCGCCGATTGCACGTGCCCTGATCGGTAAGGAAGAAGGTGAAGAGGCCGAAGTGGCTGCACCGTCGGGTGCCCGCGCCTACGAGGTTACCAAAGTCGAGTATCGCTGAATGGCCGGTTCGGGATCGCTCGGACCCTCAGTCTGGGCGGTCTCTGACGGCCGCGCCGGAAACGCCGCGCAGGTGCGCGCCGTTGTGCATGCGCTGGGCGAGACACGTCGCTGGATGAAGATCGGCCATATCGCCGGCGAAGCCCACCGCGCCGAGCCTCTGGTCCTGACACCGCGCATGCCGTGGACCTGGCTGCCGGCCGACAAGTGGACCTCACCGCTCTCCTCCCTTCCCGCCGACCAACGCGCCCTGCTGCAAGCCCCGTGGCCAACCGTGTGGATCGCCGCCGGCCGGCGCTCGGCCGCCTTCACGCGGGCGGTCCGCGAGTGGTCCGGCGGACGTACACTGACGGTCCAGATTCTCGATCCGCATATCCCGCCGGAGAATTTCGACCTGCTCGTCACGCCCGTGCATGATGAAGTCACGGGACCGAACGTGATCCGGACGGTCGGGTCCCCCTCCTATTTCTCCCCTCATGCGATCGAAGACGCGGCGCAGGCCTTTGCCGACCTTGCCGACGAGCGCGGCAAGAGCGCCATTGTCATCCTCGGGGGTGACAGCCGGGCACACACGTTTACGGAAGCAGCTGCCATCCGCCTCGAAAACCAGCTGCGAACCCTTTCCGGACAGGGCTGGCGCCTGCGTATCACGGCCTCGCGCCGCACGCCCGATGCCGCCCGGGCCCGTTTCCGCAAGATGGCCGACGAGATCGGCGCGAAATACTGGTCGGGCACGGAAGATGGCCCGAACCCCTACATCGCCTGGCTGACTTTCTCGGACGTTGCCATCGTGACCGAAGATAGCGCCAACATGCTGTCCGACGCGGCCTGGCACGGCCTGCCGGTGCATATCGCAAAGCTCGAGGGCCGCTCCGAGAAGTTCGACAAGCTGCACGAGAGCCTGATTGCACACGGCGCGGCACGCTGGTTTGGCGGCACGCTGGAAACATGGGCTTATGCGCCCCTTCGCGAAGCCGACCGGGTCGCCGATGCCATCGTCGAAAAGCTGCTCGAGCGCTATCCGCAGCCGGATATGGGCGGCGGCGACAAGGTCGTCGCGCCTGACTGGCTGAGCTGACCAGGATGCGCCGTCTATGAAGCTCTTGCTGCTGACGGTGCTGACAATGGTCGCATTTGCGGCCAACTCCATTCTCAACCGGTTTGCCCTGGCCAACGGCGCGATCGATCCCGGGAGCTTTGCAGCAGTTCGTCTGGGCAGCGGAGCCCTTGCTCTCCTCGTCCTGATCAGTATCCGGCGCAAGAAGTGGGCATTCTGGCCGCCCTGGCGTCCCGCGAGTGCGTTGGCGCTGGCAACATACATGGTCGGCTTCTCATTTGCCTACATCACCCTGGGCGCCTCGGTCGGTGCATTGATCCTGTTCGCGGGGGTGCAGGTTGTGATGTTTGCCGGCGCGCTGGTGCGGCGGGAGCATATCGGAGCGATGCGCATATTCGGCGCTTGCATTTCGATCGGTGGACTTGTCTGGCTTCTCTGGCCGTCCGGCAAGTCCGCGCCTGATCTTGCGGGCGCCGCGCTCATGGCCACAGCGGCGGCTGGATGGGGCGTCTATTCCCTGCTTGGCCGCGGAAGCAATGATCCCATCGGAGATACCGCAGCGAATTTCCTGTTCGCCGTACCGGTCAGTGTGCTGGCCCTGACAACCGTCCCGCATCTAACCTTGTCACCGACCGGACTCGCACTGGGCGTGGTTTCCGGCGTGATCATGTCAGGTCTTGGATACGCTCTCTGGTATAGCGTGCTGCCTCGCCTGCGATCTTCCACTGCAGCCGTCGCCCAACTCAGCGTGCCGGTCATTGCAGCGCTCGGGGGCATTATTTTGCTGCAGGAGCCTCTCACCGCGCGCTTCATCATTGCCTCCGGTCTTGTGCTTGGTGGCATCGGGATTTCCCTGGCCCCAGGTCGCGCGCGCGCCTGAACCATCTTTTATCAATCGACTCGAACGCCAATCGCCAATCAACTTGCCTTTTGCAGATTCGTGAGTCCTTATATTTCCTGCTGCCTCGGGGACGCAGGATGGCAAGGGACATTGAACCGATCCGGGAATACTTTCGGAATTGCAGCGATGCGGTGACATTCAACGATCTCCGGGTCGCGGCGGTGACCTATTACGCGTCGACGCACGTCGTGATGGCGAGCTACATGCACTATCCTCCGGTCGGGGCGCGCGACTTTGACGGGAACATCCGTGTCGGCGAATTCGGCTATCCGGAAGAATGGCGAAAGACCTATCTCCGGGAGCGGCTGCACCTGAGCGACCCGTTGGCCCGCCGCGCAGTCAACTTCACACGCCCGTATTTCTGGAGCGAGATTCCAAACCTGCCTGAACTTTCGGATTCCGAACAGCGCTACATATCCATGGTTTCCCGGGAGCGGCTGGGCGAAGGAATCGGCGTTCCGGTTTTCGGCCCGGCCGGACGCAACGGCTATGCCGCGCTGGGGTTCGGCATGACCGAGCGCCCGGCGGGAGACGAGATACTGGAACTGCAGGCGGCCTGCCAGATGGGACACCTCGCCTATTGCCGCCTGCTCCTGCGTGACCTGCCGACCGAGACGAACCTGTCCGCACGCGAGCGGGAAATCCTGCGCTGGGTCGCCCGCGGACGGACGAACACACAGATCGCCGAAGTACTCCAGCTCTCGCGCAACACGGTCGAGACCTATATCCGGCGCTGCTTCGAGAAGCTCGACGTGAATGACAGGGTGTCCGCCGCCCTCCGGGGCATGGCGTTGGGCATGGTCGACTGACGCCTCCTCAGGCGGCCGCCACCCGCTCGTCGGCTGGAATGGCCCTCAGGATGAAGCCGCCGCCGAGAATGCGTGTGCCCCCTTGGGGATCGTACAGAACCGCCGCCTGTCCGCGCGCGACACCCTCTTCCGGCTCATCGAACCAGATCACAGGCGCGCCGTCATGCCAGCCAAGCCGGCCCGGCACGGGCGGACGGGTCGACCGCACACGGACGAGCACCGGAACGCCGGCGTGCGCGGCCTCTTCGAGCGATCCCGTCCCGAGCCAGTTCAGTTCTTCCAGAAGCAGGCCGGATGTCATCAGCGCCTCACGCGGGCCGACAACGACCCGCCGGTTCGGCGCGTCGATCTTCACCACGAACAGAGGCTCGCCCGTCGCAACCCCTAGGCCCCGGCGCTGACCGATCGTATAGTGAATCACGCCCTCATGCTGACCAAGCACCCGGCCATCGAGGTGCACGATATCGCCTCCGCGACCGGCACCGGGGCGGAGCTTCTCGACGACTTTCGCGTAGGATCCTTCCGGCACGAAGCAGATATCCTGGCTGTCGGGTTTCGCCGCGACCGGCAGGTCGAAACGGTCAGCCAGTTCGCGGACTTCCGTCTTCGGAAGGTCACCCAGCGGGAAGCGCAGGAAATCCAGCTGTTCGCGCGTGGTTGCGAACAGGAAATAGGACTGGTCTCGCGAAGCGTCCGCTGCGCGATGAAGCTCCGGCCCGTCCGGACCGTCCGTACGCCGGATATAATGGCCCGTTGCCAGACAATCGGCGCCGAGATCCTTTGCCGTTTTCAGGAGGTCCGAGAACTTGACGGTCTGGTTGCAGCGGATGCACGGGATCGGCGTCGAGCCGGCCAGATAGGTGTCGGCGAAGTCCTCCATCACCTGTTCGCGGAACTTAGACTCATAGTCGAGCACATAGTGCGGGATGCCGATCTGGGCAGCGACGTTCCGCGCGTCGTGAATGTCCTGCCCGGCGCAACAAGCGCCTTTCTTTTCGATCGCGGCACCATGATCGTAGAGCTGAAGCGTGATGCCGATGACATCATAGCCTTCGGCTTTCAGCATCGCGGCCACGACGGAACTGTCGACCCCGCCCGACATGGCGGCGACCACGCGCGTGTCAGCCGGCGCTTTCGCGAATCCAAGGGAATTGATGCCGCCCGTCCAGGCAGCCGTTTTCGTATCGGTCATCTCTCACTCCCACCGGGGTCAAGGCCCGGAGCAGCTTCAGGAAGCGCGCATATAGCGGCGATAAGGGAAAAGGTGAAGGGGCCGCCTGCCTAGGCGACGGAGGTTGCCACCGGCGTGCGGTTCGGGTCGGCGGCCGCCCAGGTGCCACGGAATTCCCGCGAGGGCTCGAGCTGGCTGGTCAGGCCGATCAGGCTCTCGCCCTGCCCCAGCAGGATAAGGCCGCCCGGCATGAGCTGTGCGGCGAGCGAGTCCACCACGCGGCTGCGGGCGGACCGGTCCATGCCGGACAGGACATTGCGGCACAGGATGACGTCGAACTTGCCGAGCCCGCCAGCGCTTTCGAGCAGGTTGTGCTGCCGGAAGCTGACCTTGCTGCGGAGGATTTCGGAGATCTCCCACTGACCGCTGTCATTCCGGGTGAAATGTTTCATCAACCGGTGGATGGAGAGACCCTTCTGGACCTCGTAGTGACCGTAAAGACCTGCCCGGGCACGCTCGATGGCAGACTTGCAGAGGTCCGTGGACAGAATCTCGATTTTCGCCCCGCGCAGCGCCGGCGGCAGGTCGTCTTCCAGCATCATGGCCAGCGAATAGGCTTCCTGGCCGGTCGAACCGCCGGCGATCCAGACCTTTAGCCGGCCGGTATTCCCGGCTTTCAGGCGGGCGGGCAGAATATCGGTCACGAGCCGTTGCAGCGCGTCGCGGTCCCGGAAGAACCAGGTATCCTTGGAAACGAGCGCTGCGGCGCATTCGGCCGCGAAAACCGGATTGGCGCGCGACTTCAGGCAGTGCACCAGGTCTTCGAGCGAACCGAAGCCCTCGCGGCGCGCGATCGGCGCCAGGCGTGCCTCGATCAGGTAGGATTTGGATCGCGGAATGGCCTGCCCGGACCCTTTCAGGGCCAGGTCCGCCAGTTCGTTGAACACCGCATCCTGCATGATAGGCTCCGCTCCCGCACTTCGCGCCCGCAAAAGTTACCGGTACAGCAAGGATTATTAAGAAATACTTAGATCAGCCCGACTTCGGCGAACTTGCTTTCCAGAATCTCGGCGTCGAAGGGCTTCATAATAAACTCGTCAGCACCGGAGCGCAGCGCCTCGCCGACATGCTCGGCATCATTCTCGATCGAGCAGAACATGACAATCGGCTTTTTGCCGCCCTCTTCCCGGCGCAGGGCGCGGAGAAAGTCCAGTCCGTTCATTACCGGCATGTTCCAGTCCAGCAGGACGGCATCCGGCATCTGCTTGCGGCAATACTCCAGGGCCTCAGCTCCATCGCCTGCCTCGGCAACCTCAAAGCGCAGGTCCTTCACGATACGGGCCGCAACTTTGCGGACGACACGCGAGTCATCGACGATGAGACAGGTTTTCATGAACGCTTCCCTTTTGGAAGATTGCTCCGGGACGCTCGCCGAAGTCCATTAACAAAACCTTTCAACCCCTTGCAGGGCCGACAGGGTCAGCCCTCCGCGCGGATGCCGGTGGCCATGAAAATCACCTGGCCGTCGCCTTGTTTTGCAGTCAGTTCTCCGTCCAGCCCGTCACAGATCATGCGTGTGAAGAGGGACTGGATATTCTCCGGCCTCCACCCTTCTGCGGGATCCTTGCCCGCGATGGCAGCCGCGATGTCTTCCTTCAGGCGGGCCCGGTCGCCTTTCGCCGTAAGGGTGATGGTCAGCCCCCCTGCCTCGCTGCGGATACGGACGTTCACAACCCCGCCGCGCGGCAGGGATTCCACCGCCATCATGACCAGGTTCATCATCAGGCGCACATGCGAGAAGCTCAGGTGGTCGGCCTGGATGTCCCAGTCGACGCTCGGCTTGTGGCTCTTGACGAAATTCTCGGTGATCTTGCGGGCTTCGTGAATGTCCGCGGCACCTGCGTTGAGGCCAATGGACCCGAAGGCATAGCGCAGGAACTGGATCCGCGCGGCAGCCTTGTCAGCCCCTTCGTGCAGCAAAGCCTCGGCCTGCGCCTTCATTTCCTGGTCGCCCGGCTCGTCCAGCAGATCGAGCGCATTGGTGACCGAGGAGACCGGGGATACCAGGTCGTGGCAGATACGCGACGCGATGTACGCCGAAAGGCGTGCAGGATCGATCGTTGACATGGTCAGCCCTGTAGAACGTGTTTCAAGTGGCGGCAGAATTGGGTGCTCCGCCCTTTGTGTCAATCAAGGCTACGTGAAGTTCCCGTCACAGCTGCAGGATCAGCCGGCAGGGCCATCCGGCCGGTCGATGTCGTCATGACCGGACCGGCTGGAGTAGAAAGTCAGGAAAAACAGGCCACCCGACAGTCCGACCGTCAGGACGGCGCCCAGGATATAGGCGAACCAGCCATGGCCGCTCAGCCCGTCCGAACCGCCCATCCAGAATTGGGGAGCGATCGCAAGGACCGCGACCAGGACGACGGCACAGGCAACAATGATGGCAATGGCTTTACGCGACATGCGCCCCACCCTAGGGCGGGGCGCTAGCCGGGCAAGACACTATTTGCGCTTCCAGACGCCGGACTCGTCCATGTAGTACTCGCCGGCCTGAAGCTTCGCGATCTGCTTCTCACCGGTCAGGCGCGCGACCTGCGCCGGCGTCGTGCCGGTGTCGGCGGCCACCTCGGCATACTTCGCCGCGCGGCGGTTGTTGATCTCGTTGACCTTGCGGACAACGGCCGGATCGGCCGTGCCGACCACGCCGAGCAGGCCGTCGATGGTCTCACCGACTTCACCGGCCGCGATGGCGGCATCGATCACCGGGTCGCCCGCAAAGGCGGCAGGCGCCGTGGCGAAGGCCATGGCAGCAAATGCGGAAGCGGCGACGATAGTGCGAAGGGATTTCATGGAACCTCTCCTCTCTTCGCTAGAACAGGTCCGGGTTATCCGCGATCAGGTCCTCGACTTGCTTGTCGAGGATGATCCGGACTTCCTGGGTGATATTGAGATCGATCTTGATCGGCTTGTCTGACGGCTCGATCCGGATCGTGTGCGTGCAGGCTGCCAGGATGGCAAATCCGGCCCCTGCCAGAAGCTGGTTTCGAAGGTTCATGGGCTTTGCGGCCTCCTCATATCTGGCGCCAGCATGCCATGGCGCGGCTTAACGTCAATCAAGGACATGGTTGTTCCCTATTCATCTTCGGCCGTCTTCAGCCCGTTCTCGGTCAGCACTTCCTTGACCACGAAATCGGTCAGCTTCTGCTGGTTCGTATAGAACTGGCTGGACCGGAACAGTTCGGCGAGCGCCGAGTCGATGCCGATGTTGAACTCGAAGGGCTGCCCCCGCACGATATTGGCGTTGGAGCCATAGGCGATGTCATTCCGGCTCTTGCCCGAAAGCTTCAGCGTGATCTTCACGCGGTCGGCGACATTGCCGTCCAGTCCTACTTCCAGGACTGTGAAATCGAAATCCTTGAGCGCCTCGAAGGCAAGGCGGACATTCGCGTCGGATTGTGCGGCAGAGTCCGCTGCATCACCCAGATAGGCCACCCGCCCGCCACCGGGATCGGCAAACAGGCGGGCATTGCGGATCAGGACCTTTGAGCGCTCCACGTCGATCGGGAACCGCCCGGACACCGTGCCTTCGGCTTCGATCTTCGGAAGTTTCAGTGTGCTGACAAGTTCCTTCAGGTCGATGGCATCTGCCGTGACCTCGACATGCTGGGTCTCTCCACCCAGCGTCCATTCGAATGGCGACAGGGCCAACGTACCGCCAGAAAAGGGAAAGGCCGCGGAGTCGACCGAGATGACCTTACCGTCGGAGAAGCGGAAGACGATACGCCCGTCCTTCAGGGGCACGCCGGGATTCATTTCTCCGATGGTCAGCACCTGCGAAGGTTCGGTCGTCAGGGAAAACAGGTCTGCAAACCGGACATGGCCATTGACGTTCCTGACCCGGCCGAGACGCGTGGTCTGGAAGCCGAAATCCGTGGCCGTAATATCCGCCGTTCCAGCGAGCTTGCCGCCAGTCAGCACCACGTCGGACGCCGCCTCCAGCCGTCCGGCCGCATCGGTATAAACACCCCGAAGCCGTTCCGAGAGCATGACCGGTTGAAGGCCGCCTTTGCGGAAGTCGAGCGGCCGGCTTGCGACCCTCGCCGTGCCGTTGAGGGAGAGGACATTGACGTCTGCGGTGATGTCACCCACCGGTACATCGCTCTCCTGCAAACGCAGAGGACCCGACAGTGCGAGTTGCCATTCGTCCATCCGGGCAGTCAGGTCCGACAGGAGCGGCTGGTAGACCGGATCCTCCCGGAAATCCCGGATCAGGACACTCCCGCCGGCAAGATCGCCGGACAATCCGCCGGATCCGATCTGCCCCTCGAATGTAACCGTCTCGGCCGACACATTCGCCGGAACCAGCGTCCCGCCGAGCACCGTCCCGGCGAGCGTGGCCGACAGGCTGGGCACCTGACCTTTTGCAGTCCGGAGACTGACCCGGGGGTTCTCCGCCGCAATCGTCAGTGTACGCGTGTCGATGTCGAGCGGGAGGTCCAGCGAGGGCGAAGAGATTGTAAACGCGAAGCCCTTGTTCAGGCTCCAGTCGAGTGACGCATTTCTGAGACCAAGCGTACCGGTGACGGATTTCGACGCAAAAGGCCAGGAGACATCGCCGAGCGACGCGGTTCCGGTTGCTCCGCCGCGACCCGGCTTCATGAACACACCCGCTTTCGGGCAAAGCCTGAGCGTCTCCGGCTGGAAGTCCACACCGCCAAGAACGAGACCCTTGGTATCGAACACAAGGCAAGGTTGCCCCATCGGCTCGACCTTCAGGCCATCGTTCGCCTGCGAGACTTCAATGCCGCCTCTCAGGCGCGACTCCTCCAGATCCAGCCCAAAGACCGGTCCGGACAGGGTCAGCGCACCAGCACCGGTCATGGCAAATTCACCCTCGCCGATCCTCAGTTCCGACGAGGAAATATCTGCGCCAAATCTGACGCCGCTGGCTTTCCAGGGCGACAGATTGACCGGGCCCGTCGACAGCGACACTTCGCCTTTTCCGATCGACAGGGAGGCAACCTCCGCCGTCAGATGCGGCGCTCCGCCCCCTTTCAGGGAGAGCGCTCCCGCAAATTGGTATTTTCCTCCGTCTACGGTCAACCAGTCTTCGCCGGAGCGCGGTGAGATTGCCAGCGTCAACCCGCTGGCTGCGATCAACGATGCCTCTTCTTTTCCGGTAACGCGGAGTTTCCTGTCGGAGGCTTGCACGGAGACACGCGCAACGGCATTGAAATCGGATGCCGCCTTGCGGAAAGCTGCCTGCAGACTGTCGCCATGCGCCACCAGCGGTGACGGTAGCGCCAGAGCCTTGAGTGCGCCGCCCGTCAACTGCTCCGTCAACGACACTTTCGACAGGGAAACACGACCGCCATAGTCGAAGCCTGACTCTTTAGACCAGTCGAGCTCGCCGGCGGTCTCTAACCCGCCCGCGCGTCCTCCCTGAGGAAGCGAGACATCCGCCAGCGCCAGTTCGACGGGTCCAGCGAAGACGCCGTCCCGGCCGCGCAGGGATGCCTCCACACGCGCACTACCTGTTTCGTATTCCATCCAGTGCGCCGCAGAAGACTCCATCTGGACGTCTGCCTCTGTCAGGGCCGCGAACAGCGCTTCCTGAGACAGCTCCGCCAGCGACGCCAGCCTTGCCTGCCCGCTGGTGGTGAGTCCGCTCAGGCCGAAATCCGCCCCGGAGGCTTGTTCGACCTGCCCTTCCCACACGAGGCGCGCCGGATCGCCCTCTCCGAGACCGGCCTCAAGTGAGGCTGTGAGCGCGGCATTTGAAACGGTCACTTCGTCCGTACGGACCTCTTCCAGAACGAGATCCGCACGGCCTTCAAGCTGTCCATCCGCCGCGACGATTTCCGCCGTACCGCCCGTCCACCTGACATAGCCCTGCTTTTCGTCGAGGCTCGCGGGATCGAGGACCAGCGTCGCCTTTCCGTCTCGCGGAAACGTGCCGCTGACCGATACGGATGCGCTGACCTCTCCCGCACTCGTCGCGACCAGAATGCGTCCGTCGCGAATATCGATTGCCGGCAGCGTGCCGCCACCCTCCCCGCCTGTGGAAGCCAGCTTTTCCAGACCGTGAAAGCCGAGCCGCCCGTCTGCCAATTCCCCGTGCACGACCGGCGCGCCGACCTGGATGCTCGTCACGCGGGGTTTGAACAGGCCCGGCCAGTCCAGGTCCACACGCACTTCGCTCGCCTCAAAAGCGAGTTTTCCGCCACCGGAAACGGCAAGATTACTGACCGTCGCCCCATCGGCCCCGAGCCGGTCGAACTGCGCTGCACAGACAAGATCGTGACTGGCGCACCAGCCAGCCAGGGTACGCTCCGCCACCGATTTCCGCAGGATCCAGAATGCCGTCCCGGCGATCAGGACCAGCAGCACGATCACCGTGACCAGCCAGCGGGCCCAGCGGAAGTGGCGTTCCACTTCGGCCTCGGCCGCAATGCTGAAATCTCCGTCATCTGTGGCCATTAGTGAATCACCCGGCTTGCGTCCGGCTCGTTGTGGAATTTAGAGTCTTGCCGGAAGGGAGAATTCCTTTCCGATCGCGTTTCAGAAGCCTTAATATGCAAAGGCGATAACAATTTGGCGAATACGCGTCCGTCTGCATGGGAATTGCAGGCAGGGATATAATGGGGTGGCGAAGTAAGATGGAGGGGCTTGCATGATGCAAGACGCCCAAAAACCGGCTGAAACAGGCGTTCCGATGCGGAAATCCCTGTCGCACGGGGTAAAGAGTCTGATTGCGCTGCTCGTTCTCGGCACCGGATCGGCTGTCGCCGGACTCCTTGTGGCAGGCCCCTGGGGTGAACACGGGCCGGGCACGGCCTCTGCCGCGCTTGCCCCGCCGCCGCTTGCCGTCACCCTTCTCAGCGCCACCGACTTGCAGCCGCCGGCGCCTCCGTCTCATCATGTCGAGGGCCGCCTGGAGCGCCGGGAAACGCTCACCGGCCTTGTGCGGCGCCTTGGCGCCCCTGCAGATGAGGCGGCCAGCGCCCTGCAAACCCTTTATGACGACGACCTGATCGACCCCCGCCGGCTCCTGCCGGGGCTCGAGGCCGAGGCTTTCCTCGACGACGGGCACCTGACGGCCCTCAGCGTGCGGGCCGAACCCGGCCGCAACCTGTTCATCACCCGCGGGCTCGATGGCGAGTGGACCGCTGCCGCCCTGAACGCCCGCCTGACGCACCAGTACAAGCGCGTCGCCGCCCCCATCGACACATCGATCTATGAAACCGCGCTGGGCCTCGGTGCCGGCGATCAGCAGGTCGTCGATTTTGCATCGGTCTTTGCCTACGATGTCGATTTCCAGCGTGAAATTCATCCGGGCGACTCGTTCGAGATGGTCTACGACACGTTCACCGATGAGACCGGCACGCCGGTGAAGACCGGAAACCTGCTCTACGCCTCGCTGAACGGCCAGGCTCTGAAGCGCAGCTTCTACCGCTTCACACCCTCCGATGACGGCGAAACCGACTACTTCGATTCAAACGGCGAGAGCGCCACGAAGTTCCTGATGAAGACGCCGATCAACGGGGCGCGCATCTCGTCTTCCTTCGGCAACCGCAAGCATCCGATCTCCGGTTACACCCGTCTCCACAAGGGGACCGACTTTGCCGCCCCGACCGGAACGCCGGTCTATGCGGCCGGCAACGGTACGGTCGAATGGGCGGCCCGCCGCGGCGGCTACGGCAATTACATCATCATCAAGCACGCGAACGGCTACAAGACGGCCTATGCCCACCTCTCCCGCTACGCCAAGGGCCTGAAGGCCGGCAAGCGCGTGCGCCAGGGCGAGATCATCGGCTATGTCGGCTCGACCGGCGCCTCGACCGGGCCCCACCTCCACTATGAGGTCTACATCAAGGGCGCCCCGGTGAACGCGATGAACCTGAAGCTGCCGACCGGCCGCAAGCTCGCGGAAACCCCTGCCATGCTGGCTGAGTTCGAAGCTGCGCGGGACGCCGTCGATGCCATCCGCGCAGAACAAGGCGCTGGCCGCCTGACGGTCTCCCTCACCGACAACCCGCCCTCGCCGTAAAAGAAAACCGGCGCACCCGGATAAGTGCGCCGGTCCAATGTTTCGAGCGGCTGCTTAGTTCAGCGCAGCGGCGCCCTTGGCGAATGTGTTCGGCACGCCGTTGATGGAAAGCTGGTTGCCCTCCACGCCGACATGGATCGTTTCGCCGTCGTGGATACGGCCTTCCAGCAGCAGCCGGGCCAGCGGGTCCTGCAGCTCCTTCTGGATGACGCGCTTCAGCGGACGCGCCCCGTAGACCGGATCATAGCCGCGCGCTGCCAGCCAGTTGCGGGCATCGAGCGTCAGGTCCAGCTTCATCTTGCGGTCTTTCAGCAGGCCTTCGAGACGTTCCATCTGGATATCGACGATGTGGTCGATCTCGCCACGGCCCAGACGTTTGAAGAAAACGATCTCATCGATCCGGTTGATGAATTCCGGCCGGAAGTGCATCCGGATGGCGTTCATCACGGCCTCCTTGGCCGATTCCGAAATCTCGCCCTCCTCGCCCGAAGCCAGTGCATCGGCCCCGAGGTTCGAGGTCATGATGATAATCGTGTTCTTGAAGTCCACGGTCCGGCCCTGGCCATCCGTCAGGCGGCCATCGTCCAGCACCTGGAGCAGCGTGTTGAACAGGTCCGGGTGGGCCTTCTCGACCTCGTCGAACAGGACGACCTGGTAAGGCCGCCGCCGGACCGCTTCCGTCAGCACGCCGCCCTCGTCATACCCGACATAGCCCGGAGGCGCGCCGATCAGTCTGGCCACGGAGTGTTTCTCCGAAAACTCCGACATGTCGAGCCGCAGGATGGCGGTGTCATCGTCGAACATGAATTCGGCGAGTGCCTTGGTCAGCTCGGTCTTGCCCACACCGGTCGGACCGACGAACAGGAACGAGCCGATCGGACGGTTCGGGTCCTGCAGGCCGGCACGTGCGCGGCGCACGGCGTTAGAGACCGCTTCAAGTGCCGGGTCCTGGCCGACGACCCGCTTGCGCAGGGCATCTTCCATTTTCAGCAGCTTTTCGCGTTCGCCCTCCATCATCTTGTCGACGGGAATGCCCGTCCATTTCGAGACGACGGCGGCGATATCCTCGGGCTTCACGACTTCCGACACGAAGCCGCCGGCGCCATCTTCGCTGCCTTCGGTTTCCCGGATCAGCTTTTCGAGGGCCGGAATGGTCGAGAATTTCAGTTCCGACGCCTTGGCAAGATCGCCCTGACGCTGGGCCTCGGCCATGTCGGCATAGGCGCGGTCGAGCTGTTCCTTCGCAGAAGCGGCCCCTTTCAGCTTGTCCTTCTCGGCACTCCAGGCCGTGGTCAGTTCATCCGAATGGGCCTGCAGTTCGCCGATTTCCTCTTCGACGCCTTTCAGGCGCTCGACAGAGGCCGCATCCTTTTCCTTCTTGAGGGCTTCGGCCTCGATCTTCAGCTGAAGGAGGCGGCGGTCGATCTCGTCGAGTTCCTCGGGCTTTGAGTCCACCTGCATCCGCAGGCGCGAGGCCGCTTCGTCCATCAGGTCGATGGCCTTGTCCGGGAGGAAACGGTCGGTGATGTAACGGTTCGACAGCGTGGCGGCCGCCACGATGGCAGCGTCCGAAACGCGCACGCCATGGTGCGCCTCGTAGCGGCCCTTCAGGCCGCGGAGGATCGAGATCGTGTCTTCCACCGTCGGCTCGTCGACGAAGACAGCCATGAAGCGGCGGGCCAGCGCCGGGTCGCCTTCGACATATTTCCGGTATTCATCCAGCGTCGTCGCACCGACACAGTGCAGTTCGCCACGGGCAAGCGCGGGCTTCAGCAGGTTCGAGGCATCCATCGCCCCGTCGCCCTTCCCTGCCCCGACCAGCGTGTGCATCTCGTCGATGAACAGGATCACACCGCCTTCAGCCTGCTGCACTTCGTTCAGCACGGCTTTCAGACGTTCCTCGAACTCGCCGCGGAATTTCGCCCCGGCAATCAAGGCGCCCATGTCGAGCGCGAGGAGCTTCTTGCCTTTCAGGCTTTCCGGCACGTCGCCATTGACGATACGCAGCGCGAGGCCTTCGGCAATGGCGGTTTTACCGACACCGGGTTCACCGATCAGGACCGGGTTGTTCTTGGTGCGGCGCGAGAGGACCTGGATCGTGCGGCGGATTTCCTCGTCTCGGCCGATGACCGGATCGAGCTTGCCGTCGCGCGCGTCCTGGGTCAGGTCGCGGGCATATTTCTTGAGGGCTTCGTAGCCTTCCTCAGCATTCGCGCTGTCTGCCGTGCGGCCCTGGCGCAGCTGGGCGATGGCGCCTTCCAGCGCCTTGGCCGTCACGCCGGCATTTTTCAGGACGTCCGCAGCCGGATCACCCGACAGGCCGGCAATCGCCAGCAGGAGCCGCTCGGTCGTGACAAAGGAGTCCCCGGCTTTCTTCGCGGCCGCTTCAGCGTCCTGGAAGAGTTTGGCTCCAGATTGTTCGAGGCGAAGACCGGCATTGGACCCGGTCACTTTGGGCAGCTTCGCAAGGGCTGCATCGACGCCCTGGACGACCTGTTCCGGCCGCCCGCCGCTTGCGCGGATGAGGTTCACGGCCATCTGGTCGCGATCCTCGAGCATGAGTTTCAGGATATGCGCCGGCGTCAGAACCTGGTGGCCGGCGGCGAGTGCAGCAGTCTGGGCTCCCTGAATGATGGCCCGGGCGCGCTCGGTATATTGCTCAATATTCATGTGTCATCCCCTTTCAAAGGCAGATCGTTCGTCAGGTTGCAGCACCCCGCTCAGCGGCGGTGCCTTGCCTTCCAAAGCACATGTGGGAACGGATTCCGGTCTTGCAACTCCCCTGCGGCGGGATGGCCATCGCCAAAAAAAAGCCCGGCGGAACAAAAATTCCGCCGGGCCGGCAAATACGGATTCTGTCGTTGGGTGCTAGTTGCTGTACCTGCCGATTGTGAGCGAGTTGACGTCCGGCATGCGGTTGGGGCCGGGATCGCTGTTCGCCGACAGCTGGACCTTGCAGAAAGTCCCGCGCGCCTCGCACAGAAGCCTCATGGCTTCTCGCTCGCCGGTTTGACCTTCCTGCCAGCTTGCCATCTGCATCGGAAATACGCCGGCGCTGCCATCGAGACCCGCCCAGGCCACGATCAGTCCGCCAAGGGCGCGGGCGGCGATTTCGCATTGCGATCCCGCCCTGTTTTCGGCCCGGCAGGCCTGCAAGGCGTAACGGTCTGCCTCGTCCTGGGTTTCGAAGTTGCGCGCAAACCAGACCCTGCGGTCGGCCGACAGATCCCCGCCGACTGTGGCCGCCGCGGTGTAATACTGGATATCGGTGTAGTGGCTGGACGACCGGCGCACTTTCCAGTCGCCGGTATCGCGGGTGCTTTCTACGCGGCACGGCAAGACATAATCTTTCGAACAAGCTGCAGACGCTTTTGCCATGGCCTCTACTTCGGTCTCGCCGACGCCGAGGACGAGCTTTCCATCCTGACCTCTCATCACCACCATGACGCTGTCGCTGGCCGAGCCGAGGATTCTGCATCCCCCGCCAGTCTGTGCGTTGCAGACATCAAGCGCGGCGCCTTCGGCAGCGCCCCGGTCAGCAAAGCCGCCTACAGCCCAGCTGACAATGTAACGGGGATGGATGGCGATCGCGTCAAAAAGACCGGCGCCTTCCGAGCGGCGCAGGGCCGCAAAATCCGGTCCGCAGAACGGGGTTGCAATCCCTCTCGTCGCGTCGACCCCGACGATCTTGGTGCCGTCAATGGTCGGCCCCTGCGGGCAGGTGTAAAATTGGACATCCTTTTCAAGACCGGCCTTCTGGAACATGCCATTGCGCGCGGTTCCCACCACAAACTGCGTACATGTATCCGTTGTCGGGCAGATCCAGGCGCGCCCTTCATGCCGGAGCAGCGCACCAAAGGCATGGATTGATTTATCGTAGGAGTTCGACTGGTTGGGACTGAATTCGCCAGACGACGGATGGTGGAAGAGTGTGACGTATGCGTCCTGTCCGGTGATGATCTTGTTGCGGCAACGATAGTCCGCATCGCTTCCGGCTTCCTTGCGAATACGGTCGCGGCAATAGGCGATGGCGGCAGCCTGGGCCTGGTCAACGGAATCGAAATTCACGAATAGTCCGTAGTCGAAGGCGCGGTTCCCTTCATCCTCGTCCTGTCGGACGTCGAAGCTGACAAAGGCATTGTAGAGCGGCTGCCAGCCCTTGGGTGGTTTCGGCGGTGGGCCCGGATTGTATTCAAGACGCTTTCCGTGCGAGCCGACCATCTGGTTGAAGTTCGGATCGTCTGCGCACATCGGCATGGGCGGAACGCCGGTGCCGCCGGGCTGTATCCCGACGACGATCTGCCCGGGGCCAGGCCCGCCCCCGCAAGGATAGACACCTCCCTGGGCAGAGGCCGTCCCACCAAGGCTCGGGGGGATCATGACCAACAGGGACACAAGCAGAATGGCCGCCCCGAAGAACCTCAAAAACATGCACTTATCCTTTAAAGCCGACCCCGGCAGCCCGATCGTAACGGGCATAAGCACAAGCCCGCACATGGACGCGTCTAATCCGGTTGCCAGGCACGATCATAGGCTAATGCTAGCAGAAGGCCCGCCCTTCAGATGCCGGAACAATGTACCAGTACACTTCAGGCCCGGCAGAGCTGAGGGCAACAATAAAGGGCGCTGGCGATACGCCATGCGCCCTTCATCTGATCGTGAGTGCGCGACCTATTCGGTCGCTTCGGCGGAGGTTTCGGCGCCTTCATCGGCGGGCTTGCGGCGGCCGCGCGAGAGCGTCTTCATGACACCGTCGGCCGGGTCCGCGGCGTCGCCCGAGGCATCCTCGTCGCGGGCCTTGTAGGGACGGCGGCGACCGCGGCGGCGGCCTTCCTCCTTGTCCCGGTCGCCCGCGCCGGTTTCGGCCGGGGCTTCATCGGAGGCGTCGCCGGCATCGATCACGCGCATGGCGTCGTCGTCGCTGTCGTCCTTGTTCTTGCGCTCGTCAGTGTCGCGGCGTTCGACGCGCACTTCCACGGCCTCGGCCTCGTCGTTCGAGGCCTCGACGGCGTCATCTTCGGGATCGTTGCGGGAATTGTCGCGGTCGTCACGGCGGCCCTGATCGCGGTCATCGCGTCCGCCGCGCGGCTGCTGCTGACGGTCGCGCGCTTCCTGCTGTTTCGCAACGATGCGCTGGTAATGCTCGGCAAACTGGAAATAGGCTTCCGAGAGAATGCGGTCGCCGCTGGTCTGGGCGTCACGGGCATATTGCTGGTACTTTTCCAGCACCTGCTGGGCCGAACCGCGGATTTTGACATCCGGGCCGACGGATTCGAAGTGCCGGTTGGGATTATTGAAATTGTTCTGATTGTTGCCGCCTGTCCGGCGGTTGCGCCCGCGTGAGCGTTTCATGAAGTCAGTCCCATGTTCATGCGCCTGCTTTATTTCTGCAGGCAGTTCCAGTCGCGCTGGCCCTTTGTAAAGCTGGCCACAGCCCCAATTTTTGCGCGAAGCCCGTGATCGAAGCGCGAACCTTTTCAGCCGCTCTTATCGTTTCACACGATTCTTGTATCCTGTAACGCCTTGGCCGCCAAGCGGAAATGTGAGTGTCAGCTTTCACGCTTTTGTGCCCATACGGCACGATCATTCCCGCCAAGGTCCTTCGCGGCGCCGATTCCGGCAAAATCCGCCTCTTGCAGCAGGCGGGACACCGCCTCCCGCTGGTCATGGCCGATCTCGAAGACGAGCCAGGCGCCGGGCTTCATCGACCGGGCAGCCAACGCAACGATCTCGCGATAGGCATTCAGCCCGTCCGGTCCGCCATCCAGCGCCGCATGCGGATCATGGTCGCGCACTTCAGGGTCAAGGGCCGGGATTTCCGCACTGGCGATATAGGGCGGGTTCGACACGATCAGGCCGGCCTCCCCCCATCCGGCCCAGTCCGTCCAGCTCCCGTCGAAAACCGTGGCGCGATCCGACAGGCCAAGCGCCTCGACATTCTCGCGGGCAAGGCTCGCGGCGGCGGCGCTCGCCTCGACGCCGATCCCCGCCGCCTTCGGACGCCGGTCCAGAAGGGCCGCCAGAAGGCAACCCGTACCGGTCCCGAGATCTGCGATAAGTCCGTCATAGTCCGGGCTGGTCAGTGCAAGTGCAGCGTCGATGACAGTCTCACTGTCCGGCCGCGGAATAAGCGCCCGCGCGTCTGAGCGGATTTCCAGCCCGTAAAACTCCGTGCTGCCCATGATGTGTTGCAGCGGCTCGCGTGCGGCCCGCCGTTCGACGGCAGCCAGGAAAACCGCCTCGACCGCTTCCGGCACTGGCGAAGCCCCCGCTGAAATCAACCCGGCGCGTGTGCCGCCGAAAGCTCCCAGCATCAGCAATATGGCGTTCTGCTGCGGGCTCTCGATGCCTGCCTCGCGAAATCGCTGCGCGGCTGACCGGATCAATTGGTCGAACGTGGACGGCAAGGTCACGACAGGGGTTCCAGCCAGACCTTGTTCTGCGGAAAATCGATGACCAGCCGGAACTCGCGCCACACGGATGTGCCGATGTTCACATCGACCGCATCCGAAGACTCTCCTACGGCGGCGACCAGGTCATGCAATTCCATCCCCCCAAGGCTCAGAGTCTCGATACGGACCAGAGTATGTTCGACGGGACCGCCGATCCCGCCCCCCTGCTTGGATCCGACAACATTGCCTTCGGCAAGCAAGCCTGTCCTTTCAGCAAAGTCCCTGCTCAGAAGGATCTCGCTTCCATTGCCCAGATCGAAATCCGCCTTGACTGTCTCACCGCCGTTGATCCGGACCGGAACCTGCTTGATCCCGTTTGCATCAGACAAGGGCAATTCGATCCCCTCGGGCTGGATGTCCGGCGGTACTTTGCGAAAGACACCCGCATCAACGTCCAGAAGGTAACGCCCGCCGTCAAAAAGTTCACGCCCGACGACGGCCCGAAGCGGCTCACCGATCAGACGGCGGGACACATCCCCAAGGTCGATGATCACGACAACCTGATCCGGCAACACAGAACCCGCAGCGGCGACTTCCACCCCTTCCGCGAACTGGACGTCCTGCGTACCCGCACCGGTCCCCCGAACTTCTTCCTGACCAGCGCCGGCGAGACCAATCTCTTCAGCAAATGCGACGTCGACAAGCGTCATCTCGGCACCGGAATCCAGAAGCGCTTCAACGGGATGCCCGTTCACCGCGACCGGCAGGAAGATCCGGTCGCCGGACATGCGAATGTCCGGCGCTGTCTGAACGGCCGGCTGGGTTGCGCATGCTGCAAGCCAGCACATGGAAGCGAAAACTGCTGACACATTCTTCATACTGACCTCCGCTCAAATTCAACAGCCCGCACGCGGCGCAAAGCCTCCGAACCTGCCGGCAACGATCACCCCGCCGAATCCATCGCGGCAAGTTTCCGCGCCTGGTCTTCCGTGATCAGCGCTTCGATCACGTCCTGCAGCTTGTCGCCGGAAACGATCCGGTCGAGCGAATAGAGCGTCAGGCCGATCCGGTGATCCGTGACGCGGTTTTCCGGGTAGTTATACGTCCGTACTTTCTGGCTGCGGTCGCCGGAGCCAATCTGCGCCGCCCGCGTCTCGGCACGTGCGGCGTCCTTCTCGGCGCGCTCGCGCTCGTAGAGCCGGATCTTCAGCTGCTCCATCGCCTTCTCGCGGTTGACGTGCTGGGACTTCTCCGAGCTCGTCACCATGATATTGGTCGGCAGGTGGATGATCCGCACCGCGGAGTCGGTCGTGTTGACGTGCTGCCCGCCGGCGCCCGACGAGCGCATTGTATCGATACGGATGTCTTCCGGACGGATTTCGATTTCGATGTTCTCAGGCGCCGGCAGAACGGCAACCGTCGCAGCGGACGTGTGGATACGTCCCTGCGTTTCCGTCGCCGGCACACGCTGCACGCGGTGCACGCCGCTTTCCCATTTCATATGGCCGAACACGCCGTCGCCGGACACGTTCGCGACAATCTCCTTGTAGCCGCCTGCATCGCCCGGCGACGCATCGACCACTTCCACCTTCCAGCCCATCAGCTGGGCATAGCGCGAATACATCCGGTAGAGGTCGCCGGCGAAGATCGCCGCCTCGTCGCCACCGGTCCCTGCGCGGATCTCGAGCACAATGTCGGCGGTGTCATCGACATCCTTCGGCAGGAGGAGGATCTGCATTTCCTGTTCGAGGCCGGGAAGCTTCTCCTTAAGCTCCTCGATCTCCAGGCTCGCAAGTTCGGCCATTTCCTTGTCGCTGCCGCTCAGGAGCCCTTCGGCTTCCTTCAGGCCGTTGCGCGAAGCGATCAGCTCGCGCGCCTTGGCCGCGACGGGCTTCAGTTCGGCATGTTCCTTCGACAGGGCGATGATTTCGGCCGTGTCGGAGGTCGCGCCCATGCGCGCCTCGACTTCCTCGAAACGGTCGATCACCTGCTGGAGACGGGTATTTGAAATGCTAGCCATGGCGAGCCTCTCTAGAGGCGTTTAGCCCCGCAGGTAAGCCCCTTCAGGCGGTTGCCCCGCCCACAGGCGCGCGGCCCGGAAGCCAGTCCGGACCGCATTTGCCGCAAGCCCTGCCGCCCCTAGGCGAAGAGGCGGATCAGCTCTTTGCCGGCCAGGGCGAACAGGCAGAACGTGCCCAGCGAGAAGACGATGAAACGCTGCATCACTTTCGGCGACAGGATCTGGACGAAGGAATGCAGCACCCGCAGGCCGACATAGGCCCAGGCGATATTGGTCGCGAGGTGGTCCCCGCCGCCGGTCAGGGCGGTAAAGAACATCAGCGCGTAGAAGATCGTCGGCTGCTCGTGAAGGTGGTTGTAGTTGTCCGCCACGGAACGGACGTTCGGCGGGATCTTGTCATTGTAGCCGCTGCCGGGGTGGCGGGCATTGTCCGGATTGATCTGCGCCTTCTGCATGGCGGGAATGCGCGTTGCGTACATCCAAAGCCACATGACGAGCGTCCAGACGACGAGCGCCAGAACCGGGTACAGGAATTCAACATTGATCTGCATGGTGCCTCTCCCTGAGCACTGTTTTTGTTGAGCTTACTGCGCGCAAAGCCTACTGAACAGCGTATTGTGAGGGCCCTTCCCCCACGAGATGGGCATGCAGGAAGGTCGTGAAGGCGTCGATGTCTTCCGACACGACACTGTGCCCGCCGGGCCGGAGCCACCAGGCGATGCCCGCAGACGGATCAAAGCCCCGCATGCCCTGGCCATTCAGGCCTTCCCGTCCGGCTGCTTCATAGACGGCGCTTGCCGCCTCAGCCGCCCGATAGGACGAGTTCGGGTCCGACCAGACATCCCGCCGCCCGTTGCCGAGAAGGATCGGCGTCGGTGCCGCGAGTGCCAGCAGTTCGTGCTGGTCGACCGGCAGCTCGTCGAGCTTGTCCAGCCAGTCCTGCGCCTGCGGGGCGAGCCAGTGTGGATAGGCTTTCGCCATCCGGTCGAGGCGTTCACCGGTTCCCGAACGGGAGAGCGACGCGCCGGCAAAGCCCGACTGGTGCGCAACGACTGCAGCGATCCGCCGGTCCCAAACCGAGGCGATCAGGGCAGACTTGCCGTGCCGGGAATGCCCCATGACCGCAATCGCCCGCGGGTCGATCCGAGGATCGGCCTCCAGCACGTCGACCGAGGCAGAGAAACTATAGGCCCAGGCCATCAGCGCAGACGTCGGGTTCACCGGGCCGCCGAGCGCGGCCATGGCTTCAGGCGCCTCCTTCTTGCTGTCCGGGATAAACTCGGACGCATAGAAGCTTGCATAGGCGAGGCCGGCATCGAAATACCGGTCCACCGGCGCAAGCGCGATATAGGTGCCGAATATCTGCGTTGCGGCCCAGCCGGGAAATCCCTGCATCATGCCGCCGTCGCAGATCGTACCGTCCTCGGCGGTCACCGGCTCATCGGGAAAGACCGAACAGGAATCGGCGAAGGTCTGGCTGATCACGACCGGCACCGGACCGGACGCCTTCGGGAAAGCCGTTACGAGATGGAAGGTGCGCGTCCCCTCTCCGCTGCCGACGGTGATCGCCACTTCTTCCAGCGTGCCGCGGCCGTCCAGGTATTCGGGATCGATCATCTCCCAGTCGCCGAAGCTGACCGGCAGACCCTCGGGCCAGGGCCCGTAGAGCACGTCCTCAAAGGTCCGCTTCAGGCCCTCACGCGCCGGGCTGCCGTCGACGCTCAGCGCCGCCACATCGAGCGCGGGGCTTGGCGCGGGCTTGTTCGTCGTCTCGAGGCTCGCATAGTTCATCCCGAGCATCGTGCAGCTCGACATGACGAGCGCTACGACAAGGATGAGGGCCAGGAGCGGCAAGCGGGCGAGAAACCACAGCAGGGGTCGGATCATACGGAATGTACCTTCAGAAATGACCTCACCGGAGCCGGACCCTAGCGAAATTTGCCGCCCCGGCCACCCTCTTCACGAAATAGTGGTTATGCAGGTTCTGCATACCGCTCGCGATAGCGCCGCGATCCGGGCACTTTTTCCCCGGTATCGAGCTCGATGACCGCATCGCCCTCCCCGGTCGGCGTGATCGACCGGACATGATCCAGATTGACGATATGGGACCGGTGCACGCGCACGTGGCGGCTTCCGGCTTCCGCGAGAAGGTGTTCCAGTTCCGTCAGCGTCATCCGGGCAAGGTGGGTCCGCGCGGGCGTTGCGACCTCCACATAGTTCGCGGCGGCGCGGGCATGGATCACGTCCCCGGCATTCACCATCATCGTCCGCCCGCCGGATTTCAGCATCAGCCTGTGTTCGCGTGAAGCAATTTCGTCCACCGCGCGCGCTTCGAGCCGGTTCTGCATCGCCGAACGTGACAGCGAGAACAGGGCCATGGTGATTCCGTAGCCATAGGCATCCTTTCGCCCCTCGTAGATCCAGTTCAGCGGGTCGGCGAGACCGAACGTGTAGGTATGCCCAAGGAACAGCGGATAGGTCAGCTTCCGCAGAAGGACAAAGCCCAGAACGTGCAGCACGCTAAAGGCGAGGCAGGCCGCCAGATGGATCGGGAGCGACCGGCGCCAGTTGCGCAGTGACAGCGGCGCGGCATCCAGGATACGCGGAAAGAACGGCACCAGTGCCAGCAGCGTGACATGCGATGCGGCCTCCCGCAGCCAGGGCTCGAGACCTGCATGCCGGTCCTCGATCTGGATCGACGTCGCCTGGATCAGGAAAGACAGGAGCATGAACACCACGAAGCCGGCCAGCGCCCAGCGGTCCGCCTGCCGGTCGGCCTGGGATTCGGGGTGGGTCAGCGGACTCGTCACGGGGCTTGTCTGCCACAGGGCACGGCCGGGAGGAACTGCCCCCGTCCGCCGCTCGTCCCGGCTCGCCGCCGTTCATCCCCGACCGGGGCCGTTGGTCCCGCCGGACAGAGACTGGTCCCGCGGCCGGGGACAGGCAGGCGAGGCGATGGCAGGCAGGGCACACCAAAGCCCCGGAGCCTGCCCATGACCCCTTCCCTCAACACCCGCCGCTACGACCTCGACTGGTTGCGCGTGATCGCCTTCGGCCTGCTGATCCTGTACCACACCGGCATGTTCTACGTGACGTGGGGCTGGCACGTGAAAAGCGTCCATGCCGGGCGCGGCGCGGAATGGCTGATGCTGCTGCTGAACCCGTGGCGGCTGGCGCTCCTGTTCTTAATCTCGGGTGTGGCGCTGCGGTTCCTGGCGGACAAGCTGGGGTCGGGGCGGCTGGCACGGGAACGGGTCGTACGGCTGGGCCTGCCGATCGTGTTCGGCATGGCCGTGGTGGTCGCCCCGCAGAGCTGGCTGCAGCTGGTCGAGAGCGGCGAATTCCAGGGCAATTTCTGGAAATTCTGGCCTCAATACATTGATTTTGGATCGGATTTCTCGATCACCACACCGACCTGGAACCATCTCTGGTACGTCGTGTACCTGCTGGTCTACACCCTGCTCCTGGCCCCCGTTGCCCCCTTCCTCTCGAAGCTGATGGCAGGCCCCGGCGAACGCTTCACGGCCGTGATCTTCCGCGGCCGGACCGGGGTCCTGGTGCTTGTGACGGTGATCCTGCTGCCGCACTACGTGATCCAGTACACGCTCGATCCGCTGTTTCCGACGACCCATGCGCTCACCAATGACTGGGCCAACCATGCCCACAGCCTGCTCCTGCTGGTGACCGGCTTCCTGCTCGCCAAGGACCGGCACTTCTGGGATGCTGTCCGCCGCGCCCTGCCCCTCGTGCTTGCCCTGTCGGTCCTGATCGGAACGGCGCTGACCGTCGCACGCTTCCACCGCGAGACCATGACCGATGCCGGCTGGGCGCTCTACGATTTCGCCCGCACCTTCTATGCCTGGTCCTGCATCCTCTCCCTGCTCGGCCTCGCCCAGCGCTACCTGAACCGACCGAGCCGCGCGCTGACCTACCTGACCGAGGCGATTTTCCCCTGGTACATCCTGCACCAGACGCTCACCGTCATGGCCGGGTTCTGGCTGACCCGTCAGGGCCTGCCGGTCTGGATCGAGGCACCGGCCGTGATCCTCGCCACGTTTGGCGGCTGCGCCCTTCTGCACGAACTGGTCATCCGCCGCGTCGGCTTCCTGCGGCCGGTCTTCGGCCTGAAGCCGATGGCGCGGCCCCGGACGCTGCCTGCCCCCGCGGAATGAGTTGCTCTGTCAGGCCGCCGCGCTAGCTTGCGCGCCATGAAACTCGTCCCGCTTCTCATCGGCGGCATCCTCGGCATCGGCGCCGGGGTTGCCTCCGCCCTCTTCGCCACCGGCATGATCGGTTCCGGCGTCCGCCTCAGCGGCGGGGTCGATGTCAACGGCTGGCAGAGCGACTGGACCATCGGGTCAGCCGCCGCCAATCCGTGGACGCGCGCCCGCATCGCCCGCCACGGCCTGCTCGCCCTGACGAAGGAAGAGGCCGTCTATTTCACCAAGGCGACTGACGATGAAGGCAAGCCGCTGTCCGAAGGATGCATCTACCGGGTCAGCGGCGGGGACATGCCGGCACTCTGGTGGTCGGTCACGCTCTACAATGCCGAGAGCTACCTGCCGTCCAACGATGATAAGGCCCTGTCCTATGACATGACCAAGGCCGAGGCATCGGGCGCGCCCGATGCTTGGTCGTTCACGATCTCACCCACGGCACCGGCCGAAGGCGGCTGGGTCTCCAGCAAGGCGGCCGGGGCGTTCGACCTGACGCTACGCCTCTACAAGCCCTCGGTAGACCTGATCGCCGATCCCAAGGCCACCCTGCCCGCGCCGGCCATCGCGCGCGTCTCGTGCGGAGGTCAGTGACATGAAGGGTTTCCTCACCGGGCTCACCGCCTTCCTCGTCGCGCTGGTGCTCGCGCACCTTCTTGTCGTCAATGCGCTGCCGGGCAAGATCATGTCCAAGGTCCGTGGACGGATGGCGGGAGGCTGGCCTGCCGGCACATCACTGGCAATGAGCGGGCGCGTCTCGCCCGAGAACCAGGCCGTCGTGCGCCCCGCGCCAGACCTTGCCTATGCGATCTGCCTGATCGACCTCTCCGAAAGGCCCTGTCGAACTCGATGTGCCGGCCTGGGATCAGTACGGGTCTCTGTCCGTGTTTTCGGCTCGGACGGACAATGTCTATGCTGGGTCTCTGGATGCGCGCGTCGCCGGCACACCGGATGTGCGCCGTCTCGTGGTCGCGCTCGAGAAGCAGGACGTATCCGCTGCCGGGGATGCCGAAGTGGTGCGTGTGAACCAGCCCGAGGCGCTCGCCCTCATCCGCCGCCTCGCCCCGACGCAGGAGGCCTATGACGCCGCTGCCGCGCTGGTGCCCGAAAGCCGCTGCAAGCCGCTCTGAGGCCTATTCGGCGGCAACGTCCGCCGCATCGCGCGCGGCGCGCATGGCCTCGGCCTTCTTCTCGACGAGATCGACGATGTGTTCGATCATGTCGGCATTCGAGACATTGTGGTCGGCCCGTCCGGACACGAACATCTTGCCGCTTTCCTTGCCGCCGCCGGTGAAGCCGAGATCGGTCAGCGCGGCCTCGCCCGGGCCGTTGACGACGCAGCCGATGATGGACAGCGAAATTGGTTCGTGAATGTGGGCAAGACGCTGTTCGAGGATCTCGACCGTCCTGATCACGTCGAACCCCTGCCGCGCACAGGACGGGCAGGCCACGATGTTCACACCGCGCGTGCGCAGGCCGAGCGATTTCAGCATCTCGAAGCCGACCTTCACCTCTTCCACCGGATCGGCGGAGAGAGAGACGCGGATCGTGTCGCCTGATCCCGGCCCAGAGCAGTGCGCCCATGCCGATGGAGGATTTGACCGTGCCGGTGCGAAGGCCTCCCGCCTCGGTGATGCCAAGGTGCAGCGGCGCATCCGTCGCCTCGGCCAGCTGCTGGTAGGCCGCGACGGTGAGGAACATGTCCGAGGCCTTCACCGAGATCTTGTAGTCGTGGAAGCCGAGGTCATCGAGGATGCGCGCATGGTCGAGCGCGGACTCCACCATCGCATCCGGGCATGGCTCGCCGTATTTCTCGAGCAGGTGCCGCTCCAGGCTGCCGCCATTGACCCCGATCCGGATGGAACAGCCATTGGCGCGCGCCGCGGCGACGACTTCCTTCACCCGGGCGGCCGATCCGATATTACCGGGATTGATGCGCAGGCACGCGGCGCCTGCATCGGCGGCCTCGATGCCACGCTTGTAGTGGAAATGGATGTCCGCAACGATCGGCACCGGCGAGGCCTTGCAGATCGCCGGCATGGCCGCGGTCGCCTCTTCGGTCGGGCAGGACACGCGCACGATGTCGGCGCCGGCTTCAGCGGCGCGAAGGATCTGTGCGATCGTCGCCTCGGCATCCTCGGTTGGCGTGTTGGTCATGGTCTGCACGGCGATGGGCGCATCGCCCCCGACCAGGACATTGCCAACACGGACTTGCCGGGACTTGCGGCGGGTGATGTCGCGCCAGGGACGGATCGGATTGTGGCTCATGTCATGCGCCTTTGGTGCCTTGGGCCCCTAGATGGCGCGTCCGGAGCCATCCGGCAATGCGTCAGAGGTAGCCGGCCGGTCAGCGGGTCGCGCGGCTGCCGCCGTTTGCGGCCATGGCCGGAGCGGAAATCTCGGCGGCGCGGGCCAGTTGCTCGTCGACGCTGACCGAGAAAACCTGTGCGCCGTCCGGGCCGAGCGGGCCGACCACGATGTCGCCGACACGCCATTCAAACGCACCGCCATCGCGGGCGGACACGGTCCAGCCGGCGTTCAGGCGCGGGAAATAGGTCTCACCTTCGGCCATGTTGCGGCTGCGGAAGATGGTGCCGTCGGCGCCTCGCACTTCCAGCCAGCCCTGGCGGACGGCCACGAGTTCAAGCGGCAGCGTTTCGGGAACGGGCCGCGTGTCTTCTTCGGCGAACAGGCTGTCGCGCGCGCCGTTCACGGCAACGATGGACGTGGTGGTTTCCGGGATTTCCGTCGCCGGGCGCATCAGCTGCGACACGCCGAGCGCACCGGCCGCGAGTGCCACGAGCGCACTGGCCGATGCCAGCGCCAGCGGCCAGCGGGAGCGTTCAGCGGCGATCTTGCCCATTTTCGGAACCGGGGCGGACGCTTTGACTTCGTCCACGGCGCCGCATTCCTTGGTGTAGACGGCGATCACGTCCTTCTCGGGCAGGCCGAGGAATTTCGCATAGGTGCCGAGAATGGCGGTCAGGTAGCCGCCCTTGGGCAGCTCGCCGACTTCCATCCGCTCGATCCACATCAGGAAGTCCTTGCGCAGGCGCGTGGCGGCGGAGACGTCGCCCAGCTCAAGGCCTTTCGCCTCGCGCACGCGGCGCAGGACCTGGCCCATGCGCAGGGCCTCGCCTTCGAACGAGCGGGATTCGAAGATTTCCTTCGCGAGCAGGAAACGGTCGGTATCGGTCATGGCCTTGCCCTCGCTGCCCTGCTCGGGGCGCGCCGGTTCGGTGGGGGTGACGTCGTCGTGTGCCATGTTCGTCCAGTATCGCTCCAGCCGGCGGTCAATACCACGCTTACGCGCAAGAAACGGTCCATGAGTAGAAGTTAACTCACGGGGCCGATCTATCAACCTTCCGCCAGTTCCACGCCATGTTCAGCCGCAAGAGCTAACAACTGGTTACGGAACGAATCGTTCGGCTTTTCCAGCGCCTTCAAGAAATCGGCCTTAAACGCTTTCATATCAAGGCTTCTTATCATGCGTTTGACAGGTCCGATGGACCCGGCCGACATGGACAGATTGGTAAACCCGAGCGCAACGAAACAGAGCGCCGAAAGGCTGGAACCGGTCGCCTCCCCGCAAGCCGACAAGCGGATTCCGTGCATTTCGCATTGTTCGGAAACCATCTTCAGGAAGCGCAAGGCGCTAGGGAAAACAAGGTCGTACCGATCCGAGACAGCCGGGGTCATCCGGTCTGCGGCATAGAAGAACTGCATCAGGTCGTTCGTGCCGACCGAGAGGAATTCCGCCTCCCCTGCCAGTTCCGACAGGCTGAAGGCGAGCGCCGGCGTCTCCAGCATGACGCCCACTTCGAGCCTGGACGGGCGCTTTCCGGTGGCCTCGGCGCTCCATTCGACCTCTTTGAGCAGCAGTTCCTTCGCTGCAAAAAATTCCTGCGGAACCGTCACCATCGGGAACATGACCGTCAGCGGATTGTTTCCGGCGGCGCGGACCAGCGCCCGCAGCTGGCGGCGGAACAGGCCCTTGTGGTCCAGCGCGAAGCGGATCGAGCGCCAGCCGAGGGCGGGGTTCTCCTCCCGCAACTGGTTCAGCGCCGGCAGGACCTTGTCGCCGCCGAGGTCCAGCGTGCGGAAGATCACCGGCTTTCCGGGCACCTTGTCCAGCACGCGGCGATAGAGGGCGACCTGGTCCTCCAGGCGCGGCAGCGTCTCGGAAACGAGGAACTGGAACTCGGTGCGGAACAGGCCCACGCCGTCCGCACCGGCCGGCTCCAGCATGTCGAGATCGAGGTCGAGGCCGGCGTTCAGCATCAGGCGGATATTCGTGCCGTCCTTGGTCTTTGCCGGCTTGTCGCGCAGCGCCGCATAGGCGGCCTGGCGTTCGGACCGGAGCGCCACTCGGCCCTTGTAGGCGTCGTACAGGCTGTCATCCGGGCGGACATGCAACACGCCCTGCTCGGCGTCGACGATCAGCCAGTCGCCCTGGTCGATCCGTGTCGTCAGGCCCTCGATGCCGCCAAGCGTCGGGATGCCCATGGCGCGGGCCACGATGGCGGCGTGGGATGAGGCGGCCGCCTCTTCCATCAGGATGCCGCGCAGGCCCGCATTCGCGTATTCGAGCAGTTCGGCCGGACCGAGGCGCCGGGCGACCAGAACCGAGCGCTCTTCATTGATCTGCGGCTTGCCTTCGTCCCCGCCGAGAATACGCAGCAGGCGGTTGTCGAGGTCTTCGAGGTCGTGCAGCCGTTCGCGCAGGTAGGGATCGCGCGCGCTCTGCAGGCGGGCCCGGTGTTCGCGGCGGGCGCGGTCCACCGAGGCCTCGGCCGAAAGGCCCGAGCGGACGCCTTCCTGCAGCTTCTCCGCCCAGGACGGGTCGTGCGCCAGCAGCCGGTAGGTTTCCATCACGTCGCGCGGATCGTCGCCCAGCACGGCGCCGTCGATGGCGACCATCCGGTCGATCGAGGCCTTGAGGTCCACAAGCGCCCGGGTCAGGCGGCTGGCTTCGATCTCCTGGTCGCCGGCGAAGAATTTCGCGGCCGGAACCACGGGGTCGTGCAGCACGGCGCGGCCATAGCCGAGACCTTCGCAGAACACGCGGCCGCGCAGCGAGGCCGGGTTGCGCTCCCGCTTCTGGACATCGCCGTTGTCGAGATGTTCGGGGTCGATCCGGTCGACGATCTCGGCGAGGACCATGGCGATGGTCTGCAGCGAGTCGATTTCCTCATCGCCATAGAGCCGCTCGGTCCGGTTCTGCACCGTGAGCACGCCGATGACGCGCCCGCCGCGCAGGATCGGCACACCGAGGAAAGCGTGGAACGGGTCCTCCCCCGTTTCCGGGCGGTAGGAGAAGGACGGGTGGCGCGGCGCATCCTGGATCGCCATCGGCTCGGCCCGCCGTGCGACCAGGCCGACAAGGCCCTCATTCGCGGAAAGCCGCGTGTTGCCGACGGCTTCCGGCTTCAGGCCCTCGGTGGCGATGAGGATCAGCGACCCGCCCCGATGACGCAGGTAGATGGAGCACACGTCGGCCACCATGGTCGACGCGATCAGCCGCACCACATTGTCGAGCCGGGATCGTGTTTCCCCGTCTTCCGCCATCATCTGGCGGAGGCGGTTCATCAACAGGCGCGTGGCGGGCAGGTTGTAAGCCATCTAGCCCTGCTTGTCGCAAGCGCCCTTATTCGGCGTCAAGGCCGAAGGCTGTGTGCAGGGCCCGCACAGCGAGTTCGGTATAAGGTGCGGCAATCAACACCGAGATTTTGATTTCGGAGGTCGAAATCACGTCAATGTTGATGTTTTTCTCCGACAGGGCGCGGAACATGGTCTCCGCAACGCCCGTATGGCTCTTCATGCCGACGCCGATGATCGAGACCTTCGACACGTCGCGGGTGACGTCCATCGACTCGAAGCCGATCTCGTCCTTCATCTTCTCGAGGGTTTCCTTGGCGAACGGGCTATCCCGGTCTGTGCAGGTGAACACCATGTTGGCGCGTTCCGGACCGCGGGCATTGGCCTGCACGATCATGTCGACGTTGATGCCGGCCTTGGCGAGGGCGGAGAAGATCTTCGCCGAAACGCCGGGTTTGTCCGGCATGCCGTAAAGAGGACCTTTGCCTCGTCGCGCGAATAGGCGACACCGCTGACAACCTGCTTTTCCACGATTTCTTCCTCTGCGCAGACTAGGGTTCCGCTTTCTCTCCAGGCTTCACAGCTGGAGAGCACGCGCACCGGCACGTTATGGTTCATGGCCAGCTCGACCGACCGGGTCTGGAGGACCTTGGCGCCGAGCGAGGCCATTTCGAGCATTTCCTCGAACGAGATCTTGTCGATCCGCCGCGCCTTCGGAACGATGCGCGGGTCGGTCGTGTAGACGCCGTCGACGTCAGTATAGATGTCGCAGACCTTTGCGTTGAGCGCGGCAGCCACCGCAACGGCGCTCGTGTCGGAGCCGCCGCGGCCCAGCGTGGTCACCCGCTCGTCGTCGGTCACACCCTGGAAGCCCGCGATAACGGCGATCTCACCCGCATCGACCGAGTCCGGCAGGCGGGAATCGTCGAAGCCCATGATGCGGGCCTTGCCATGGCTGTCATTGGTCTTGAGGCGCAGCTGCCAGCCGAGCCAGGACCGCGCCTTGAGGCCGCGCTTGCGCAGCGCGAGGGCCAGGAGGCCCGCGGTCACCTGCTCGCCCGAGGCGACGACGACGTCATACTCGTCGTCGAACAGGTCGCGCGGCAGGTCCTTGCCGGCGGCACCCTCGGCCAGGGCGACCAGCTTGTTGGTCTCGCCGGACATGGCCGAAACGACGACGGCGAGATGCTCGCCCTTCGCTGCCCGCGCCTTGACGATTTCGGCCACGTTCGCAATGCGATCGAGGTCTCCAACCGATGTGCCGCCAAACTTCAGTACCGTGCGCGCCATTTCGCCCTATATCCTGTAGAAACGGGTTTGCCCCTTATAAGCGCCCTCATAGGGGCTGTTCGAAGCCGGATCAAACAGGTTTGCTACAATGGTGAAAACAATCGAAGGCTCCCGCGAGACGCCTCGCACGCCAAGCATCGACCCCGACGAGGTCGCAAAATTTTCCTCCATGGCAGCCGATTGGTGGGACCCCAAGGGCAAATTTCGCCCTTTGCACAAGTTCAACCCGGTCCGCCTGCGCTTCATCCGCGAAACCGCGGAGCAGCATTTCGGGATCGATGCAGGAAAACGTAAGCCCTTGGAAGGATTGAGATTACTGGACATCGGCTGTGGCGGCGGGCTTGTCTGCGAGCCCATGGCGCGGCTCGGCGCGAGCGTTACCGGCGTCGATGCGTCCGAAGCGAACATCAAAACGGCCCTCACCCATGCCGGCGAACAGGGCCTCGCGATCGACTACCGCGCGGGCACTGCCGAGGGCCTGATCGACAGCGGCGAGCCGCCCTTCGACATGGTGCTGAACCTCGAAGTGGTCGAACATGTCGCAGACCCGGCGCAGTTCCTGAAGGACACGGCCAGCCTCGTCCGGCCCGGCGGGCTGATGATCGTGGCGACACTCAACAAGACAGCGAAGGCGCTGGCGACGGCGGTGGTCGGGGCGGAATACGTGCTCGGCTGGCTGCCGCGCGGCACGCATGACTGGTCGAAGTTCATCCCTCCGGAAGATGTGCGCAGCGCCCTGACCGAAGCGGGCCTCCGGCCGGAGCCGGCCATCGGCGTCTCCTATGCCCCCCTCACCGGCGCGTGGAGCCTCAGCGGCGACACGTCGGTCAATTACATGGTCGTCGCCCGGAGGCCGGAAGCATGAGCGCCCTGCCGGAGCCGGCCGATGTCCTCGCCTACTGGATCGGGGACGCCGCGACCTCGCCCGAAGCGGCCGGCGCCCTGAACAAGCTCTGGTTCGGCAAGTCGGAAGAGACCGACGCCGAGATCCGCACACGCTTCCTGTCGCTTCTGGAGACCCTCGCCCACTTCCCCGCGGCGGAAGACTGGGCGGCCCGCGGAGCGCGCGAACGGCTCGCCGCAATCATCGTGCTCGACCAGTTCAGCCGGAACCTCTTCCGCGGCGAGGCCCGCGCCTTCCACCAGGACGACCTCGCCCTCCTCCTCTGCAAGGACGGGATCGCCCTCGGACAGGACAAGGGACTGTCCGAGGCCGAGCGGATCTTCTTCTACCTGCCGCTCGAACATTCCGAAGCGCCGGAAGACCAGGTCGCGTCCGTCGCGAAGTTCGCCGAACTCGCCGCAGACTCCCGCGAAGGCTTCCGCGGCCTCACCGAGAGCACGCTGAAATACGCCCATGCCCACAAGGACGTGATCGACCGGTTCGGCCGCTTCCCGCACCGCAATGCGGCGCTCGGCCGGGAGTCGACGGACGAGGAGAAGGAATGGCTCGCCGAGGGCGGCGGCTTCTAGTCGAGCGGTTCCGGTCCGCGCGGATCGAGCGACCGGCTGACTTCCTGCTGCATCGCCCGCGTGAACGGATAGCGAGAGGCAACCACACCCGCGAGGATGTAGAGCACCGCGGGCAACACGCAGAAGACGAGCAGCAGCCCGTGGATCGCTTCCGGCGAATTCTGCTTCTCCGGATGGAAGCCCGCGATCTGACCGAGGATGAAATAGCCGACGCCGAAGGCGACACTGTTGCCGACCTTGTAGGCGCTGGTCACGAGCGAGAAATAGATGCCTGAGCGGTTCTCGCCGGTCTGCGCGGCCTGCCACTCCACGACATCCGCCGTCATCGACCGGGTCAGCACGATCGGCGCGCTGAACGCCGCCCCGTTGAAGATCGCGCCGAACAGGAGCGGCCAGAAGCCGCCGATCTGGCCGGCGATGTAATAGATGACGAAACTGGTCACTGAGGTGAGCACCGCGATCCGGAAGGCAACGCTCTTCTCGGTCCGCGCCGCAAGCTTCAGCCAGAATGGCAGCGCCAGCACGGCCAGAAGGAAGAAGAACATCAGGATCAGGCTCGACATGCCGTCGCTCAGGCCGAACACGAATTCCGCCACGAACAGATAGTTCGCCGCGGTCACCGCGATGGCCGTTCCGGTCAGCAGTTCCATGAGCAGGATGCTGCCGAGGTACTTGTTGCGCAGGGCCGCGATAAAAGGCTTCAGGCGGAAGCGCTGCGCCTCTCCCTTGTCGCCCCGGATCGGATCGTCGGGCACGAAACTGCAGGACAGGAAAGCCGCGAGGGGAAGCGAGAACAGGAGAACCCAGCCCATGATCGCGACCTGGCCAAAACGGTCGATCCCCGTCCCTGTCAGACCCAGAACGGCCGGAATGGCGAGCAGGAACAGCATGGACAGGGTACTGATGATCTCAGCCCACTGGAACAGGCGCGAGCGGTCGTCATAGTCCACGGCGATGGCGGGCACCCAGGCCGACCGCGCGGTCTGTAACAGGGTGAAGCCGACATAGAACAGCAGCATCCATCCGATGAAATAGGCCGGCCCCGCGCCCCGGTGGGGCATGTAGACGAAATAGGTGGCGAGGCCGAGCAGCGGCACGGCCAGCACGACCCAGTGGCGCACCCTGCCCCACGGGCTGCGATAGCGGTCCACGAGATAGCCCATCACCGGATCGGTGAAGATGTCCCAGAAGCGCAGCAACATGAAAAGCATGCCGGTCAGCTCGAGGCCAAGCCCGACCTCGCGCGCATAGAGCGGCGCGAGATAGACGCCCACAGGCAGCCCGACACCGGCGAGCGGTATGCTCAAAGATGAAAATGCAAGGACCCTCGGAAGGGACAGGCGCTTGGCCGGAGCGTCAGTCATGAATGCATGATTGCCGCGCAAAATCGTGACGGCCAAGTCATTTTTTTAACCGCGCACGGCTTGACGGACGCAGGGCGACCCGTACCGTCCGCAACGAAATCTGCGGAGGGCTCGCCATGCTGAAGAAAATCCTGATGGGGCTCGGCGCCCTGATCGTTCTGCTCGTGGGGATCGTCCTCTATCGCACCTTCACCTATGGCGGCACGCCTGTCGGTGCGCGTGTGGACCTGCCGGCCGTACCGGACATTTCCGCCGATGTTGCGGCGCAACATCTCTCCGAAGCGATCCGTTTCCAGACAGTCACGCTCGTCAACGGCGATCCGCGCCCCGGCCAGGAAGGGCCCTGGCTCGACCTGCATGCCTGGCTGGAAGCCACCTACCCCGCCGCACATGCCGCGATGACGAAAGAAATCGTGCCAGACACCTACACGCTCCTCTATACGTGGCAGGGATCGGATCCGTCGCTGAAGCCGCTGCTTCTCATGGCGCACCAGGATGTCGTGCCGGTAAATATCGGCACCGAAGGCGACTGGACCGGCGCCCCCTTCAAGGGCGACATCATCGACGGCTTCGTCTATGGCCGCGGCGCGATGGACGACAAGAGCAACCTTGTCGGCATCATGGAAGCCGTGGACGCACTCGCGAAGTCGGGCTTCCAGCCGAAGCGCACCGTGCTGATCCAGTTCGGCCATGACGAGGAAGTCCTCGGCGCCGGTGCGAAGGCCGGCATTGCCCTGCTCAAATCGCGCGGCATCGAGCCGATCATGGCGCTCGACGAAGGCTTCGCCGTGCTCGACCCGTCGCCGCTGACCGGCAAGAAGATGGGCCTGATCGGCGTTTCCGAGAAAGGATATGTCTCGCTTCAGGTGACGGCGCTCGGCAAGGGCGGCCACTCCTCCATGCCGCCGCGGGATTCCGCCAACGTCCGCCTCGGCAAGGCGCTTGTCGCGCTCGACGAGAACCAGATGCCCGCCGACTTCAACAAGCCGCCAGTCTCCGACCTGCTGCAGGCCGCCGCCGGCGACATGCCCTTCGTGCAGAAAATGGCGCTCGCCAATCTCTGGCTGTTCGGCGGCGTGATCGACGACTCCTTCTCCAAGATCCCGGCCGGCAATGCCATGGTCCGCACGACGACCGCGCCGACCATGCTGGCGGGCTCGGCCAAGGAAAACGTCCTGCCGCAACGCGCCGTCGCGACCGTGAACTTCCGTGTGCACCCGAACGATACGGTGCAGGACGTGGTCGATCATGTGAAAGAGGTCACAAAGGGCATTGAAGGCATCGAAGTTCAGGACGCCGCCGATGCGGGCGGCAGCGATGCCTCGCCGGTGTCGCCCACCGACGGGCGGCCCTATGCCGTGCTGGCCAGCGTGGCTGAAGCCACCGGCGACGGCGCCCCGGTTGCCCCTGCCCTCGTGATCGGCGCGACGGACGGACGCTGGGCCACGGCGATCACGCCGAACGTCTACCGCTTCTCGCCATCGGTGATCACGCCGGTGGACCTGACCGGTTTCCACGGCACCAACGAACGCATGTCGGTCGAGAACATGGGCCGCATTTCCAAGGGCTTCGCCCAGATCATCGTCGCCATGGATCAGGGCGACTGATCACCGCTCACGGTTCGGGCGCAGGCCTCCGCGTCTGCCCCGTCCCGCACGGCGAACGCATGACGGCCATCCGGTTGTGACGCGACCTCGATACAGTCCGGCCAATCGAAGGCCGACACGTCGATCGTTTCAGCCGCACGGATGAAGCGGTCGATATCGACACGAGCCGGGGCGCCAAGGATTCCGGACACCGCGTCAAGGATTTCCTCATCCGTCAGCTGACCGTCCTGTTGTCCGATCAGGCTGGAAATCACGGCAGACAGCGGCCGGCCGCCACTCAGCCTCTGCGTCATGTCCCAGTGGAATGCCAGCAGTGCCCCACGCTGGTAAGGCAGCCTTTCGGCTTCGTATGAGTCCCAGATCTGCGCCTCAAGCTCCGACACCGGCAGATTGCGGACCGGCGAAGTTTCATAATTCCGAAGCAGGCCGTTCAGATTGTCCACGAACGCTTCCAGGGAAATCTCACCGGATTTCAGGAGGACGATCTGGGTGAAATACTCGGTGAATCCTTCCGTGAACCACATGCGCAGCGTGTCAGATGCTTCATCGGTAGTCCCCATGCGCCGGGTAATCCATTCGTGCAGGAGTTCATGGATGATCGTGTGCCGGAGATTTTCGGCGTCCGCATTCGGCGTCGCAAGGATGAAGAAGGATTCTGTCAGCCCTGTGCCGATAACGGCGCTGCCTTCCGGCAGGGCGGGCATGGCATTGATGGCGACCAGGTACTGGTCGAAGGGGTGGTCGCCGAACATGTCGCCGCCGGACTTCAGCACATCCCGCGTGAGCCGGGCGATCTCATCATCCGGCAGGGCCCAGCTGCCGCGAATGGCCGTGCGGATGTTGAGCCCATCCATTTCGCGTTCGGCATAGCGGAAATCTCCGATCAGGATGATGCTGTCGCGTAACTGATCAAGCGGCCGTGGCGCTGTCCCGCCCGCCCGCAGAGGCTGGCTGGAAACCGCTACGCCAGCAATGTCACCGCTTCCCATCCGCAAGGCAAAATCCTGCGGTACACTGATTTCCGGCAGGAATGTATGCCCGATGAGCGTGGCATAAGCAGGCTGTAGCACCGGGCGCATGCCGGGCACGCGCTGCTGCCCCCATTCCGGCTCCCCCGCATAGTCCTGCTCGACGACATAGGACACGCTGATGCGCATCCCCGGCGTGTGCCGGAGCGTGAGGCGCGTACCTTCAGCGTCAGGCAATGCGAGGGCGCCTGTCTCGTCCACAACCGTCAGGTCGTGCACCAGAGCGCCGAGATTTTCTTCCGGCCCCCAGGAGTCCGGCATCGTCAGGATGGTTTCTCCGCTCGCACTGCCCGTGAAACTCAGCTCCACTTTCACAGCCTCCAGCGAACCGGACACAAGCGGAGTGATCGCGATTTCCGAAGGAGGCGAAATTTCAGGCGCGGGCGCTGTCGTACAGGACGCAAGCAGGACAACCAGGCCCACTGCCTTGGTGTTCAGGTTCATCATTCCTCCGGCGACTGGCAGGGACAGAGCTAGGTGTCCTGCCCTTCTTCCAGTGCCATCCGCCGGGCGTCAACCTCCGCTGCCTATTCGGCCGGTACGGCTTTCGCTGGACGGTAGGCTTCGGCATCCGTCGTGAACTCAGCATGGCCGTAGCGCTTCAGCAGGCGGCGGATCTTCGCGACCAGATGGCGATCCACAAGCCCCCGCAGGCCCGGCACGGAAAGCGCCGCGCTGTAGATCGCCATCCGCACCGCGATCAGCGGGAACATGACCCCCGCGACCACATAGTCGAGCGGCTGCACCGGCACGCCGATATCCCGCGCCATCTGGGCATTGCCGCCCAGGAAGTGCTGGACGAGGACGAGCCGCGCCAGGCGCCGTTCGATCGCGTTGATCAGCTGGTTGCCGATAGACTTGTCGGGCGGCAGGTAGGCCGTCAGCGTCGCGCGCACCAGCGCCCCGCAGGTTTCGTCATCGAAGCCGCTGCGGATCGAGGCGCTACGGGCGTTCATGATGTCGACGATGCCTTGCGGCGTATCCATAAGAAGGTCTTCCGGCAGGCCGAGCAGGTAGCAGCGGTAACGGCTGAACTCGACCCTGGCGCGCTCCTCGGGCGTGAACTCGGACCGGCCTTCGTCGATCATCTTGTAGGACAGGAGGAAGACGTCGATCAGGCCGGCGGGCATCTGGTCTACCTGCGGCACCGGAATACCGTACACGGACACATCCCAGGCGCCCATCCGGCGCAGCACGTTGAAACGCACCATCGAGTGCATCAGGCGCACCATGGCAGCAGCCTTGAAGCCCTCGCCGCGCGGCTCCAGCGCGTTCGGCAGGGTGGTGACAGTGAAGAAGGTCGCCGTCTCGTTGACGCGCCGGGCCGAGGAGGAATTGCTCAGCGTGCCGGTCAGCGCCATCGGCAGGGCCGTGTACTTGTTCAGGAAGGTCGCCAGGAAGGCCCCGCGGATCATCCAGGGCGAGGTCACCGCCATCGGCAGCCGGTTCAGCCGCGCGCCCTCGCGCACAAGGTCCATGTCCAGCCAGGCCGGCTTCACTTCCATCTCGGCGATCAGCGCCTTCAGCTCCGCCGGCGCATCCGGCACCGCGCCGATGCCCTCGTCGCAGGCCTTGATCAGCATGTCGACAAGGCGCTTGAAGCCGTATTGCGGCATCAGGGCCGCATAGGCATCCGCCGTCACGTCGCCCAGCATCGTATAGGCCTTCACCCGTTCGACCATGTCGGCCGGCGGCGGCGGGAACTTGTCCGCATAGGAGGCCATGGAGCTGACCGTGATGTCTTCGGTATAGCGTTCGGGCACCGCGTCGAAATCCACGCCGCCGTACATCACCGGCAGGGCCGATTTCTGGTATTCGACGCGCTTGTGCACGTCTGCCAGCGATACGCTCATCCTAATGGCTCCCTGATACGTCTTTGTGTCTTTCGGCGTATAATGTAAGAAATCCTCAGATTTTCCATTCGCATCGCGGCAGGGCCACGCAGGCGGCCCCTATGGAGCCCCAAGTGACTGAAAAGAAACGAAGAAATCCGAAACAGGACCGCGCCCAGGCGACGGTGGATGCCATTCTCGAGGCGACCTTTCAGCTTTTGGAGACCGGCGGTCTCGCGAAACTGACCACCAGCCGCATCGCCGAACGGGCGGGCGTCAGCATCGGTACGCTGTACCAGTATTTCGAGGACCGGGAGGCCATTCTCGCCGCCATGGGTCAGCGCCAGAGCGACGCCATGCGCGAGAAAATCACTTCCATCGTCCTCGCCGCGCCGGGCACGGCCAGCGTGCGCACCATCGTCCGCGCCCTCATGCATGGCCTCCAGGGATCCGCCGAAACGCGCATGGTCCTGTCGGACGCCCTCTTCCGCCACGCCGGCGAAGGCGAGGTCGGCCGCCAGCACCTGACCTTCCTCGATTCCATCAGCAGCCGGAGCGAACTGGACTTCGTGCTCGGCAAGGAATCCGCGTTCATCCTCACCCACGCGGTGATCTACCTGTTGCGGGCCGCCGCCGCAGAACCCGAACTGAAGCTGGACCCGCAAGTCCTCGAGGACGAACTCGTCGCCCTGATGGAAAGCTATATCGGAAACCTTGCGAGCCGTTCCGCCCACTGACGGGCCGGATGGCGGCCTATTCTCCCGGACCCGCTCTCAACACGCGTTATGCGAGAGGCACCATTCCTGGTAGCTCCTCTCCGGAGGGGCCGGGGGCGGCGTGGAGTAGGAGCGCCAGTACGATTGGTACAGCTTGTCGTACCACGCGCCCGCCTGCGTGCTGCCGGCAGCCACGGCGCGCTGGTACCAGTTCATTGCGCCCTGAGCGTCAGGTTCGACACATCGCCCACTTTCAAGCGCAAGGCCGTAATTTTCCATCCCGGTCATACTGCCCGCTTCAGCAGCCGCCCGGTGCCACCTTGTGGCCTCGCACTGGTCTTTCGCCGTGCCGGTGCCGGATTCAAGCATGTAGCCATACTGGGCCATCGCCCCGGGATCTCCTGCCAGTGCGCCTTGCCTGTAGTATTTTGCCGCGCTCTCGAGATGAATTTGTCCGTGCTGCCAGCCATTCTGGAGACCCCATCCACATCTGTGGTTCGCAGCGACGACGCCCTTGTCAGCCGCCCAGCAATACCAGGACGTGGCTTCGGACAGATCCGGCGGCCCGTCCCATCCTTCTTCCATGGCCCGCCCATAATCCTCGATGGCCCTGCCGTTTCCGGCTTCCGCCGCTTCCCGGTAAAGCTGCTTTGCCTTGACTTTGTCAGGCGCGCCGTTTGTCCCGATCTCCAGATAGAGGGCAGAGTTCCGCATACCCCGGGGAAACTTCGCGTTTGCGCTGGACTGGCAAAAGCCGGACGCATAGTTGGCGCTCTGGTAGCCCCAGATGCCGCCATCATAGCCGAGGCATACCAGCAGCATCGCTTTCGGATCGCCCGCGTTTGCCGCCGCAATCAATTCGTCGAAGCGCGCCACAGCGTTCGACCGCGCCAGCAGGTCCGAACCTGCAGCGACCGAATAGTCAGAATCCGTCAGCCCCCATTTATCAACCCCGCCCTGCGCCATCGAGACGGCCGGCCAGAAAGTGGCGAGCGCCAGCGCCATTGCGATCAGCGATCCGCGTAGCCGCCACACAGTCTTCATGTCCCGCCTGTCCCCCTGCGTTCGACGACAACCGAACCTATCGCAGGATTGTGAAGGATTCCCCGTTCAGCAAGCCGAAAGGGCCGAAGAAAAGTGAGCCCCGCCCTCAACCGCCATTGAAATGACCATGGATGCGCTCGGCGAGGGCTTCGTTCACCCCCTCGACTTCCATCAGATCCGCCACTTTCGCGCGGGCGACGCCGCGGGCGGAGCCGAAATGGTGGAGCAGCGCCTTCTTGCGCGCCGGACCGATCCCCTCGATCTCATCAAGCGGCGACGTACCGATCGCGGCGGAGCGTTTCTGCCGGTGCGCGCCGATAGCCCAGCGGTGCGCCTCGTCGCGCAGGCGCTGGAGGTAGTAGAGCACCGGCGCATTCTCGGGCAGCTTGAACGGCGCCCTGCCCGGCCGGAAGAACTGTTCCCGGCCCGCATTCCGGTCGACGCCCTTGGCGATGGAGACGAGCGTCACATCGTCCGGTGTCAGATCGATTTCTGCGAGGGCCTCGATCACCGCATTCAGCTGGCCGAGGCCGCCGTCGATCAGCACCAGGTCCGGCCAGTTGGAGGCATCGCCCTCGTCCCGCTCCTTCTTGGCGCGCGAGAAGCGGCGGCGCATCACTTCGCGCATCATGCCGTAATCGTCGCCGGGCTCGAGCGAGGAATCCTTGATATTGAACTTGCGGTAGGCGTTCTTGAGGAAGCCTTCCGGCCCGGCCACCACCATGCCGCCCACGGCATTCGTGCCCTGGATGTGGGAGTTGTCGTAGATCTCGATCCGCTCCGGCGTCTTTTCCAGTTCGAATACCTTTGCGACTTCCGAAAGGAGCCGCGCCTGGCTCGCCGTCTCGGACAGTTTGCGCGTCACCGCCTCGCTGGCATTGCGGGCGGCCTGCGCGACAAGGTCCTTCTTGCTGCCGCGCTCCGGGCGGCGGATCTCGACCTTGCGGTTCGCCTTGAGGCTCAGCGCCTCCGCGATCAGGTCGGACTGTTCCGGCATGTCGGACACGAGGATCAGCCGCGGCGGCGGGCGCTTGTCGTAGAACTGTACGAGGAAAGCTGCCAGCACTTCCTCCGCCGTCTGATCACGCTCATGGCGCGGATAGTGCGCCGTCGCGCCCCAGTTCTGCCCAGCCCGGATAAAGAAGACCTGCACGCAGGAGACCCCGCCCTCCATCGCGATGGCGAAGATGTCGGCTTCTTCAATGTCGTCCGGGTTGACGTCCTGGCTGCCGCGCACATGGGCAATGGCGCGGATCCGGTCGCGCAGGCGCGCGGCCCGTTCGAAATCCATCGCCTCTGCGGCTTCTTCCATTTCCTTTGCGAGCCGCTTCTGCAGGTCCGCCCCCTTCCCGCGCAGGAAGTCGGCCGCCTCGTCGGCAAGTTCCTGATAGTCGGGAATGGAGATCAGCCCCACGCACGGCGCGGCGCAGCGCTTGATCTGGTGCAGCATGCAGGGCCGCGTGCGGGCATTGTAGACACTGTCCTCGCAGGTGCGCAGCAGGAAGGCCTTCTGCAGCGTGTCGAGCGTGCGCATCACGGCGCCGGCGCTGGCGAAGGGACCGAAATAGTCACCCTCGTCATGCTTGGCGCCGCGATACTTCTTGATCTGCGGCGCCTCATGATTGCGGCGGATCAGGATGTAGGGAAACGACTTGTCGTCCCGCAGCAGCACGTTGAAACGCGGCTTCAGGCTCTTGATGAGGCTCGCCTCCAGCAGCAGCGCCTCGGTCTCGCTCTCGGTGACGACGAACTCCATCCGCCGGGTCAGCGCGATCATCCGCGCGATCCGCTGCGTATGGCCGCCGAGCCGTGTATAATTCGAGACGCGCGCCTTCAGGTTCCGCGCCTTGCCGACATACAGCACTTCGTCGGCGTCCCCGTACATGCGGTAGACGCCGGGCTTCGCCGGCAGGCGGGTCAGGTTGTCCTTGATGACGTCAACGCCCCTGAGGGGCACCGCGCCAGGCGATTCAGTCTCCATGCCCGCAAAATAGGCGAGCCTCGGCCTTTATGCGAGCCTCAGGCGAAGCGGGAGATGAAATCGCTGCCAAGGAGCTGGCGGGGGTCGAACCGGCTGTCGATGACCAGCCCCGTCAGGAAGCTGAACGCGACGACAAGGGCAAAGGACCCGAGGAATCCCCGCGTGTTGCCGGGGCCGGCGGACCCGGTCGCGGACTTCGCGATGATCATGACAAACAGGGTGAGGATAAAGACGCAGAGGCCAACCAGGCGTTCCAGGTCGGAAAGCCGGTCAAACCAGTGTACCAGGTCCCCGAACACTTCCTCGGTCAGGTCGACCATTTTCCTTTGCGCCGTTTCATAGACGCTTCGTGCGGCAAATACGATCATTCCTCATCCCTCCATCCTGGAGAAAAAAGAACTTCGCCCCTCAAGCCAGGGCGCATCGTCTCACGGCAGATTTAAGCGGCTGGAACGGAATTCCGCGCAATTCACTTGCCGGGCGCAAGGCCGCGGCAACCATCAACCTAGAGGAAATGGCGGGGGTCGAACTCGCTGTCGATCAGCAGGCCAGCCAGGAAGCTGAACACGACCACCAGCACGAATGAGCCGGCAAAGCTCCGCGCCTTGCCCGGCTGGCGGGTGCGCGTCGTTGCCTTCACCAGAACCAGCATGAACAACACGAGAATGAACGCGCACAGGCCGACCAGGCGCTCGACATCCGAGAGCCGCCCGAACCAGTGCAGGGTTCCGGTGACAAAGTCCCGGACCATGTCGCCGAATTCCGTTTGCGCCTTGTCATAGACTGTCCGCGACGAAGCGTAGATCATTGGCTTTTCCTTCCCTCCTTCAGGAAGAACTGCCTCTCCCAACCATTCTCCATCCTCGCAGATCATGGTTAAGCGAGCGGCGCGGAAATCCCGGAAAACCCGGCCCCGCGGTCAAGCACCCGTTAACCATGGTTTTGCCCGAAATGCCGCGGCATCCGGCCCTTGCCGCGATGCACACCGGGGCGTATGCGGGCGCGGTCCGGCGCTTGTGCCGGACACATTCCAAGGACTGCCCCCGAGGACCCAAATGGCTGCTGATCTCCGCCTGTCGGACGCGCTGGACCGCGTCAAACCCTCCGCCACCATCGCCGTCACCACCAAGGCTGCCGAGCTGAAACGCGCCGGCCATGACGTCATCGGCCTCGGCGCCGGCGAACCGGATTTCGACACGCCCGAGAATATCAAGGCCGCCGGCATCCGCGCGATCCAGGAAGGCAAGACCAAGTACACGCCGGCCGACGGCATCCCGGAACTGAAGGAAGCCATCGTCGGCAAGTTCAAGCGCGAGAACGGCCTCACCTACACGCCCGCGCAGATCCACGTCGCACCGGGCGGCAAGCCGGTGATCTACAACGCCCTCGTTGCCACGCTGAACCCCGGCGACGAAGTCATCTGCCCGGCCCCCTACTGGGTGTCCTACCCGGAAATGGCGCTGATGGCGGGCGGCGAGCCGGTCACCGTCGCCTGCGGCCCGAACACGAATTACAAGCTCACCCCGGAAGCCCTTGAGGCGGCGATCACGCCGAAGACCAAGTGGCTGATCCTGAACTCCCCCTCGAACCCGACCGGCGCCGCCTATACCCGCGCCGAGCTGAAGGCGCTCGCCGACGTGCTGCTGCGCCATCCGCAGGTCTGGGTCATGTCGGACGACATGTACGAGCACCTCGTCTATGACGATTTCGAGTTCACCACGATCGCCCAGGTCGAGCCGGCCCTCTGGGAGCGCACGCTCACCGTCAACGGCGTCTCCAAGGCGTATGCCATGACCGGCTGGCGCATCGGCTATGCTGGCGGCCCGGACAAGCTGATCAAGGCCATGGGCAAGGTGATCAGCCAGACGACGTCCAACCCCTGCTCGATCAGCCAGTATGCGGCCGTCGAGGCCCTCAACGGCCCGCAGGACTTCCTGCCCGTGATGCGCGCCGCCTACCAGGCCCGCCGCGACATGGTCGTCGCCGGCCTCAACAAATGCCCCGGCCTGCATTGCCCGACGCCGGAAGGTGCTTTCTATGTCTACCCGTCCTGCGCGGGCGTGATCGGCAAGACGGCCCCCTCGGGCAAGGTGATCGAGACCGACGAGGACTTCGCGGCCGAGCTGCTGGAAACGGAAAAAGTGGCTGTCGTGTTCGGCGCCGCCTTCGGCCTGTCGCCGGCCTTCCGCGTCTCCTACGCCACGTCGGACACGGCCCTGAAAGAGGCGCTGGTCCGGATCGAGCGTTTCTGCTCCGCCCTGCGATAGAAAAATCCTATAGCGGCGGATTTGCCTATCAATTGGCAAATCCGTCCGCGGGGTCCCATCTGCTTCCTGTAACAAAGACAGGAGGCCAACATGCCCATCGATATCGGCCTGACGGACAAGCAACGCGACGAGTCCGTCTCCGCCCTCAAGAAACTGCTCGGCGAGACCTATGCGCTCTACGCCAAGACCCACGGCTATCACTGGAACGTGACGGGTCCGCGGTTCAACTCGCTGCACACCATGTTCATGACCCAGTATACCGAACTTTGGGCGGCGCTCGACGAGATCGCCGAACGCATCCGCGCCCTCGACCATTTCGCACCGGGTTCGCCGGGCGAGATGACCGAGCTCGCCACGATCAAGCCGGACAATGGTATCCCCGACGCCAGCGACATGGTCGCCAACCTCGCCAAGGGACATGAAGCCGTAAGCCGCGCCGCCAAAGCCGGCCTGAAGGTTGCCGAGAAAAATGGCGACGCCGTCTCCGCCGACCTGTTCACCCAGCGTGCACAGATTGCCGAGAAAACAGCCTGGATGCTGCGCGCCAGCATCTAGGCCAAGGCCGCTTACACAATCCGCTTGCGCAGCGAAAAAAACGTCATAACCGTTTCGCCATCATGACGGGCTGAGACGGGATACGGGCGAATGGTCATAGCGCTTGCGGTTTACATCATTCTGCAATTCGCCATCGCCCTCTGGGCCAGCCGTTTCGTCAATTCCGAAGCCGATTATTTCGTCGCCGGCCGCCGCTTCGGCGTGCTGATGGTCGGCGTCTCGGTCTTCGCCACCTGGTTCGGCGCCGAGACCGTGATGGGGGCCTCCGGCGCCATCGCGGAGGAAGGCCTCGCCGGCGGCCGGGCCGACCCGTTCGGCTACACGATCTGCCTGATCGGCATGGCCCTCTTCCTCGCCTACAAGCTGCGCGAATCCGGCGTGATGACCTTCCCGGACTATATGCAGCTCCGCTTCGGGGCCCGCGCGGAAGTGACTGCCGCTCTCCTGACTATTCCGACCTCGATCATCTGGGCCTCGGCCCAGCTGCTGGCCATGGGCCAGATCCTGTCCGAGACGGCGGGCATCGACCTCGGCATCGCCCTGCTCGTCGGCGCCATCGTGATTATCGCCTACACGACCATCGGCGGCCTGCTCGGCGACGCGATGACCGACATGGTGCAGGGCGCTGTGATGATGGTCGGCCTCGTCATCCTCCTCGTCACGGTCCTGTCGACGGGCGACTTCTCCTTCTCCCAGATCGGCCCCGAACAGCTCGAATGGCGGCTGACCGGCGAGGACGGCGTGAAGGAAAGCTGGCTCTCGACGCTCGACGCCTGGATGGTGCCCATCGTCGGTTCCCTCGTGGCGCAGGAGGCAATCTCGCGCTTCCTCGGGGCGAAATCCGCCAGCATTGCCCGGACGGGTTGCTACCTTGCGGCCGGTCTCTACCTGGTTCTGGGCGCGATCCCGCTGATCATCGGCCTGCTCGGCCATGCGGCCGGGTTCGAGGCGGAAAGCACCGACAGCTACCTGCCGGAACTCGCCGCCCAGTACCTCTCTCCGCTCATGTATGTCGTGCTGATGGGCGCGCTCGTCTCGGCCATCCTGTCGACAGTCGACACGACGCTGCTCGCCGTCTCGGCGATTGCCAGCCGCAACCTGATCGAGCGCGTCGCGCGTGACCTGCCGGAGCCGCGCAAGCTCCTGTTCGGCCGCTCCCTCACCCTGCTCGCCGGCCTCCTCGCCTATGCGATCGCCGCCTCCGGCGAGACGATCAAGGGCCTGGTCGAGATTGCCTCCTCGTTCGGCTCGGCCGGCATTGCCGTGTCGCTGCTGATCGGCCTGCACTCCAGATTCGGACGGGAGACGGCGGCGCTTGCCGCCATGGTGGCCGGCGCGTTCGCGAGCTTCCTGGGAGAGGGTATGCCGTCCTGGTTCGTCAGCCTGTTCGACGAGGCCGCCGCCGAGGCCATGCCCGCCTGGACGCAGGGCTATGAAGGCTCTTACGTCTTTGCCGTTCTGGCCGCGCTCGCCTGCTACCTGATCGTCGGCAACCTTGAGGCGCGGGGCTTTCTGGACGCGCAGAAAAAAAGCCCGGCTGCGTAGACCGCGCCGGGCTTATGAGTATCGGGTCCCGAAGGGGGAGGAAACGCCCAATCGGAGGAAGGATTGGGAAATGCCCGGGACCCTTGGCATGCGGCCTAGATATGCTCTTTTCGCAGGTGCACAACCACCGCTACAGCAGATCACTCATGCAAAAATGCATGATGAACATTTCTTAACTTACGATTGCCGCATGACTGGCCGGCGCAGCGGCTCTGTCTCAGCTGTGACGAAGTCCCGGAAGGCGGCAACGCGCTTGGACCTGCGTAAATCGCTCGGGTAGATGAAATAGAGATCGAAGATCGGGCCGACATTTTCCGGCAGCACCTTCACCAGGCGCGGCATTGTGCCCGCCATGTATTCCGGCACGTCGGCAATGCCGAGCCCGGCATCCACCGCCCGCAGCATGGCGAACACGTTGTTGACCTTCAGCGTCGCCGGCCGCGGCGGGGCATCGTCCCGGCCGACCCGGCAGGCAAAGCTCATCTCGTGCAGCGGCGAGGATTCGTCGCCATAGGCGATGATCCGGTGATTATCGAGGTCCTGCGGCGTGCGGGGCATGCCATTGGCCTTCAGGTATTCCGGCGCCGCATAGAGGTTCGTCGCCACGGTGCCGAGCTTGCGCTGGATGAGGTCCGCCTTGTCGGCCGCCCAGAGGCGGATGGCGCATTCGGCCTCCAGCTTCAGGAGGTCGTAATCCTTGTCGTCGAGGCGGAGGTCGAGGTGCAGGTCCGGGTGCTTCTTCACGAAGCCGCCGAGGCGCGGCACCAGCCAGGTAGACCCGAAGGCCACCGGCGCCGAGACGATCAGCTCGCCCTGCGGGGTCTCCTGCTGGTCGCGCAGGGCGGTGTTGGCCGAGGCGGCGGCCTGCGCCATTTCCATGGTCGAGCGGAACAGCGTGTGGCCGGCATCGGTCAGCACCAGGCCGCGCGCATGGCGCTGGAACAGCGAGACGCCGAGCGTCTCCTCCAGGGCCGCGATCTGGCGCGAGACGGCCGACTGCGAAATGCCCAGCCGGTCGCCCGCGGAAGTCAGGCTTCCGGCTTCGGCGGCGGCGTGGAACGATCTGAGCTTACCCCAATCCATCGCCGACTTGTGACCGTTTCTTGTCGCGGCGGCAAGGGTTCTTGTCGTGCCTAACGGGCGGCTCGCAGTGCCTCGTCGCGCACGGCGGCCACTTCCGGCGAGGCGGAGAGGCGCACGACTTCCTGCAGCAGGATGTCGAGATCCTTCCGCGCGGTGCGGTGGTTCGTGATGTTCACGCGGATCGCAAGGCGGCCCTTGAGGCGCGTCGTGGACGGGGCGGCGATGCCCTGCTCCTGCAGCTGGATCACGATCTCGTCGTTCATCGCGTCCAGCACCGCGTCCGGCAGGCCGGGCTCGACATGGCGGAAGCAGCAGATGTTCAGCGCCACCGGCGCCAGCAGTTCAAGCCCCGGCGTCTTCTCCACCTGCTCGCCCAGGTACGACGCCTGATAGCAGTTGCGGGTAATCATGCGGCCGAGCCGGTCGGTGCCGAATTCGGCGAACTGCGCCCAGACCTTCAGTGCACGGAACCCGCGGCTGAGCTCCGGTCCGTATTCGACCGGCCACGGATTACCGCCCGCAAGGCCGCGTTCCTTGGCCTTCAGGTAGTCCGGCCGGTCGGTGAAGGCGGCGCGGTGCAGCTTCTCGTCGCGGATCAGGGCGAAGCCCGCGTCATAGTTCACGTGCAGCCATTTGTGGAAGTCGAAGGCGAGCGAGTCGGCGCGCTTCACACCGGTCAGGCGGTCCTTCACCCGGTCGCTCAGCACGCCGAGCGCGCCAAAAGCCCCGTCGATGTGGAACCACATGTCCTCTTCCGCCGCGAGGTCGGCCATCTCTTCCAGCGGGTCGATGGCGCCGACATTCACCGTGCCGGCCGTGCCGACCAGGATGAACGGCGTGAGGCCCGCCTCCCGGTCCTTCGCAATGGCCGCCTTCAGCGCGCCCATGTCGATCTCGAACCGGTCGTTCGCCGGGATCTTGCGCAGCGCGTCCGTGCCAAGGCCCAGGAGGTCAAACGCCCGCGCCACGCACGAGTGCGTCTCGGTCGACGTATAGCCGACGAGCCCATGCCCGCAGATGCCATCCTTCCGGCTCGCGAAGTTCAGCCGCGCATCGCGCGCAACCTTCACCGCAATGATCGTCGCCATGGACGTGCCCGACACGACAATCCCGCTCGCGGTTTCGGGGAACTCGAACAGTTCCCGGCACCAGCGCACGACCTGTTTCTCGACATAGATCGCGCCATGGTCGCGCCCGCCGACATTGGCGTTCATCGCGGAGGCGGCAATCTCGGCCAGCATGTTCGCCGGCGTGCCCGATCCGTGCACCCAGCCGAAGAAGCGCGGATTGGTATTGCCCGCGCCATAGGGCAGCAGCGTCTCCATCCGCCCCAGCACGTCATCGACGCCCCAGCCCTCGCGCGGCAGCGGCGCCTTCAGCGTGTCCTTGATCGTCTCCGGCAGCTCGGTCCACACCCGGCCCTGCCGCGCGTCCTGCATCCGGTCGATGGCGGCATCCAGCATGTGACGGGCCTGCGCGCGGAATTCTGCCCAGTCTTCCGGGTCGAGCGATTCCTGCGGGGTCGGTTCCTGGTAGGACTTGTCGGTCATGGCCGCGTAATCACCCGCTTTTGCAGCATTTGCAAAGCACCTGATGTCACAAGGGTGTCAATAAAATCTATTGGCTGGCCCAGAGAATTCGCGCGATCCAGGCGATCTCGCTGGGCTTGAACTCACGCACCGGATAGTCGGGGTTCAGCGATGCGAGCGTCACCATCCGGCTGTTCCGGCGGGCGAGCACCTTGGCCATCACCTCGCCGCCCGTGGTTTTCGCGACCACCCGGTCGCCGGGTTTCACCTCTGCGCCGGGGGCGACGATGATCCGGTCGCCCGCGCGATAGGCCGGCTCCATGGAATCCCCGCTGATCTGCAGGGCATAGACGGTTTCCGTGCCCAGGCCCGGAAAGCGCACCTCGTCCCAGCCCTGCCCCACGGGAAAGCCCGCATCGTCGAAATAGCCGTCGCGGCCCGCCTGCGCGAAGCCGATCAGCGGCGCGGTCGCGCCCCGCCGCCCGTCGATCAGCGCCGCGAAATCGTCGAACCCCGCGCCGACGGACTCCAGCACGCGCGCAAGGCTCTCTGTGCTCGGCCAGCGCGGACGGCCATCGGCGCCCTCGCGCTTCGACGGATTGAACGACGTCGGATCCAGCCCCGCCCGCCGCGCAAGCCCCGACGGCGTCAGCCCGTAATGGGCCGCCAACTGGTCGATCCCCCGCCAGATATCCCGATGCTGCATCTGCATGGCCTGATTTGCCTGAGGCCGCAGCTAGTAGGTAAATAATCCTATTGTCAAGCCTCGTGGGAATAAGGGACTCCCCGCTTGCCAAGCGCAGGCATCGCCCGGCAAGCTGCCCACGTAAAATGGCAGGAAGGCAACGAACCAGTGTCATCACGGCTGATGCAAGTGATCGTCCGGGATTCCGATGTGGCTGAGGCGCGGGCCCTGATCGAAGGCTGCTGCGCCCGTCTCTGGCAGGAGACGGTGCCGGGCGGGCGCGAAAAACTGTCCGCGATCGTGCTCAGCCACGATGTCGAGCGCCTGCTGGCGCGGCTCAGCGACGCTTTTCTCGGCAGCGAGGACTTCTCGGCCCTTGTTCTGGAACTGCAGGCCGTCGTTCCGGCGCTGGTGGAGCCGGAAGTCGCCGGCGCCCCTGACGGCGAATCCGTACGCGAACCGAATGCGATCGAGCGCTTTCTCAGCCGCGACCGGCGCAGCACGGATGAAATCTACGATGACGTCGTCGACTCGATTGCGCTTACGCCGGAATTCCTGCTGACCGTAGTCCTCTCCGCGCTGATCGCCGCCCTCGGCATGCGCAGCGGTCAGGTCGCCATCGTCATCGGAGCCATGGTGATCGCCCCCCTGCTCGGCCCGACGCTGTCGCTCGCGCTGGCCGCCACCGTCGGCAATGCCGCGCTGGCCTGGCGTGCCGCCCGGACGCTCGCCATCGGTGCGGCCAGCGTGCTCGTCTTCACGACATTGCTGAGCGTGGTAATCGACTTCGACCCGATGGCGCCGGAACTCCATAACCGGACAATGGTCCACCTCGGCGACATTGCCCTCGCCCTCGCCTCCGGCGCAGCAGGCGTTCTCGCCCTCAACAAGGGCGCGTCGTCTTCTCTGGTGGGCGTGATGATCGCCGTCGCGCTTGTCCCTCCGCTATCGGCGGCCGGGATCTATTTCGGCGACGGCGAGCCGGTCCTGGCCCTGCGCGCGCTGTTCTGTTTGCCAGCAACCTTGTCTGCATCAATATCGTGGCATCGGCGCCTCCTGATTCAGGGACTGCCTCCGAAGCGATGGCGGATCACGCTCGGCATTTTCGCCACATGGGTCGCCATCCTCTTCCTGTTCATCGCCATGATCACCGGCCGCGTCTTCCTGACATCGCGTGGACCGGCGAAACGGGCTAGAGCTTCCACCGCACCCCAGTCGGCACGTCCCTGGGCAAGCTCCCACCCGAAAGCACGAATATTTCTCCTTCGCCGAGGGCGAAAGCCGTCAGCCCTTCCGGGAACACGCGCCCGAACGCCTCGTCGAGCACCTTCAGCCCGCCGGTGAAGCGCGCCCATGGCGGGCATGACGAGGCGGGCGCCGTCGCTGGCGAAGCAGCGGCGGCGGACATCCGTCCACGGCCTTTCACTTTTGCCACGGGTGCAGGTGTCCGGCGACCTCGCCTGCCTCCTTCCGGCTCGTGGCGGAAGACGAGCGGGCCGATCCGCACCGTCCGCCCGCCCGGCCGCCAAGATGGGCCGGCGGTCGGGGTCGTGGTTGCCTTCCACCCAGATCCAGTCATGCGCGCCGGTCAGCGCCCGGATGCGTCGGCATAGACTTCCGGCGGCCGGCCGCCCGGTCATGGAAACTATCGCCCAGCGAGATTACCGTCCTGGGGCCAAGCCGCTCGCACAGACGCTCCACCACGCTGAGCGTCGCGCCCGTGTCATAGGGCGGCAACATCTGGCCGCGGCCGCATAGGCACTGCCCTTCTCAAGGTGCAGGTCCGAGACGACGAGCAGCCGTTCCTTCGCCCACCAGAGCCCGCCTTCCGGCAGCGGCAACAGCATCTCGCCCGCAAGATGCAGGAGGGTCTCTTCACGCCGGTTTGCGAGGGCTGCGGTCATGGCCGGACTCTGTCCTGCCTCGCGCGGCCGGTCAATTTCAGAATGCGGCCGGTCCACATGCCCGGATATCCGGGCAAAACCGCACCCCGACCGGGCCCCGGCCGGGCATTTTTCCGGGCATGTTTTGCGTCAAAAAGTGTAGGATAAGCCGGCGCGTCCGGGCCACGCTAATCCACCCTCATCGCATCCCGCACAAGGCTGTCTTCCGCCTCGCTGAGGATCGCGTCCTGCACGCTCGCGCCGAACACAGGCTCCTTGCCGATCTCCAGCATCACGGGCACGGCGAAGGGGCTGATCCGCTCCAGCGGCAGGTGGTCGATCTTGCCTGCGATGCGCACCAGCATCTCGCCAAGCCGGCGCACATCGAGCAGGCCCGTCGCCGCATCCTGTCGTGCCGCCTGCAGGAGGACGTGATTGGGCTCGTGGCTGCGCAGCACGTCATAGATGAGATCGGACGAGAAGCTCACCTGCCGCGCGTTCTTCTCCTTGCCGGGCAGGTTGCGGTGGATCAGGCCCGAAATCTGCGCGCACTGGCCGAAGGTCCGCTTCATCAGGGCGCTCTCGTCCAGCCAGGCCTCGAGGTCGTCGCCCAGCATGTCCGGATGGAACAATTCGTCCATGTTTACAGGGCTGAGGTCCTCCATGCCCCAGACGGCCATGGCATATTCGCTGGCCACGAAACCGGTCGGCTTCGCGCCCATCCTTTCTAGGCGGCGCGTCAGCAACATTCCCAGGGTCTGGTGCGCGAGGCGCCCCTCGAACGGGTAGCAGACGAGGTAATGCCGGTCGCCGCGCGGAAGGTCTCGACCAGAAGATGATCCGGCGGCGGAATTTCACTGCGCAGGCGCTGGATCTCGAACCATTCCTGTACGGGCTGCGGCAGGTGGCGCCATTCGTCCGGATTGTGGATCATGTGGCGCACGCGGTCCGCCAGGAAGGTCGTCAGCGGGAACTTGCCGCCATTGTAGCTGGGGATCGCGGGCCGGTCGCCCGTCGCGCGGATGCAGAGGGCGTCCAGACCGTCGATGGTGACAAGGCTCAGCACCTCCCCGCCGAACAGGAACGTGTCGCCGGGTGTCAGCTGCGACAGGAAATACTCCTCCATCTCGCCCAGCTTGAAACCCGCGCGGACACTGCGTTTCTCGCCCGATCCGGGCTGCGGTTTTCCCACAAAACTCGCCAGCCGCACGGCCAGCATCGGGGATTCAACAATGGCGCCAACATTCATGCGATGCATCTGAGCATCCTGCGCTGTGCGCGCCACCCAGCGCCCGTCCGGCCGCCGCACGATACGGTGGTAACGGTCATAGGTCTTCAGCGCATAGCCACCTGTGGCGACGAAATCCACAATCCTTTCAAATTCTTCCCAGTCGAGGTCTTTGTACGGCCCGGCCCGGACGATCTCGTCGTACAGCTCGGAAAGGTCGAACCCGTCGCCGCAGGCGCGGCCCATCACATGCTGCGCCAGCACATCCAGCGCGCCGGTGCGAAGGCCCTCGCCGTCGATCTCGCCGGCCTCCACTGCGGCCTCGGCGGCTCGGCATTCCAGCACTTCGAACCGGTTCGTCGGCACAAGGACGGCCCGGCTCGCCTCGTCCATCCGGTGATTGGCGCGGCCGATCCGCTGGATCAGGCGCGCGGCGCCTTTCGGGGCGCCCATCTGGACGACGAGGTCCACCTCCCCCCAGTCGATGCCGAGGTCGAGCGTCGAGGTACAGACCACCGCTTTGAGCTTGCCCGCCGCCATCGCGGCCTCGACCTTTTCGCGCTGTTCGCGCGCCAGCGAGCCATGGTGCAGCGCGATCGGCAGGCCGTCCTCGTTGACGTTCCACAGCTCCTGGAACATCAGCTCCGCCTGGCTGCGCGTATTGACGAAGACCAGCGTCATCGTCGCCTTCTTGATGGCTTCATAGACCTCCGGCACGGCGAAGCGCCCGGAATGGCCGCTCCACGGTATGCGCTCGCGGGAGATGAGGATGTCGACCTCCGCCGAGACGCCGCCGTCGGCATGGAGGATACGCACGCCGCGGCCGTCCTCCCGCACGTCCAGCCAGTCGGCGAGGCCCTGCGGGTCGCGCACCGTGGCCGAGAGGCCGAGGAACCGGCATTGCGGCGCCCAGCTCGCCAGCGTTGCGAGACCGAGCGACAGAAGATCCCCCCGCTTCGAAGCGGCGATGGCATGGATCTCGTCCACGATCACGCATTTCAGGTCCGCGAAGAATTCCTTCGCATGCTCGGACGCGATGAACAGGGCGAGCTGTTCCGGCGTCGTCAGCAGCACGTCCGGCGGCGTTTTCCGCTGGCGCTGGCGCACATGGGCGGGCGTGTCGCCGGTGCGTGTCTCGATGCGCAGGCCAAGGCCCATCTCGTCGACAGGCATCATCAGGTTGCGCTGCACATCCGTCGCCAGCGCCTTCAGGGGCGAGATGTAGAGCGTGTGCAGCGCAGGAATGCCGGAGTTCTTTTTCCCTTGTCACAGCTGAGTTCGATCAGGCTGCCAAGGAAGCCGGCCAGCGTCTTGCCGCCGCCTGTCGGCGCGATCAGCAGCGCGCTCTGCCCGGCTAGCGACGTCTCCGCCAGGGCCAGCTGATGCGGCCGGGCTGACCAGCCGCGCGCACCGAACCAGCCTGCAAAGGGCTCGGCAAATGCGGGGGGATGGGGGCTGTCTGGCATGGGATCAGATTAAACTACCGCAAGACACGATGTTTGCAGGTTTTTTTCCAGTCACTTTCCGGCAAGGTACGCTCTTCGCTCCAAGCTGAGGGAAAACCCATGCGCCTTGCCTGCCTGTCCCGCCTGCCTCTGGCCGCCCTTCCCCTGCTCGCATGCCCGGCCTTTGCCGAAACGCCGCTGGAGAAAGCCCTCGCCGCACCGACGGATGGCCCCGCCTACAGGTTTGACATGAAGATCGACGACGATGTGCTGAAGGGCGAAGCGCAGGTCGATCCGTCCCGCCCCGAAGGTGAACGCCTGACGCTGATCACGCCTGATGCCGGCACGCTGGAAGGCGAGGCCGCCGCGAAATATGAAAAGCTGAAACAGACGACATCCGGCGACAAGATCTGGTGCAGCAGCTTCAATGGGAACATCCCCGCCGATGCGAAGATGATTTCGGAATCCGGCGAGGCTGCCGTCTACAGCTTCACGCCCCTGCCCGGCGACGACAAGCAAACCGCCAAGGTCTACAAGCACCTCACAGGCCGCGTGACCGTTTCCAAGGAAACGCCCGCCATCCTTTCCTTCGAGATGTTCTCCGACAAACCGTTCAAGCCGGCCATGGTCGCACGGATCGACAGCTTCTCCATGAAGGCCGATTGCAGCCCCGCTCCGGACGGACGCACCTATATCAGCGACTTTGCCCTGGATATCAGCGGCAACGCGATGATGCAGGCCTTCAGCCAGTCTGAGCGGCGCGAAGTGAGCAATCTCGTCGCGCTGCAGGACAGCGCCGCCGGCCAGCGCTAGGCGCGCGCGGCGTACAGGAAACGGAGCTGACCGATTTCGGCCGCCGCCTTCATCAGCTCGAGGTTCCACCACGCCGCAAGGTCTGCCAGCGTTTTGTCGGCGAAGGGCCAGTGCACACGGTTCGTCTCCTGCCAGGCGCTCTCCGGCTCGGCCTCCAACGCGGCCAGCCAGGCCTGCACATTCTGCCGCAAGCCCGCGCAGAGCGCTGTGGTATCGTCCGTCCAGTCTATGTCGTCCTGCGTCAGAGCCCCTTCCCCGAAGGCCCGGTCCATGGCCGTTCCCGTCCAGTAGAGGGCATGCCAGGTGATCCAGCCGATGCTCGGCGGGCCGAGATCGTAAGTCTCGCGGTCCGGCCAGTCAGGCTTCCAGCGTCCGCCTGAATCCTGATGAATGTGCAACCCTGCCTCAGCGGGACGCCAAAGGCATTCAGCCCGCGTCAGGCCGTCAAGGTGATAGTCCAGCAGTCTCTCCGCCATCCGCGCCTGGCGGAGGAGAACGTCCTTCACTCTGTCAGCCCGTACTTGGCGAAGATCTCTTCACGGATTGCCTGAATGGCTTTTTCGCTGCGGGCACGGCGCCGGTCGATCTCGGCTTCGATCTCTGCCTCGATGGCCTCGTTCTCGGCCACGACAGCCTGGCGCTCATCTTCCGCAGCCTGAAGGCCCAGCAGCACGTCGCGCGTGAACGAGTTGATGTCGAACCGGGCCCCGCCGATGACGTCGAACCCGCGGCGGACAATGACGGCATTCATGCTCGGCACGACCACGACATACTGACCGCGATTGCCTGCCATGTAGAATGTGCCGTCCGGCACGCCCGGCGCATCGTCCATCAGCCAGAATTGCGCGCCATATCCCGGACCGCTTTCCGGCTGCGAGGGGGCCGGTGTGCTGACGAATGACACCCAGTCCTCAGGCAGGATACGTTCCCCGCCCCAGACGCCATCCTGAAGGTAGAGCTGACCGACGCGGGCAAGGTCCCGCGCGGTGGACCAGACCTGGCTCGACGAAATGAAGTCGCCGTTCCAGTCGACTTCCAGTGTCGTGTGCCGGGCACCGATCTTGTGCAGCACCGACTCGTACGGGAAGCTGTGATAGGCATTGTCGTCGCCCAGCGCTTCACGGAAGGCGCGCATGGCGATCACGGTGTCATTGTTGGCATATTTCCAGCGCGTACCGGGAATGGCCTCGAGAACGTTCGCAGCCGCCTGGTCCACGACGCGGCCACCACCGAAATAGAGCCGGTCGGTGCGCGAACCGGATTCACCGCTATCGAGGCCGCTCGACATGTTGAGCAGGTTCCGGATGGTGATCTTGCGGCGCGGATCGGCGCCGGAATCCCACGCCTTGATGATCGCCGGATAGTCGATGTCGATCATGCCCTGCCGGCGGGCGGCGCCGAGGATCGTCGCAGTGATCGACTTGGCCGCCGACCATGTGCGCTGCGGCGTTTCGTGGTCGATGCCGCGGGCATAACGTTCGGCGACAACCTGGCCATCCTTGACCACGACCACGGCGCTTGTGCGCGTGCCGTTGCCATAGGTCCGCTCGTCAAAGGCGAACGAGACCGGCGCATCGAGGCGTTCGGCTTCTTCCGTACGCAGACTGACTTTCACGTTCGAGCCAATGGCGCTGCCGCGGTCCTCACCCGTCACTTCCGGCCAGGCGGCGAAGCGCGGCAGGTAGTCGATCATGGTCTCGTCGGCGCCAGCGGGCAGCTGCGTGCAGCCAAAGCCCGGTCGGTAAGCTGCAATCCGGGGCGGCATCGTGGGATCATACTGGACGGTGACCGTCTTTTCGCGCAGGTCCACCCGCGCTTCGGGAAGGCGGTCAAAATCACGCTGGAAATCGGTGTAGATACCGTCGAGGTCATTGTCGCGGATCTCGTCGAGCGTCATGTGCGCCACGAACGTGTCGGAGCAGACGAAGCTCGCCTTCCATCCGGCGGCCAGGGACTTGTCCATCAGATTCGTATTGCCGCCCTCCTGTGCCAGCGACGGCAGGGCCACAAGGGCCAGCGCGGCAGTGGAAGCAAAAACGGAACGGACTGAACGCATGACTAAACTCTCCCTCGGCACCGGGGGGAGTCTATGCACAAGGTTTCATGTCGCAAGTGTGGCAACTCAGTTTTCCGCCGCGACTACAGGTCAAAATGCGGGGTTGCCGAACCATATATGTTTGCGCTAACATTTCTTGAGAGGCTGCGGAAAGATGGCCCTCGAAACGGGAGGAAACAATGAAACCACGGCCCCTGTCCCTGAGAGCCGTCTACCTGTTTCTGGGTGCCATCGCCGCAGCCTCTGCCTCCGTTGCGCAGGAGATCCGCGACGGGGAGTATTTCCATGCCCCCGGTGCCGACGTGCTGGTCTTCTCGAACTGGTATGACGGTCTGTTCTCGGATGCCAAGATTTCCGGCGTGGAAGTGATCCATCACGGCCTGCGCACCGTGACCAACGGCGATGTGCGCCTCGAGGCAACGCCCGGGCAATGGGAGCCGGTCGGCAGCTTCATCGACCGCCGGGTCGATACCGTCGCCGGCACCATCGAGGCCGACCTTGCCTATCCGGATCATGACTTCAACTACACAATCCGCGTGGAGCGGGACGGCAATGGCTACGTCATCAGCGTCAGCAGCGAAACGCCCCTTCCTGCCTCGCTGGAAGGAAAGGCCGGGTTCAATCTCGAATTCGTTCCGTCCACCTATGGCGGCAAGGGACTGCTGGTGGACGGCGCGCCGCAGATCCTGCCCTATACGCCTGTCAGCGAAATGGTCCCGCGCGAAGGCGGCGCCCGTCCGGATGGCGCCGCTGCCGATCCCCTGCCGATTGCGGAAGGCCAGACGCTCGTGCTCGCGCCCGGCAGCGCAGCAAACCGGGTATCCCTTTCATCCAGGGGCGTACCGATCGCGCTCTATGACGGGCGCAACCAGGCAAGCAATGGCTGGTATGTCGCCCGCAGCCTGCTGCCCGCCGGCAAGACCGGTCGCCTGATCGAGTGGCGGCTCGAAGCCGCCGAACAGCCCGGTTGGGTCAGCCCGCCGGTCGTCTCCTACAATCAGCTCGGCTACACGCCGGCCCGGTCGAAAGTGGCGATCCTTCAACTCGACCGCGATGCCGGCGCGCCCGGCACGATGCACCTTATCCGCCTGCTCGGCGACGGTCGCGAGACGGACGTCCTCACCGCCAAACCTGAGCCATGGGGGCGGTATCTGCGCTTCGCGTATGCCCGGTTCGATTTTTCCTCCATCGAAGAGCCCGGCCTCTACCAGCTCGCCTATGACGGGCAGCGCAGTGCCGCCTTCCCCATTTCCGAAACCGCCTATGATGGCGCATGGCATGCGACGCTCGATGTCTACATGCCGGTCCAGATGGACCACATGTACGTGAGCGAGGCCTACCGCGCCTGGCACGGGCTCGCCCATAATGACGACGCCCTTCAGGCACCAGTCAGCCACGAGCATCACGATCTCTACGCACAGGGCCCGACGACCGACACGGCCTATGCGCCGCTGGAGCACATTCCGGGGCTGAACGTCGGCGGCTGGTTCGATGCCGGCGATTTCGACATCCGCACCCAGAGCCAGTACGCCACGATCCGCGGCCTGGTGCAGAGCTGGGAGCGGTTCGGACCGGCCCGCGACGTCACAAAGGTCGATTGGGACCGCAAGCGCACAGACATCCACACGCCCGACGGTGCGCCGGACATCCAGCAACAGATAAAGCACGGCACGCTTCAGCTGCTGGCGCAGTTCGATGCCGTCGGCTTCGCCATCCACGGCATCGTCGCTCCGGACCTCGATCAGTACACGTTCCTTGGCGATGCCCACAGCAAGACCGATGGCCTCATCTACGATTCCGCCCTCGGCCCGGACGAGGAGAAGGATGGGCGTTCCGGCAGGCCGGACGACCGCTGGGCTTTCACCAGCCGCTCCAGCGCGCTTCAGTATGGTTCGACAGCAGGTCTTGCAGCCGCAGCCCGTGCCCTTCGGGGCTATGACGATGCATTGGCAGACAAGGCGCTTGCTCGCGCCGAGACCACCTTTGCCTACGAATACCGGAAGGCACCGGACCTCTACAGCCATGGCAACACGACCGGCGGCCCCTTGGAAATGGAACGCTTCCTCGCCGCCGCGGAACTGTTGAAGACCACGGGAGACGCGAAGTACGCGCAAGCGGCATCCGGCTGGTTCGACGAGGCAGCGGGCTATTTCGGTGCCATCGCTCCGGTGGCGATCGAGATCCGTCCGATGATGGACGAGGCCTATGACCGGAAACTGCACGCTGCAGCGGAAAAATGGGCCGAAGGCATGGAAGCCGCCCGCGCGAACAACCCGTTCGGCGTGCAGATCACGCGCGGTGGCTGGGCGGGCTCCGGCTCAGTCATCGGGCAAGCCAACACGGCCGATGCGATTCATCGCGCCTGGCCGGATCTCGTCACGAAGGAAGAAGTCCTCGACGCGTTCGATTACGTCCTCGGCCGCCATCCGGGGCATAATCTCTCGCTCGTTTCGGGTGTCGGGGTGCAGTCGAAACTCGTCGCCTATGGCAACAACCGGGCGGACTTTTCCTTCATCCCCGGCGGTATCGTTCCCGGTGTCCTGATCCTCAAGCCGGACTTCCCGGAAAACCGCGAGGACTGGCCCTTCTTCTGGGGTGAGAACGAGTACGTCATCCCGCTGGCGGCAAGTTATATCTACCTCGCCCAGGCTGCCGCAGAGCTGGCGAAAGAGGAAGCCGACTGAAGGGCGCGAATTCCATCGACTGCCTTCGTCCCGTGTTTACCGCCCTGCCCTAGGATCGGATTGACCGGGGGGCGCAAATGGACCAGCCAGACAGCAAGAACATCCTGAAATTCCGCCAGAGGATGCCCATTCCGGTGCGCGGGTTCCTCGTTGTCGTGGGCCTGTTCGCCTGCCTGATGCCAGTTTGGGATCTGCGCCGCCTTTTCTGGCCGGTGACGCCATTTACCGCCATCGCCTTGGTGTTCGCGCTCGGCGCCGCGTCCGTCGGCGGCGCTTTCATATTTACCGGCCTTTACGGCCGGAATGTGCTGTGGACGATCCGGCCGGGGCGCATCCGCATTATTTCCCGGTCTTTTATTGGCCGCCCCCGGAGCGTGACCTTCCTGCCAAGGAGTGGCGCGCGGCTGGAAGTGGAAGAAGACAAATCCTCGGACGGTCCGGACTATTGGCGCGTCGCGCTCATTGCCACGGATGGCAAACGCTACAGGCTGGACAAGCACACGTCCCCCGCCGATGCCGAAGCCGAATACCGGCGCGTCGATCGCCTGTTCCACGGCCGTGCCGCTGCCTGAGCGTCCGCACCACGCTCTGCACCGGCTACCTTCGCGCCATTGCCGCGCCATGAACGGCCAGGCCCTTTGCCACGGCTCCAAAGCGGTCATTCGCCGACACATCTGCGTTGTGGAACCGCCCGGCCAGACGCGCCTGCACCAACGGGATGAAAGTGGAGCCGCCGACCATCACAACATCGGTGATCTGATCCGGGGACACGCCAGCCCGCGTCAGGCATTGGCTCGCGACTTCGTCCATCCTTGAGATGGCCTCGTCAATCAGGTCTTCGAACGTCCTGCGCCCCACCAGCCTTTCAAGCCGCGCGCCCGGCGTCTCGTAGACGAAGGTCTGCTGATCCGCGCCGCTGAGGCCGATTTTGATCTGCTCGGTGCGCTTGGCATAGGTGTGAGCCTCATGGTTTCGCACGAGATAATCGAACGCCCTAAGTCCCTTGCTGTTCGGGCTGTTGATGATCATCCAGCGGATCAGTTTCTGCGTGTCGCGCGTGTAGAGCTTGTTCAGGCTCTTCCAGTCCGACAGCGTCGAATAGGGCGCCGAGGGCACAACCAGTCCGTTCAGCTCGAGCGTCTCCCAGTTCCCGAACAGTCGGGACAATTCGAAGAAGCTCAGCTTGTGATCGAAATCATTGCCGCCGACATAAAGGCCTGAACTGCCCAGAACGTCGAAGCCGGCATTATCAGAGGAAATACGAACGACCGAGAAATCGGACGTGCCGCCGCCGATATCGACGACGAAGATCATTTTCTCCCGGCCACCTGGAAACTTCACGGACCGTGCCGCCGCCACGGGTTCGTGCAGGAATTCGACATGGGAAATGCCCGCCTCGCGCAGGCATTCTTCCAGGATTGCCTGGGCGCGCTGGTCGAGGTCGGGATGCCGGTCATTGAACGACACGGGGCGTCCCTGAATGACCGACTCGACACGCTGTCCCGTCAGGGCTTCGGCATGTGAAATCACCCGGCGCAGGAAGTGCACGATCACATCGCGGAAAGGCAGGCGCCGGCGGCCTACTTCCGTCGTCTCGTCGATCAGGGAGGATCCCAGAACCGACTTGATAGACCGCATCAGCCGGCCTTCCTCGCCGGACTCATAAGCGCTCACGGCCTGCGTGCCGATGGCATACTCGCCGGATTCCGCCCCGTAGAACACGGCTGTTGGGATCGATGTCATCTCCGGCTCAAGCATGAGCAGGTCGGCGCCCTCGGGGCCATAAACGGCAATGGACGTGTTCGATGTGCCGAAATCGATGCCAACTTGCATGGGAAAACCCTTGGTTCGGGGAATGCGGCCCAGCCGCCTACCCCACTTGGCCGCAAAGCGGAAGGGACCGGCACCAGCCCCCTTCCCGCGACACGGCAAACGCCTACTATCCCGCCATGCTTCGCCCGGACCTCCTGCTACAGCCGACGCCAAAGGGTCTCTATTGCCCACCGGGGGATTTCTATCTGGACCCGGTTCGCGGCGCAGTGGACCGGGCAATTATCTCCCATGGCCACTCCGATCATGCCCGCGGCGGGCACGGCGCCGTCCTCTCCCACCCGCACACGCTGGCCATCATGGCCGCACGCTATGGGCAGAATTTCGCGAAATCGACGCAGGCGCTCGAGTATGGCGAAGTCATCGACATCAACGGCGTCTCGGTCTGGCTGACACCGGCCGGGCACATTCTCGGGTCTGCGCAGATCACCGTGGAATACAAGGGCCTGCGCATGACCTTTACCGGCGACTACAAGCGCCGGCGGGATCCGACCTGCGAGACTTTCGAGCCTGTCCCTGGCGCGCATGTATTCATCTCGGAGGCGACCTTCGGCCTGCCCGTCTTCCGCCATCCGCCCACGGACCACGAGATGGGCAAGCTTTTGCAGAACATCGCGGACTTCCCGGACCGGACCCATTGCATCGGCGCCTATTCCCTCGGCAAGGCACAGCGGATGATCCGGCACCTGCGCCTCGCCGGGCACGACGCACCGATCTACATTCACGGCAGCCTGGAGAAACTGTGCGTGGTCTATGAAGCGGCCGGCATACCGATGGGCGATCTACGCCCCGCAACAATCGACGACACATCCAAGGCAGCACGCGAAGCCTATCGCGGCCAGGTTGTCATCGCCCCGCCCGGCTCGTTCGAGGGCAAGTGGGCGCAGCGTTTCCCCGATCCGCTGGTCGGCTTTGCCTCCGGCTGGATGAGCGTACGCCAGCGCGCCAAAGCGAGCGGCGTCGAACTGCCTCTGGTGATTTCCGACCATGCGGACTGGGACGAACTGACCGCCACGGTTCGGGAAGTGAACCCTGAGGATCTCTGGGTCACTTATGGCCGCGAGGACGCGCTTGTGCGCTGGGCCGAACTAGAAGGCCGGCGGGCCCGGCCGCTGCGTCTGGTCGGCTATGAGGAAGACGCCGGTTGACCCGGCCCACGGGCGCTGCATTAACTGCCCTGAACGGTGTTCCAGAAGGGGATTTCAGAATGAAACGCCACCTGCTTGCGGGCGCAGCGCTGATCGCGCTCGCCGCTTTGTCCGGCTGCGATGCAGTACGCCTGCCGGTTTTCAATCCTGTCGAGTCCGATACAGCTAGCGCCCCCGAGGCTGACACCGGCGCGCAGACCGAACCGGACGCCATCGTTGCCGAAGCTGCCGCCGATACGACGGTCGAAGGCGAAACGCCGACAGTGGACCGGAGCGAGGAAGCGGACGAGTCCGCCGTCCTGTCCCCGGCAAGCATTGTTGGCGGCGATGCCGACCTGGTCCCGCCGGCCCAGGACACAACAGCCTCGAGCGTTTCCCTCGCTGAATTCAATGCCGTGACGTGCGGCCTGCCGGATACCGCTGCCCCTACACCGACGGTCGGTGCCGTCGCAGGTGCGACGCAACTGGAAGAACCCACAATCGGCGCGCAGGCGGTCAACGCACTCGCTGCCAGCCTCGCGAACTTCCCCGGCATCGTGAAGATCGAACCCGTAAAACCCGCAACGGACGGCGTGGTTGTGACCGGACATTGCGGCGCCGTACGCATCGCCGACCACTGGCTGGTCACGGCGGCCCATTGCGTAGACGAGCCCTATGAGGAACTGCGCATCATCGGGACCGCGGAAAATCTCCGCTCGCCACTGGCACGCGTCACGCAGGGCGAATTTGCCGTCTGCCATGGCGGCTATGCCGGTACGGAGAACGGCTATGCCAACGACCTCGCGCTGATCCGCCTGACCGACGATGAAGTCGCCGCGCTTGGCGACGTGCCTGTGGCCCACTACGGCATGACAGGCAAACCGCTTGCACCGGCGAACTATCCGGATGCGGAAATGGCCGGCTGGGGCCTCACGCACTTCGGCGGAAAACTGTCGAACGACCTGCTCTCCGCCAAGATCCGCATCACAGCCATCGGCCCCTCGATCATCTATGTCGCCAGCCAGGGCGGCGCCGGCCCCTGCGTGGGCGACAGCGGCGGCCCGCTTTACGTCACCGAGGCAGACGGCACCAAGACCGCCGTGGGCGTCCTCTCCGTGGTCGAACAGAACCGCGAAACCGGCCAGTTCTGTGCTGGAGACTATAACGGCCGCTACACAAATCTGCAGGGTTACAGCGACTGGATGACTGAGGTCATGGCGCTGTGCGATGCTGACGAAGAGGCCTGCAAGTGAGGTCTAGGCATACCCTGCTCCTCGCCGGACTTGTCCCGGCGCTCGTCGCTTGTGCGGCGACGTCTGCAGGGGAAAGAAGCCGCTACACGCCCGTCCCGCCTACCCCGGTGAAGGCCTATGAATTGCCGTCGGGCGGGCCGCAAACCATCAGCATCGCCGTGATGGATTGCAGAGAAGGCTGCCCGGCTGTGAGCGTGATGCTGGACCCGGACAATTACTGGCAGCGCACAAGCGATGACAGCGCGTATTCGGGCATCGCGCCGGACGGCCTGTACGCATCGGTCGAAGCGGCTTTCCTCGCGCAGGGCTTTGACGATTCCGAAGGTGTGCTGGATATCGTCAAGGATAACTCGACCGCCTGTCCGCAATACCTGGAACGGGGACAGGTCTGGTTCATTCACCTCGGACGTGGCGAGACCGGTCAGTGGATCAACTATGATTCAGCCTGCGTCGGCTCGATCGACGCCATGCGTGCACAAAAAGTGACGAAGGCTCTGGCGGAGATGTCAGACCTCACCCATATTTTCGAAGGGACTGTGACCCTGGAGGACGCCATGGGCGACGAAGAGTAAGCAACCGGATCACCGGCTTCCGGTGCCTCATGCCGGAAGCCGGACCGCCTGCCTGCCTCTTTTGCCTGTGCCTCGCGCCGCAGGGTGCGCTATAGAATTCCCATGCAAGCCTTTGCCGAACTGCTCGACCGTCTGCTGCTGACTCCGTCCCGCAATGGCAAGCTGCATCTCCTGAAGTCCTATTTCGCCAACACGCCGGACCCCGACCGGGGCTATGCGCTTGCCGCCATCACCAGCGATCTCAACATCCGCAGCATCAAGCCGTCTGCGGTGCGCATGCTGGCCGAGGAACGGATGGACCCGGTCCTGTTTGCCATGTCCTACGATTATGTCGGCGACCTCGCAGACACGGTCAGCCTCGTCTGGGAAAGTGAACGCCGCGCCAACCGCACCCCGCCCCTCTCTGAAATCGTGGAAACGCTCGAGACGGCAACGCGAGCGGAAGCCCCACGCCTGGTGGCCAGCTGGCTGGACGGACTGGATGCGACCGGCCGCTGGGCGCTGCTGAAGCTCATCATGGGAGGCCTTCGCATTGGCGTCTCTGCACGCCTGGCAAAAACCGCCCTCGCCCAGTTCGGCGTTGTGGACATCACCGAAATCGAGGAAATCTGGCACGGCCTGTCGCCGCCTTACCAATCCCTGTTCGACTGGCTCGATGGGCGAGCCGACCGTCCGTCACCGGACATTCAGGCACCCTTCCGGCCCGTCATGCTGGCGCACCCCCTGATCCCGAAATCAGACCGCGACAATCCCGATGCTGTCGACCCCGCTCTCATCACGGCGGACACGTTTGCGGCGGAGTGGAAATATGACGGCGTGCGTATACAGGCGTCGGTGGAGGGCAGTACGCGGCGCATCTATACGCGCACCGGCGACGACATTTCCCACACATTCCCGGACGTGCTGGCCGCAATGGATTTCGAGGGCACGATTGATGGTGAACTCCTGATCCGCGCGGAGGACGGCGTAGGGGTCGCGCCCTTCAACGCACTGCAGCAACGCCTCAACCGCAAGACGGTGACGAAGCGCCAGATGGAAACCCATCCCGCCTTCATCCGCGCCTATGACATTCTTCAGGACGGAAGCCGGGACCTGCGTGCGCTCCCCTTTCGGGACCGCCGCCCGGCACTTGAGGATTTCATTGCTACACACGGTTCGGCCCGCCTCGACCTCTCACCGCTCGTTCCCGTCACCAGCCTTGCCGGTCTCGAAGCCCTTCGCATGTCGCCGCCAGCACCGGAGGTCGAGGGCCTGATGCTGAAACGCTGGGACAGCGCCTATGTCGCGGGCCGGCCAGCCGGCCTCTGGTATAAATGGAAGCGCGATCCGTATCTTGTCGATGCGGTTCTCCTCTACGCCCAGCGCGGGCATGGCAAGCGCTCCGGCTTCTATTCGGACTTCACATTCGGAGTCTGGAAAGGCGATGCGCTGACGCCTGTCGGCAAGGCCTATTTCGGTTTCACCGATGAGGAATTGAAGGAACTCGACAAATTCGTCCGTGAAAACACAATCGAACGGTTTGGACCGGTCAGGTCTGTCGCGCCGGAAATCGTTCTGGAAGTTGCGTTCGAGGGCCTGCAGCGATCGCCCCGCCACAAGTCCGGAATTGCAATGCGTTTCCCGCGCATCAATCGCATCCGCTGGGACAAGCCGGTTGCAGAAGCTGATCGAATTGAAACGCTCGAAGCCCTGCTCGCGCCTTGACCTGACTACCTGAAAAAAGAAAAGGGCCGGGCGCTTCCCACGCCCGGCCCAGATCCCGTTCGGGAAATCGTCTGTTATCAGACGGCTTCCTTCAGTTCCTTCGCAACGCGGAAGGCGACCTTTTTCGAAGCCTTGATCTTGATGGCTTCGCCCGTTGCCGGGTTACGACCCATGCGGGCCGGGCGCTTGCGCACTTCCATCGTGCCGAGGCCCGTGAAACGGACCTTCTCGCCTTTTTTCAGGCGCTTCGCGGTCATTTCGACCAGGTCGTTCAGCACGGCTTCCGCCTGCTTTTTCGTCATGCCATGCGTCTCGGCCAGTTCAGCGGCCATCTGGCGGAGCGTGACGGTAACGACTTTTTTCGTTGCCGGTGCTGCTTTCGCAGCAGGTTTCGCAGCGGCCTTCTTGGCCACAGGTTTCTTTGCCATGAGCAAATTCCTCTATTCCGACTCAAATGAGTCGGCAGGCGAATAGCGCAAAAAAGCCCGTCTGCCTTGCTTTTTTTCAGTTCGGCGCAATTTTCTTCACACCCGAACCCTGCCAGATATCCTTGATGAAATCTTACCTGCCTGCCCTACTCATCCTCCTTGGATTGCTCCAACCGCTTGCCGGCGCGCTCGCCCCCGTCCTCGGGATCGGTACACCGATCGGAAACGCGACACGAAATCTGGGCGCACCCGAACAGCCATTGCCGGTCTTCTTTTCGATCTGGGGCCTTATTTTCGGGGCTTTTCTCGCCTTCGCCCTGTATACGTGGCAACAGCGCGCACCTTGGATCCAGCGCGTCGGCACGCCGCTCGCGCTGGCGGGAGCCGCGAATGTCTTGTGGATGCTGAGCGCGCAACTTATCGCTTCGCAGGTTGTGGATTTTGTCCTCCTGTTTCCCATTGCGTATTTTTCATGGACCGCCGCTGCCCGGTTTGACCGCATGCGCGGCTTGGGCGGAAGCGCCGAGAAACTCATCGCAGATGCAGCAACAGGTTTGCTCTCCGGATGGATCCTCGTTGCCATCGGCATCTCGGTTCCGCTGCTGATTCGCGCTTTCACCCCGTATGGGCCAACTGACTTTCCCTGGCAGATGCTATGGATCACTCTTGGCACTGCCGCGTTTGGTTCGTGGATGTTTGCGCGCTATGTCAGCCGCAGCCTCTGGTTTTTCGCGGCCCTTGCCTGGGGCCTTCTTGGCATTGTCGCCAATAACTGGACCGTCACGGGCATGGGGTGGATCGCCATCATGACCGGTGTGTCCGGGATCATCATCTTGTCGCTGCGCCTGCTGCGCGGCGCCGACGGAACGACGATCCCGGCCTGACCTAAACGGAGTACACATGGAAACCCTGAACAAGATCGACTGGCAGGCCCAGCTGGCAGAGCATTGGCCGCTGCTGGCCGGATACGGGATGAAAGCGCTGGGCGCCTTCATTGTCCTGATTGCCGGCCTGCGCATATCGGGCTGGGTCGCCAGCGCCGTCCGTCACCAGGCGCTCAAACGCCCGAACATCGACGCCACGCTGGGCGGCTTCTTCGCTTCCATCGTACGCTGGTTCCTGACCGCCGCGACTCTTATCGCCGCATTGCAGCTGTTCGGCGTACAGGCCACGAGCTTCGTCGCCATCCTCGGCGCCATGACGCTCGCCATCGGCCTGTCGCTGCAAGGCGCGCTGGGGAATATCGCGTCGGGCATCATGGTGATGCTGTTCCGCCCCTATAGTGTAGGCCAATATGTCGAACTGGCCGGAGAAGGTGGCACGGTCCGGGACATCAACCTGTTCCAGACGATCCTCGCCTCGCCTGACAATGTTCAGATCATCGTTCCCAACAGCCAGGCCATCGCAGGTGTCATCCGCAACTATGCGGGATACCCGACCCGGCGCATCGACCTTGTTTTCAGTGTCGACTATGGCGACGGCCTCGAGCACGCTATCGAAGTGATAGAGGGGACGGTAAAAGCGGACACGCGTGTCCTTGCGGACCCCACCCCGGTTGTTCGCGTGAGCACACTCGGAGCAAGTTCCGTCGACATCATTGCCCGCCCCTGGGTGAAGACTGAGGACTATTGGGAAGCGCGCTGGGCGCTCACCAAATCGGTCAAGGAGGCGCTGGATGCTGCCGGCATCACCATCCCGTACCCACACCAGGTGAACATCGACAGGAAGGCCTAGTTGAATGCGCCTTCGGTGCATGACAGAACGCTTGAATGACCTTTGAGATCGACACGACAGGCTGGCCGCCCTGGGCCATGGCGATTGTTCCATTCGCCGAAAAATGGGGCGTCGTTATCCTGTCGGCGATTGGGGTGTGGATTGCTGCCGGACTGCTGCGCAGGCTTGTCCTGCTGATCGGGCAGCGCGCAATTTCCAAGGACAAGGAGTTCGAGGGCTCGAACTGGGACCTTGCCGCCTCGGTCACCCGCATCTTCGCCCTGATCCTGCTCAGCCCCATTCCGCTCGGCTTTGCCGGCTATGACTGGGAAGCGCTGGTCGAGAAACGCGGTCCCGGCGCGCTCGGCGCGGTGGCGATCCTCGTTTTCGCTGTGATCATCGCGAACGGGGTCGCCCGGTCGCTGCGCCGCTTCGGCCGCAAGGCCCACCGCCGGGCCGGGGCAGACGACACGCTGTTCGCCTTCGCGGCCTCGCTGTTCAAATACCTGATCTTCGCGGTCGCCATCGTCTTTGCGCTCACCCAGCTCGGGTTCCCGACCGCATCCCTCGCGGCGTTGCTCGGCGCCGCAGGCCTCGCCATCGGCCTCGCCCTTCAGGACACGCTGAAAGCGGTTGCCGCCGGCATCATGCTCGCGATCTTCCGGCCCTTCCGGATCGGGGATTTTGTCAGCGTGGCAGGCCTCGATGGCGAGATCATCGACATCACGCCCTTCCTCACGTCAGTGAAGCAGATCGACAACAAGGTCGTCTCGATCACCAATGACAAGGTCTGGGCCGAACCGCTGATCAACCACACCCGCCAGACACGGCGGCGCCTCGATCTCTATTTCGACATTTCCTATGACGACAATATGGACACGGCGCTGGCGCTTGTCCGCGACGTGGCAAACGCACATCCCCGCGTGCTGGCGAAGGACGAAACCTGGGTCGGCGTGCACTCGCTCGCGTCATCCAGCGTCATGCTGAGGCTGCGCGCCTATGTGGCAACGCCAGAATTCGTCGACGTCCGCGCGCAGCTGATCAAGGCCGTCAAGGAAACCTTCGATGCGAACGGCATCACCATCCCCTTCCCGCATCAGGTCAACGTTCCCTACAAGTCCAAGGTGAACACTGGCGAGGCCGGGGCGATGCCTCTTCCGGGCGATGACTGAGCCCGGCCCGCCGGCTGCTCCACGAGACGTGCCGGCACCGACGACCGGCAAGCCGCCCAAGCGTTCACTGTTGCTACGCCTGTTCGGCATAAGCCCCTGGGGCGCGCTCAAGCTGACAGGTCTCTGCATTCTCGTCGGCTTCTTTGTCATGGCCGCGAACTTCAATCCCGCCTCGCCGGATGTGGATATTCCTGCAGCGCTGGCCAGCATCGCGCGGCAGGCCTTCGCTGCAACAGGCTGGGCGGTTCGCAATTTCTGGAAACCGGCATTGGCGGGCGCCACGATCGTCTTGCCGCTCTGGGTGCTCTGGCGGCTCGCGACACTTCCCTTCCGGAAGTAACGCGCTGACGCCACGTTTGGACTGTTCAGTTCGGGCATCCGCCGTATGATCCTTCCAAAGACAATGATCTAGGGAGGATCACCATGGACACGTCCAAACTTATGTTCCGCGACGGCCTCATGACGGGCGAACGCATCCTGATCACCGGTGGCGGTACCGGTCTCGGCAAGGAAATGGCCGAAGGGTTCCTGACGCTTGGCGCGGAAGTGCACATTTGCGGGCGGCGCGGCGGCGTCTGCGAGGAGACCGCAGCCGAACTGATGGAGAAGCATGGCGGCAAGGTTGTGCCTCATGCCTGCGATATTCGCGTAGCCGACGCCATCACCGACATGAACGATGAAATATGGGCAAAGCACGGACCACTCACCGGCCTTGTGAACAACGCCGCCGGCAATTTCATCTCGCGTACCGAAGACCTGTCGATCCGCGGCTTCGATGCGATCGCGAACATCGTCTTCCGCGGCTCGTTCTACATGACGCATGACATCGGCAAGCGCTGGATCGAGCAGAAGCTCAAGGGCAGTGTCTGCTCGATCCTGACCACCTGGGTGTGGAATGGCGGGCCTTTCGTCGTGCCATCAGCCATGTCGAAAGCCGCGGTCAACACGATGACGCAATCGCTTGCAGTCGAGTGGGGCCGCTATGGCCTGCGCTTCAACGCAATTGCGCCAGGCCCCTTCCCGACCAAGGGCGCCTGGGCGCGCCTGTCGCCGGATTCCGGCACCAGCAGCATGGAACGCAGCGTGGCAAATCCAATGGGACGGGTCGGAGAGATGCACGAACTGGTCAATCTCGCGGTCCTGCTGATGGCGCCCGGCTGCGAATATATCAACGGCCAGACCATCGCGATCGACGGTGGCATGTACAACGCTTCCGGCGGCAATTTCAGCGCGCTGGCGGCGTGGACCGATGACCAGTGGGCCGCCGCCCGCTCGGCGATCGAAAGCACGAATGCCGAGGACAAGGCCAAGCGGACCGTGTAAGCTTTTCAGGAACTCACTGACCGGTTGATTCACGCATGGCATCAGGGACAACAACCGCCCCTCAGGACGGGGTTGCCGCTTTGGCCGCTCGCCTCACTGCGCTGCGCACCGGGCGTGACAGCCTGATCGCAGGCCTGACGGGGTCGGTCGCGTCCGGAAAGACCACACTGGCCCGCGCCCTCACAGACGCGCTGGACAACACGATGTCCGTCGAAACGGTCTCGACCGACGGCTTCCTGTTCCCGAACAACGTGCTGGCGGAGCGCGAACTGACTCTCCGCAAGGGATTTCCCGAAACCTATGATGTCGAGTCACTCGGCAATGCGCTGTCCGCCTTGCGCATGGGCGAGGCTGCATTTCCGGCCTATAGCCATGTCACCTATGACGTCGACCCGGCGCTGGAACGCAGGATCGCCCGCCCCGATGTGCTGATCCTTGAAGGACTCGGCTTCCGTCCGCTCCCTCCACCGCCGCGCGGCGCGGACGAGCCGGACCTCCTCATCTATCTCGACGCCACAGAGGAGGATCTCCTCGCCTGGTTCCTCGAACGCTTCCTGCGCCTGTGGAATGCTGCACGCACCGATCCGTCATCCTTCTATGCGAATTTCCTGCACATGTCCGAGCCGGAACTGGTCGCCTTTGCGCAATCCGTCTGGGAACGGATCAACCTGCCGAACCTGCGCGAGAATATCGCACCGCTGAAGCAGCACGCAGACATCGTCCTGTTCAAGACCCGCGACCATGCGATCACGATCGCGGAAGACCGGCTGTCCTGATTGGCCTATTCGCTGGATGTGATTGCGTCCAGAAAGGCAAGCGTTTCCGGGGCTGTCCAGACTTTCGGTTTATCCATTTCGCCGCCCTGAAACATGGCATATGGGACGCCCCCGGGGGCAAAGATCAGCGTTGTCGGCAAGTTCGTCTCCATCGCGGTCTGTCCGCTCGCCCCGAGAAGGGTGTCTAACGCTGGTCCCTGGACCACATAGGGGTCCAGATTGCTGACGCCTTTCTTTGCGAACAGGTCACGCGCGGACTCCGGCGTATCTCTGCGCATCACGTCTGTGTTCACCGCAATCAACGTGACGCCCCGCTCCGCATAGACCGGTGCGGCCTCTCCCATTTCGGGCAGCTCGTGCACGCAGGGCGCGCACCAGCTGGCCCAGAAGTTCAGGATCACCCAGCCGTCTTTTGCCGCCTCCAGCGCATCGCCGATATCGCCGTCGACACCTTCCGGCCAGTGCGCACCGCTATCGGGATGGAACAGCTTGCCAAGCGGTATAGCGCTCATGCCATCGGGCAATTCAAGAGGCGTTCGCGCCGCCATCTTCGCCTCAAAGCGGGCCTGCGCTTCTTTGATTGCGTCAAACATCTCGATTTCCTTTTTCAGGAAATCCGGATCCCGGTGCTGATCACGGAGCTCTTCCGGAAATGCGGAAAGATCAAGGAGGGTCGGGTCAGGCTGGGAAGGCATGAGCCACGGCCGGGCAAGGAACCCCGCAGCGAAACCTGCGGCGAGCGCAGCCGCCGCAGGCAACCAAAGACCAATTTTCATGCAACGCCCTCTTGGTTACAACGTAACAGTAACCAAGGGGGGTGAAAAATTGCAACCCAAAAGAGTCTTCAGCGGTTCGGATTGATCAGGTATTTCTCGCCGGTCGCCTTGGCATTGTAGGCGTGCAAGGTCTGCAGATCGAGCGCCTCGGCGAGCGAGATCGTCTTCGTGTAGTGGCTGGCAAAGGTCGTGTTCAGCTCATCGATCACGCGTTTGTACATCCGCGCGCGGACTTCCGGCGCGGCCTTCTCAAGGAACGGCGTCAGCAGGTAGCCGCTGAGGTTCCAGGCAAAGCCGACGCCGGCGGGCAGGACCGTCGGAGACAGGTCCAGCCGGCCGTAGATGTAAACCTGCGTTTCCTGGCCGGAGCCGTAACGCGAGTATTCCTTCATCTTGCGGCTGGCAGCGGCTTCCATCGCGACCAGAAGCTGGCCGGCGAGCGGTCCGCCACCGATGGCATCGAAGCCCATCGTCGCGCCGGTTTCGACGAGACCATTGATCAGATCTTCAATGAAGGTCGGCGAGGAGGAATTGACGATATGCTTCGCGCCGATACCGCGCAGGATCTCTGCCTGCTCTTCCTTCCGCACGATGTTCAGGAGCGGCACGCCATCCGCGATGCAGATCTTGTTCAGCATCTGGCCGAGGTTCGATGCCGCCGCCGTATGAACGAGCGCCGAATGGCCCTTCGCTTTCATCGTCTCAACGAAAGAAAGCGCCGTCAGCGGGTTCACATAGCAGGAAGCCCCCTGCTCTGCCGTCGTTCCGTCCGGCAGGGCCATGCACTGCGAGACATGCAGTGTACGGTATTGCTGGTACATGTTGCCACCGAGACAGGTGACCATTTTGCCAAGCAGCGCCTGCGCCGCCGGGGAGTCGCCGGCCGCGATCACGATGCCTGCGCCTTCATTGCCGACCGCCAGAGACTGGCCGAGCCGCGCCTTCATGGCACGCAGGCCGGCGGGCGGCACATCGGCGGAAACCGTCGGATTGCCTTTCGTGCCGCCTTGAACGGCGGTCGACATGTCGGCGCCGCCGACAAGAAGCCCAAGGTCGGACGGGTTGATCGGCGTACCTTCGATACGCACCAGAACCTGGTCCGGGCCGGGCGCCTTTACCGGCGATTCGGCGAGGGAGAGTTCCAGTTTGCCTTCCGGCGTCACCAGCGTGCGGATCTGCAGGCTTGTCTCGGGAAGTTGGTCAGCCATCGGGTATTCCTCTCTGAGAGTTTGAATTTTTGAATCTTTGTCAGGGTCGGATGATGACCTTACCGACAACTTCGCGGTCGGTCAGCAGGCGCCAGGCTTCGCGCCAGTCTTCCAGCGGGATTTCCCGGAACACGTGCGGATGAACCTTGCCTTCGTCGGCCCATTTGCGGATGGCGGCCTGATTGGCGCGGCCTCGCTCCGGGAACTGGCGGCCGTATTCGCCGGCCCGCACGCCGACCACGGAAAACCCCTTGATCAGCGGCATGTTCACACTGACGGACGGGATACGGCCGGAGGTGAAGCCGATCACCAGCAACCGGCCGTCAAAGGCGATACAGCGAACGCTTTCGTCGAACACATCGCCGCCGACCGGATCGAAGATCACGTCCGCGCCGCGCCCATGAGTCAGCGTCTTCACCTTGTCGCGGAAACCCTGCGAAGAGTTGATGACATAGTCGGCGCCGTAGGCGCGCACCTTGTCGAGCTTGGTATCCGACGCCGATGTCGCGATCACCGTTGCGCCCAGCAGTTTGCCGACATCCACTGCCGCCATGCCCACGCCGCCGCTCGCCCCATGCACCAGCAGCGTCTCGCCCGGTTGGAGGTTTGCGCGAACGACCAGCGCGACATAGGCCGTGATGTAGGCTGCCGGAAACGCCGCCGCTTCGGCAAAGCTGAAGGGCGCCGGCTTCGTGGACAGGCCCGCCGCGGGCAGGACCGCATATTCGGCATAGGCGCCGGTCTTGTTGCCGCCGATCACCTCATCGCCCGGCTTCCAGTCCGTCACCCCCTCGCCGGCTGCTTCCACAACACCGGCGACTTCCATGCCGAGGGTGAAAGGCAGTTCTGGTTTGAACTGGTATTTGCCCTGGCTCATCAGTAGGTCGGGGAAGTTCACCCCGGCCGCCATCACGCGCACCAGCACTTCGCCAGGCCCTGGTTTCGGCACAGGAATGTCGCGCACGCCAAGTCCGGAGAAATCCTCCGTGATCCGATCGCAGACAAGCGCCTTCAAGGGACGCTCCTAAATCTTGTCGTAGACGGCGCGAACCATGTCCGCGATTTCGAGACAGGCCTTGCGCGATCCGGGCGAGACGGACGTGAAAGCGGTGAAGGCGTGCGCCAGCGAATCGTAGCGCTTGTGAATGACCGGCACCCCGGCATCCTTCAGCCGTTTTGCATAATCGTCGCCCTCGTCACACAGCGGGTCGTGCCCGGCCGTGATCACGACAGCCGGCGGCAGTCCTTCGAGTGAACCCGTCTGGCCCGGTGACAGCATGCGGTCGGCCCGGTCGAAGCCTTCCGGCAGGTACTGGTCCATGAACCAGTTCATCGTGTCGGTGGAGAGCGAGAAGTTCTCGCTGAATTCCTTGCGGGAGGGGAACTCCTCCACAAGGTCGACGGCAGGATAGATAAGGAGTTGCATCACGGGCAGCGGCTTCTGCTCGCGCTGCATTTCCTGCGAGATGATGGCCGAGAAATTGCCGCCCATGGAATCGCCGCCGACTGCGGCCATGCCCTCCGGCGCGCCAAATTTCGCAGCATTCCGCATGCCCCATTCATAGGCCGCGATGCAATCGTCGATACCGGCCGGGAACTTGTGCTGGGGGGCAAGGCGATAGTCGACCGACAGGACCGGACATTTCACCCGCGCCGCGAGGATCGAGCACCAGGCATGGCAGGTTTCGATATCGCCGATCACACCGCCGCCCATATGGTAATAGACCATCAGCGGCGCTTTCGGGTCCTGTGCATCCGGCCGATAGATACGGGCGGGGATGGAATTATGGTCCGGGCCGGGAATGGTGATGTCCTCGAACCGCACGCCGGGCTCGGGCGGGGCGGCCACGGCGGCGAGCGTTTCCTTCACCGCGGCCTGCACTGTCTCTGCCGGCAGGCTGGACATGGGCGGCGCATTCCGTCCGTTCCACATCACCATTTGCAGCTGCGGTTCCAGCGTGCGGCCCCGGATCGTGTGCGGCTGGCCGCCGGCCATCTTCACGAGAATGCCACCCGGCAACTTCATGACGAGCTTTGCGATGGTCTGCTGAAGGCTCATGCCTCTCCCCTGTCGTGTTTCTTGGGGAAAGCTTAGACCTGCCCTGCCCGGATCGCCAAGGGGCAACGAGGGTTACTTCGCGGCAAGCTCTCGCACGCCGGCCAGCATCATGCGGGACGCGAATTCCGTCGCGCCTTCGACATCGATCGGGCGGCGAAGCAGCATGATCTCGCCCATTTCGCGGGCGACACCGATGGCAGCGGCGGTCAGGTATTCGATGTCGATATCGGACGAGGTGTCGGCAGAGAGGATGTGCTCGAGGTCGGCGCGGATCTCCGCCGCGACCGCGGACATTTCCGGCGTGTCGACACGAACGCCGATCAGGGCGATGTGCGGAGCGCCCTCGCAGATCGCCTTCTCGTTCTCTTCGGCGATAAAGCTGAAGTAGGCGCGGTAGGCCTCGCGCATGTAATCCTGCGCCGTGCGGGCATGGGCGCGCACGTCCTTCAGCAGGAAGCGGAACCGATGGGTGGAGTCTTCGGCAATCGCCTCGAAGACCTCCTCCTTGGACTTGAAGTAATTGTAGAAGGTGCCCGCGGCGAGTTCGGTCTCGCGGATGATGTCGCGCACCGTGGTCGCCTCGAAGCCGATCCGGGCGAAGACCCGCCGGCCAGCATCGAGGATCGCGCGCCGGTTGGCCGCCTTGGACCGGGCCCGCTTGCCGTCCAGAACGATGGTGCTCACGTCGACTGTCATGGTTTTCTATCCCTACCTGCTGACACCGTGGCCGAAGGCGTCACCATGTGTCAACTTTCTTCCTGCGCAAAGCTGCAATGCATTTCGGCTGGAATTTCAGGGGGCTGGCGCCCGGCCGCAATCCGTAGGAACCCTCAGGCACCAGCCTGGGGCGTGATTTTCCAGGCGAGTCCGCCGGATATCGCCGAGACATCGACCTGCATGAACGCGCGGTGGGAGTGGACGGCTCCTCGCCAGATCTCGATCCATGCGGAGAGAAGATCGGCCGCTTCATCTTCCGGAAGGCCACGCACGATGCGCAGGTCCTGCTGGTGCACCACCGCTCCTGCGCCGTCGCGTGAAACGCTGCAACTGTCGCCCATGCCTTCGAACATGACCGCCAGAAAGGCCGCCGCGTCGGCTGGGCCGCCGTCCAGGCCGCCGACCGTATTGGCCATGCGGCGATAGTGCTGCAACCCGGTCAGCCGCGCGGCAAGGCGGCAAAGCTCCAGCGCCCGGTCCCGTCCCAGAACGTTCACCAGTTCCCGCACCCCGTTGCGGATATACTCGACGGCATAGTTGCGGTTCGCCTTGGCAAGGCGTTCCTCGCTCCACTCGCCCGGCGGCGGCTCGGGCTGTTTTGCCGGATCGAAAGGAGGCGGGCGCTCGTCAGGTGCGAAGACGAGTCGCTCATCCTCGCTCAGATCGTGGTCGTATTCCCTGAAATAGCCGCAGAGGCCGAACTGTCCCGTCATGTCTTCTGAAACGCAGACAAAGCCGAGCCGCGGATTGCCGAGCGAAACGCCGTTCTGTCCGTACCAGCCGCGCAGGAACCCGCGGCTCGCCTCCACCGGCACGCCGCAGATCACCGCGCCGTCATACATCCAGCGCGGATAGCGGAAGCGCACCCAGGCCTTGGTGTCGCTTTCCTCCATGTATTCGACAACCACACCGCCGACGCCGTTCGACAGGACGTGATATTTCGCGCAGGCCACCGCATCCGGCAGGCCGTCCAGGCCGAGCTTGCGGAAGGAGGACAGGAACTTGTCCTCGTGCTGGCGGCGGAACAGGCGGAACATCCAATCGCCGACGACCGCCGGGCCCTCGCGCGTTGCCACCATCAGTTCGAGACCCAGAAGGTACTGGTGATGTAGCTCCGCCTGCGCGGCGATGGCCGGAGTGGAGTGGGACGCCTGCATCATCTCACCTGCGCGAGCGCTTCGGCCAGTTTGCCCACACCGCCCTCCATCCGGCTGCGGCGCAGCATGTTGAGGATCATGCCGAAAACGACGCGCAGGAAGATCAGGACCAGCACGCCCAGCATGGGCTGGCCGACCGCCATCGTGAGGCCGGCGCCGAGAATGATCGCCACGTGAAGCGTCACGATCCGGCCATAGGGAGCGAACATCTCCGTCGACGGATCGGCCGAGCGATAGCCTCCGCGCAGGATGTAATCGACCAGGTAAAAGACGGCATTGACGGCGACAATCGCGCCTACGAACCAGGTCATGTGCGGCCCGGTATGCAGCGCCCATTCGACCAGATCGACAGGCCCGCCGCCGAACGCGCCGTCTCCCTCCTGCCCCGAAAAGCCGCGCAGGAACATGCCATGGCCATAACAGAACATGCCGTAGTGCACCGTGAAGAAGGGCGCAAGAAACAGGACGAGGCCTATATTGGCGATATTGTTTGCCACGGTGCCGATCATGCGCAGGATCGTGAAAGCACCGATGACCAGGTTCTCCAGCCAGTAGAGCGCGACAAGCGGTACCGCCTTCCAGCCGAACAGGACGACAGCGGCAATGGGCAACAGGTCAACGGCAAGGCTCAGCCAGGCGAGCGGGTCGCGATAGGTGCGCGCAAAAAGATCCGGATCGAAAAAGCCCTTCATGCCCCCCCGCCGTTCTGTCAGGAACCCGGACTGTAAGCCGGAAACTCAAACGGATTGCGGGGATCCAGCCCCTTGGACCCTTTCGGATTGTTGTAGTTGCCGGTGAGGATCTCGTAGTGGAGGTGAATTGCGGTCGCGTTGCCGGAATTGCCCATCATGCCGAGCGGCTGGCCGAAGCCGACCTCGGCACCGGGCCGGACACCGTCAGAGAAATACGCGAGATGCGCGTAGCGGGTGTAGACCCCGCCGCCATGGTCGATCAGGACCATGTTGCCGTAGCCGGTCGACACGCGCGCTTCGAGGATGCGGCCGGGCGCTGCCGAATAGACCAGACCTGCCGGAACGGATTGCAGGTCAATCCCGTCATGGCGACGCGCGGTGCGGATGCCGAAGCCGGACGAGAGGCAGACATCGTTCGACGGTGCCGTCGCCATCACGACGGAGCCGACCACGATGATCGGCTTGTAGTCGACGACCCAGAAGTCGCTGTCCATGGGCGGCGCATTGGTGACATAGATGCCGCCGCACGAGCGAAGGTAGGCATTCGGCTGGAAACTGCCCTGAACGGCTGTCACCTGCGGCGGGCCAGGGGGAGGCGTATAGGTCCGCACCTCCACCGGCGCCGGCGTCGAGGCGCACGCACCGAGGAAGAGCAGGACCAGCGCAGCCCCGAGACGCCGCATCATGCAGACACCTGGGCCCGGCGCCGGCCCCGTTCGATCTCTTTCAGGAGGTCCTTGCAATAGGCATGGAAGTCCACCTGCATCCGGTGGCGCGGGCTGTCGTAGAAGTGGCCGAGATGCGCTTTCTCGTCAGCGACGATAACCCGTTCCATTTCCGCTTCGTCCGGAAAGGCATAGGTGCCGTCGATGGCGGCCGCCACCAGTTTCGACTGCTGTTCGGTAAAGTTCACGAGCGTCGGCAGGGGCTGGGCCAGGCCGAGGAAAAAGATCGTTTCGCGTCCCGGCTTCACCATGCGCTTGTATAGCGGGAAGACATTGTCCTTCGGCGTCAGATCGTCCTGCTTCAGGAACGGGAAAGTCACGTTATAGCCGGTGGCCCAGATAATGGCGTCGATCTGTTCGCGCGTCCCGTCAGTGAAGACGACGCCGTCGCCGTCAAGCCGTTCGATGCCGGGTTTGGGCGTGATGTCGCCGCAGCCGACGCGGGTCAGGAATTCCCCCGACACCGAAGGGTGCGCTTCAAGCGGCTCATGATCCGGCTTGGGCAGGCCGTAGTCCTCCATCATGCCGATCGCCTTCTTGATCCTGGCGCGGGCGAGCCTGCGGCCGACGCTCGTGGGCATCCAGGCGGGCAGCACGGCCTTGTCGGCCGGCTTGCCGTCCATGTATTTCGGCATCACCCAGACGCCCCGGCGCATCGAGATGAATAGCTTCTCGGCCAGCGGCCGCTGGGACAGTTCCGACGAGATGTCCATGGCCGAGTTGCCGGCCCCGACGATCATCACCTTCTTGCCGCGGAAGTCATAGGGATCGAACGGGTCGGTATAGTTGTGCGAATGCACCTGGTAACCATCGAAATGGCCGGGATAGCTCGGCTTGCGGGCGTCCCAGTGGTGGCCGTTGGCGACGGTGACATAGTCGTATTCCCGGCTCTCCCCCGTTGAGAGCGTGACCTTCCAGCGCCCGTCCGGCAGGTCTGCCACATCGGTTACGGCGGTATTGAACGTGATCGTCTCGCGGAGGCCGAAATGGTCTACATAGTCGTGGAAATACTGCAGCAGCTGGGCGTGGTGCGGGAAATCCGGCCAGTCTTCCGGCACCGGATAATCCTCGAAGGCAAGGCGCCATTTCGACGTGTCGATGTGCAGGGACTGGTAGCAGGACGAGGCGCCGTTGGGGTTCTTGTAGTACCAGTTTCCGCCGATATCGTCCGACATTTCGAAACAGTCGTATGGCAGGCCCTGATCCTTCAGGCGCTTGGCCATTGTGAAACCAGAACAGCCTGCGCCGATGATGCAGGTCGTCGGTTTCCCCTTCCCGTCAAATGCCATTGCTTCCTCCTGACCGCACGTCATGTGTATGTTCTCTGCGGATCGGATGTTATCCGAGGCAAAAGGCACGTCAAATGAATGAGGGCCCATATGGAAGATGACGCCACGCCAAGGCCGGAGCCCTGGCAAGTGATGGGAGAGAACCTGGAAATCATGACGGGCGGCATCCCTTGGGGCCGGCGCATGGCATTCCGCGTCACGAAGCTGGAAAAGGGCCGCGTCTGGGGCGTCCAGCCCTGGAAGGAGCGCCTGATCGGCGATCCGGACACGGGCGTCATCCATGGCGGCGTGCTGACGGCTTTCCTCGACAATCTCTCCGGCATGGCGGCCAGTTCATCGCTCGACAAGGCGCGCTTCGTCTCCACGCTGGACCTGCGCATCGACTATATGCGACCGGCCGAACCGCGCCGGGAAATCCTTGGCGAAGCAGAGTGCTACCACATCACGCGCAATGTCTGCTTCACCCATGCCTGGGCCTATCATGAGAGCCGGGAAAAGGTGATCGCCACAGCCGCCGGCGCTTTTGCGATCAACAAGCCGCGCACGATCGAATCCATGAGGATGCTGTAATGGCTGAAGATTTCCTGGCCACACGCGCCGAGCAGGTGCAGGCCTTCCTCGCGCGTACCCCTTTCGCCCAAGAGATCGGCATGCGCTGCGAAGTCATGGGCGACGAGATGACGGCCATCATGCCCTACCAGGACAAGCTGATCGGGAATTTCACGATCAAGGCCCTGCATGGCGGCGCCATCGGCGCCTTCCTTGAACTGACCGCCATGGCGCAGGTCTACCTCGTGACCGAACACCTGGACCGTCCGCCGCGCCCGATCAACCTGACCATCGACTACCTGCGGCAGGGCCACGCCAAGGACACCTATGCCCGCGCGACCATTACCAAGATGGGCCGGCGCATGTGTTCGGTTCAGGCAGAGGCGTGGCAGGACGAACGGTCGAAACCCGTCACCACCCTGCTCGCGCACTTCATGGTCGGCGCCGACTGACCGGCACGTTATCCGGTCGGATAAGTCTGCCCGCGGGACCCCGGAAAAATGCCCGACCGGGGCCCGGATGGAGGGCAAAAATGCCCGAACGCAGCCTGTGTGTTCGGGGTGTCAGAAATTTTCCGGGAAGGCGCGGGCGATTTCCTGGTTCCATTCGAACAGGGCCGGCCAGTCGCCGCCCGCCTCGCCCATCAGGCCGAGGCGGACGATGACGAGGTCGCGGCTCGGCACGATCCAGATCGTCTGGCCCTCATGGCCCTGCGCCGAGAAGGCATCGAAGGGCGGCTTGCCGATCCCCTGCGAGGCCGGGACCGGGTGTTCCGGCGAGAGCCAGAAGCCGGCGCCGTAGACGGTCGCTTCCGTCTGCGGGAGATCAGAGCGCGAGAAGTCCACCCAGCCTTCCGGCAACAGGCGCTCGCTGTCCCAGACGCCATCGCGCAGGTAGAGATAGCCGAATTTCGCAAAATCCCGCGCCGAGGCCCAGACGAGCGAACCGCCGAGATAGGTGCCGGCCGCATCGAATTCGACCAACGCATCCATGCCGAGCGGGTCGAACAGGCTTTCCCTGATCCAGGCCGCCGTCGGCGCATCCGGCGGACCGCAACCGGTCGGCGGGGCGAGCGCGCCGCCCGACGCGTCAATGGCCGCGGTCGAGCAATAGATCCGGTATCCGAGCATATCCTGCAGGGCCCGTCCGAGCAGGTGGAACCCTGCCGTGGAATAGTTCCAGACCGTGCCGGGCTCGTGGATCAGGGGCAGTTCCTTGGCAACATAGTCGAGCACGTCGAACCGTCCGGGTCCGTACATCATCTGCACGACATCGCTGCTCATCAGGTCCGGCGCGCCGATTTCGAGATATTCGAGCCCGTCGGTCATATTGAGCCACTGGCGCCAGGTGATCTTTGAGCGCGGATCGTCCGGCCCGAAAGGCGTCGGCATCGGCACGTCGAGATCGGTCACGAGGCCCTGCTCCACCGCGCGGCCGACGAGCGCGGAGGTGAACGACTTCGCCATGCTCCACGAAATCTGCTTCGTGTCCGGGCCGAACCCGTCGCGATAGGCTTCGGCGACCAGCTTGCCGTGATGGATGATCACGACGGCGCGGGTTTCGCCCATCACGTCCGATGCCTTGCCCGCCATCGCCTTGTCGATCAGCGGCTGGACAAGGGCGGCGGTCTCTGCCGGCATCTCGCCCTGTTCCCAGCCATCGGTCGGCCAGGCGAGCCCTTCCGGCTGGGGCGGCAGCGGGACAAGGCCCTGCGCGGCGGCCGGCATGCCCATGGCAAGCAGGGTGAGCCCCGCGACGAACATGTTGCGCAGCATGGCGCTCCTCCCCTAAGCTTTCGCCACGAACTTAGGGGCAAGCCGTGAAACTCGTCAAAGCACTTCTGGTGGTAGTCGTCGTCCTTGGCGTGATCGGCGGGCTGGTCTGGCAATTCTGGCTGAAGGGCCAGGTCGCCTATGCCGAAGTCGCCACCGCCTATGGCGCCAAGATGGTCTGCTCCTGTCTGCACATCGGAGAGCGGCCGATGGAAAGCTGCAAGCAGGATTTCACCGCGGATGTGAGCGCGGTCAGCTTTTCCGACGACGGCAGCACGACCCGCGCGACCGTTCTGGGCGGCCTGATCGGTTCGCAGGCGAAGTATGAGCCGGGTCTCGGCTGCACGCTGGTGAAGCCGTGAGGCGCGCGCTGGTCCTGCTGGCGCTCGTCTCCGGATGCGCCAGCGCGCCGGACGCGCCCGCAGGAAATCATCCGCTCGGCTGGATGAGCGGCTGCTGGGAGAATGCGGCCGGCACTTATCGGGAAGTCTGGTCGGCGCCGGACCATGGCTACCTGTTCGGCTATGCCCTGTCGCTCAAGGCAGGCGAGGTCACCTTCTTCGAACAGACACGCATCGATCCGGGCAAGGCCTACGTGTACAATGCCTATCCCGGCGGCGATGGCCCCTCACCCTTCCCGGAAGTGGAGCGCGGCGAGACAAGCGTCACGTTCGCCAATCCCGACCATGACTATCCCCAGCGCATCCGCTATGTGCGCGATGGCGACCGGATGGTGGCCACGATCTCGCTGATGGACGGATCGGACGGGCAGGGCTTTTCCTTCCGGCCGTGCAAGGGCTGAGCCCTATTCGTCGGCGCGCTTGAAGGCAGCGGGTTCGCCCGCGAAGGCGGCGGCGTATTCCGGCTTCAGGAAATCGTGGAACGCGGCCTGCGGCACAGTGATGTGATAGGCCCCTTCCGCATACGAACCGATTTCATAGGGTGCGTAGTGGATGGCAAGGCCGCCGAGCTTGCCCGGTTCGGTCGAGCCGACGAGGCTGATCTCGCCCATCAAGATGTCGGAGACGCCAACCGCATCCTTCGACTCGCCGAGGAAGAAGTCGTAATTGCCCATGTCCGGATTGCGGGCCACCTTGGCCTCGGCAATTGCCTTGTAGACCGTATCGGCGAGCGCAGCGGCCGTGGCATCGGAATCGGTGAACAGGTCGCGGGCTTCCAGCTGGTCGCCGGTGATCGTGTCGTAGACGCGGCCGTCGGTCATGTAATTGCCGTGGGCGCCGCCCGTATAGGTGTAGACGAAGCCTTCGAGCCCGGCGAGCGGACTGGAGGCGCCGGAGACGATCCAGTCGATCTTCAGCCCATAGGGACGGAAATATTCCGGGTCGGACTCTTTCAGGGCCGCGGCATCCTCCTGCATCGCCTGGAGACGGGTGCGGGCATCCTCTACCACGTCCATGGCGATGGCCGGGGCGAACGAAAAGATCGCGTCGTTGAACTTCACGTCGGCCTTGAGCGTGTCGTCGTCCACCGTGATCGCGCGCGGCAGGTCGGCGACGGCCGTGGTCAACGGGTCCGGCAGCACGGCGGCGGGCTGGACGGCGGGCGTTTCCGTTCCCGGGGTATCAAAGGTAATCGGGTCGGCGGGCGGCGCATCCTTCTTCCCGCAGGCCGCGAGGACCACGAGCAGGGCCGAAGACAGGATCAGGGCGTTTTTCATGGTCCAATCCTTAGAGGCTGAGCAGTTCCGCGTCACCACCCTGTGCCGTGATATTCACGGTGACCGCCCGTTCCGTGGCGAAACGGTGGAGATAGTGCGGCCCGCCCGCTTTCGGGCCGGTACCGGAAAGGCCTTCCCCGCCGAAGGGCTGGACGCCGACGACGGCACCGATCATCGAACGGTTGACGTAGCAATTGCCTGCCGGGACCGCGGCCTGAACGGCCTTGTGGAAGCTCTCAAGGCGCGAATGCACGCCCAGCGTCAGGCCATAGCCTTTGGCATGCAGGGCAGCGCCGACCTCGGCGATATTGTCCGGCTCGTAGCGCAGCACGTGCAGGATGGGGCCGAACGTCTCCTCCGTGATCTGATCGAGCGAGGAGATCTCGACCAGGGCCGGGCCGAAGCCGTAGCCTTCGCGGCCGATGGCGCCCGCGTCGATCTGGTGGAGGACTTTCGCCTCGGTGCGCATGCGGTCGAGGTGGGCCTGAAGGACCGCGCGGGCCTCGCCGTCGATGATCGGGCCGATGTCGGTGTCCGGCTGCGCCGGGTCGCCGAGCTTCTGTTGGTTCATCGCGCCGATCAGGCCTTCGATCAGGTGGTGGGCAGTGGCTTTCGGAAGGAAGGCGATGCGCAGCGCCGAGCAGCGCTGGCCGGCCGAACCGAAGGCCGAGAGGATCATGTCGTCGATCACCTGCTCGCGCAGGGCCGTCGTGTCGACGAACAGGCCGTTGAGGCCGCCCGTCTCGGCGATCAGCGGAACGATCGGGCCGTCGCGGCCGGCGAGCGTGCGGTTGATCAGGCGCGCGGTGCCGGTGCCGCCGGTGAAGCAGACGCCGGAGACGCGGAGGTCCGCGGTCAGCTTCGCGCCGACCGTCTCGCCCCGTCCCGGCAGGAGGTGAAGCGCGTCAACCGGCAGGCCGGCCTTGTGGAAAAGCTTCACGGCTTCAAAGGCGATCAGCGGAGACTGTTCGGCAGGCTTCGCGACCACCGTGTTGCCGGCGGCGAGCGCGGCGGCGATCTGGCCGGTGAAAATGGCGAGCGGGAAGTTCCACGGGCTGATGCAGCAGAAGACGCCCCGTCCGTGCAGGGACAGATGGTTGGTCTCTCCGGTCGGGCCCGGCAGGCGCACCGGGGCGGCGAAATCCTTCTCGGCGCCCATCGCGTAGTACCGGCAGAAGTCGACCGCTTCCCGCACTTCGGCGACGCCGTCCTTCAGCGTCTTGCCGGTTTCCTGTGCCATCAGGGCGATGAGGCGCGCGGCATTGGCTTCCATCGCGTCGGCCATGGCGCGCAGGTGCGCGGCGCGTTTGACGCCGCCGAGCGCATCCCATTCCGGCTGGAACTTCACGGCCGCATCGAGCGCCTCGCCGATGGCGGCATCGCTGGCTTCCTTGCAGGCGCCGATGACAGTCTCGGTATGGAACGGCGCGCGGCAGAGCTCACCGCCGCCCGTGTCCGGCTTGCCGGAGACGATGGCGCCGGCGGCGATGGCCGGGCTGTCACGATAGGTGCGGATGGCGGCGGCCATCGTGTCGCGCACGCCCTGCTGGGTGAGGTCGAGGCCTGCGGAATTGCGACGCTCAGGCCCGTAGAGGCGCGGCGGCGTCGGGATGCGCGGATGGCGGCGCGGGCCGGCTTCGACTTTGGCGATCGGATCGGCGACGACCTGTTCGGCCGGTACGTCCGGATCGAGGAAGGAGTGCACGAAGCTCGTGTTCGCGCCGTTCTCGAGGAGGCGGCGGACGAGGTAGGGCAACAGGTCCTCATGCGCGCCGACTGGGGCGTAGACGCGCACGCGGCTGCCGGCACCCGCCGCATCGTAAAGCGGCTCGCCCATGCCGTGGAGGCGCTGGAACTCATAACCCGTGACGCCCATGGCTTCGGCCATCAGGTCGACCGTCGCGAGCGTGTGGGCATTGTGCGTGGCGAACTGCGGATAGATGACGGGCGAGGCTTCCAGCATCTTCTTTGCGCAGGCGAGATAGTGGAAGTCCGTCCCCTGCTTGGTCGTGAAGACCGGGAAGTTCGGATAGCCTTCGACCTGCGCGTTCTTGATCTCGCTGTCCCAATAGGCGCCCTTCACGAGGCGGACCATGAAGCGCTGGCGCGTGTCGCCGGCGAGCTGCTTCAGGTATTCGATCACGCCGCCCGCGCGCTTCTGGTAGGCTTGCACGGCAAGGCCAAGGCCCGTCCAGCCTTTCAACGACGGTTCGCGGGCGAGCCGTTCGAAGAGTTTCAGGCTGAGCACGAGACGGTGCGCTTCCTCGGCATCGAGCGCGAGGTTGATGTTGGCATCCGCCGCCTGCTGGCAGAGGCCGAGCAGGCCCGGATAGAGTTCCGCCATCACACGGGCCTCGTTGATCGCCTCATAGCGCGGGTGCAGCGCCGAGAGTTTCACCGAGACGCCGTTCGCCGTTTCCGGCAGGGCGGATTTGTCCTTGTCGGCCGCGACCTGGTCGATGGCGTGCTGGTAAGCTTTGATGATAGCGCTCGGCATCGGCCGCCGTGCGGGCGCCCTCGCCCAACATGTCGAAGCTGAAATGCGCTGCTTCGCCGGCCTTCACCATGCGCGCACCGCGCTTGATCGCATCCTTGACATTTCGTCCGAGTACGAACTGTTCGCCCATGATGCGCATCGCCTGCATCATGGCGGCGCGGATCACCGGTTCGCCGCTCTCACGGATCAGGCCGCCCAGGAAAGCGCCGGGGCCGCGGCGGATGGAATCGGGCACGCCGATGACGCGGCCGGTCAGCATCAGGCCCCAGGTGGACGCATTGACCAGCCAGGATTCCGACTGGCCCTGGTGGGCACCCCAGTCGCCGGAGCGGATCTTCTCGGCGATCAGTTCGTCGCGCGTCGCCGAGTCCGGCACCCGCAGCAGCGCCTCGGCGAGGCACATCAGGGCAAGCCCCTCGGCGTTCGACAGGCCGAACTCCTCCAGGAAGCTCTCCATCATGCCCTTGCGGCGTCCGCGGGCCCGGGCCGTCTCGACCAGGTCCAGCGCCCGGCGGCGGGCCGCCTGACGCAGGCTGTCGCTGATCGGCGCCTCCTTCAGAAGCGCCTCCAGCAGGGCCTCCTCATCGGCGAACTTGCCGGCGTCGAGGCTGTCCCAGTCCAGGCGGGTCAGGGCGATAGTGTCGGGCATCGATGGATTCCACTCAGGCAAATGAACAGGTGCGCGAGGACGGGGATGGAGGCATGTCCTTCCCCGCTTCACAAGGATTCGGGGCACACCTATATCGCTGCGGGAAGCCGGACGCGAGGGGGCGACGGTGAATCGGGCCTTTACGCTCCCCGCCAAGCCCGCCATGTTGCCGCTGGCTGGCGGTATTGATGGAGTCCAGATGCGGATCATGCTCGTGACAGACGCCTGGGACCCTCAGGTCAATGGCGTCGTGCGCACCATGAAGCGGGTAATCGCCGAGACAGAGGCCATGGGCCATGTCTGGGAAATCGTGCATCCGGGCAGGGTTTCATGACCATGCCCCTGCCGACTTATCCGGAAATCAAGCTCGCCCTGTTCGCCCGGGCCGAGATCGAGGAACGGTTCAACGAGTTCGAACCGGACGCCGTGCATATTGCGACAGAGGGCACGCTGGGCATGGCCGGGCGCTCCATGTGCCTGACCATAAAGCACCCCTTCTCGACCGCCTATCACACGCGCTTCCCCGAATACGTGTCCGCGCGCCTGCCGATCCCGCTGTCGTGGGGCTATTCCTTCGTGCGCTGGTTCCACAAGTATTCCGGCAAGGTCATGGTGGCGACGCCGTCCCTGCTCGACGAGCTGAAGGACCACCGGTTCATCAATCTCGTGGCCTGGAGCCGCGGGGTCGATACCGACCTGTTCCACCCGTCCCGCCGGATCGAGGAAGGCCAGCCGGGCGACCCGTTCGCCGGCCTCAAGCGCCCGATCTTCCTGAACGTCGGCCGCGTCGCCGTGGAGAAGAATATCGAGGCCTTCGCCGAGCTGGACCTGCCGGGCACCAAGGTCATCGTCGGCGACGGGCCGCAGCTGGAAGAACTGAAGCGCAATTATCCGGACGTGAAATTCCTTGGCGCGAAGTTCAATGAGGAACTCGCGGCCGTCTATGCGAGCGCGGATGTCTTCGTCTTCCCGAGCCTGACCGACACGTTCGGCCTGGTCGTGCTGGAAGCCATGGCGTCCGGCACGCCGGTAGCCGCTTTCGAGGCAACCGGTCCGCGCGATGTGATCCCCGGCTCGAACGCCGGCACGATCACGCCGGTCGGCGGGGACCTCGCTGCCGGGGCCGTCGCGTGTCTCGACCTCGACCGCGGGACGTGCCGCAAATATGCCGAAGGCTATAGCTGGAAAGCCTGCGCCGAAGCCTTCATCGAAAACCTGCAGCCCCTTCCCGCGCCGGCGCGCAAACGCTTCTGGCAGAAGATCCGCCTGCGCCGCCGCAAGAAGCCGGTGGAAATGGTCGGCGGCGAACCGATTGTGCCGAAGCCGCCCAAGCCCCCGAAACCACCGGTGGAGCCTCAGGAAAAGTCCGACCGGAAATCCTAGTCGGCGTCCGTGGTACTGGCGAGCGTTGCGGCCAGCGCCTGTTCCCGGGTGCGGTCGTCATCCGTAAGCGGGATCAGGCCTTTGTCGATCAGGTAGCCGTCGGGCCCGGCGGCACCGTCGGAGACGAACTCTTCCGCGAAGCCCGCAATGCCCGGCACGAAGCCCAGGTTTTCCCGCTTCACATAGAAGAAGAGCATACGCGAGAGGCCGTAGTCGCCGGACTTGATGTGATCGAAGTCCGCCCCGACGCCGGCCAGGCGCGCAGCCTTCACCCGGTCCGAGTTCTGCTCGAGGAAGGAGAAGCCGAGAATGCCAATGGCGGCCGGCGTCTTGGTCAGCGACTGGACGATCGCCGCGTCGTTCTCGCCGAAATCGATCCAGGCCCCGTCGGTGCGGATCGTGTGGGCGCGGGCCAGGAAAGCCATCTCGTCTTCGGCGTGCAGGGCCGCCATCTGCGGATCGTCGAGGGCGCCGTGTTCCATGCCCAGCTCGACGAAGGCGTCGCGCGTGCCGGACGTCGGCGGCGGACCGAACACCAGGATCGGCTCGTCCGGCAACGCGGGATCGACATCGTGCCAGCTCCGGTTCGGGTTCGGGACGAAGCCGCCGGAACCGTCCGGCAGGTCCTTGGCCAGCGCGCGGTAGAGCTGGGGCTTGGTAATGTCGAAATCCGGCCCCGCCTTGGAATTGGCGATGACGATGCCGTCGTAGCCGATGCGGATCTCGACCGGGTCGGTGATGCCGTTGGCGGCGCAGAGGGCGCGTTCGCTGTCCTTGATCGGACGGGATGCATTCGAGATCGAGGGCTGTTCCGGCCCGGTGCCGAGACAGAAGGCCTTGAAGCCGCCGCCGGTCCCCGTCGTCTCGACCACAGGCGTCGGCCATTCGGAGACTGCGCCGAACTGTTCGGCAACGGCAGTGGCGAAGGGCGCGACCGTGGATGAGCCGACGATCTTGATCTTCTCCGCCTGAACGCCGGTGATCGAGGGCGTGACGATTCGGTCGCCGACTTCCAGTTTCGACAGGTCTGTGCGGCCGCAGGCGGCGGACAGCCACAGCGCGGCACAGATGGCAAGGCCCGGACGAAGAACGCCGCTCATGCTCGAAACTTTCGCAATTCAGCCCGCATCTTCTTGGAATCTTTCGGGTGTCCGGACAAGGTTAACCATGCGCAATAACCAGTGCAGGTCAGGTCGAAGAACCTTTCGTGACAAAATTTCAGCGCTGCCTAAAATTTTCCTTGCGTGCCCGGGATTTGTCCACTACATCGCAACTCGAAAATTGAGATGTGGCGGACACTCTGCGCTAACCCACTCAGTGGGGGCCCCCGTACTAACGCCCAAAGCTGGTTAAAAGCCCTTTGGAGGTTAGGTGTCATGCACACTTATGCGACTCCCATTCATATTGTCCGTGCGGAACAGCCGGACCTTCCGGTATGGTGCTTCCGTCCGGAGCGCGTGACCGCGGCAGCCAAATGGTTCCGCGATTCGTTCTCGGCTGAGCCTTTCTATGCCGTGAAGGCGAACCCCGGCGTGCACGTGCTCGACGCCCTCTGGGCCGGCGGCGTCCGCAGCTTCGACTGCGCCTCCGACACGGAAGTCGAACTGATCCGTACGCGGTTCCCGACGGCGCGCATCGCCTTCCTCCACCCGGTGAAGAATCGCCGCGCCATCGCTCGCGCCTACCGCGAGTTCGGTGTGCGGATCTTCGTCACCGACACGATGGCCGAGCTGAACAAGATCCTCGAGGAAACCGGCTTTGCCCGTGACCTGACGATCATCGTGCGCGTTGCTGTCTCCTGCGACGGCGCGGCCCTGCCGCTGGCCGGAAAGTTCGGCGCAAGCGCCGAGGACGCCGCAGCGATCCTGCGCGAAGCCCGCCGTCACGCCGACGAGCTCGGCGTGTCCTTCCATGTCGGCAGCCAGGCTCTCAAGCCGACGGCCTGGGCGACCGCCATGGCAGACGTCTCGCGCATCATCATCTCGGCAGGCGTCACGGTCGACATCGTCGATGTCGGCGGCGGTTTCCCGTCGGTCTACGCCGATGGCGCCCCGCCGGCCCTCGAAGCCTATGCCGACATGGTCGAAAGCTCGTTCGAGAACATGTTCGTTCTCGAGAACGCCGAACTGTGGTGCGAGCCGGGCCGTGCGCTGGTCGCCGAGTCGGAAAGCCTGCTTTGCCGCGTGGAACTGGCCAAGGACGGCGCACTCTACATCAATGACGGCTCCTATGGCGCCCTCTACGATGCGGTGCACGAGCGCTGGAAGTTCCCGATGCGCGCGATCTCCGGCAACGGCCGGAAGCTCCGTGGCATGAAGGCTTACACGATCTACGGCCCGACCTGCGACTCGACCGACAAGTTCCCGGAAACGGTGATGCTGCCCGCCGGCCTCACCGAGGGCGACTATGTCGAGTTCGGCAATCTTGGCGCCTATGGACGCGCGATGATGAGCCGCTTCAATGGCTTCGGCGAAACCGAAGTCGTGGAAGTGCAGGACGCCCCGTGGCCGAGCCTTTACGGGTCGGTCGGTGCGGAAGTCGTGTCGATCGGGTCGATCGCGACGCTCTGAACATCGGGAAAGCCGTATCGCCTGAGGACGAGCGCGAGGTCCGCCTCGTCTTCCGGCGGGCTGGTCAGGAAGGCCTGACCGCCGACGCCGCGCGCCTCAGCCTCAGCAGGCAGTACACGGATGGTCTGGCGCGCAATCGCAGCGCCGGAGTCGACGTAACTGACGGGCTGGGGCGCGCTGGCGATCAGCTGGCCGCGCACGAGCGGGAAATGCGTGCAGGCCAGCACGACCGTGTCGATCTTCTCCCCGCCCGGCACGTCGAACAGCGGCGCCTGGGCCTCCGCGAAGCGGTCTATGGGAATGTCCTCGCCGCGGGCATGCGCCTCGGCGAGGCGCACCAGTTCGATACTGCCGTGCATGATGACGTGAAGGTGACCGGCGAATTTCCCGATCAGTTCGGCCGTATAGGCGCGGCGGATCGTGCCGGGCGTTGCGAGCAGGCCCACCGTGCCGGTCCGCGTCAGCTGAGCCGCCGGCTTGATCGCAGGCACGGTGCCGACGACGGGGATGTCGAGCACGGCGCGCACCTCGGCGAGGGCAAGCGTCGAGGCCGTGTTGCAGGCGATGACGAACACGTCCGGCCGCACCTTGTCGCAAAGGGCCCTCGCCACTTTCGGCAGGCGCTCGCGCAGCGCGTCGTCGGACTTGTCGCCATAGGGAAAGAAGGCTGAATCGGCAGCATAGTGCACGCTAAGCGCAGGACCGAGCGCGCGAATCTCTTCCGCAACGGTCAGCCCCCCTACTCCGGAATCGAAGACAAGGACCCGCCCGCGGGCCGGCGACGGAACGAAATGACTGGGCAGAGTTTCTGGCATGGCAAGGGGCTTATTCGCATTCGCCCAAGGCGAAAACGGGGCAGGACCGGCCCATTCACCGGACGCATAGGACTTATGACGCTCCCGGCGTTGCAGCGGGAACTCATTCTGATATTTTGCGAATGATTATCAATTGCGAGAAATATCATGATCACAAGCGCCACCGTCCCGACCCCGAATGCCGAGAAGTACATCACCCAACTGGCCAAGCACTGGGGGCACAAGTTCCCCGTGATCGAGGATGGCGGCACGCACATCATCGATTTCGGTACGGCCAAGTGTTTCCTGTCTACCGAGCCGAACGGCCTCAAGGCGACGATTGAAGTGCCGGGAGAAAATGTTGTGCGTCTGGAGGAGGTCGTCGCCGACCACCTGAACCGGTTCGCCCATCGCGAAGGCGCCCTCACCTTCAACTGGTCGCGCATGCCGGAATAGGCCACGCTCCCGGACGAGTTGTTTTGACCCTGCCTCATGTCGGGTATAAGCGGGCACAGGAGCCCTGCCGGACGGCGGGGCACTTTCGCAGACCGACATGATGCCGTTCCGTAGTCTCTTCCTGGCAGGGCTCGTCCTGTTCTTCGCGGTCCAGCAGGCGCTGTGCGCCTGTACTGTGCCGCAGGGTACGGGCCATCACGCCATGGACATGGCGATGGTGCAGGACATGCCGGCCGGTCACGCCTGCGACGAGATGCCGGCGCCGGAGCATGACAAGGCGAACTGCCCGCATTGCAGTACCGATGCCCCCTTCCTCGCCAAGGCGGCACAGGCCGTTCCCGCACCGGTCGTTCTGGCAGCCCCGGTCCTGATCCGGCCCCTTGAATTTGCGGGAACAGCGCCGGCCCGCGCGGCGCCGTTCCGTCCGGTGCGATACGACGCGCACGGACCACCCGGACGCACGCCGCTGCAGCTGAAAACCCGTTTCCTGAATTGAGACCGGCTGAGCCGGGCGCACCCCTTAAGGCGCGCTCTGTTCGCTTTGCCATTCCCTCCATTCAGAAGGTTTTTCCATGTTCAGCCGAAGATCCATCCTGCGAGGCGGCGCCCTTGCAGGCTTCTCGTCCCTTCTGCCCGCTTCGCTGCTGCCTGCCTGGGCGCGCAGCGCCAGCGACGGCAATCACGGCCTGCCGAAGGCCACCGCCACCGAGTTCAACCTCTCCATCGGCCGTTTCCCCGTGCGCATCGACGGGCGCGCCGGTGAGGCCGTCGGCGTCAACGGCACGCTGCCCGCCCCGCTGATCCGCTTCCGGGAGCATGACGAGATCACGCTCAACGTGACCAACACGCTGGACGAAGATACGTCCGTGCACTGGCATGGCCTGCTGGTGCCGTTCCAGATGGACGGCGTGCCGGGCGTGACGTTTCCGGGTATCCGGCCGGGCGAGACGTTCACCTACAAATACGCCGTGCCGCAGTCCGGCACCTACTGGTACCATTCTCATTCCGGCCTGCAGGAGCAGCAGGGCCTCTACGGCCCGCTGATCATCGACCCGCACCATCACGACCCCGTCGCCTATGACCGGGAATATGTGCTGGTCCTCTCCGACTGGAGCTTCGAGAGCCCGTACCGGATCTTCGCGAAGCTCAAGAAGATGAGCCATGCCTACAATTACCAGCAACGCACGGTGGGTGACTTCCTGAAGGACGCGAAGGAACGCGGGCTCGGCGCTGCGTGGGCCGAGCGCGCCATGTGGGGCCAGATGCGCATGTCACCCCGCGATATCGCGGACGTGACGGGCTCGACCTACCATTTCCTGATCAACGGCCATACGACACTGGATAACTGGAACGGCGTGTTCCAACCCGGCGAGCGCGTCCGCCTGCGCATCATCAATGCCTCGGCCATGACGATCTTCAACGTCCGCCTCCCGGACCTGCCGATGACGATCGTGGCGGCAGACGGCCTGCATGTGCAGCCGCTGGAAGTCGATGAGTTCCAGATGGGCGTTGCCGAAACCTATGACGTGATCATCGAGCCGAAGGAAGATCGCGCCTATGCGTTCGTGGCGGAGAGTATCGACCGGTCCGGACAGGCGGTCGCGACCTTTGGCCCGCGCCCCGGCATGCGCGCCGAAGCCCCTGCCCTGCGCGCCGTTCCGACCCTGACCATGAAGGACATGGGCATGGATCATGGCGCCATGGGCCATGGAGACATGAACATGGGCGGCGAGGAGATGAGCGGAATGGATCACTCCATGATGGACCATTCGAAAATGGACCACGCCGCGATGGGACATGACATGTCCGGCCATGAAGGCCATGACATGGGCGGTATGGCGATGGATCATTCCGCACACGGCATGCCGGACGAGGCGAACTGGCCCGTCGAAACAAAGACGATCAGGCGCGGCCCCGGTATCGACAATATCGCCATGATGCCGATAAGCCGCCTCGACGAGCCGGGCATCGGGCTTGAGGATGTGGGGCACCGCGTGATGCGCTATTCGCAGCTGCGGAGCCTCACCCGCAATCCGGACCTGCGTCCGCCGGGCCGCGAGATGGAGATCCATCTCACCTCCAGCATGGAACGCTACATGTGGAGCTTTGACGGGGTGAAGTTCTCGGAAGTGACAGAGGCCATCGTGTTCCATGAAGGCGAGCGTGTACGCGTGACGCTGGTCAACAACACGATGATGCCGCATCCGATTCACCTGCACGGCATGTTCTTCGATCTGGTCAATGGCGGTGGTGAGTATTGTCCGCGCAAGCACACCGTGATCGTGAAACCGGGCGAGAAGCTCTCCTTCGACGTTTCCGCCGATCATGTCGGCGACTGGGCCTTTCACTGCCACCTGCTCTACCACATGCACGCAGGCATGATGCAGGTCGTCTCCGTCCTGCCGTCCACGGACCAGATGCCGATGGATCATGAGCATATGGATCATGAGATGACGGACCATGACATGCCCATGAAGCACGAAATGCCGATGGATCACGATATGATGGACCATTCTGCCATGGGTCATGACATGAACGGGGAGATGAAGTGATGAGACAGCAACTCCTTGCAGCCTTCGCCGCGATGGCCGCCGCTTCCCCTGCCCTGGCACAGGCGCACGACCATGCCGGTCCGCCCGCAGAGGACAGGCCATGGTCGCAGGCCGACGCCTATTTCGACCCAGCCGAGATGGATGCCGAACGCCGGCACATGCAGGCGCATGACGGCAATACGCCGGTGGGCATGATCCTGCTCAATCGCGGTGAAGTTCAGTCCACCGCCGGAAAGGAAACCGGCCTGTGGGATCTCGACGCCTGGTATGGCGGCGACATCAACAAGGTCTGGCTGAAGACAGAGGGCGAGTATTCCTTCGAGGACAGCGATGTCGAGGATGCCGAAGTCCAGCTTCTCTGGTCGCACGCGGTCTCGACCTTCTTCGACGTCCAGACAGGCGTGCGGTACGATTTCGAGCCGGACGGGCTGGCCCACGCCGTGCTCGGCGTCCAAGGCGTTGCGCCTTACTGGTTCGAATTCGACGGAGCCGCCTATCTGAGCGAGGAAGGTGACCTGACTGCCGGTTTCGAAGCCGAGTACGAACTGCTGCTGACCAACAGGCTGATCCTGCAGCCGCGCCTCGCCGCGAATTTCTCGGCGCAGGACATTCCGGACCGCGAGACCGGCTCCGGCCTGACGGACCTGGAGGCGGGCCTCCGCCTGCGCTATGAACTCCGGCGGGAATTCGCGCCCTATGCCGGCGTCGAGTATCGAAAAGCCTTCGGCGGCACGGCCGACTTCATCGAAGCCGCCGGCGGCGATGCGGACGAGACCCGTTTCCTGATCGGCATCCGCAGCTGGTACTAGACCCGCGATGCGGAACAATCAGTGCCCGGCCGTTTTCGCACCGGCCGGGCACATTTCCCTCAGCCCGCACCAGCAAGCAGAACGGCATCGGCCCCTGCGGGAAAGCGGAGCTGGCCGGACGTATCGGTGGCGGCGCGCCAAACGGCTTCTGCCACATCGCTTTCGCGCGTCACCATGGCGGGCTTAGCGAAACTGGCGAAGATCGGCGCCGCGTAGGCGGCATAGGATTCGGGAATGAGGTCTTCGGCCTTCACATCCGTGTTCTCGGCAAAGCGCGTCGTCGGCGCATAGCCCGGCTCGACCAGTTTTGCGCGGACGCCGAAATGAGCGAGTTCCAGCGCAAGCGAGCCGGTAAAGCCTTCGATCGCCATCTTGCTGGCCGTATAGGCGGCCGCCAGCGGCATCGGCGTGAGCGTGACGCTGGAGGTGACATTCACCAAGGCGCCGGAACGCCGTTCCCGGAACTGCGGAATGACAGCCTGCGTCATGGCCATCGTGCCGAACGTGTTCGCCTCGAAAACCTTGCGGATATGGGACATCGGTGTCACCTCGAACGCGCCGACGACGCCGATGCCGGCATTGTTGACCAGCACGTCGATCGGACCTGCGGCCGCTATGGCCGCGGCGATGCTGTCCGGCTGCGTCACTTCGAGCGGCAGGACGCGGATACGATCTGAGGCCGGCAGGATTCCCTCGCGCGGGGTGCGCATCGTGGCAACGACGTGCCAGCCCTGCGCGTGAAAGTGGCGGGCGGTTTCCAGGCCATAGCCGGACGAGCAGCCGGTGATCAGGACGGTCTTCATGGTGCGGGTTCCTTTCTTCGTGGGTTGACGCCCTCGGGATACCGGTCCATTTCCGTACTCTCTTCGATACAAAGTACGCATTTTATTTGCGAGAGTACAAAAATGGCCGATCCCCTGTCGCAGATCATCGAACTGCTCCGGCCGCGCGCCGTGTTCTCGAAAGGGATCAGCGGTGCCGGGCGCTGGGGCGTGCGCTATTCGGAGTTCGGCCAGCCCGGATTCTGCGCCGTGCTCGAAGGCGAGTGCCATCTGGCCGTCGATGGCGAAAAGCCCGTCCTCCTCCGGGAGGGCGATCTCGTGTTGCTGCCCGCCACGCCGGCTTTTTCAATGTACGGCCCCGAGCCCGTCATGCTGCGGCCCGTAGACCCGACCATCACGCCCGCGCCAAGCGGGGAAGTCCGCCATGGACGGCAGGACGGACCGGCAGATGTCCGCCTTCTGGGCGGCTATTTCATCTTCGACACGCCGGATGCGGACCTGCTGGTCTCGCTGTTGCCGAGAATGATCCACGTGTGCGGGGTGGACCGGCTGACGCTGCTGGTGCGAATGGTCAGCGAGGAAACCGCACACGAAGGCACCGGAAGCGAGCTTGTGCTCGTGCGCCTCGTGGAACTCCTACTGGTCGAAGCCCTGCGGGCGGGGCGCGGGCAGGACGATGCGCCCGGCCTGTTGCGCGGACTGGGCGATGCGCGGGTCGCCGAAGCGCTGCGCAGGATCCACGGCGACCCGGAGCACGCCTGGACGGTGGCGGAACTCGCGGAAGAGGCCGGCATGTCCCGCACGGCCTTCTTCGACCGGTTCAGCCGGACGGTCGGCAAACGGCCGATGGAATACCTGCTCGGCTGGCGCATGGCGGTCGCGAAGGAGCTGCTGGGCAAGCAGTCACTGGCGCTCGACGAGGTCGCACGGCGGGTCGGTTACAGCTCGGCCAGCACGTTCAGCACCGCCTTCAGCCGCCATGTCGGCCAGCCGCCCGGCCGGTATGCCCGGTCCGTCGCTGCCTGAGCCGGAAAGCCTTTGGCATGAGTCTTGTTGTGCATTGCAGCATTGAGGCGTAACGTGACTGTCACGAAAAGGGAGATGGGTAGGATGGAATTCTGGCTGGCGCCTTGGCGCACAACCCTGTCGATGACTGCCGCGATGCTGGAAACCAGCCTGGTTGTCCAGAAAAGCTTCGCCGGCATCACCGGGATCGGCGGTGTCGAGACGCTCGACGAAAACCGCCTGCGCGATGCCTTCCATGCTGCCGCCGACGTAAACCTGCGCCGCTGGGGCGATACGGCGGAAATGCTGCAGAATCTGCCGGCCTGGTACCGCGATCTCGGCCGTATGCCGGGCGACCTGATGACCGACTGGTTCGACGCCGCCCGCCGCCCGCACGCCGAATAATCCGGCAAAACCGGGTCAGGACGCTCCGCTCAGGCCTCTTCCGCCTTGCGGCGCATGGCCGGGAGCCAGACCCCGAAGGCAGAGCCCTTCCCCAGCAATGTTTCCACCGCCAGGCCGCCGCGATGGTGGGCCATGATGTGTTTCACAATGGCAAGGCCGAGGCCGGTTCCGGTGATCTTGCCGCCACGGCTCTGGTCGGTCCGGTAGAAGCGTTCGCCAAGGCGCGGCAGGTGTTCCCGCTCGATACCGGGGCCTTCGTCCTCAACCCGGACCCAGACCGCCGGCTCGCCCGGACCCGGCCGGTTGATCGACTGCAGCAGCGTCATCCGCTCGCTGTTCTCCCAGGCCTGTCCGGCGCGGGCGCGCGCCTCGGCGGTGTCGGCGGCGAAGCCATAGGTGACCCGGACCGTACCGTCAGGCCTGCAATACTTGATGGCGTTGGAGACGAGGTTCTCCACCACCTGGATCAGCTCGTCGCGGTTGCCGATCACCGGCAACGACACCTCGGCCCCGGTGACCTCCAGCGTGATCCCGCGCTCGTCGGCAAAGCCTTCCAGCGCCGCTGTGCCGGAGCGCATGATGTCCTTCATGTTCACATGGTCGCGCGGGGCGACCTGTTCGGAGGATTCGATCCGCGACAGCGAAAGGAGGTCGGAAATCAGGCGCGACATGCGCTCGGACTCACCCGCCATGATGTCGAGGAAGCGGCCCCAGCTTTCCGGATCGTCCCGGGCCGGGCCGCGCATCGTCTCGATGAAGCCGGACAGGGCCGTCAGCGGCGTGCGCAGCTCGTGGCTTGCATTGGCGATGAAGTCCGACCGCGCGCGGGCTGCGCGGCGCAGCGGCGTCAGGTCTTCCAGCACGATCAGGATCCGCTCGGCCTCCGGCGGCCGGGACAGGTGCGCGCGCCAGGTCTCGTTCGGGCCGGCATCGACATCGACCGCCATCGGCGCGTCGGACTGGGACCGGATCGCCTTGTCGATGGCCGAGAGCAGCGCCGGTGAGCGGATCACGGTGGAGGCGCGCGGACGTACCCGGTTGTCGAGACGCAGGATGTCCTCGGCCTCCGCATTGAAGGCGACGATTCGCTCGTCGAGATCGATCTCGAACGCCGGCAGCGGCAGGGCCTTGAGCGGAATCGAGGCGGTCGCCGGGCCAGGAACGATGCTGGCCGGTGCGCCGTCCGCGGCGGTGGAGGCCGGGAGGACCGTGGCCGAGCCGACATAGTAGGCGGCAGCGACGGCGCTCGCCGCAATCAACGCCACCACCGCCTCGATCATGCCGATCGAACCGGTCACCAGCAGCAGGATCAGTACGGCGGCAAAGCAGGAGATCAGCACGACAAAGTCGCGCACGCGCAGTGTGGTTGCGCGCCTCACACCCTTCTGGGCTGCGTTTGCCAGCGCTTCGCTCATCCGGTTTCCCCGCCGGGGTCCCTTCCATAGGCACGTATGGTTTAGGCGCTATCGCGACAGCGGCGTCATGCCAAGCCCCCAGACGCGGATCGGCCAGCTGGCGTCACTCTTCTCTAACATGCATGTAATTATTGAAAATCGATAATTTCTCATTGACAGTCGACTAGAGCCCGCGTAACGCACTCCGAAATAACTGGGAGCAATGCCGAGGGCATGAAACGTTCAATCCTACTCGCAGGCACGGCAATTCTTGCAGCTTGTGCGTCCTCGCCGGCAAACCTGAGCGGCCTCACCGGCGAACGCGTTGATTTCTTTGCGCAAGCTCCCGACGCTCCGTCCGAATGGGTGGCGCGCGGCGTTGCCGGCAAGGCCCCGGAAGGCGACTGGCTCAGCCAGTTCAACGACCCGGTCATGACCTCCCTCGTCGCCGAATCCCTCGCGCACAACCCGAGCCTGAAATCCCGCGCGGCAGCCGTCCGCGCCGCCGAGGCCGCCACCCGCACCGCCCGGTCCGCCGGCCGGCCGACCCTCGACGCCTCCCTGTCGGCAGGCACGACCTCGACCGGCTTCACGACCCCGACGGGCAACGACCGGACAAACAGCGAGATCTACGGCGTCGGCGTGGACGCGAGCTGGGAACTCGATCTCTGGGGCCGGATCGGCGCGTCCGTGAACGCGGCCCAGGCCGACTATGCCGCGAGCGAGGCAGACCTTGCCGCAGCCGAGCTGTCGCTGGCCGCGCAGACCGCAATTGCCTGGATCAACCTGAACGAGGCGCTCGCGCAGGAAAACGTCGCCGCGCTGACCTATGACGCCCGCGACCGCGTGCGCCTGCTGACCGAGCGCCGCTTCCAGCGGGGTCTCGCCGAAGCGCTCGACGTGCGCACCGCCCGCAGCGCCGTGGCGAGCGCCGAAGCCGCCATCGCGGCCCGCCGCCAGATCACCGGTGAGACCGCCCGCCGGCTGGAAATCCTGCTGGGGCGCTATCCCTCTGCCGAACTCACCGCTCCGGCGGAAATCCCGGTCCTTGGCCCGCTGTCGCCGGAAGGCAACCCTGCCCTGCTCCTGTCGCGCCGCCCCGACATTGCCGCTTCCGAAGCCCGGATCGAAGCCGCCGGCATGCGCGCCGAGGCCGCCCGCCTCGCCATGCTGCCGGCCCTGCGCCTGACCGCCGGCGCCTCGACCAGCGAGTCGGAATTCGCAGACGCGTTCGATCCGGAACTGATCGCCGCCCGTCTCGTCGCTGGCCTGGTCGCACCGATCTTCACCGGCGGCCGTCTCGATGCGCAGCGCGATGCCGCCGTGGCGCAGGCCGAAGCCGCCGTCGCGAACTATGCCAGCGCCACGCTCGCCGCCTGGGCGGAAGTCGAGAACGCGCTCGCTGCCGACACATATCTCGCCGCACAGGAAGACGCGCAGGCCCGTTCGCTTGAAGAGGCCCGCCTCGCCGAGGAACTCGCCGAACGTCAGTACACGAGCGGCACGATCACCATCTTCAACCTGATCGACGCGCAGACGCGGCGCCTGAATGCCGAGAGCCTGCTTGTCTCGGCCCGCGCGAACCGCGCCGCCAATCGCATCGCCTATCATCTCGCCCTCGGCGGCGGCCTGCCCGTGCTGACCGCCGCAAATGCCCCGACCCCGACAGAAGACGCAGCAGAGTAGCCGCAGGAGTTCCCGTTCATGGCCCGTGTCATCGCAATTGTAGTCCCCCTCGCGATCGTCGCCGTCCTTGGCGTCGGCGGCACAGTCGCTCTGAGCGCCCTCAAGCCGGAGCCGGAAAAGGCCGACGAAGCCCGGATCGGCCTCAATGTCTTTGCTGAGCCCATCCGCCGCGGCGATCTCGAGATCACCGTCACGGCCCAGGGCGAAGTGCGCCCGCGCCGCGAGATTATCGTTGCCCCGCAGATTTCGGGCCGCATCGCCTATGTCTCGCCGGACTTCATCGATGGCGGCTTCATTAAGCAGGGCCAGCTTCTGGTCCGCGTCGAAGCTGCCGACTATGAGCTGGCCGTTGTCCGCGCAAAGTCCGGTGTTGCCGCTGCCGAGCAGGCGCTGGCCCGCGAGATCGCTGAAGCCGAACTTGCCCGTCAGGACATCGAGGATCTCGGCGTGACCGACGCCTCGCCCCTCGCCCGCCGCGAACCGCAGCTCGCCCAGGCCCATGCCGCCCTCGACTCGGCCAAGGCCCAGCTGAAGGATGCCGAACTCGCGCTGGAGCGGACCGCCGTGTACGCACCTTTCTCGGGCCGCGTGTGGGAACGCGACGTCGACATCGGCCAGGTCGTCGGCACCGGCCAGTCGCTCGGCCGCATCTTCGCCAACGATGTCGTCGAAGTCTCGCTTCCGCTGGACGATGAGGAAATGGGCCGGCTCGGCCTGCCGCTCGCCTTTGCGGCCAGCGCGCAACAACCCGGTCCGGTCGTGGATTTCTCCGCCGTGGTCGGCGGCATTGAGCGTCACTGGAAGGGCGAGGTCGTGCGGACCGCTGCGGCCGTGAACTCCCAGACCCGCCAGATCAACGTGATCGCAGAACTGCAGGACCCCTACGGCAAGGGCGCCGACGATGGCGCACCGATGGCTCCGGGCCTGTTCGTGAGCGCCGTCATCGAAGGCAAGACAATTCCCGACGTGCTGATCGCACCGCGCGCTTCCCTGCGCGGCGACGACCGGATCTTCATCGGCGACCGCGACACCGGCAAGCTGTCGATCAAGACCGTCGATCTCATCTATTCCGACACGAACGGCGCCTATGTCCGGTCCGGGCTCAATGAGGGCGAGTACGCGATCACCAGCCCGATCCAGGCGGCCTTCGACGGGATGAACATCACCGTCATGGAACGCATGCCGGACGGCACGATCAAGACCTACGAGCCGAAGTCCGAATCCAAGGCCAAGACCGACGAGACAGAAACCGCCATGCGCATGACCGGCGCCGAGGGAGCCTCCGAATGAACGGGATTGTCGCCTGGTTTGCCCGCAACGCCGTTGCCGCAAACCTTCTCATGATCGTCTGCTTCGTCGGTGGCGTCTTCGGCTACACCGCGATGGAACGCGAAATGTTCCCGGTCGTCGCCGTCAACGGCGCGACCGTTTCGGTGGCCTGGCCGGGTGCCTCGCCGCAGGATGTCGAGGAACAGATCGTGACGCGGATCGAGGAAGCGGTCGCCGACATCGACGGCCTGAAGCGCGTCACCTCGACGTCGGCGGAGGGCTCCGGCTTCGTGAACATCGAAGGCCGCGACGACATCAACATGATCAAGTTCCTGGACGAGGTGAAACTTCGCGTCGACCAGATCAACAACCTGCCCCAGGCCGCCTTCCAGCCGCAGGTCACGCGCTGGGAACAGCGCGACAGCTTCATGGGGCTGGCCATCCACGGCAAGGTCGAGGGGCGCGAACTGAAACGCCTCGCAGACCGCGTGCGGGACGATATCGCGCAACTGCCGGGCGGCGAACTCGCCCAGCTTCAGGGCACGCTGGACGAGCAGGTGAACATCGAAGTGTCCGAGGAAGCGCTCCGCCGCTTCGGGCTGAGCTTCGGCGATGTCGCCATTGCAATCCGGCAGTCCTCGCTGAACTCGTCCGGTGGGCGCATTGAATCCGCGACCGGCGACGTGGCGATCACCGCCCGCCAGCTCGCCGACACCAAGGACCAGTTCAACAAGATCATCATCCGTCAGACGACAGAACAGGGCACCGTCCGCGTCGAGGACGTTGCCAACGTCATCGACGGCTTCGTCTCCGACAAGTTCAGCGCCATCTATGCCGGCGAGCCGACGGCGTTCGTCATGATCCCGGCACCGGACAAGATGGACATCGTGAAATACACGAAGGGCTTCCGGGACTACGTCAAACGCGCGAACGACCCGAACAGCGGCATCCTGCCGGAAGGCGTGAAAGTCGACGTCCTGTGGGACGATTCCGAAGCCTTCAACGACCGCATGCACCTGATCACCTCCTCCGCGCTGCAGGGTGCGGTCCTGGTGATGATCGTGCTGCTGCTGTTCCTGCGCCCGATCGTGGCCCTCTGGGTGACCCTCGGCATCTTCACGGCCTTCGGCGGCGGCATCCTCGTCCTGCCCTATCTCGGGGTGTCGTGGAACATTCTCTCGACCTTCGCCGTGCTGCTCGTGATCGGGGTCATCGTGGATGACGCGATCGTGGTGGGCGAGAACATACACAGGGAAGTCGAAAGCGGCCGGCGGCAGGGCATCGATGCGGCCATTGTCGGCACGCAGCTGGTGCTGAAGCCCGTCATCTTCGGCGTTCTGACCACCATCATCGCCTTCCTGCCCTGGGCCTTCCTCTCCGGCCCGACGCGCGAGTTCACCCAGCAGATCACCTTCGTCGTGGTCGCGGCCCTCACCTTCTCAATCATCGAGTGCATGCTGATCCTGCCGGCGCACCTTGCACACATGAAGAAGCAGAGCTTCGAAGGTGCGAGCGGCGCCCTGATGAAGCTGCAGCGCAAGATTGCCGACAGCCTTCTCTGGTTTGCCGCGAACATCTACAAGCCCGTGCTCGAACTGGCGCTGAAGTACCGCTATGCGACGGCCGTGTTCTTCTTCTGCCTGTTCTACCTGGCCAACAGCCTCTTCCAGATGAAGATCGTGCCGTTCAAGTTCATGCCGGAAATCGAGGCAGACCTGATCCGCGTGCAGATCGACATGCCGGACGGCACGCCCTACGAGCGCCTGATCCAGGTGCGCGACCAGCTGCAGGCCGGCATCGAGCAGAGCGAGGCCCAGACCAAGCGGGAGCACCCGGAAATTGAAGGGGGCCTGATCCGCGACGCGTCCGTGATCGCCTATGGCACGAACGTCCGCGCCTTTGTCGGCCTCGCCGCGCCAGAAGACCGGCCGGACTCGATCACCTCGAAAGACCTTGCCCAGATCATGCGCGACAATGTCGGCGAGATCCAGGATGCCGAGGAAATCAGCTTCGACTTCACGTTCAACCAGGACGACAGCGGTGTCCGCTTCGCCCTCAGCCACCAGAACCTCGACCACCTGCGCGAGGCGGCGGACTTCGTGAAGGCGCACCTGGCGACCTATTCGAACGCCTACGACATCGGCGACAACCTTTCCTCCGCTGCCGAAGAGATCCAGATCGCAATGAAGCCCGGCGCCGAAACGCTCGGCATCACGCTTGCCCAGGTCTCGACCCAGCTGCGCCAGGCCTATTATGGCGAGGAAGTCCAGCGTCTGCCGCGCGAAGGCGAGGATGTCCGCGTCATGGTCCGCCTGCCGGAATCCGACCGGGAAGACCTCGACAGCCTGAATACGCTCCGGGTGCGGACGTCGGACGGCCGCGAGATTCCGGTCACGCAGGTTGCCGATTTCTCCTACGCTCCCGGCATCAACCGGATCCAGCGGCGCGACCGGGTGCGCTCGGTCTATGTCTTCTCCGAGATCAAGGGTGAAGGCGGCCGCGGCGAGATCATGGAAGACATGGAAGCCAATTTCTGGCCGGAATTCCAGAAGCGCTTCCCGGACATCAAGCGCGGCGAAGCCGGCGGCTATGAGGAAGAGAACCAGTTCCTTGTCGAGATCGGACGTCTCAGCCTGATCGCCATCGGTGCCATGTACATGCTGCTGGCCATCGCTTTCCGGTCCTATGCCCAGCCGCTCCTGCTGATGATGGCCCTCCCGTTTGCCTATTGCGGCGCGCTGTTCGGCCTGTGGCTGTGGGATACGCCGATGGCGCTGTTCTCCTTCTTCGGCATCGCCGCCGCAGCGGGGGTCGTCATCAACGATAACCTCGTGCTGATCGACTATGTGAACCAGCGGCGCGACGAAGGCGCCGGCGCTGTGCAGGCCCTCGTGGATGCAGGCGTCTCCCGCTTCCGCCCGATCCTGCTGACCTCGCTGACCACGATGGTGGGCATCCTGCCCCTCCTCTCGCAACGCTCGGTGCAGGCACAGTTCCTGAAGCCGATGCTTGTCGCACTCGGATCGGCGGTGGGCTTCGCCCTCTTCATCTCGCTGTTCCTCGTACCGGCACTTTATGTGATCGGTGCGGAGATCAAACGGATCTTCGCCTGGACCTGGGGCGGGCAGCCATTCCGCCACATCGGCGACGGCTATTCCGGTCATGTCACGGTCGACGAAGAAGAGTTGATCGGATCGAGCGGCGGAAGTGGCAGTCCGCCTCTGGCCCCTGCGGAATGATCTGCTACCAAGTCTACATGAAACATGCCCCCTGCCGGCGGCGGGGGGCATGACTATTGAGAAGGAGAGACTCAAGATGAAACACTTGCTGATGGGCGCTGCTGCAGTGGCGCTTCTTGCCGGCTGCACCCCGAAAGCTTCGGCTCCGGCCGAGCCGGTGACCACTCCGCCGGTCGCCGATGCCGACGGCCTGTACGAGACCGCTGACGGCCTCCACCTGTCCGCACCGGACTATTGGGGCAGCTGGGGCATCGACCTCAGCGTACAGAAGACCGATGTGAAGCCGGGCGACGATTTCTACGCCTGGACCAACGGCAAATGGCTCGATTCCTTCGTCGTCCCCGCTGACCGTTCGCGCTATGGTTCGTTCGACCTTCTCGCCGAAAAATCCGAACAACGCGTCCGCAAGATCATCGACGACCTCGCCGCGACCAAGCCGGCCGTCGACACGCCGGAAGGCAAGATCGGCGCCTATTACAACGCCTTCCTCGACACCGACACGATCAATGCCGCGGGCCTCACCCCGGCCCAGCCCTATCTGGACAAGATTGCCGCCGTCGGGACGCTGGACGACCTCGCCGTCCTGTTCGGCACGCCCGGCTTCCGTTCGCCGATCGGCGGCTTCGTCTTCGCTGACGACAAGGACCCGGACACGAACATCTTCCAGATGGGCATCGGCGGCCTCGGCCTGCCCGATCGCGACTATTATCTGAAGACGGACGACAAGTCGGTCGAGATCCGCGCGAAATATGTCGAACTGCTGACCTTCATGCTCGGCAAGGCCGGTTATGAAGATGCTGCCGGCGAAGCGCAGAAAGTGATGGACCTCGAAACGGCGCTCGCCAAGGCCGACTGGGACCGCGCCCTCTCCCGCAACCCGGAAATCACCTATAACAAGGTAAGCAAGGACGAGATCCTCGCCATGGCCGGCGCTTTCCCGGTCATCCGCACGTTCGACACGATGGGCGTGGGCGGCGAGCAGAACTATCTCGTTTCCGAAATCCCGCCGACTCAGGAAGAACTCGATGCCGCCGGCATCTCCGCAGAGGATGCCGCCAAGCTCGGCGGCGGCTTCCCGGAAATGTTCGCCATCGTGCGCGACACGCCGCTCGATACCTGGAAGGCTTATCTCGCGGCCCACTTCCTGTCCGATTTCGCCGGCGTCCTGCCCCAGGACATCGACGATGCGAACTTCAACTTCTTCGGCACCACGCTGCGCGGCCAGCCGGAACAGCGCGAGCGCTGGAAGCGCTCCGTGCAGGCCACCCAGGGCATCCTGGGCGAAGCCATCGGCAAGGTCTTCGTCGAGCGTTACTTCCCGCCCGAGAACAAGGCCGCGATGGACGATCTCGTGAAGAACCTCCGCAAGGCCATGGCGCTCAACCTCGAAGACCTCGGCTGGATGAGCGATGCAACCAAGGTGAAGGCCGAGGAGAAGCTCAACGCCTTCACGCCGAAGATCGGCTATCCGGACAAGTTCGAGACCTATGACGCGCTGACCGTCGGCAACAATGCGCTCGACAATGCCGTCGCTGCCGCGAAATGGGAGTCCGACGACAACGTCTCCAATCTCGGCAAGCCGGTCGACCGGACGAAGTGGTACATGACGCCCCAGACGATCAATGCCTACTACAACCCGTCCTTCAACGAGATCGTGTTCCCGGCCGCCATCCTGCAGCCGCCCTTCTTCAACATCTCGGCCGACCCGGCGGTGAACTATGGCGCCATCGGCGGCGTCATCGGTCACGAAATGGGTCACGGCTTCGATGACCAGGGCGCGAAGTACAATGGCGACGGCGTGCTCCAGAACTGGTGGACGGACGAAGACCTCGCCTCCTTCCGCAAGCTCGGCGACGCGCTGGCTGCACAGTATTCGGCCTATTGCCCGCTCGATGACGGCGAGACCTGCGTCAACGGCCGCCTGACCCTCGGCGAGAACATCGGCGACCTCGGCGGCCTCTCGCTCGCCTATCGCGCCTACAAGATGTCGCTGAACGGCAAGGAAGCCCCGGTGATCGACGGCCTGACCGGCGACCAGCGCTTCTTCATGGCCTGGGCCCAGGTGTGGCGCGCCAAGTACCGCGACGAGGCCACCCGCCAGCAGATGCTGTCGGACCCCCACTCCCCGCCGAACTACCGCGTCAACGGCATCGTGCGGAACCTCGACGAATGGTACGCCGCGTTCGATATCCAGCCTGGCGATGCGCTCTACCTCGCACCGGAAGATCGCGTCCGCATCTGGTAACGTAGGCTAGAATTCGCTCTATCTGAAGGCGGCGCTACAGGATGCGCCGCCTTCATCTTTTTATCATAAAGACAGTGTTAATGGGTCTGGCCTAAATCTTGCGATGCGGGTGGAGGAGTACACGGCTGGAGCGTTTGGAATAAGCCATGGCGATTAAACCCCGCCTCTTCGGATCGAAGAAGTCGACGGACGGGCCCGATCCCGGACGGATTCAGCGCACGCTTGCCCAATCGACGCTTCCGCCATCAGCGCTCCCGAAGTCCCAGAACATGGCGCGCCAGCATCGCGCGATGGTCTATCGCGAGATCACCGTCACTTACAGCTCCGGCTATCGCCGCTCGGGGATCGCGCTCGATTACTCGTCTGCCGGCGTCCGCGTCCGCTTCCCGACCAATGAGCACTTGCCCCCGGAAGTGTTCCTGCACGCCCGCGCCGTCGGCCTGGAAGGCCCGGCCCGCGTCGTCTGGCAGGAAAACTCCGAAGCCGGCCTCGCCCTGATCCCACAGACCGCCGTCTGATTCTCCCCGAGGGGGAGTTTCCTTGGCAGGACACGCCTCTCACGTTTCTATGGGCCCATGTCCCGCGGAAACAGGAGCGTTCCATGGCCATCATGAAGTCCGAAGAAATCCTCGCTGAATCGAGCGTGTCGTTCGAAGACGCGATCCAGACGGCCGTGACCCGGTTCTCGAAAACGGTGCGGGGGCTCGCCTCCTGCAACATCAACAACATGTCGACCACGATCCGGAACGGCAAGATCGACAAGTATCGGGTCAACATGCAGATGACCTTCGAAATCGAGGCGCCGGCCGCTCCCGCGAAAGCGAAAAAGGCTGAAGCGGCACCCACGGAGACAGTCTCCGGTCACCCCGAAGACGACGCCGCTCCGAAGTCCGGGAAGAAGAAAAAGAAGAAATAGGCCGCTCCTCCGGCCAGCGATCAGCCCCCACACCCGCGGGTTGCCCGGACCTGCCCCAGTATGCCGCACCTGACCTAGCCTTGGGTCGGGCTTGACGCGCCCCCTTGTCAGGCGCTTTGTGCCTCCCGAAGTTAAAGCACGCAGATGCAGCAAGGAGACGCACATGGCTGACCAGGATTCCGTCGTTATCGTTGGCATGGCCCGAACCCCGATGGGTGGCCTTCTCGGAGACCTCGCCGGTTTCAGCGCCAACGAGCTCGGCGCCATCGCAATCGAGGCAGCCGTGAAGGAAGCCGGCCTGAAGCCGGGCGAAGCTTCCGAAATCATCATGGGCAACTGCCTGCCCGCCGGCCAGGGCCAGGCCCCTGCCCGCCAGGCCGGCTTCAAGTCCGGCCAGGACAAGAGCCTCGAAGCCGTCACGATCAACAAGATGTGCGGCTCGGGCATGCAGGCCGCCGTCATGGGCCGCAACGCCATCCTCGCCGGCGACGCTGAAATCGTCATCGCAGGCGGCATGGAATCCATGACCAACGCCCCGCACCTCCTGAACGTCCGCAAGGGCCACAAGTACGGCACCATGGCGGCTGAAGACCACATGGCCCTCGACGGCCTCTCCGATGCCTACAAGGGCGGCCCGATGGGCCAGTTCGCCGACATGATCGCAGGCGAGTACCAGTTCACCCGCGAGCAGCAGGACGCCTACGCCCTCGAGACGCTGAAGCGCGCCCAGGACGCCACCAAGAACGGCAAGTTCAAGCGCGAGATCGCGCCGGTCACCGTGAAGACCCGCAAGGGCGACACCGTGGTCGACACCGACCAGCTGCCGCGCGAAGCCATGCCGGACAAGATCCCGCAACTGAAGCCGGCCTTCTCGAAAGACGGCACCGTGACCGCCGCCAACGCTTCGGCCATCTCCGACGGTGCCGCAGCCCTCGTCCTGATGAAGGAATCGGAAGCCAAGAAACGCGGCCTGAAGCCGCTGGCCAAGATCGTCTCCTCGTCCAGTCACGCGCATGAGCCGGAATACTTCACCACGGCCCCGGTGCCCGCCATGAAGAAGGCGCTCGCCAAGGCCGGCTGGTCCGTCGACGATGTGGACCTCTGGGAAATCAACGAAGCCTTCGCCGTGGTCCCGATGATCGCGATGAAGGAGCTCGGCATCAGCCATGACAAGCTGAACGTGAACGGCGGCGCCTGCGCCATGGGTCACCCGATCGGCGCATCCGGCGCCCGCGTGATCGTGACGCTGCTCGCAGCCCTCGAAGACCGCGGCCTCAAGAAGGGCGTCGCCTCGCTCTGCATCGGCGGCGGTGAAGGCATCGCCATGTGCCTCGAGCGCGTCTGAGCCTCTCGCCAGCCGACACAGGAATGAATAAATAGGAACGGGTCCGGCGCTGCCGGACCCGTTTTGCTTTTGCCGGCCGGGGAGGCCCCATTTGATCGTCAAACCCGGTGACTTCGCCGATCCCCAGATCCTCGACCTCCTCCGTCTGCACCTGCAGGGCATGGCGGACAGTTCTCCGCCCGGCCACAGTTTCGCGCTCGACCTCAGCGGCCTGCAGCGGCCGGACGTGACCTTTCTCAGCGTCTGGGACGATGGAACGCTGCTCGCGATCGGCGCCATCAAGGAGCTTGCCGCCGATCATGGCGAACTGAAATCCATGCGCACACGGACGGACCGCCTGCGCAGCGGTGCGGGCAGCCTGATGCTGCTCAGCCTGCTCGATCTGGCGATCACGCGCGGCTACCGGCGGGTCAGCCTCGAGACAGGCACAGGCGAGCCGTTCGAGCCAGCCCTCGCGCTCTATCGCAAGCATGGGTTCCGGGACGGTGAAGCCTTTGCGGACTATGTGCGCAGCGACTTCAACCAGTTCCTGCATCTCGACCTCGCCTGACGGCGGGCCGGAGACCTATTTCACATTCTCGACCAGGCCGAGCGGCAGGGCCGTCGTCCGCTTGGACACGCGGATGACGATACGCGACTGCACGTCCGAGACGAGCGCCGAGCCGAGCAGCTTGTCGCGCAGGAAATTGTCATAGGCGTGCATGTCGGTGGTGACGACGTGGATCATGTAGTCCACCTGCCCGGTCACCGTCATGCACTCGGTCACTTCGGGCCAGGCCTGGACCATGTTCTCGAAGGCTTCGAGGTTCTCGCGGTTCGGCAGGGCAAGCTTGACGCTGGCGATCACTTCGAAATTCAGGCCGAGGGCAAAATTGTCGAGTATCGTCACGCGACCGCGGATGAACCCGGCCTCTTCCATACGCTTGATCCGGCGCCAGCAGGGCGAGGAAGAAAGTCCTACACGATCGGCAATTTCAGCAACCGAAAGGCCGGCATCACGCTGGATGATGTCAAGAATCTTGGCATCAACGGAGTCAATTTCTTGGGCCAATTTTCTAATATCTCCCCAGACGAAGGCATAATTTGCCCCGTTTTAACAAAATTGTCGCAAGAAAGGCAAGCAATTTCGCGCATTTTATCGAATAATCTGCCATTCCCCAAAACCGGACAGACTATCCATGCAGCACCGCGAAGTTACGCTGGACGACAAATACGATCTTGTCGAGGGCAGAGCCTATATGACCGGCATCCAGGCGCTGGTCCGCCTGCCGATCGACCGCAAACGTCTCGACTTGCGCAATGGAGTCAACACGGCGGGCTTTATTTCCGGTTATCGCGGTTCTCCCCTTGGCGGCTACGACCAGCAACTGCGCGCCGCCCAGAAATGGCTCGATTCGCACGACATCAAGTTCTGGGAAGGCCTGAACGAAGACCTCGGCGCGACCGCCGTGTGGGGCAGCCAGCAGCTCGGCCTGTTTCCCGGTGCGAAGTTCGATGGCCTGTTCGGCATCTGGTACGGCAAGGCGCCGGGCGTCGACCGCACGGGTGACGTGTTCAAGCACGCGAACGCGGCAGGCACGTCCTCGCTCGGCGGCGTGCTCTCCATCATCGGCGACGACCACAACTGCAAATCCTCCACCCTGCCATCGCAATCCGAATTCGCGATGATGGATGCCGAGATCCCGGTGCTGAACCCGGCCTCGATCCAGGACGTGCTGGACTACGGTATCCACGGCTGGGAGATGAGCCGCTTCTCCGGCGCGTGGACCGGCATGGTGGCGCTGGCCGACACGATGGATTCCGGCTCGGTCGTGGATGTCGATCTTGGCCGCCTGAATATTGCCCGCCCGGAATTCTCCCTGCCGGAAGACGGCGTGCACATGCGCCGCGGCGACAATCCTCTCCTGAAGGAAAAGCGCCTGCGCCAGGTGAAGCTGCCGGCCGCGCAGGCCTATGTCCGGGCGAACCGGCTCGACCGGGTCATCCTGCCCTCCCCCAATCCGCGCGTCGGCGTGATCGTGACCGGACAGGCCGCCCGCGACGTGTTCGAGGCGCTCGCAGCGCTCGGCATCGATCCGCAGGAAGCCGGACGGCTCGGCCTGACGGTTTACAAGGTCGCCATGCCCTGGCCGCTGGAGCCGCAGGGCGTTCGCGAATTCTGCGCCGGTCTCGAACGTGTCATCGTCATCGAACACAAACGCCCGCTCATCGAAGACCAGCTCCGCTCGGCGCTCTACACCTTGCCGGACGGCAAACGCCCTGTTGTCGAAGGCAAGTTCGATCGTGAAGGCAGGCGCCTTCTCTCCGACATCGCCTCCATCCCCATTCCCGAAATGGCCGCCGCCCTGATGCACGTCATGCCCGCGGGCTGGGACACGTCCCGTGCGGACGCCTATTTCGACCGCGTCGGCCGCGCGGGCGAAGCGGCCCGCTCCAATGCCTCCCCGACGATCCGTACACCGCACTTCTGCTCGGGCTGCCCGCACAACACGTCCACGGTTGTCCCGGAAGGCAGCCGCGCACTGGCCGGTATCGGCTGCCATTACATGGCGAACTTCATGCCGGACCGTCACACCGACATGACCAGCCAGATGGGCGGCGAAGGCATCGCCTGGGTCGGTCAGCATTGGGCGACCGAAGAGCCGCACGTCTTCGTGAACCTCGGCGACGGCACCTATTCCCACTCGGGCAGCCTTGCCATCCGCGCCGCCGTCACATCCGGCGCAACCATGACCTACAAGATCCTCTACAACGATGCCGTCGCGATGACCGGCGGCCAGCATGTCGAGTCCGGCCAGACACCGCAGCAGATCGCCCAGCAGCTGAAAGCCGAGGGCGTGAAGACGATCGTGATCGTCACGGAGGACCCGACCCGCTACGCCAACGTCAAGGGCCTTCCGCACAGCGTGAAGATCTACGACCGCGACAAGCTGGAAGACGTGCAGCTGGAACTGCGCCAGACGCCCGGCGTGTCGGTCATCATCTACGACCAGATCTGCGCCACCGAGAAGCGCCGTCGCGCCAAGCGCAACCTGCGCGCACCGGACCGCACGCGCGTCATCATCAATACCGAAGTCTGCGAAGGCTGCGGCGACTGTTCGGTCAAGTCGAACTGCCTGTCAGTGGAGCCGGTCGAGACGCCGCTCGGCCGCAAGCGCCGGATCAATCAGTCCACCTGCAATACCGACCTCTCCTGCCTCAAGGGCTTCTGCCCGAGCTTCGTGACCGTCACCGATGGTGAGGAAGCCTGGGAAGACCAGCCGCGTCCCGCCTTCAGCGCCGACGGCCTGCCCCTGCCCGAAACGCCGAGCCTGGCGCAGCCCTACAACGTACTCTTCACCGGCGTCGGCGGTACAGGCGTGACGACCGTCGCCGCCGTGCTGGCCATGGCGGCGCATGTCGACGGCCACGCCGCCTCGACGCTGGACATGACCGGCCTCGCCCAGAAGGGCGGCCCGGTCCTGTCGCACCTGCGCTTTGCGCGCGAACCGGAACTGATCTCCACCGGCCGCGTGCCGCCGGCCAGTGCCGACGTCATCATCGCCTGCGACCTCGTCGTGGCGGCGAGCGGCGACGCGCTGAACCTGATGGATTCGAACCGCACCGCCGCCTATGCGAACTCCGATGTGACGCCGACCAGCGAATTCATCCGCAACCGTTCCAAGCGGTTCGAGAGCGACCTCCTGTCGGCCCGCGTGAAGCGCCAGGCCACCGATTTCGACGCCTTCGACGCCGAAGCGCTCGCCGTCGGCTACCTGCACGATGCGATCTACACGAACATGATCATGGCGGGCTTCGCCTGGCAGAAGGGCAAGCTGCCGATCTCCCTGCGCGCCCTCTACCGCGCGATCCGCCTCAACGGCACCAAGGTCGACGACAACATGGCGGCGTTCAATATCGGCCGCATCGCCGCTGCCGCACCGGAGCGCCTGATCAAGCAGCAGGACCCGCGCGGCGAGACCGAGCAGCAGTCGCTGGACCAGATCGTCGAAGACCGCGCCGCCCGCCTCACGGCCTACCAGAACGCCGCCTATGCCGCGCAATACCGAGACGTGGTGGCGAAGGTGCGCGCCGCCGAGACGGCCGCCGGCCTTGGCGACAAGCTCAGCCGGGCAGCCGCGACCTATGCCTACAAGGTCATGGCCTACAAGGACGAGTACGAGGTCGCCCGTCTCTACACGGATGGAAAGTTCGCCGAACAGCTCGCCAGCCAGTTCAAGGGCGGCAAGCTGCACTTCTGGCTCGCTGCGCCGATGATCGCGAAGAAGGACAAGCACGGCCACTTCCAGAAGAAGCAGTTCGGCCAGTGGATGATGCTGGGCTTCCGCCTGCTCGCGAAGTTCAAGGGCCTGCGCGGCACGCGGCTCGACGTCTTCGGCCATACCGAGGAACGACGCCACGAGCGCGCCCTGCGCGACGCCTATCTCGCCGGCCTCAACCGCATCGCATCGGAACTCTCCGCGAAGAACCACGACCTCGCCATCGCGCTTGCCAGCGTGCCGGACGAGATCCGCGGCTTCGGCCATGTGAAGGACGCCGCCCTGCAGGCCGCGAAGGCGAAAGAGGCCGACCTCTGGGCCGGCTGGCCGGAAGGCAAACTGCCCAAGGGAAAAACCACGCTGATCGCCGCAGAATAGTCACGGACTCCGCGCAAGGGTGGTATGGTTCGTGAAAACCATACGGAGGACACCCATGCGCCGCTTTATCCTGCCCGCGCTCACCGCTGTGGCCACGCTTGCCGCCTGCCAGCATCCGGCACCGCCCGCGGCCGACAGCGATCCGCCCGTTGCACCGGGAGAACCGGCGCAATATGTCGCTCCGAAAGAGGAGGCACAGCCGGTGCCCGCCGAAACCGCTCTCACCAGCCGGGAGCCTGTCGAGAAGCTCGCCCATGGCAACAATCTCTTCGCCTGGTCGCTCTATGACGCGCTGAAAGGCGCAGAGGGCAACGTCTTCGTCTCCCCGGCGTCCGTCAGCGGGGCCTTCGCCCTGCTCTATCCGGGCGCTGCCGGCGACACGGCGAGCGAAATGTCCACCCTGTTCGGCTACGACGCGGTCGCCGCGGACCTCTTCCCCGCTGCGCAGTACGCGCTGAACCAGGACATCGTCACCAACACGGACAAGGCGAAGCTCACCATCGCGAACGCCGTCTGGCTGCGCGAAGGCTCTGCCCTGCAGGCGCCCTATCGCCACGCTGTCGAGGACAGCATGAAAGCCAAGGTCGCGCTGGTCGACTTCACGCAGCCCGCCGCTGCCGCCGGTCTCATCAATGGCTGGGTCGAGGACCATACGAATGACCGGATCCACGATCTCGTCCCGCCCTCGGCGATCAAACCCGGCCTTACCGAGCTGATCCTCACCAATGCGGTCTGGTTCAAGGCCGACTGGGCAAGCCCTTTCAAGGCCGAGTCCACCCATGACGGCACCTTCTACACGCCCGGCGGCGAGATCACCGCGAAGCTGATGAGCCAGACGCTGAAAAAGGCGCGCTATCTCGCCCGCGACGGCTATGCCGCGCTCGACCTCGACTATGCCGGCGACGACTACGCCCTCACCCTCATCCTGCCGGACGCACAGGACGGGCTCGGCGCCGTCGAGGCCGCGATGACGCCCGAGCGCTTCACAGCCCTTCTGGACAGTATGGACGCCGCGGCAACCAAGCGCGTGCACGTCGTCATGCCGAAGGTGAAGATCGAGGCGGACTATAACCTGAACGATGCCATGGCAGCGCTCGGCCTCGCCGATGCCTTTACGCCGAAGGCAGACTTTTCCCGCCTGATCGAAGGCGCCGGCCCCGGAGACCTGCAGATCAGCGACGTGCTGCACAAGACCTTCCTCGAAATCGACGAGAAAGGCACCGAGGCAGCCGCTGCCACGGCAATCCTCATGGAGCGTACGGCCATTTTCATTCCGGACGAGGAGCCGGTCGAGTTCCGCGCCGATCATCCGTTCCTGATCGCCCTCCGCCACAAGGACACCGGCACGGTCATGTTCATCGGCCGCGTGGAATCCCCGCCCGAAGCAGAGACGGAAGAATAGGGATCAGCCGGCGGGCGAGACTTCGACGTCGACGATTCTGCCCTTCTTGCCGAGCTTGTCCAGCTCGCGCTCGAGGTTCTTCTTCTTGATCGTCTTCTTCGTGTGCTTGCCGTTCTTGTAGGTCACGTCGAGGCGGATCATCTCGTCCGGCCCGTCCAGCGCGTCGCCGGTCACACGCACTGCCGTGCCGCCGACCCAGACGACGCCCTTGCCCGCCGCGCCCACCGCATCGGCAGCGAGGCCGACCGGCACGGTCACGATCTTCGTCGCGACGCAGCCCGGCGCGAAGAGGAAGACGGCCGCGAGCAGGATGGCGCGGATAATATACATGGCTGGTCTCCCCTGTTCAGGACCCACCTGAACAGGGAAGGGTTTCGGGGAGATTACGGCGCCTGCCGCCGCCCTACCCGCGCGCCAGCGACTCGTCGATCAGGCGGGCGGTGTTGTCCTTGCCGTAGAGCGCCGCGAAGCTGCCGAAGCGCGGGCCCTGTTCCTGTCCGAGCAGCACTTCGTAGAGCGCCTTGAACCAGTCGCGCAGGTTCTCGAAGCCGTGCTCCTTGCCGACTGAGAACGTCAGCGTCTGCAGGTTCTCCGGGTTCGGATCCTCGGCAAAGCCCTTGAGCTGGGCGGACAGGTCCACCATCGCCGCGCGTTCCTGATCCGTCGGCGCGCGATAGGTTTTCGCGGGCAGAACGAAGTCGCGGTAATAGTGCATCGCATAGCCTGCCAGCTCGTCGAGCAGCGGGTTCGTCTCCGGCGAGGCCTCCGGCGCATAGCGCGTGATGAAGCCCCAGAGCTGGCTCTTGTCTTCCGGGTTCGCCACCGCGACGAGGTTCATCAGCAGCGCGAAGCTGACCGGCACGTCCACTTTCGGCGGATTGCCGAGATGGATGTGCCAGACCGGGTTCTCGATCTGCCGGTCCGGCGTCTCGCCCGGATAGGCCTGGAGGTGGGCGATGTACTCGTCCACCGTCTTCGGGATGACGTCGAAATAGAGCTTCTTCGCAACGCGCGGCTTCTGGAACTGGAACAGCGCGAGGCTCTCGTCCGGGGCGTATTTCAGCCACTGCTCGACCGAGATGCCGTTGCCCTTGGTCTTGGAGATCTTCTCGCCCTTCTCGTCCAGGAACAGTTCGTAGACGTACTGTTCCGGCGGACGGGCGCCAAGGATGCGACAGATCTTGGAATAGATCGGGGCGTTGGCCTGGTGGTCCTTGCCGAACATCTCGAAATCGACTCCGAGCGCGGCCCAGCGCATGCCGAAGTCCGGCTTCCACTGCATCTTCACGTGTCCGCCGGTGACGGGCAGCGTCACGTCCGTGCCGTCCTCGTCCGCGAACGTGATCGTACCGGCAGAGGCATCGACCGCTTTCATCGGCACATAGAGTACGCGGCCGGTGCTCGGCGAGATCGGCAGGAAGGGCGAATAGGTCGCCCGGCGTTCCTCGCCCAGCGTCGGCAACATGACATCCATGATGTCCTGGTACTTTTCCGCCGCGCGCAGTAGCATCGCGTCGAACCGTCCGGACTTGTAGCAATCGGTCGCCGAGAGGAACTCGTACTTGAAGCCGAACTGGTCGAGGAAGGCGCGCAGACGCGCATTCATGTTGCGGCCATAGGATTCTGCCGTGCCGAACGGGTCCGGGACCACGGTCAGCGGCATCTGGAGATAGGGCTCCAGCGCTTTCGGGTTCGGCACCGTGTCCGGGATCTTCCGCATGCCGTCCATGTCGTCGGACACGCAGATCAGCTTCGTCGGCACCTGGCCATTGGTCAGCACCTCGAACGCATGGCGCACCATGGTCGTGCGCACGACCTCGCCGAACGTGCCGATATGCGGCAGGCCCGAGGGGCCGTAGCCCGTCTCGAAGATGACCGGGTCCTCGTCCTTTCGCTGGCCGGCTTTCTTCTGCTGCTCGACACGCTGTTTCAGCGCGCGCGCCAGCTCGAAGGGCCATGCCTTGGCGGTCTCTGCGAGGACGGAGAAGTCGGTCATCTGAAGGGTCTGTCTTTGTCTGTGGATTGTCGGTTTTTGCCGATCTCGTCGGCTGGCCGGGCCTAAAGGCCCTGCCCCACAGCGTCAAGCGAGGGGCACAATCGAGATGTAAGAAAAATTTGACATGTCAAAAATCTTTGACTACATGGCGTGTAAGATATTTTTGACATCGAAAGGACCGCGAAAATGCCATTCCGAGAAAAGACCGCCTGGGGCATGAGCCTCGTCCTCATCCTGGCGGGCGCCTGGTATTTCCGGAAAGTCGTCGCCCAGAGCGCCGCGCTCGGCTACACGTCGCCGCCAGATCTCCGCTTCTTCATCGGCTATGTGATCACCGTCGTCGTCGCTTCGATCACCGTTGCCGTCACCCTGAGCATGCTTTCCGGCAGGGAAGCAGACGCTCCGGCGGACGAGCGGGAGAAGGTCATCCTCGACAAGGCGGGCCACTGGTCGGGCTATATCCTGGCCGTGGGCGTGGTTGCCGGCCTCTGGCATTTCGGCTGGACCGGCGACGGGAACCTCCTGTTCCACATCGCCTTCGGGGCGCTGATGCTCAGCCAGATTGCGGAATACCTGCTGCAGATCGCGCTCTATCGCCGGGGCGTGTAAACCATGGCCAAGCCCACCCGTATTGGGAATCGTATCCGGGAACTGCGCGAGCTGAACGGCAATATGAGCCAGGCGGCCCTCGCCGAAGCGATCGGCGTCACCCGCCAGACCGTAATCGCCATGGAACAGGGCCGCTACTCCCCCTCCCTCGAAAGCGCCTTCCGCATCGCCCGCGTCTTCGGCTCCGGCGTGGAAGACGTGTTCAGCTGGCAGGAACACCCAGATAGCTGAGGATGGCATGGCGGATCCGGGCATTGAGATGGGCCCGGTCCGTTTCGCCCTTCATGCCCGCCGCATCCGTGATGCCGTGCGAAAGGGCGAACAGGTCCTGCGTCACGGTTTCGAGGTCGAAAGGCAGGTCCAGCCGGCTGTTTTCCAGGAGACGGCGCACAACGCCGATCATCCGCTCCCGTGCGGCTTCCATGCCGAAATCCCGGCCGAGCCTGTGCTCCTCAAGGTCGATCAGGCGGGCCAGCATCGGCCGGTCGAACTGGTGGCACACGGCCACCTCGACCAGCGCCCCGATGCAATCGCGTACCGGACGGCCTTCATAGGCAACCATCACCGCCTCCATTGCACCGGCCATCTCTTCCGTGTCGGCCCGCACCAGGGCCGCTGTGACCGCGTCCTTGTTCGGGAAGTACTGGTAGAGCGAGCCGATGGAGACTCCGGCCCGTTTTGCGATGGCATTCGTGGTGTAGCCCTCCAGCCCCTCGCTCTCGAGAATGCGAGCCGCCGCTTCGAGGATCGCCTCAACCGTCGCGCTGGAGCGGGCCTGAACCGGCGTCTTTCTGGGGTTTGTCAGTGTGTCTGCGGGCATGGGCAAATGCGAGTTTCAATGCGAGCTATCGCTCATATTTAAGAGAGATAGGTGATTGAGAGAGCGAAGGAAAGCCCCATGCCTTTCGACTGCGAGGACCCTGCCCATACGCGCCGCGGCCTGAACGACCCGGATATTGCCCATACCCTGCACCGCCTGCACCGCGAGGCGAGCGGACGCGACGCGCATGTCTTCGCCCGCGCCCTGCCCGCCGTTATTGCCGGAAAGTTCACCGGGCGCTCCACCTTCGAGGCGGCAGAACCCTATCTTTCCAAGGCCTACATTCCCGTCTCGCCGGAATTCGGCCGGTTCATGTACCTGACCGCCCTGTCGCGCGGGGCGAAGAGGATTGTCGAATTCGGATCGTCCTACGGCATTTCGTCGATCTACCTTGCCGCCGCAGCCCGCGAGACCGGCGGCTTCTTCACCGGCAGCGAAAAGGACAGCGACAAGGCCCAGATCGCCATCGCAAACCTGCAGGACGCGGGTCTCTCCCGCTGGTCTGACATCCGCGAGGGCGACGCGATGGAAAGCCTCGCGCCCTTGGACGGGCCGGTGGACTTCCTGTTCCTCGACGGCTGGAAGGATCTCTACATCCCCGTCCTGAAGCTGATGGAGCCGAAACTGGCGCCCGGCGCCGTGATCTTCGCTGACAATATCCGCAGCTTCCGCAAGACGCTCAAACCCTTCGTGGAGCATGTCTCGGACCCGGCAAACGGCTACGAAACAACGATCCTGGGCATCGGCAGCGGCGTGTCCCTGTCGGTCTGGCGTGGAGCGGACTGAGACCCTCGTACAAGTCCGTATTGACAATCATTCTCAGAGACTGCAAATGGTTCTCATGATCATTTGTGTCTGCAATGCCATTAACTGCAAAAGCGTCCGCGCGGCTGTGGAAGCCGGTGCGGACAACCCGAAAGCCGTGCAGGCGCACCATGGCTGCAAGTTCCAGTGCGGCAAGTGCCGCCCCTCGATCGGCGAAATGATCAGCGAAACCCTGTTCGAACGCGGCGCCTCACCCTCTCTCGTGCCGGCCGAATAGGCCCAAGCCCTTGTCATCGCAGGCTTTTTGATACGGTCTGAGACTGTGTCGCACTTTCATATGCAATTGATTTAATTGGCTTTTTTCTTGCCGCGCTGCACCAATCGGCCTATGCGTTACGTATATTCACGTAGACATTACCGACACACGGAAGGAGCTCCCCCATGAAAGGCGACAAGAAGGTCATCGAATACCTGAACAAGGCGCTGAAGAACGAGCTCACCGCCATCAACCAGTACTTCCTGCACTCGCGCATGCTGCACGACTGGGGCGTCTCGAAGCTGGGCGACAAGGAATACAAGGAATCCATCGAGGAAATGGAACATGCCGACTGGCTGATCCAGCGCGTCCTCTTCCTCGGCGGCCTGCCCAACCTGCAGGACCTCGGCAAGCTGCACATCGGCGAGAACGTGCAGGAAATCCTCGAATGCGACCTGAAGCTCGAGAACATGGCCATTCCGCTGCTGCGCGAAGCCATGGCGCATGCCGAGTCGGTGCAGGACTATGTAAGCCGCGACCTGTTCGGCAAGATCCTCCACAATGAGGAAGAACACGTCGACTTTATCGAGACGCAGTTCAACCTGATCGAACGGATCGGCATCGAGCGCTACATCCTGCTCCAGTCCGAAGCGAACGCATCGCCGAAGGACTAAGCGAAACTTAATCCGGACTGTAACGGATCATGATGGACCAGCGGCTGACTGTTCCGCTGCTGCGATGAGTGCTGCATTGAACTCAGTTTCCGGCAGGTCTGCGATCCGGCGGACCGCCGCGTCGATCCGAGCCCGCTCGCGTACCGCTTCGAACCCGTCCGCGCCGGCGATCCGCTTCTGGGCGTAGAGCGCCGCATCCGCCCCGCCCGTGAAGATGAAGGCCGGGTGCCAGGGCAGTTTCGCCGCCTTGGCGAGCTCGTTCGTGCAGTTCGAGGTAAGTGTGTTGTAGAAACGCGGGCGACGCTCGATGGCGATCGTCTTCTCCAGCAGCGCGGTCAGATAGGCCTCCGCCTCGGCCTGGCTGAGTTCGAGCGGGTACATGTAGAGTTGCCGGTCCATCATGACGGCTCGCCGGGTCATGAGATCGCGCGGACTGGCCCAGTCATACAGGAGTTCGAATTTGTTGAAGGCGCCAGCGAGGGCGGAATATTTCTCGCGCTTTTCCTTGCGCGCCTCGATGGTGAGACCCACGAGGTCCCCTTCCCTGAACTCGAACAGGACGAAGGTGTGCGCCATGATGGGAAGGCCGGGATGCGGCTCCATTACGAACCAGACGCAGCGGACATCCGAAATCCGGTGCGGTGGCAGGTCGGTCCAGCGCCGCTCATCTGGTGCGTCCTCCGTATACGTCCAGTTACTGTAGGGCGCGATGGAAAAGGTGCCATTGTCCAGATCGACATGCGGCAGGCGGGAGAGATGGGGATACCAGTCCCGGTCGTGCCGGGGCTGCTTCACCGAAACCGCCATCAGGAAGACGCCGAATGCCGCCAACGCGCCGAGCAAAACAGGCCGGAGCATCCACATCCGCGTCTAGACGCCCGCCGGCCGGAAGCTGTCTGCCTGCGCCATGGCCCATTCGCTGGCAAGGTGCGTGCCGGCTGCATCGGACAGGAGCTGGCCGCGTGCGAGCAGGTCGTAGGCCTCGTCGGCCGGGCGCACGATATCCTCGGTGACGCGGTGCATGATGTGGCGGGGCGTCAATTCACCGGGATGCTTGCAACCGGCCGCGCCGACCACCTCCATGAGCGCCTTCACGGTATTGCGGTGGAAATTCGTCACGCGCACCGCCTTGTCCGATACGTCGAGGCCGTGCTGGCGGAGCGGGTCGGAGGTCGCAATACCGGTGGGGCAGCGATTGTTGTGGCAGTTGAGCGACTGGATGCAGCCAAGCGAAAACATGAAGCCCCGCGCCGTGTTCACCCAGTCCGCCCCGAGCGCCATCGAGGACGCGATCGAGAAAGCGCTGATCTGCTTGCCCGAGCAGGCAAGACGCACTTCGTCCTTGAGGCCTGTTCCGACCAGGGCATTCCGTGTCAGGACGAGGCCCTGACGCAGCGGCGCGCCGACATGGTCGAGAAATTCAGCCGGCGCCGCGCCCGTGCCGCCCTCCCCGCCATCCACGACCATGAAGTCCAGCAAGATGCCCGTCTTCAGCATCGCCTTGCAAAGGGCGAGCACTTCCCAGCGATTGCCCACCGCGAACTTCGCGCCGACAGGCTTCCCGCCCGACAACTCGCGCAGCTTCGCGACGAACTCCATCATCTCCACCGGCGAAGAGAAGGCGGAGTGCGCCGGTGGTGAAACGCAGGTCTGGCCGACGGAGATGCCGCGCGCCTCAGCAATTTCCGGCGTCACCTTCGCGCCGGGCAGGACGCCGCCATGACCAGGCTTCGCGCCCTGGCTGAGCTTGATCTCGATCATCTTGATCTGCGGATCGGCTGCAACATCGCGGAAGCGTTCCGGATCGAAGCCGCCATCGGCGGCGCGGCAGCCGAAATAGCCGGAGCCCAGTTCCCAGACGAGATCGGCTCCTCCCTTGCGGTGATAGCGCGAGACGCCGCCCTCGCCTGTGTCGTGATAGAAGCCGCCGCGCTTGGCACCGGTCGACAGGGCTTCGATGGCATGCGCGCCAAGGGCGCCAAAACTCATGGCCGAGATATTCAGTACACTCGCCGAATAGGGCTTTGCCGTGCCCGGCGCACCGACCATGACCCGTGGGTCCGTTTCCTCGCAATGGACCGCCCCCATGGAATGGGCGAGCCATTCATAGGGCGGACGGTCGATGTCGAGATGGCTGCCGAACGGCTCGACCGAGGCCACGTCCTTGGCGCGGCGATAGACCATCGCACGCTCTTCATGATTGAATGGCCGGCCCTCCGTTTCGCTTTCGACCACATAGGACCGGATGAAGGGGCGCAATTCCTCCGCCAACCAGCGCACGCGCGAAAGAAGGGGATAATTGCGCCAGAGCGTGTGCCGCTTCTGCACGAGATCCGACAGGCCGAGCAAAGTGACCAGGCCACCGAGAATGGCGGCAATCTGCGCGATCGATCCGGTGTTCCAGAAGACCACGCCGGCCACGAAGACCAATGCCGCGATGATGAGTGCTGAATAGCGAGACATGGGTGTGCGGCGCCTCCCGACCGATTCCCGATCTGGCAAGCCTAGCCCTATGCTGTGAAGTGTGGAAGACCTGTGCGAACGGGGGGCGTTTCCTGCCCGCACGAAAGGATCATCCATGAAATCAGCTCTCTCCCTTGCCATTTTCCTGCTGGCAGCCGCACCGGCCGCCTTTGCTCAGTCCGCTTCGCCGACCGGCGGCCGCGACTATCAGGAAGATGTGTATGTCACACCGTACTGGACGCGCATGCCCGTGATCGAATCCATCGGCCGCGCGAACATGCAGGTCGCGCCGAACCGGGCTTCCTTCTCGGTGACCTATCTGGAAACGGACAAGAAGGCTGACGAGGCGATGAAGCTGGCCGTGCAGCGCGGCAAGATCGCCTACGATGCGGTCAAGAAGATCGCCGGTGAGAAGGCGTTGGTGCAATCATCCGTGTCGGTCGAAGCCTATTACGAGCAATATCGCGACAAGGACGGCAACAAGGTCGAGAACGACCGCGCCGACAAGGTCGCCGGGTATGAAGCCCGCGTCACGCTGAGCGTGCAGGTCGAAGACGTACCGGTTGCCGGCAAGGCGCGCGCCGGGGCGCTGGCGCTCGGCCCGGAATCCTCGACACCGCTCAGCACATACCTGGAAGCCACAACCGAAATGAACCGCGCCGCCTACGAGGCCGCAGTGAAGGACGGGGCGGAGCGCGCCAAGGCAACCGCATCTGCATCGGGCGCGAAGCTTGGCAAACTGCTCGCCGTTCAGGAAGGCGATGGTCCCTGCCTCGGCCGCTGGTCGACAACATCGGGTACGGACAGTGACTATTATTATCGCAATTCGCCGAGCGTCGCCTATGCAGCGCCTCCTCCGCCTCCGCCGCCGGCCCCTATCGCCGCAGGCATGATCGGCCGCAAGCAGGTGACGATTTCGCAGGCGGATATCGACGCGCTCGACCTGCCATCCGATACGCGCAAGCAGAGCATTTCTTCCAGCGTCTGCATGATCTACGCCGCCGGAAACTGATACATAATCCGCTTACGGATTGAATATTCTCTTACAGCCCTTCGCGATTCCTGATCGCGAAGGGTTGTTTCCTTGTGGAAATCGTGCCTTGGGTCTTTTCGCGTCTCGTTTTGATTCGTGAACAATCGCTGCGTAATGGAAATCATGTCCGTCTGACGGACCCATAGAGGAGACACTCCCATGGCAAAAGCAACCAAGCCGAAAAAGAAAGCTGCCGCGCCGAAGAAAGCCGCTGCACCCGCAGTCGCCAAACCCGTGAAGGCGCCGTCGCAAAAAGAAATCCTGATGGAAAAATATGTCGCCGACCTGAAGGAAAAGGTTGGTGAGGCGCGTCCTGACATGGCGCTGCTGGAAGGCGCCGTGAAAGCCTGCGGCCCGGCCATCTACAAATCCGACTCTGCAACGGTCGCCGCTTCGTCGAAAGACGAGATGGCCCGTATCAAGAAGACCTTCATCGCGAAGAAGCTTGGCGTGATCGACGAAGCTAAGGCCGATGCGGCCCTTGCTGAAGCGATCGAGAAATATGGCCGCTCGGTGCGCGCAAAGCATCGCCCGGTCGTCTACTATCTCGTCGCAAAAGCCCTGCGCAAAGGCGCCGCGCTGAAGTAACGATCCTCCGGAAACGGAAAAAGCCGGGCCAGCGCTCGCTGTGCCCGGCTTTTGTTTGCCTGAAGGCGGCGTGGATCAGTAGCCGTTCAGTTTTGCGTAGCGGTCGCGGTGCCAGCTGGCCGAGCCATACATGGCTTCCTGAACGCGGGCGCGCTTCATGTAGAGGCCCGGGTCGGCTACATCGGTCATGCCGATGCCGCCGTGCATCTGAACGCACTCGTTCGAAACGAGATGCACCAGTTCGCCGGCGCGCGCCTTCGCAAGGCTCGCCAGTTCCGCAACATCGTTCTTGCCGGCGTCGACGGCAGCAAGCGCCGCGCCCACGCAGGAACGCGTCATCTCCAGCTCGGTGAACATTTTCGCGGCCCGGTGCTGCAGCGACTGGAACGAACCGATCAGCTGGCCGAACTGTTTCCGGTTGTTGAGATACTCAAGCGTCATGTCGAAAGCGGCCTGCGCGGAGCCCAGCATTTCTGCAGCCTGACCAATGGCAGCCCGGTCGAGCACCGGCTCAAGGATGTCCGCGCCCTGGTCCGCGGCGCCGATAAGGGCATCCTCTTTCACGAAAACATCGGTGAAGGTGATATTTGCCGCGCCGTGGCTGTCCACGGTTTTCAGTTCCTGGATGCTGACGCCCTTGGCGTTCGCCGGCACGAGGAACAGCGACAGGCCGTGGCGATCGCCAGGTTCGCCGAAGGTACGGGCGACGACGATCAGCATGTCGGCATGATGGCCATCCGGCACGTAGCGCTTTTCGCCATTGATCGTGTAGCCCTGCCCGTTGCGCTCGGCTTCGGTGGCAACGTTCAGCGGGCTGAAATGCGCACTCTCGTCGAGCGCGAGGGCGAAGGTGACTTCGCCGCCGGCGATCTTCGGCAGCCATTCGGCTTTCTGTGCCGGGCTTCCGCCAAGCTGGAGAGCGGTCGCGCCGATCAGGGCCGTCTGCAGGAGCGGCGTCGCGGCCAGCGTGCGGCCCTGTGCTTCAAGGATCTGGCCAAGGCCAACCAGACCGAAATGCTCGCCGCCCGGTTCTTCCGGCACGATCACGCCGAAGAAGCCGAGTTCGGCGAGCTTCTGGCGCGTGGCGGGGTCTTTGCCGTTCGCACCGGCATCGCGCAGGGCGCGCAGGTGGGTCACGGGCAGTTCGTCGCGCGCGAAGGCCATCGCCGTTTCGCGCAGCATTTCCTGATCATCAGTGAGGAGGAAAGTCATTGTGGATTACCTTTCAAACATTCGTCGAGGTCGCGGGGCGCAGCAGCCCCCAGCGAACCTTGCGAGTCATAGAGTTCGAGCATGCCGTCGGCGCGGAGGATCAATCCGTCGCCGGACGAACTACCCTTGACGCCGTATTCGTTCACGCCGACCGACATGAGCGGGAATTCGAGATCTTCCGCGCCTGCGGACTTCTGGATCATGCGATACTGGCCATCATCGGACCGGGTGACGACGGTGGCGGAGTTCAGTTCGCCCTCGACATCCGAAGTGTCCCAGCACCAGGTGCCGAGCACCTGATCGGCCCGGGCAGCGCCCAGCGGCGCAGCGAGAACCAGTCCCATGATGAGCAGCGAACGCATTCTATTGATGATCCTTCAGGCCCAGCACGCGCTTGGAGATGACATTGAGGTTGATCTCGCTGGTGCCGCCTTCGATCGAGTTACCTTTCGAACGCAGCCACTGACGCGTGACCTTCTTGGCACCGCTGTCGAAGCCTTCGCCTTCCCAGCCGAGGCCTTCGGTGCCGAGCGCCTCGATCAGCAATTCGTGCCGGTCCTGGTTCATCTTGGCTGCGCCGTACTTCAGGATGGAAGCCGTGTGGCTGACCGCCTGCCCCGCCTTCGCTTGTTCGGCCTGGCGGGCGACCGTCAGGTTGAAGGCCTTGGCATACATCTTGTGATCGGTGATGCGGCCACGCAGGTCGCCATCGATCAGCTTGCCGTCGGCATCCGTACCGATATGGATTTTCGCATACTCCTCCGGCCCGAGAATGCCCGAACCGCCGGTGCCGCCAAAACCGCCGGCCGAGATCGACGAGCGCTCGAACTGAAGCAGGCGTTTCGCGATCTCCCAACCGCCATTCACCTTGCCGACCAGCTGGTCCTTCGGAACCTTCACATCGGTGAAGAAGGTTTCGCAGAACGGGCTCTCGCCGGAGATGAGAAGGATCGGACGCGCCTCGACGCCCGGCGAGGTCATGTCGAACAGGATGAAGCTGATGCCTTCATGCTTCACGCTCGTGTCGGTGCGCACGAGGCAGAAGATCCAGTCGGCCTTGTCGGCATAGGAGGTCCACACCTTCTGGCCATTGATCAGGTAGTGATCGCCCTTGTCTTCGCAGCGGGTCTGGAGGTCTGCGAGGTCAGAGCCGGCGCCCGGCTCGGAATAACCCTGGCACCAGCGCGTGCGGCCATTCACGATGTCCGGGATGAAGCGCATCTTCTGCTCTTCGTTGCCGAACTCCAGAAGGGCCGGGCCGAACATCCAGAGGCCGAACGAGAAGAGCGGCGCGCGCGCCTTGATCCGGCGCATTTCTTCCTGAAGCACACGGTCCTGTTCGCGGGTCAGGCCGCCGCCGCCGTATTTCTTCGGCCATTGCGGCGCAGTCCAGCCCTTGGCGCCCATGCGCTCGAGCCAGATTTTCGATTCCGGGTTCTTGAACTTCTCGCGCTTTCCGCCCCAGACGATCTCGTCGTCCTTCATCGGCGTGCGCATGGAAGGCGGGCAGTTTTCCTCGAGCCAGGCGCGCGTCTCGGCGCGGAAGGTTTCGAGATCGTCGACAACGGTGTCGGCCATGGCGGTCTCCCTAGTGGATTTCGTTGGGAGAGACCCTATTCCGCCACTGAAGCCTAGCCAAGCGCTGTCGCTAGGTCAGATCTGCGGTGTCTTAGCCCACTAGTGCGGGGTACGGGCAAGGCTCCAGAGGGCGCGGACCATGGCAAGGCTCTGCAGCGGCCAGTAGAGGGGCATGGTCAGGATGTCTGCGACCCGCCGCCAGCCGCGCGGGCCCGGGGCAAGCGAGGCGGAAAGGAGCGCCGTTGCAAACGATGCGGCCAGCGCTGCCGATCCCATGAACCCAAGCTTCAGGGCCGGACTGATCAGGCAGGCGGCGCACCAGAGCGCCCATGGCCCGTGCACCATGGCTGACAGAATGGCCGCGCCGAGCGTCAGCTGGACCGAAGCCTGCGCCCCGGTCCGCAACCCGCCGCCTGCAGAACCCGCCCCGCGCATCAGAACACACCAGGTCTGCACGTAGCCCTTCAGCCAGCGCGAGCGCTGGGCGAGCCAGACCCTGCCCTCTTCCGGTGGCGCCTCGAGGGTCGGCGAGGCGATCACCCCGACGCGTTTCCCGAGGCGGGCGAGACGCAGCCCCAGATCCGCATCCTCCGTTACGTTCCACGCATCCCAGCCGCCTGCTTCGGCAAGGGCCGCGCGGCGGAAATGATTGCTCGTACCGCCCAGCGCGACCGGCAGGCCGAGGCGGGACAATGCCGGTACGATCAGACCGAACTGAATGGCATATTCCTGCGTCCACTGCCGGGCGAGCCAACCGCCACGGACGGGCATGCCGACGAGCGGCGCCTGGAGGCAGACCGTCTCCGGCCCGGCCCGGTTGAAGCCGTCGATGGCGGCTTTCAGCTGACCGGGATGCGGCCTGTCCTCCGCATCGTAGACCACCACATAGGTACCGCGCGCGCGGGCGAGACCGTAATTCAGGGCACGTGGTTTGGTCTGCGGCCGGCCGGGCGGGACCACGACCAGTTCGGTATTGGCCGGCCAGTGCGCCGCCTCGATTGCGTCGCGCGTCGCTACATCGTCCGCCTCGACCAGCAGTTTGAGGTCGATCGAGGTTTCCGGATAATCGAGCAAGGCCATGGCACGCGAGAGCTGGGGCATGACGGCTGCTTCGTCCTTCAGCGCCACAAGGATCGTATAGACCGGTAGCAGCGGCGTGGCCGTTTCCGGCTCAGGCATTTGCCGCCGCCCGGTCCGCGCGATGAGCAGGAGGCACAGCCGGAACAAGATGATCGCCGCGAAAACGGGTGGCGCAAGAAACATGAAGGCCAAGACCGGCAAGTACGGTGCCGCCAGGCTGACTGAGCCGGCAAGCGCGAGGGCACGGACGATCCAACGCCGTTGAGCGAGGGTCAACGTGGTTCGGGCGGAAAGGTGCGGCGCGGTCCGGGCGAAGGCTTCGGCAGCGGCGTCGGCCTGCAGCATGTCTGCCGGCGGATAGAGGAGCGGCGCGCTCTGGCCCGCCGGAATCCCTGAATGTTCCATTGCCCGCCCACTCATCCAAGCGCCAGCCCTGCAACAAGTCCTGCAGAGGCGGCAGACCCCAACGCCCAAGGATTAATTGTTACGGTAGCAAAACGTTTCGCGCAATAGGCGCAACAAGGCGCCTGTCAGGCGATCAGCAGGATTTCGGGCGCGTGGGCCTGAAACTCCCATCGATATCAATGTCCTTGTCAGAACTCCTCGAATGTTCTATATTTGTTCCATGAGCGGTGTTCACATCATCTGGTTCCGGCGCGATCTGAGGGTGCATGACCATGCAGCCCTCGCGGCCGCCATGGCGAGCGGCGGGCCGGTTCTGCCACTCTACATTTTTGAACCGGGTGTCTGGGCCCTGCCGGAACATTCCCGCCGCCAGTTCGATTTCCTCATGGATTCCCTCACCGAGCTTGACGAGGCGCTGACCGCGCGCGGCGCACGCCTTTGCGTCAGGACCGGCGACGCGCTGGACGTGCTGGCTGACCTGCACCGCCGTCACGGGATCGAAGCCATCCACATGCACGAGGAAACCGGCCTCCCCTGGAGCCGGGCGCGAGACCGCGCCGTTCGCCGTTGGGCGGTCCAGGCCGGGATTTCCCTCCGCGAGCAGCCGCAGGCCGGTGTTATCCGCGGGCCGGGTGCCCATGAAGACTGGAATGCCCGCTGGACGGCCGCGATGACGGGTGCCCGCCACAAGGCGCCTGACTCCATTCGGACATCGGCCATTCCGTCGGGCCCATGGCCAATCGCGGAGGATTTCGGCCTCGGTGCCGACGATTGCCCGGACCGTCAGAAGGGCGGCCGCACGGCCGGGGTGGAAGTCCTGCGCAGTTTCCTTGCCGGCCGGGGCCGGCGTTACCGGCAGGAAGTGGACAGGCCCGCCGCGGCTGAGACCTCATCCTCGCGCCTCTCCCCGCATCTCGCTTTCGGCACGATTTCGGTGCGCGAGGCCTGGCAAGGAGCCGCCCGCGCACTTGCCGCCTATGAACAGGACGGCGACACGACGTTTGCGGCTTCGCTCGCCGGCTTCCTCGACAGGCTGGAATGGCGCAGCCGTTCGATCCAGTCACTGGAAGACCGTCCCCTGCCGCAGACCGGCAGCGGCGAAAGCCTTCGTCCGGAAGCCACCGACGGCGACCTCCGGCTCGAAACCCTCATGCAGGGCCGTACAGGCTTCCCGCTGATCGACGCGTCCATCCGGGCCTTGCGCACCACCGGCTGGCTGAACTTCCGTCTGCGCGCCCTTCTGGTCGGCTTTGCCACTCATCACCTCTGGATGGACTGGCGACGTCCGTCGGAACGGCTCGCCGCCCTGTTCACCGATTTCGAGCCGGGCATCCATTACCCGCAGGCCCTGACCCAGTCGGCGGTCAAAGGCACGAACGGGCCTCGCATCTGGAATCCGGTGAAGCAGTCCCTGGAACAGGATCCGGACGGCGCGTTCATCCGGCGCTGGGTTCCGGAACTTGCCGCGCTGCCGGACGCCTGGCTGCATGCGCCCTGGGAGGCCCCGAAGGCGGAACTCGCGCGCGCCGGCGTGATCTTTGGCCAGACCTATCCGATGCGCATGGTGGATCATGTCGCTGCCGCGCGCGAAGCTCGCGAACGGATTGCGGCCGCGAATCCGTCGAACCGCACCCGCCGTCCCGAAGATGTCCGCCAGGCCGACCTGCCCTTCCGCAGCCCGCGTCCCAGGCCGGTGCGCCGGACAAAATCGGCCCCGGTCCAGCTGAGCTTCGATCTTGGCAGCCCCACTCGTGCGCCCGGGCCCCAGCCCCGCGCCTGAAATGACCGGCCTGAGAGGCTCAGACAAAAGCCGCGACGCAGGCGTCCGGCGATTCCGGAAAATAATGCGATGAACCGATGTTAATTGGCCTTGCAGGCGCCGTTGGGCGTACCATATCGAAAAACGAGAAGTCCGAAGGCCTTGAAACTTCTCAACATTATTGTTTTTCGATATTTTAATATTGAATTTCGATAATTTCCGTCCTATCTTGTTTTTGTCGGCGGCGGGATGGTCCCGCCGGGACACAAAACCAAGAAGGACTTTTCAAAAATGACCCCCCGCGCCCGTCAGTATGACCACGAGATCGCCGCGCCTGCCGCGCCGATGGCAGGTGCCATCTTCACCGGCAGCCAGACGCTGCTGTCACGTCCGGCCAATGATGTGGCCGAACGGGATCGCCCGAGCCTTCTCGACCGCCGCCGCCGTCGCTTCGTCCGCCGCGAAGCGCACTAACCGCCCGGACGGCGCTGCACAAAAGGGCCTTGCCCCCCCCTCTCGGCCCGCAGCGCCGTCCACTCTCCCTCCCCTGGAAACGCAAGAAGGATACAACAATGATCCGCCCGATCCTGGGCGCGGCCGCCGCGCTCGCAATCGCCGCTCTCCCGGCTTTCGCCGCCACCGACAAATTCGAAATGAAACTCACCTATGACCGCGCCGCGCTCGACACGCCGACCGGGGCTGTCCAGGAATACGAGCTGGTCGCCGGCGAAGTTCATGACCGCTGCATCGCCGAAAGCGCCGGCATCCCGTTCCCGCAGGCACTCGCCTTGCGGTACTGCGAGACCCGCACCATGGACAGTGCCGTCCGGACCATCAATCACCCGAACTTCACGGCCGTCCACGAAGCAGCAACCTCGCGCTAGGCCACACCCGATGCGCGGGCACCACCTGCCTCTCTCCCCCTGACCCGGTGTCCGCGATGTGCCGCCGCCCTGCTTCTCTCCAAAGGCAGGGCGGTTTTTTTTGCGCTCAGTCCGCCGCGGCGGTGCGGAAATCCTTGGCGCGCAATACCCCAGACAGACGGAACAGGGCCGGGACGAAACTGCCCTCGTCCTCGCGCTCGAACAGGGCGACGCAGCTGGTCGGGAATTTTTCCGACAGGCGCAGCGAGGCATAGTGATCGAGGCTCCCGCCCTCGCGCAGGATATCGAGTGCGAAATCATGGATGCCCGGGTTGTGGCCGATCACCATGAGTGTACCCGCCCCGTCATTCTGCTTCACCGCTTCGGACAAGCCGCGCAGGCCGCAGAGGTAGAGGGCCTCCATCGGGCGCACCTTCTCGCCT
>JAWKUV010000002.1:0-353887 GCA_041398365.1 Hyphomonas sp. | reverse complement strand
GGTAAAGACGGTCAACGACGAAAACCCCGTCCTGTTCTCCGGCTGGATGTTTGCGTCCTCGCCTGGCCTCAGCGCGCTGGAGCACCCGGTCTACGATATCTGGGTGATCCGCTGCACGGCGCCAGACCCGGTGAAATTGCCGGAACCGTCCCTGCCGGCAGCCGGTGCCAATGAACCGCTCGTGGACGATGTGCCGGCCGGCGTGGACATTTTCGACGAGCCGCCTCCGGGCGTTGAGCCCGAGTAAAAGTCTGCTTCGACTTCCAGGGCTGCCTTAAGGCGCCTCTTGAAGTCCGCCCTCGGAATTTCGATCAGGCCAAACTGCTCCAGATGCGGGTTGTGAAACTGCGCGTCGAGCAGAACGAAGCCGCCCTCGAGCAGCCGCGCCACGAGGTGTACCAGCGCAATCTTCGATGCGTCGGTCGCGCGTGAGAACATGCTCTCGCCAAAGAAGGCGCCGCCCAATGCGACGCCGTAAAGGCCGCCGACCAGCTGGTCGCCGTGCCAGCATTCCACGGAGTGAGCGAAGCCGTCGCGGTGCAGGGCGCTGTAGAGGTTCAGGATGGTGGAATTGATCCAGGTCGTCTCGCGACCGTCTGCGCCTTCGGCGCACATCTCCATGACGCGGGTAAAGGCTGTATCGACCGTCACCCTGTAGGGATCCTGCTTCACGCGGCGTTTGAGTCGTTTCGGAATGTGAAAAGCATCCAGCGGGAGGATGCCCCGCATGTCTGGATCGACCAGGAACAGGTTCGGGTCATCGCGCGCATCGCCCATGGGAAAGACGCCCCGGCGATAGCAGGCAAGCAGATCATTCGTACCGAAACGCGCAGACATGCCGCGAATATGGTGTCCCGCCGGGGGCTCTGTCTATCGGACGCGGCGCCGCGTCAGGCCTTTTCCGCAGACCCGCCTTCCTCGGCGAGCTTGTTGTCCGCGAGGAATTTCTCGAGCCAGTGGATGTTGTAGGCGCCGTTCTTGACGTCTTCGTTCTCCACCAGGCGGCGGTGCAGGTCGAGCGTCGTAAAGACACCGCTGACCACCATTTCCGACAGGGCCCGGCGCAGGCGCATGAGGCATTCGCGTCGGGTGCGGCCGTGCACGATGAGTTTGCCGATCAGCGAGTCGTAGTGCGGCGGAATGCGGTAGCCCGCATAGGCCGCGCTATCGAGGCGGACGTCCGGACCGCCCGGCGCATGGAACTCAGTGATCAGGCCGGGTGACGGCACGAAGGTTTCGGGATGTTCGGCATTGATCCGGCACTCGATGGCATGGCCGACCAGCATCACATCTTCCTGCCGGAAGGAGAGCTTCTTGCCTTCGGCAATCCGGATCTGCTCGCGCACAAGGTCGATACCGGTGATCATTTCGGTCACCGGATGTTCGACCTGAAGGCGGGTGTTCATTTCGATGAAGTAGAACCGGCCATCCTCATAGAGGAACTCGATTGTACCGGCACCGCGGTAGCCGAGCTTCTCCATGGCCTTCGCGCAGATCGTGCCGATCTCTTCACGCTGGGCCTGGTTGAGTGCCGGGGACGGCGCTTCTTCAAGGACTTTCTGGTTGCGGCGCTGCAGGGAGCAGTCACGTTCCCAGAGATGGGCGACGTTGCCGTGCGTGTCGGCAATCACCTGGACCTCGATGTGGCGGGGTCCCTGAAGGTATTTTTCGAGATAGACGGCATCGTCGCCGAACGCGGCTTTGGCTTCCGTCTTGGCGGTACGCACCGCGTTCTCGAGGTCTGCTTCGGTCCGGGCAAGCTTCATGCCGCGGCCGCCGCCGCCAGCCGAAGCCTTCACGAGCACCGGGAAGCCGATTTTCTTTGCAGCTTTCTTGGCGTCTGCGATGGAGGTCACCGCACCGTCGGACCCCGGCACGCAGGGCACACCGGCTTCGATCATGGCCTGCTTGGCGGCGATCTTGTCGCCCATGATGCGGATGTGCTCCGCCGTCGGGCCAATGAAGGCGAGGCCGTGCGCTTCCACCATCTCCGCGAACTGGGCGTTTTCCGAAAGGAAGCCATAGCCGGGGTGGATCGCATCCGCATTTGTGATCTCGGCGGCTGCCAGGATCTGCGATTTCTTGAGGTAGCTCTGCGAGGAAGGCGCCGGGCCAATGCAGACGCTCTCGTCGGCGAGGCGGACGGCCATGGCGTCCCGGTCGGCCTCGGAGTGCACGACGACGGTCGAGAGGCCCATTTCCTTGCAGGCGCGGTGAATGCGCAGCGCGATCTCGCCGCGGTTCGCGATGAGGACCTTCTGGATGGTGCGTTGTTCGGTCATGCTATTCGATCAGAATGAGCGGCTCGCCATATTCCACGGGCTGGGCGTCGGTGACGTAGATCGCCATGACGGTACCCGCCCGGTCGGCTTCGACCGGGTTGAAGGTCTTCATTGCCTCGACCAGCATGAGCGTGTCGCCTTTCTTGACCTTGTCGCCGACGGCGACGAAGGCTTTGGCGCCAGGCTCCGGCGAGAGGTAGGCGGTGCCGACCATCGGGGATTTGATGGCGTTGTCTGCGGTCGCTGCCGGAGCGGCAGCCGGTGCGGCGACAGGAGCCGCAGCGGCGGCAGGCGCTGCGGCCATCATGGCCGGTGCAGCGACAGCGGCCTGGACGACCGGTGCGGCTGGCTTGCTGACCCGGACCCGCAGGCCTTCATGCTCAACTTCGATTTCGCCGAGGTCCGCTTCGCGGAGGATGGCGGCGAGTTCCCGGACAAGTCCGGTATCCAGCTTGTACTTGCCGTTGCTCATGGATTCTATCGTCCCTTAATTTCCCGACAGCTGTTTTGCGGCCATCAGGGCAAGCTCATAACCATAGGCGCCAAGGCCCGCAATCGAAGCCTTCACAGCTGGCGCCACATAGTTCACGTGCCGGAATGCTTCCCGCGCCGCCGGATTGGAGAGGTGAACCTCGATGACCGGCGCCTTGCAGGCGCGCAGGGCGTCGTGCAGGGCGATCGAGGTGTGCGTATAGGCGCCGGCATTGAGAATCACGGCCGACGCCTCGCGGGCAGCTTCCTGCACCCACGTGACGAGTTCACCCTCGGAATTGGTCTGCCGGGCCACGATGGGTGTGTCCCCGGCCAGCGATTTCAGGCGGTTGTGAATGTCTTCGAGCGTATCCCGCCCGTAAATCTCGGGCTCCCGTGTGCCGAGAAGGTTGAGGTTCGGGCCCCCGAGGACATATATCGGCTTCGACATAGGGAGTTGTCTTGCGCTGTAACGGCGGGCAAGGCAAGGGCCTGTGACGCTTGGAGATGCACGGTATGAGGATCACGCTCAACGGTGAGGCGAGGGATATCCAGCAGGGCACCACGATTGCCATGCTGGTGGTCATGCTGTCCGGCGAGGAAGTGCGCGATCCGCGTGGCGTCGCAATCGAGCGAAACCTTGAAATTGTTCCAAAATCCGAGCATGCCAGCACCGTTATTGAGGACGGCGACCGGATCGAGGTTGTGCAGTTTGTCGGCGGCGGCTGATCCGCCTCTATCCTCCAGATGTATCGGAAAACTCCCTTGAACGATCCCCTGATTATTGCCGGAAAGTCCTATACCTCACGCCTCATCGTAGGGACGGGCAAGTATGCGTCCTACCAGCAGAATGCGGACGCGGCGCGGGCTGCCGGCGCCGAGATCGTGACCGTGGCGCTCCGCCGCGTGAACCTGTCGAACCCCAACGAAGAACGGCTGACCGATTTCGTGAAGCCAGATGAGTTCACCTACCTGCCGAACACGGCGGGCTGCTACACGGCCGACGAGGCTGTCCGGACGCTGCGGCTGGCCCGCGAGGCCGGCGGCTGGAACCTCGTGAAACTGGAAGTTCTGGCTGACCAGAAGACGCTCTATCCGAACATGCCGGAGACGCTGAAGGCGGCTGAGGCGCTGATTGCGGACGGGTTCGAGGTGATGGTCTACTGCTCGGACGATCCGGTCTATGCGAAGATGCTGGAAGAGGCGGGTTGCTGCGCAATCATGCCGCTGGGCTCTCTCATCGGCTCCGGGCTCGGCATCATGAACCCGGTGAACATTCGCCTGATCGTCGAGCAGACGCGTGTGCCGGTGATCGTGGATGCAGGCGTCGGTACGGCATCGGATGCTGCCATCGCGATGGAACTCGGCTGCGACGGCGTTCTGATGAACACGGCGATTGCCGCCGCAAAGGACCCGATCCTAATGGCCTCGGCCATGAAACATGCCGTCATCGCAGGGCGCGAGGCCTATCTCGCCGGCCGGATGCCGAAGAAAATGTACGCCGACCCCAGCTCGCCGCTGGCCGGGCTTATCTGAGGCTTTTGCCTAAGCCCAAGGCAGGCCGCGCACCTTGAGGCGCACACGCATCAAAGTGTCGTGCGCCGTCATGTACAGCGTGCGGCCGTCTCCATCGCCAAAGCAGCAGTTTGCCGTGCCCTTGCCGGTGCGGATGCGTCCGAGCGCGATGCCCTCCGGCGTCAGGACGAAGATGCCACCCGGACCGGACTGGAAGATGTGTCCGGTATCGGCGACAGCCATGCCATCCGGAAGGCCGGGCGCATCCTCTGCCATGTAAGATGAGAAATCGAACAGGGTGCGGACGTTCGCCCCATCAGGGTCGCAAACCTGAAGGATAGGATTGGCCGGGTCGGATTGGGAGACATAAAGGCTCAGGCCATCCGGCGAGAGAGCAATTCCGTTCGGAAAAGCCATGTCCGACAGGATGCGTGTGACGGTTCCATCCGGTGACAGACGATAGACGCCATTGGCATCCTGTTCTTTCAGCGGCGAGTCATTCATGCCCTTCAGGCCGTAGGGCGGATCTGTGAAGAAAAGGGAACCGTCAACGCCTTCGACAATGTCATTCGGGCTGTTGAATCGCTTCCCGTCATAGGTGGAGACGAGCGTCGTGCGTACCTTGGTATCGAGATCCATCTTTTCTATGGACCGTGTGCCGTGATTGCAGATCAGCAGGCGCCCGTCGCGTGCCATCCAGAGTCCATTGGCGCCCGGCTCGCGAAATCCCATAGTGGCTTCCGGCGGTGCACCCGAGGGGTTAAGGAATTCGGTTATGCCCTCGGCTTCGGTCCAGCGCCAGGTGACGTTGCCAGGAACATCATCGAAATAGAGGCAGTCCCGCTGGCGATCCCATACCGGCCCCTCGCTCCAGGTGTAGCCGGAAGCCAGCGTTTCAATCGGGCTTTTGATGTCTATCAGATCTGCCAGGGCATCGCGGTAAACGTCGATTCCTAGCGCTATCGATGCAAGCGCGGGCACAGGCTTCGGGGTGCAAGCTGCCAGTGTGATCGTGGCAACAGAAGAGGCGAGAAATTCCCTGCGGTCCAGGTTCATTGGACGTCCACCTGTGTCTGAATGCTGGCAGCGGGTGCAGATGTGACTGCGCGGTCAGTGATCGTTACGGACGTGATGCCACGTATGTCGGCTGACGACGCACCGACCATGAAATCGAGCCGTCCGGGTTCTACGATCCAGCCGTCGTCCCTGTGCCAGATCGCGGATTGCGCGGGGTTGAGCGTGAAGGTCAGTGTGCGGGTTTCGCCGGCCTTCAGGGGCACGCGCTTGAATCCCCGCAGTTCCAGCTTCGGCCGCGCAATCGTGGCGACAGGATCGCGCATGTAGAGCTGGACAACTTCATCGGCGTCGCGCTCGCCGCTATTGGTAACTGAAACAGAAAGGCTGATCTGGCCGTCCGGCGCGACACTGTCGCTCGTGACTGTCAGGTCGCCATAATCGAACTTGGAATATGACAATCCGTATCCGAACGGATAGAGCGGAGTCACGTCCAGGTCGCGGTAACGATTGGAGTCGACGGCAAGGTCCGGATTGGCCGGCCGTCCGCTGGGATATTCGGAATAGGTGTAGGGAACGGCGCCCGTACGGAGCGGGAAGTCGACCGGCAGTCGCGCGGCCGGAGAGACCTTGCCCCACAGGACATCTGCCAGTGCATTACCGGCCTCGACGCCCAGCATCCATGTGTTCACCACGGCATCGGCACGTGTGGCGATGTCCTCAATGGCGACGGCGCGGCCTGTCGAGAGGATCACGGTCACCGGTTTGCCTGTGGCCAGGATCGCGTCTGCGAGAGCCCGCTGGCTTGCGGGCAACTCAAGGTCGGATCGGCTGCGTGCTTCGCCCGACAGGTCGTAGTCTTCACCCACAAAAAGGAGGACACGGTCAGCCGCCTGCGCCGCGCCGACCGCGAGCGGGATACCGGAGGTCTCGTCAGAAGAGGGAATAGTGCCCGCTGTGTAGAAGAACTGCGTGCCCGCCGGTGCGTTTGCGCGCAGTCCGTCAATGAAGGACACGACGTCGTCCGCCTGACCACGGGCGCGCCAGGATCCGAGTTGGGTCATCCTGTCCTCTGCGAGGCCGCCGATGATTGCTATTTTCTGCGGCTTGTCCGTGAACGGAAGGGCGCTGTTCTCATTCTTCAGGAGAACAATCGAACGCGCTGCAATGCGCCGAGCCTCGGCGCGGCTTTTGGGGGTGAGCAACGCCGCGGCCTCCCGGCCGGGGTCGTGATACGCCATTGGATTGTCGAACAGGCCGAGGCGTTCCTTCGTCAAAAGGATATGGGCGACGGCGCGATCGAGGTCCTGCATGAGGCAGGTGTCGGTCTGCACAGCCTCTCGGAGGACGCCGGACATGACGCCGCTCGTCATGTCCATGTCGATGCCGGCTTTGAGCGCGAGGACGCCAGCGTCAGCGCGGGTCTCGGCAACGCCATGATTGATCAGTTCGGCGACGGCGTTCCAGTCGGAAACGATCATGCCGTCGAATCCCCAGGTGTCGCGGAGCAGACCATCAACCAGGGCTTCGTTCGCCGTGGTCGGAACGCCGGCAATATCGTTGAATGCCGTCATCATCGACCCTGAACCGGCCTTAGCTGCCGCGTAGAATGGCGGCATGTAGGTTTCCATCACGCTCTGCTCGCTGACGTCTGCCGAACCATAATCACGTCCGCCCGTGGGCGCGCCGTAGACCCCGAAATGCTTGGTTGTGGCGACCATTGTGCGCGGATCGGCAAGGTCTTCGCCCTGATATCCGTGAACCTGCGCCTCTGCCATGCGGGCACCCAGATACGGATCCGATCCAGCCCCTTCGACAATCCGTCCCCAACGCGGATCGCGCGCAATGTCGACCATGGGTGCAAAAGTCCAGTGTAGGCCGGCTGCAGTCGATTCATCTGCGGATATTGCGGCCGCAGATTGCCAGTCATCCGGATCCCAGGTGGATGCCATTGCGATTGGTGCCGGAAAGATCGTGCGGAAGCCGTGCACCACATCCATCGCAAACAGGAGCGGGATTCCAAGCCGGCTTTCCTCCACAGCGACGCGCTGCAACTCGCCCAGTTCAGCCGCACCGGCCACATGGAGATAAGACCCGACTTCGCCTCGACGCACGCGTTCGAGTTCATCCGCGGTAATTTTCGAATTCAGCGCCTTGGATCGTCCGCCTGCGGCCTGGTTCAGCTGGCCGAGTTTCTCGTCCAGGGTCATGTCTGCAACAAGGCTGCGGACGCGCTCGCTCGAATTGAGAAGAGTCGTATCTGCCGGACAGGCAAGTGGTCCGGTTTCGGGCGCGACTGAGGAAGCGACGGTCTCTGTTTCCGGAGCCATTGCGCATCCGGTCGTCATACTGGCCGCCAATGCCATTGTAATAGCGAATGGGCCACCGTGTCGGCTGAACATGATTTCCTCCCCGGAGCTGCGGTGTCTTCACCTGCGAAGGGGAGGGTCGCTTTTCGGTACAACGTTGTCAAATAGTATCTGCCGGACGAGGGAGCGGCAGGTCGCTATCCGATTTTCAGATTTCTACGAGCTGATCAGGCTTTCACCAGGCCGATCTCGCGAAGACGTTCCATCAGGTAATCCTGCGCCGTGATTGGAGGTTCGGCCTTGCCGCCTTCCGCGACGCATCCCGGCAGCGCTTCGATCAGCACATCCTGATTGAAGTGCAGGAAGAAAGGCGTTGAGTAGCGCGGGAAACGCGAACGCTCGGGTGCCGGGTTCACGACGCGATGGGTGGTGGATGGCAGCACGCCCGCAGTCAGGCGCTGCAGCATGTCACCGCAATTGATGACGAGCGCGTTCGGGGGAGGGTTCACCGCCAGCCACTTGCCGGACCGGTGCTTGACTTCAAGCCCCGCCTCTTCGGCGCCAAGGAGCAGCGTGATGACGTTGATATCTTCGTGGGCGCCGGCCCGTACGGAGCCTTCCGGTGGCGGGTTCATCTGCGGCGGGTAGTGAAGCAGACGCAGAATGGAGTTGCCCATCTCGACTTTCGTGTCGAACCAAGTCTCATCGAGACCCAGGTGCAGGGCTACGGCGTGCAACAGCTGCCGGCCGAATGTGTCCAAAGCATCGTAAAGTCCGCGTGTTGCCTCATCGAACCCGTCGACTTCCTTCACGGACGGCGTGTCCGCCATGGTTGCCCGGTAGGGGGAATTCGCTGGCAGCGCCCGGCCCGTGTGCCAGAACTCCTTGAGATCGGCCTCAGCCTTTCCCTTGGCATTTTCCACGCCGAACGCCGTGTATCCACGCTGTCCGCCGCCCGCGCGGCCATCATATTTCAGCTTGGTCTCTTCCGGCAGCGCGAAGAAGGCCTTCGTTGCGGCAAGGTTCTTGTCGATGATGGCCTGTGAGACCGGGTGGTCGGAAATGACGGCAAAGCCTGTCTCGCGGAACGAGCTGCCAAGTGCATCGGCAAAGGCCATCTTGTCCTGGTGCCAGAGCGGGAAGGGAACGGGTTTGAAATATTCGGTCATGGCGCCTGTCTATTGGGCTGGGAGCTTTTCTGAATACGTAAATATCACAGGAAGTCGTAGCGCACAGTTAGAATGACACCATGTTGCGGAAGCTTCCGCTCCATGGGAGATGGTCCGCACTTGCTTGCAGAATGCGCCTTCCGGTGCATCCGCAGCACGAGCGCCGATGAGGGCTTGCGGTCGCCGCGAGCATTCAATAGACCGGCATTCCGCGCTGGAGAGGTGGCCGAGCGGTCGAAGGCGCACCCCTGCTAAGGGTGTATACTCGAAAGGGTATCGAGGGTTCGAATCCCTTCCTCTCCGCCATCCCACTGACGCTCTAAAAACACCATAAAAACAATGAAATAATGGCCGGGTCCGCGCAGAATCCGGGATTTTTGTTGCGAAAATGCGGCGTGGAGACCGTTCGATCTGCCTCTTCGGACCGGCGACGATCTGGTGAGCGACCATGCGCAGGACCGCCCTCGTCGGGCGGAATGGGCTCCAAAAGCGGTTGACCCGCGCACTGAAGTCCTCACTCTGACCCGGTGCGGAGGGTGGTGGTGTGTTTCGATTCAATGACGAGTTGTTGCTCAGCACCGTCGACCGCGATCTGGCGGCCGAGGCGTTTCCGGACGTCTTTTTTGCTCTGGACGATCCGGCCCTACGCAGCGATTTCAAACGTCTGGACACCGAAGCGAACAAAAAGAAGGCGCACAGCCGCCTGATTGGACAGGCGGCGCTGGTCCTGGCGGTTGCCTCGCTTCTGACCTTTCCGCTGGAGCCGGTGATTTCGCTTCTGATCGGAGCCGGCAGCGAGAGCAGCTCGATGTTTCGGATTTTCGCGCTGCTCGGTGCCCTTTGCGGCGTGCTGGCCATCGTGTTCGGGAATATCGGCCTTGGCTTCGGCAAGGCCAAACGAGGCTGGCTGCGCAGCAGGCTCGCCACGGAGCGCCTGCGCCAATGGCACGCGCAGTACATTATCGCGCATGCCGCGGACATCGCCGCTGCGGCCGGTGACCAGGCTCGAAAGGTGGAGTTCCTGGCGGCCCGGAAGATCGCTTACGAGCGATTCCGGCGCGGCTTCCTGTCCCAGATTGCGAGCGAGTATTCCAAATACACGCAGCGCAATTCGGCGGGCCATCTCAGCATCTACACGATTGCCGACCTCGACACGAAAGCCTTCTGGATCGAACCCGCCTGGGGCGCTGCAATAGAGCGCGAAACGGTTGCTGCAAACCGTCAAGCGCTGCAGCAATTGCTCGATGCCTACGCGGCAACCCGCATCCAGGGGCAGGTTCAGTACACAAACTATATCCTGTCAGACCATGGACGTTTCTGGTCACATCCGGCGACGCAGTTGCGGATCCTCGGGAACACCTCCTTCATGCTGGTGATGTTGGCCTTTCTGGCAAACTTGCTTGCTCTGGCCATCGCCCTTTGGGGGCCGTTTGAACAGGCTGGTACCGCGCTGGGGTCGATCGGCATGACGCTGGCCATCCTGTCGGTTGGCTCGCGCGCCCTGCAGGAGGCCCTGCATCCGCACGAGGAGTTGCAGCGGATGGAGAGGTACGCTGCGAAGGTGGGCTATGCGAAGCGCCAATTTGAAACGGCCGGCACCCCGGCCGATGCGCTGGCCGCAGCTGTGGTTCTGGAGCGCGCCTCGACCGACGAAATGCTTGATTTTCTGGCGATCAACGAAAACGCCCGGTTCGTGCTGTAGGCCAATGGTATTGATCGTGTGTCGAGCCATCCGAAGGGTGAGTGATCGACGGTCACCGATGAACAGGCTAGGGTCGGGAAGTCAATCCCGGCCGGGATGATCAGGGAAGGGTGGAATGGCAGCAGGGGGCCGATACCGAGGGTTCATAAGCTATTCCCAGAAGGACAAGGCCTGGGGCAAGCGCCTGCACGGCTGGCTGGAAACCTACCGCGTTCCAAAGGGCGTACCCGGCCATGACGCCGATGGCGGCCGCCTCGGCAAGTTCTTCCGCGACGAAGAGGAAATGTCGGCCGCTACAGACATAGGCAAAATCGTAGGCGAAGCGATTGAGCAGGCCGACAGCCTGATCGTCATCTGCTCGCCGCATTCAGCCCAGTCGAAGTGGGTAGCCGCTGAAATTGAACAGTTCCGGCGCGCCCATGCCGATCCGCAGGTCTATGCCATCATCATCGACGGCGTACCAAACTCCGGAGACCCGGACACCGAGTGCTTTCCCGAAGCCCTGCGAGCCGTCGTAGATGGACGCAGCGTTGCGGCCTTCCCGACGGAGCCTCTGGGCCTTGATGTCCGTGTCGATGGCAGGGCACGCGCGTGCGCGCGGCTGGCCGCCGGCCTGCTGGGCGTCAACTTCGACGATTTGTGGCAGCGCGAGCGGCGCCGAAGCGAACGCCGCATGACTTTGGTCGTCGGTGGACTTTCGCTGCTGACACTGGCGTTTGCCGCGCTCACGACCCTCGCGGCCACACTCGGCCTTGATGCGCGCAACAACCTGAACCGCTTCTTTGCGGAACGCAGCTGGCAGGAACTCAGCAATTCGAACACACCCGCCGCCGCCCGATATGCTCTGGCCGGGATGGAGCTGTCGCCTGCCAATGCTGGTTACTATCACGCGGCGCTTGGCGGTGTCCTTCAGGCGACAAACGAAAGCCTCGTGCCCATGATGCATGATGACGGGGTCAAGATGGCGGTTTTCTCGCCTTCCGGCGACTTTCTGGCCAGCGCCAGCCGTGATCATACCGCGCGCATCTGGGATGGTCATGACGGACACCTCGTCACAACATTGTCCGGACACGACGATGAAGTGAACTCGGTGGACTTCGCACCAGACGGCGCACAAGTGGTAACATCCAGCCGGGACGGTACGGCAAGGGTCTGGACGCTCGATACGGGACAATCGGTGGTGCTAACCGGGCACGAGGGCTGGGTGAACCTTGCCAGTTTTTCGTCGGATCCTTTGCCGCGCCGCGTACTGACGGCCGGACAGGACATGACCGCACGGATCTGGGACGCGGCAACAGGTCGGGAACTGGTTCGGCTTGTGGGGCATGAGGGTGACATCCGCTCGGCGGTATTCTCACCGGACGGTCGCCGCGTCGCCACGGCAAGCCTGGACGGAACGGTACGGATCTGGGATGCGCAGGCCGGAGGCGACGCATTGCTGGTATTGTCCGGGCACGACGGCAATGTCTGGCACGTCGCCTATTCTCCGGATGGAACACGTGTGCTGAGCGTCGGGGACGACTTTACCGCCCGGATCTGGGACGCGGAGAAAGGCGGCCCGCCCCTGAAGGTGGTGGAGGACCGTGGCCAGCTCTGGTATGGCGCCTTCTCGCCGGATGGGAAGCGGATCGTCACGTCCGGTCGTGATTGGATCGCCAGTGTCTGGGACGCGGACACCGGCGAACATGTCGCCAGCCTGCGTGGCCATAAAAAGGAGGTCCGCATGGCGGAATTCTCCGTTGATGGGCGCCGCATCGTTTCGGCGAGCTATGACGGAACCGGTATGATCTGGGATGCGGCCACTGGCCGGATGCTGGCAACGCTCGCCGGACATGGGGATCGCGTCTGGTCTGCCGCTTTCTCGCCGGATGGACAGCGTGTAGCCACCGCCAGCTCCGATCATAGCGTACGTCTCTGGGAAGCAAGCAACGGCCGTGAAATGTCTGTGCTTATGGGTCATGTAGGGCCAGTCTACAGCGCGGTTTTTTCGTCCGACGGCGGGAGGGTGCTGACAGCTGGGGAGGATGCCACCGTACGGGTCTGGAATGCGTCGGACGGCATGCTTGAGGGCGCGCCGATCCAGGCGGGTGCCTGCCATGCCTACGCGGCTGCAATTTCGCCCAACAATCAGACCATTGCGATTGCCGGAGACGACGGAAAGGTTCGTCTTGCGCGCCTTAGCGATGGTGCTGTGCTTCAGATTTTGACTGGCCATGCGGGCATCGTGAACAGTGCAGCGTTTTCAGCCGACGGTACTCGGCTGGTGACGGTGGGTTATGATTCCACCGCTCGCGTCTGGACTCTTGATGGGACCCGCCCGCCGCTTGTGCTGAGCGGTCATGAGGACATGGTCTGGACCGCGGCGTTCTCGCCGGACGGGTCACATGTTGTCACCGCTGGCGAGGACGGAACGGCTCGTATCTGGAACGCAGCAACGGGCGACGAGATGCTGACTCTTTCGGGGCATAGCCTGTCCGTCAATTGGGCGGCCTATTCGCCGGACGGCAGGCATATCGTCACCGCTAGCGACGATGCCACTGCGCGCGTGTGGGACGCTCGGACAGGTTCCTTGAGCACCGTACTGCGAGGCGAGACCTATTGGATGAACAGTGCGCAGTACTCGCCGGATGGTAGCCGCATCGTCACGGCCAGCAATGGCGGCAGCGCCGAAGTCTGGGATGCCGTTGACGGACACCGGCTGGCCTCCCTGTCGGGCGGGGACGACAAGGTTCTCGCAGCTGCCTTCGCACCGGACGGCAATCGCGTCGTGACGGCTGCAGCCAATGGCACAGTACGCATCTGGGATGTGATGCGCCTTATGCAGCCCTGGGACCAATTGGCTTCGGATGCCTGTCATCGTTTGCTTACGGAGCAGACCCGGCGGTTTTCCGAGGCCGACATCACGGGCGACCGGCTGCTTACCAGCCAGTGGCGCGGGGCGTGGCGCGACGTCTGTGCGCGGGTCGGCCCTCTCCAGCAGGCGGTCTCCCTGCGTCCGCTCGTATACCGGGCGCCCTCAGCGGCTGGCGCTGTCGTTGGAGACCCACCGTCAGCGTGCCGGAACGAGGCCGGTCCCTGATCTGCGCCATCTATCCGTGCGGGTGGGACTGAGGTACGCTTGTCTTCGAGGTCAGTATTGAGGGTGAGGTCTGAAAGGTTTGGCGAAGGCGCATTCGACTCCCGAAGTTGTATGCGCACCGCCGCCGAAAAGCGGAAGGGAGTCGCAATGCGCAACGTGCATTTCTGGGGTTTGATCGTTCTGCTTGCCGCCGGGCTGTATCCAGGTTCGGCCGCAATCGCGCAGGTGCAGGACGACAGGCACGACGCCTATGCCCGGGCGCATATTTCCTGGTCTGTCTACCACGAGACCGGTCACGCCATTCAGGATTTCATCGGCACTTTCAACACCTTGAGCAAGGCGGAACGGGAAATCGATGCCGATATGATTGCAGCGTACATGCTGGTGCCGGTGACAGAGGACGAAGCGGAATACGAATTCTACTATGACGCGGCGATGGACCTGTATTTCGATCCCGATCCGCCGGATCCCAAGCACATCTATGAGACGGGCCGCCAGCGCGCCGAACGCATGTTCTGCCTGCTCTACGGGGCCAATCCGAATAGTCAGTATGTCGAGATCGCTCAAAGGTTCAAGAACAGGTCGGATGTGGACTGTGTCGCTGAATATGCACAGTTCAAGGAGAACGCCGAATTGGTACTTGGGTTTGCGCTTGCAGTGACGGCGATGGATGATCCGACCTTCATTTTCCCGCGCTACATGCCGGCGCAGGCAAAGGACGCCAACGCCTACAAGTACCTTCAGGAAACCGACATCCTCGACGACCTGGCAATTGATGTCGAGCAATGGCTGCCGGCCCTGCAAGTGACGGACAAACCGTTCCAGATCGTCGCGCAGGACTGCAAGGGATATGATGGCTTCTGGTACGAACCCGGACAATCCGCGGTGATTGCCTGTTATGCTGCGGTGCAGCGTTGCATGACGCGACCCGGCCATCTGCTGCCGCCGGAATACACCTTTGATGACAGTGACGACGAGGCCGTCTGGGAGGACGAAGCGACGGGGGATGACAGTCCCTGGGACGAAGAGTAGACTAAATTTCAGTTCCGTACCCTGTAGCAGCGTAACGGACTTAGATCGCAGTTTCATATCGACATAGACCGCATGAAAGGCGCACCGACATGACCAGACACACGCTGAAGGCCTTGTTAATCGCCAGCGCCGCACTCCCGCTGGCGTCTTTCGCCTTTGTGGTGCCCGCGATGGCGCAACAAGACGATGAAGACTCGTCTGCCTTCGAGACCGAAGCAGCAGACGATGCCGAAGAAGTCTGGGATGATGCCGGCATGGTCGCCGGGGCCGAGGACGCAGACGCCTGGGCTTCCGAAAACGATGCCGATGCGGATGACGCGGTGCCTGATGATGGCGATGAGGCGGACGCCGAGGCTGCAGGGGGTGGTGGTGCCGCTTCCGATGAAGCCCCGGAAGAAACGACAGCGCCCGATGAAGAAGGTGCGGTCGAGATCAGCGCCAATGGCGGTGGCTCCCGGAACGGCACCGGTGGACCGGACCAGTAATTCGGCGCGGAAAAGTCATCAAAACAAGGCTGGGTGTGCTTCCCGCCTTCAGCGTCTGACAGCACGCTGACCGTCGCCCATTTTCCGTTGCAACTTACTGTCTGATGACACTCAGGCGGCGAGACCAGATCGCGGTCTGTGATCTGCGCTCATGTGATATGCTGAAGTAGGTCCGGATTTGTTTCGCAGCATGGCCATGGGATTCTCCAGGTACGGACCGGACTGCCTTACAGGAATCACGCTCCACCCAACGGGAAATGCGGAATGCCGCATTGCAATATAAGGTTTTCGTAACCTGTGTGGTTTTCGCGCCACGGAATGCAAACAGGTGCAAACGCACCGTCTTTCCGATGTGTGGATTACATCGAGCATCCTGATTTTCTTGGGCAAAGCGAAAAAGCCGGACGTGGGGGCAGGCGCTGCAATGGAATGAAAATCCGGTGCTTTTCCAGGGATTTGGAGGAAAAAAACGAGATAACGCTAACATTTTGTTTGGTGTGGGGGATTGATAGCGCAAACATTCGGTGGTGGATTGGACGTCGCAGGGCGCGTGGATGGCATGCTGGCCTGCCGGAAAAAATCATAGCGTCCATCACAAAGACGGGTGGACACAGGGAGGAATACAGATGACCAGTCAATCGGGCGGGAGTGCCGTGCGCGGCGCCCGTAACTCGAAATGGGCGGCGCTGCTCTGCGGCGTGTCGGCTGTCTCGCTGCTCAGCGCAATGCCGGCAGCGGCTCAGGAAGGCGAAGAGGATCTCACGCAGGAAGTCGTGGTCGTGCAGGGGGTTCGCGCCTCGCTCGAACAGGCCATGGACATCAAGCGTAACGCCAACGGCGTTCTTGACGCGATTTCTGCGGAAGACATCGGCAAGTTCCCTGACACAAACCTCGCGGAATCGCTCCAGCGCATCACCGGCGTTTCGATCGACCGCGTTAACGGCGAAGGTTCGCAGATCACGGTTCGCGGCTTTGGTCCGGACTTCAACCTGGTCACACTGAACGGCCGTACGATGCCGACGGCAGAAGCCAACGTGGTTGGCGCTCGCGGCAACTACAACGGTGGCGGCGGTCGCGCGTTCGACTTCTCGAACCTCGCGTCTGAAGGCGTCAGCGGACTGGAAGTCTACAAAACCGGCCAGGCAGTCCTTCCTTCCGGCGGTATCGGCGCCACGGTCAATATCAAGACCCGCCGCCCTCTCGACAATCCGGGTACGACCGCATCCATCCAGGCAAAGATTGTCAACGATACCAGCGTCGAGAATGGCGACGACTTTACGCCGGAACTTTCCGGTCTCGGCAGCTGGACCGACAATACCGAGCGGTTCGGTATCGGCCTGTTCGGTTCCTATTCGAAGCGGGATTCCGGTGCGCCGACGCAGCAGGTCAACGACTGGATCGTCCGGGAATCGCCGGATGGATCGATCGACAGCAGCTATACGCGTGCTGGCGGTACCACCACGATCCAGAACCCGCCGGCGGCGGGTCAACTCTATGCGGTTGCACAGGACAGCCGCTACGACTTCTCGGATCTCTCTCGCGAGCGGATCAACGGCCAACTCGTCGTGCAGTTCCGCCCGATGGATACCCTGACGCTGACAGGTGACTACACCTATGCGCAGAACAAGTCGGAAGAGCTGCGCTACGAGCAGACCAACTGGTTTGCCACGCCGATGGACCAATTCATCTTCGACAATTCCGGCCCGGTTGCGACGGCCGTGTTCATGCAGGAGAACAATAACGGCGCCAAGGACATCGGTTTCGAGCAAACAAACCGTGCTTCGAAGGACGAACTGAAATCCCTTGGTTTCAACGCCGACTGGGAAGTCAGTGATCGTGGCCGTATCATCCTGGATGCACATTCGTCCAAGGCGACGACCGGCGGTGACAACCCGCTCGGCCATTCTGCAACCTTCGTGACCTTCGGTGCTCCGGTCATTCTTCAGCACTCGGTCGATTATCGCAGCGGGTCTCCGATCCAGGCCTACACGATTGACGACTCGGTCCGCGGCAATGGAAACGGTGTGCTCGACGCGGGCGACCTCGGCACGCAGGTGCAGCGGTCCTACCTCGCCAACATCGAACACCAGGTCGACGAAATCGACCTGCGGTACGTCTGGGACTTCGACAATTCCAGCCTGACGTTCGGTGGCAACTATCGTGACACGGAACTGACCCGCTTCACACGCTCGACCCAGCAGGATCTCGGTTCCTGGGGCATCTCCAACCCGGGTGACGTCGAGCAGTATGCGCCGGGCATGGTACAGACCTACTGTCTGGCCTGCACGTTTGACGACGTGGCGGTTGGCCAGGCGGACATCGCATTCCGTGCGGACGCTGCTGCCCTGTTCCCGATCTTCGAGCAGGCCTATTCCGGTAATGCGGTCACCGTTTCGGAAACGGACGATATCGTGCAGGAGGAGATCACCTCACTGTTCGCGCAGTTCGACATGGAAGGGGAACTGGTTGGCCGTACGGCACGTCTGAGCGCCGGTGTGCGTTATGAAGAGACGGACGTGAAGTCCATTACTCAGCAGTCGGTGCCCTCGGGCATTCTTTGGACGGCTGACAACGACTTCCTGGTTCAGCAATCGGGTGCCAAGGAAGCCATTTCGGGTTCCGGTTCCTACGATCATCTCCTGCCGAACTTCGACCTTTCGGTCGACATCATGGACAACCTGATTGGCCGTGTATCGTTCAGCAAGACAATCGGTCGTGCGGCCTATTCGAGCCTGTACGCTTCGACAACGGCCAACGCTCCAAACCGTCCGACAGTTCTGGGTGGCCAGGTCACCGGCAGCTCGCAGAACCCGGCTCTCGTGCCGCTCGAGTCCGACAACTTCGATGTGTCCCTCGAATGGTACTATGGCGATACCAGCTACGTGTCTGTCGGCTACTTCGACAAGAAGGTGAAGAACTTCATCGGCACGGGTTCGGTTGACCGTAACCTGTTCGGTATCCGCGACCAGACGTCCGGTGCACCGGGCACGCGTTCCGGTGATGCGCTCGACATCATCAATACGCTGGGTGTCGACGAGTCCGAGGCGAACCTCTTCACCCTGGTTGCCCTGATCGATGCCAATGGCGGCGACCTTGCTGCTGCTCAGGCTCAGTTCCAGGCCAACCTGGTCAATGGCGCGCTTCCGCAGAGCTATGTCGACCAGATCCTGGCCGCCTACGATGTCAGCGCCAACGGCACTGATCCGCTGATGACCTTCACGGTCACCCAACCGATCAACAACCGTGAAGGCAACATCGACGGCATGGAATTCGCCTGGCAGCACTTCTTCGGCGACACCGGCTTCGGCTTCCAGGCCAACTACACGCTGGTGAACGGCGATGTGGAGCTGGATCCGGCGGCCCCGACGGACGAAGAGCAGTTTGCCCTGGTCGGTCTGTCCGACTCGGCCAACCTGACGGCGATCTACGAGAAGTACGGCTTCTCGGCACGTCTGGCCTATAACTGGCGGGATACCTTCCTGCAGGCCACCAACCAGACGGGTGACCGTTCCGGCATCTATGTCGAAGACTACGGCCAGTACGACCTGAGCGTCAGCTACGACATCAACGACCGGCTGTCTGTGTCCTTCGAAGGGATCAACCTCACCGGCGAAGACCAGCGCACGTACCACCGCGTTCCGGAAGAGGTCTACTACGTCTACGAACTGTCGCCGCGCTACGTTATCGGCGCACGCTACAAGTTCTGATCCTGGACAGACCTTGTCCGAACCACTCAGGAAAGGCCGCTGCACGCAGCGGCCTTTTTTGCCTGTGTTGTGGAGCAGACGAAAAATGTGCCATCATCGGGTGAAACCGCCACGGCGTTTTCAGGCTCCACAGCCCCCGTATCGGACAACCGCGCGCCCGGTTGCGAAAGACCAGAAATGACCAAGACCGCACTTCTCAACAATATCGACCACGCGAATCTGAAAGTGATCACGCGACACGGCCGCGCCTATGGCGACGCTGTGAACCAGGCGGTTGTGTTTCCCACCGAATTCACCGAAGTGCAGCGCGAATACCCCATTCTTTTCCGCAAGGATGATGACGGAAAATTACAGTCGGTCGCGCTTCTCGGCTTCGACAAGGGGGAAAACCTTTTCCTGACGGAACAGGGCTGGCAGGCGCGGCACGTGCCGGTGCTTCATCAGCGCGGCCCGTTCATGATCGGCTTCCAGAACCAGACGGTTGATGGCGAAGTCCGCCGCGAACCTGTCATCCATGTCGACCTTGACGATCCGCGCGTCAGCGAGACGGAGGGACAGCCCGTGTTTCTGCCTCACGGCGGCAATGCGCCATACCTCAAACATATCAGTAATGTTCTGCGGGCGATCAATCTCGGCATCGAAATCGAACGGGATATGTTCGCCGCGTTCGAGGAAGCCGAGCTGATTGAACCGGCGGCACTCGACATCCGGCTGGACCAGCATACGGTCTATCAGGTGCCAGACATCTATTCGATCAGTGAGGACCGGCTGAGAGACCTTTCAAGAGAGGTGCTTGCGCGGCTCCATCAGTCTGGGTTCCTGCGGCTCGCCTATCTCGTCGCAGGTTCGCTCTCCAATGTGAACCGGTTGATCGAGATGAAAAATGCGCGCCGGGTTCCGGTTGTGTAACGCATCGTATGCAGGCGCGGGCCATGGTTGAGATATCGCGAAAGACAAGAGTGCTGGAGGGCGTGGCGCCTGATGCGATTCCCTATGCGGACCTGTTGCGGGAAGAGGCGCCGACCATTCTGAAGGGGCTCGCGAAAGACTGGCCTCTTGCGCGCGCTGGGCGGAAATCGCCGGAAGCGGCGATGGAATACCTCAAGGCCTTTTACCAGGGTCGCCCGGTCGTCGGTTACACGTGTGAACCAGAAATAGGCGGGCGCTACTTCTACAATGAAGACCTGAGCGGATTGAATTTCCATAGAGGACGCGTTCAGCTGACGGATTATCTGGATGCCATAAAATCGCATCTCGGAAATCCTGACGCGCAGTCCTACTATATCGGGTCGACGGATCTCGACATTTACCTTCCGGGCTTCCGCGCGGAGAACGATCTCGTCCTGAACGATCCCATGTTCGAAGCCAACGCGCCAATGGTCAGCATATGGCTCGGCAATCGCACGACTGCGACGGCTCACTACGACATGTCGAACAATATTGCCTGCTGCCTCGTCGGCAACCGGCGCTTTACGCTCTTCCCGCCGGAGCAGGTGGAAAACCTTTATCCAGGTCCGCTAGAGCCGACGCCGGGTGGGCAGGTAGTCAGCATGGTGGACTTCCGCGATCCAGACTTCGAGCGCTATCCGCGGTTCCGGGACGCGCTCGCGACCGCTGAGGTCGCAGACCTCGAGCCCGGAGACATCCTGTTTTACCCGGCCCTCTGGTGGCACCATGTCGAAGCGCTGAGCGATTTCAATGCGATGGTGAACTATTGGTGGAATACTTCGCCCGCCTGGATCGACACGCCGCAAAACACGCTACTGCACGCGCTGTTGTCACTGCGAGACCGGCCAGAACATGAGAAGCGGGCCTGGAAGGCCTTGTTCGACTATTATGTATTCGGCCCGGCGGAGCAGGCTGGGGCTCACCTGCCGGAATATGCGCGCGGCAATCTTGGTCCGATGGACGAAATGCGGGCACGGCAATTGCGCGCCATGCTGCTCAATCGAATGAACAGATAGGAAAAATTGCGGGAGGAAAACTTGGAGTCGCAGAAGGTCAGGAAAGTTGTCATCGCGGGCGGTGGCACGGCGGGCTGGATCGCAGCGACGGCATTGGCGCGACTGCTTGGGCCATTGCTCGACATCACGCTGGTCGAGTCCGATGAAATCGGAACGGTCGGCGTGGGTGAGGCGACCATTCCGACGCACCGGACGTTCCACCATCTCCTCGGCATCGACGAGCGCGACTTCATGCGTGCGACAAAGGCGACGTTCAAACTCGGCATCGCTTTCGAAAACTGGGCGCGGATCGGTGACCGGTATATACACTCTTTCGGCCAGATCGGCCGGCCGAACTGGATGGGTGAGTTCTACAATATCTGGATGATGGCCAGGGAGCGCGGCTTTGGGGGTAAGCTCGACGATTATTGCCTCGAACTGAAAGCTGCCGAGGCCGACAAGTTCTACACCGGCAAAGACGCGCCGATAAATTATGCCTACCATCTGGATGCCAGCCTCTATGCCGGCTTCCTGAGGAAACTAGCCGAGGAGCGCGGCGCGAAGCGGGTCGAGGGACTGATCGACACTGTCGAGCAAGACCCTGAGACCGGCTTCCTCACCGCTCTGGTGCTTAAGTCGGGTCAACGGATCGAGGGAGACTTGTTCATCGACTGTACCGGCTTCCGTGGTGTACTGATCGAGCAGACCCTGAAAACCGGCTATGAAGACTGGAGCCACTGGCTGCCCACGGACAGCGCGCTTGCGGTCCAGACGCGATCGACCGGTCCGGCAGTTCCCTATACACGATCCATTGCGCACCACGCGGGCTGGCAGTGGCGTATCCCGCTGCAACACCGCGTGGGGAACGGGCTTGTGTTCTGCAGCCAGTACATGACGCCCGAAGAGGCGCATGAGCTGCTTGCGGAGAAGGTGGAAGGCGAACGAATTACCGAGCCGCGCCTCATCCGCTACAAGACAGGCCGCCGGCGGAAGGTGTGGAACAAGAATTGTGTGGCGCTGGGCCTCGCAAGCGGCTTTCTCGAGCCGCTCGAGTCGACCAGTATTCACCTGATCCAGATCAATGCAACACGCCTCGTGCAACAGTTCCCATTTGCGGGATGCAGTCAGGCCATCGCGAACCATTTCAACGAACAGTCCCAGCGCGAGATTGAGAAAATAAGGGATTTCATCGTGTTGCACTACAAGCTGACGGAGCGGGACGATTCTCCGTTCTGGCGCGCACAGCGCGATGCCGATATTCCGGACAGCCTGGCGCAGCGGATCGCGTTGTTCCGGGAAAATGGTCTTGTCGAACGCGGACCAGACGACCTGTTCCTGACCGATTCCTGGTTGCAGGTCATGCTGGGCCAGCGCCTGGAGCCGAAGGGCTACCATCATATGGGCCGTCTGATGTCGGACGATCAGGTGCACATGGTCCTGGACGGAATCCGCAACAATGTTGCCAAAGCGGTGGGCCAGTTGCCGGCACATCAGGACTTCGTCGACCGGTATTGTATGGCCGACGAAGCCTGAGCGCCCGCCCGCTTATTCTGAAGCCCTGAAGGTGACAGTCGCCGTGGCGGTCTCGGTCGCGCCCGGTTGTCCGCCCCCAATGGAGATGACCATGTTGCTGCCATTGGCAGGAACGAGTTGTCCATTGTCGTCATAGTAGCCGAGCCGGTCGGCCGGTACGGTCAGGGTCACCTCTTTCGATTCGCCCGGTGCGAGGTCGATGACATCGAAGGCCGCCAGTTCCACATGGGGTACCGAGCGGTTTGGGCGGTCTTGCGGCTGCAGGTAGACCTGAACGACTTCGCGGCTTGCCATGCTACCGGTATTGGTCACGGTCGCCGTGACGTCGAGCGGCTGAGTGGCATCTGCTGTTTCGGCAATCGAAAGGCCGGTATAGGTAAAGCTCGTATAGTTGAGCCCATGACCGAACGGGTAAAGCGGATCACCCGTATAGTACTTGTACGTACGATTTTCCATAGAGTAGTCGCCGAAGCCGGGAAGGTCGTCGACAGACTTGTAGAAAGTCACCGGCAGGCGCCCCGAAGGACTGTATTCACCCCAGAGAAGATCCGCAATGGCGGTACCCGCCTTTTCGCCGGGATAGAAAGCCTGGACAAGCGCATTGAGATTTTCGCTTTCCCAGTTGAGCGCCACGGCACTGCCGGAGAAGTTGACCATGACAATCGGCTTGCCGGTCGCCTTCAGCGCTTTCAGGACATCTTCCTGAGACTTCGGCAGGTTCAGGTTCGTACGGTCGCCGCCGAGGAATCCCTCGATTTCAACGGGCATCTCCTCGCCCTCAAGGTTTGCATCAATCCCGCCAAAGAAGAGGATGACGTCAGCATCCTTTGTGGCGGCCAGTGCATCCGCGGTCAGGTCACGCGAAACGTCCGTCCAGTTCAGATAGGCAAACTTGTCGAGTTGGTCGCGCGGCCAGTCGCTGTCGAAGGTGAGCGTCATCGCGAAGGGATAGCGTTCGCCAGCCTTCATTTCGAACTCGTCCATGGCCTCGGCGGTCTTTCCGCCAATGGTCACTTCCGTCCAGCGCGAAGGCTGGAAGCGATACACGCCGTCATGTTCGGGCACGATGACGCCCTGCCAGGTCGCGCCGAATTCGTCATTGAGCCCATTTGTGCCGGGTGTCCGCAGCCAGTAAGCGTCAATATTCGGCTCGATTTGTTTGAGCAACGGTTCGCCCGTCCGGAACTTGTCCTTGAAATAGGCCGCCTTCACACCGGAAACGAGCGAGCCGTCTTCCGCTTCATGGAACATGGCCGCCGCAGGAACGGGCTTGTAGTCGGAATAGATTTCGCCGGCGATGGTAGACCCGACAGCATAAGAGACATTCTCCGCACCGATTTTCGCCCTGACACCTTCCAGCGCGGTAACCGGCGCAGTCGGCCGGCCATAATAGTTCGCGACAAGCGTCCACCAGTTGTCCGCATTGGGTCCGATCACGGCGACCTTTTCACCACCCTTCAGAGGCAGGATGCCGTCATTCTTGAGGAGGACCAGCGAGTCCCGCGCGGCTTCTTCAGACAGAGCCAGGTGTTCGGGGCTGGCAACGGTATCCGTACCGAGGCCAGACCAGGGCACCAACGCCGGATCGTCATACATGCCGAGCCTGAACAGCGCCGTGTAGAGCCGCACCACGGCCTTGTCGATCGTCGCTTCGTCGATCAGGCCCTTCGCAACGGCATCGGGCAGGGCATCCATCTTGTTGCCCTCGCCATCTCCGCAATTGACGTCCGTTCCCATCCGGACCGACAGCGCAGCGGCTTCTGCGCGGGTCTCCACATAATGGTGGGCATTCGGATAATAGAAATCGCCGATGGCGCCGCAGTCAGACACGACATAGCCGTCGAAGCCCAGATCGCCCCGCAAGATGTCGACCATCAGTTCTTCGCTGCCGCAGGCTGGCGCGCCACGGAACGCATTGTAGGCGCACATGACGGAGGCGACATCAGTCTCCTCGATCGCCATCTTGAACTGCGAGAGATAGGTCTCCCACAGGTCCGCCTCGCTCGGATTATAGTCATCCCTGTGACGCGACGGCTCCGGCCCGGAATGAACGGCGAAGTGCTTCACTGTGGCCACCGTCTTCCAGTAATGGTCGTCGCCGCCCTGCATGCCATTGACAAAGTTCACGGCCATGCGGCCGGTGAGGAACGGGTCTTCTCCGTAGGTTTCCTGCCCGCGGCCCCAGCGAGGATCGCGGAAGATGTTGATGTTCGGCGACCAGAAAGTCAGGCCGCCATACATCGCGTAGACATCTTCGCTGGAATAGAGGTTGTATTTGGCCCGCGCCTCGTCCGAGATGGTCGTCGAGATGCGGAACATCAGGTCTTCGTCCCAGGTGGCCGCCATACCGATGGCCTGAGGAAACACCGTCGCCTCACCGGCGCGCGCCACACCGTGCAGGGCCTCGTTCCACCAATTATATTCGTGGATGCCGAGGCGGGGGATTGCGGCTGCCTTGTCGTACATCTGCGCCGCCTTCTCCTCGAGCGTCATGCGGCTGACGAGATCGACTGCCCGGTCGTGCGGGCTGAGGCTCGGGTTCTGAAAGGGGAACTCGTAGGAGCTCGTTTGCGGCGTTTCCACAAGGTCCGATGCGGAGGGTGTCGTCGCCTCCGGCGAGACACAGCCCGAAAGTAGCAGTGCGCTCAGTGCGCATGAGATGCCGCCAAAAGTTGCGGCCTGGAATTTCCTCGTCATCCGGTGATCTCTCCCTTGCGTGCCGCTCCTGTCGAGCGATCATGTTTGCGCTAACATTGGATCATACCCAAATGCCGGAAGGTGGCAAGGAAAACCGGACCCGGCCGTCCGCAAGGTCTGGAGATCGTTGATCGGAGCGGTGAACCCTAGCCGTCGTCCCGGAGGGAAACGCACATCGGATTGGCCTCGTAGACTCGCAAGCCATCACGCCAGAGGCTGCCACGCGCCGTGATCAGGATGTCATCCTGCCGCTGTTCGATGGAAAGGATTTCCATGACGGTCGTGACGGTCTTCCGCTCCGGTGTGACCTGTCCGCGATAGCTCCACTTGATGGGAGCTTTTGGCGCCAGCGTCGTCAGATGCGGTCGCTTCATGCCGGCATTGAGGCCTTTCATCCAGACGAGCTGGGTCAGGGCCTGCACCATCGCATCGAGGCCCAGCGAACCGGGTTGGACTGGGTCCTGATAGAAGTGCGCCTTGAAGTACCATGCGCGTGGGTCGACATATTGCTGCGAGCGGATCAGGCCGAGACCAGCTTCACCACCAACCGGGTCGCAGAAGTCGATTTCATCGATCATCTTCATCTGGCTGTGGGCCATTGGCTCCCGCATCGTGAGTTGCATGGGGCTGGACCTCAGATCGAATGCTGTCGAAAAGTGCGGCTTCGGCGGCAGGCCTGCCTGCCGCACGAGCGCCGACGGCGGGAAGAAGCCGAACTGTGTTTTGAGATCCAGGACGGGGCGGCCATCTCCAGTCTTCACATCGACATCGAACGAGACCAGCGTCATCGGTCCGACCTTGGCGATATTCGTCAGTGTGCTGCGAACATGAAGCATCTTGTCCGCCCGCGCGATCTCACTGTGCAGAAAGCCGTCGCCCTCAAGGTTCCTGAAGCGCAGCGTTCCTACGAGCGCAAAGCCGGAATGACTCGCCAGCCAGCCACAGGGTTGCAGTGCGATTTCGCAGAGAACCGCAAACGGCATTGTCCCGTTCAAGTTATCGTCAAAGTACCAGGCGTCCGCGTCGATGTCGTATTCCGCTGTCATTGCGGCGCCGAGTGTTTCCTCAGCCGGGCGGGTCGAGACGGAGGTCACGCGCGAAATGAAATGATAGGGCGGTTGCGGCAGGCGGGGCACATTGCCCTGATCGTCATAACGCTCATACATCTTGCCGAATGCGGCGGAGGGCGCACCATTGGCACAGTCGAGCAAAGCGGCCTGATCGCCCCGGCTTTCGCGCATCGGCCCGATCAGGAGGGGCTGCTGGTCAACGCGCGGTGCTGGCCAGTTCCGGCGCAGGCGTATGCCGAAGCGGGGGCAATGGAACACCTTGTGCCCGTCGCAGCGCGCAAGCAGGGAGGCGTAGATTTCAGGCGTTTCTCCGTCGACGATCTCGTCGATGAAGACTTCGTAGGTCACTTCGTGATCCGCATCGGGAATAACCTGACCACGGCATACAAACTTTGCAGCATGTCCAGGCATCGGTTCGAAGACGTAGCCGTCGCGTTCGACCGTCAGGCCAACTGCTGCAGCGTAGAATTCCAGTGTCTGGACCGCCGCTTCGGCCATCAGTGTGCCCGGCATGCACGGGTCATTGTGGAAATGCCCGTCATAGAACCATGTCGTGCGCGGCGTTGCGGCGCGGGCTTTCAGATATCCGCGTTTCCAGGGGCCACCCTGCGGATCGAAGGCGACGACATCATCGAACAGGGCCAGTTTTCCGCCAGGAATGTGCGGCGGGTTCGAATGCGCCGCGCAGAGTTCGAAACCATCGCCGAAACACGCCCAGCCGTCGCCGTTCCGGAAGGCTTCGACATGTTCGGAGGAAAACCTCCTGCGCGTGCTGACGCGCGCGGGTGCGAAGCCGGTGGGCAATGCAGTGGGCGGCGCATCTTTCGCGGCATCCCAGATGACACCTTTGCTGTTGGCCAGTTCCTCATCCGTGAAGAATCCAGCCTGTCCATTTCGGACAGAGAAGGCGAGGCGGTCACCGGTACGGCAGTCATATTGGAAGAAGAACATGCGCACGCCGCCGAGTTCGGCATGTCCGGTAATCTCGATCTGGAATTTCAGCCTGTCATCGACGGACGGCAACCCACCTTCATGGAAGGTGATTTCACACCCAAGAAGGCGATAGACCCGCTCGTCCCGGTTGTGCAGGTCCGCGCCCATCCATCCGATCAACGTCAGATCGGCCTGTCCGCATTCAATCAGCGGGCCCGGACGGATGCGGCCGTCATGGATGAAGTCCGTGTGTTGCGAGAGATCGGTCTCAGTCCAGATCACGCCGCCGCTTTCCTGCGTCGGCGCCGCGTCGATACCCGCAATCCGGTCGACCAGAAGCAGGGGTGGCGCGGGCAGGCGGACTTGCCGGCGAAAGCCGTCCTGTACCGCGAACGCCTGTCCGAAAAAGTCGGACATTCGTCCACGGGACGCGCGTTCGATTTCAGTGCGTTCCCAGGAAGGGCCTCGCGGGGATCGCGCTTCCAGTGGAATAGTTCCGGACAGGACCTTCTGAGGTGCCGGACCAGGCCCGACCTTTTGGGGCCCGGCGCATGCGGGCCTTGCGTCGGCGGCGGGGCAGCCGCCCGGTGCTGCATAGTCCGGCATGCGCAGGCGCGGCGCCGGCGGCAGGCCAATTGTGGAAACCGGAGCGGCCTGTTTCAGTATCGTGGGCATCTTGTAAGGCACCGTTCGTATCGCATTCCATTCACCGGCAAGGCCAGTTTCGTTCTTTTGGGCCGCTGCCAGCGCATCCTTTAGCGGCGCGAGGTCGATCTCCCGCCCATCCGCAAAGAGAAAGGCAGCGACTTCGGCGACTTGTGCCAGGTCGGACGCTTCGATCCGGTCTGTCGCAATCGCGCGGTAGGGTTTGCCCTTGAGTGTCTGGGCAAGACTCGTCGTCAGGGTGTCGCGCGGACCAAGTTCCACAAAGGTCCGGATACCGTCCGCCCAGGCCTGCCGTACGGTCTTCGGGAAGTCGACCGTGTCCACGGCCTGCCGCGTCAGCATGTCTGCCACGACGTCGCTCTCGGGCTCGTAGGCGCCATGGATGGCGTTCGCGTAGAGCCGGACGCCTGAACCCGGATGGATTTTTCGGGTGTGCAGCCGCCGCCAGGTATCCGCAAACGGCTGCATCGCTTTTGCGTGCACGATGAGATGCTGGTTCATCTTCACGCCGGCGCGCTTTCCGAATTCCTCGCACAGAAGGCGGCACGCCTCGGCCGGTCCGCCGATCATGCAATCATTATCCGTGTAGATGATCGTGATCTCTACGCCCGGGTGGCGCTTGAGCGCGTCCTGTACCTTGGTGACCGGTGCCTGAAGGCGCCAGTTCGTCCAGTCGGTCGGCACGTTTGGCCCCCAGGCCTGCTTCGCCGTCTCGAAAACGCCGCCGATATAACGTTCGTACATCGCTGCTTCGGAAATTTCGTCCAGCAGGGCACCGGGATCTTTCCAGTAGCCGAACGAGAAGAGCGCGTTGGACTCGCCGAGGGAAAGTCCGAGCGCTGCATTAGGCTTCACCTTCAGCAAGTCGAGCAGGAGGATCGCATGTGCCTGGCTCACCAGCGTGCCCGCGCACAATTGTTCGAACTCGGTCAGGTTCGCCTTCGCCAGCAGTGTGGCGATCTCTTCAGCGCGCGTCAGTTTCGCGAGGCCTTTGCGAACCTCGGGAAAAGCCATCAGCAGCCGGCGTGCCATGCGCGGATAGACCGCTGCAGACCCCGTGAACATGAAGGCAAGTTCGCCGTCCGGTTTGCCCTCGCCGAAATATATACCCGGTTGTTCCGGATGCTTGCCCGCCGCGAGACTGGCTGAAGCGGCGGCCAGCCGATCTTCCATATCGGCACCGGGAAGCGCGACCACGGCGAGCCGGCAATTCCCGCGGCCACCCGTTTTCCGTGCCTGAACGGCATCTGCGAGTTTTTCCCGCGTCGGAGCTGCGGCGTGAAACAGAGATGGGGTGGGCCGCAATGGATCCGGCATGACGCGCGGCGGCGCCGGCGTCAGCGCCACGGATATACCGGCATTGTCCACGCCGGCAAGAACATCCACACGCTGCTTGCCGGTCGCCGGAGAAAGCGTGAGAACGGTACCGTCCGGCGTCAGCTTGTGGCTCTGTGCTGCCATGAGCACTTCAAGCGCGACACGGGTAAGGGCATCAGCCGCTGGTGCCAGCCCATAGACCTGCGCGAACAGATCATCGCCCTGCCGTCCGGCGCGGTTCTTCCAGTCGATCGCATCGATCGTCGCGAGGATCGGGTCGCCGGCTGCTTCCGCGTCCTGGCGGCGCTTCAAGACGAGCGCGGCAGCCGCATCACCTGGCGTATCGAGGCCACAAAGGTCTTTCAGGGCGCGAGAACGAACGGGTTCATTCGCGAAATCTGCGGCAGCCACAACAGCCATCGCCAACCGGCCGGAAGCCAACGCATCGATGGCGAGCTCCAGGGCAGCGGGTCCGCTCGCCGAACCGGCAGAGACAGAATAGCCCATACCCTGGAAATCACGTCCGAAGGTAATCCGGTTGGCTGTCATGTTCGCCATGGCGCCAAGTACCATAGCGGCGTCCAGTTCGGGTGCGATACTGTCCGGCGATTGACCCGGCTCGGACTTGATCCGTTCCCTGAGTGCCCATCGTGCAGAGTCGGCTGCGCAGACCATCCCTGCAAAGACGCCTGCCTGGTCTGCCGCAACGGGTGCGACACGCCGCAGCGCTTCAGTCACGGTCGACAGAACCGCCAGTTGCTGAGGCTCGGCCTCCATCAGGTCCTTTGGTGGGGTCCTTGCGGTGGACGCGTCGGCGCCGATCCGTTGCGTCGCGCCTGGCTTTGCAACCGGGTGATTCATGAGGCGCCGCAATACGGCTTCCGTGTTCCGGTCCGGTCCCGCCATCAGTGCAGCGGCGCAAATTACGATCTCGGGCTGCGGCCGTGCTTTAAAGCCGCGATTTCGGCCCGGTCGTTCCGGTGCGCGGAACTGTTCAAGGATCAGATGCGCATTATTGCCGCCAAATCCAAAGTTGCTCACGGCGGCCCGGCGAGGGGCGTCTTTCGCAATCCACGGTTCGGGTTTCTGGAGAACTGTTAGTCCGGACTGTCGAACCGCATCAAGCAAGTCGCCTGCTATGGGGGTCGGCGGCAATGTTTCCCGTGCCATGCTTCCAGTCAGCTTCAACACACTGGCAAGGCCGGCCACGGTAATCAGGTGTCCAGTATTGGCCTTCAGAGAGCCCGCAGGAAGGCGCTCATTGACGGCATAAACCGAAGTGGCGGAAGAAATCTCGACACCGTCACCGACGGGTGTGCCAGTGGCGTGGCATTCCAGATAGTCGATGCTCAGGGGATCGATATCGCCGCTCGTCAGTGAGCGGTACATAGCATCGGCCTGTCCGCTTGCAGCCGGCGCGAGGAGACCTTTCCGCCGGCCGTCATTCGACAGTCCGCTGCCGCGGATGACGGCGTGAACGGTCTCGCCAGTTTCGACATCCGAGAGCCGCTTCAGGACGATCGCCGCCGCCCCTTCGGAAGGTACGAGGCCGTCGGCGCCTTTGACAAAAGGCCGTGACCGTCCCGTCGGGCTGAGGGCGTTCAGCGCGTCGAACCCGATATGCAGGATCAGATTGTCTGCGGCATTCACGCCTGCAACGAGCGCACAATCAATACGACGTGATTGAAGCCGGTGGCAGGCGATGTCGATTGCGTAGAGCGAGGAGGCGCAGGCAGCATCCAGCGACAAACAGGGGCCGGTCGCGCGCAGGGCCTCGGCAATCAGCCGGGATGGAAGTGCGGAGTTGAGAACGGCATGAGCAGCCGGTGTTTTGTCGCCCCGCCAAAGAGCACTCGCATAGGCAACATGTGCGGCCGAGGGGTAAGAGAGGTTCGCGACGAACACGCCAAGCGCCGCAGGTTTCACCTTTGGTTTGCCGGCATCCTGCCATGCGTCCAGCGCCGCCTTGAGCGGCCAGGTGCAAACCGGATCGAGCTCTGAGGGATCCAAGGATTTAAGGCGTGCCTTGCCAGGATCGAACAGACTCTCAAAGCCCTTCACACGCCCAGACGTAAATACACGATTGCCTGCAGCAGCCCCCTGCAAGCCAAGCTCTTCCGGGACGACCGGTCCGTACACGACGCGATTGTCCATCACGAGGTCGGCGAGCGCCTCCGGCGAATGCGCGCCGGGCAGGACACAGCCCTGACCGACGATGGCAATGGGCTCCAGCCGCGTCATGCGACGCCCCATTCGTCGCCGACAACAAAACGGACCTGATCCCGCGGCGACCAAAGAAGCATGTCCGCGAAAATGCGCGCACCTTCAGGACGGGAGATGAGGCCAATCCCGCGTTCGGTGAACATGCGCGCCAGAGCTTCATCCACCATGCCACCGGCCCAGGGGCCCCAGCAGAAGGACTTTACCTGCGCGCCGGGAAGCGACCGCGCCAATTGCTCGGCAACATTGTTTAGCCAGTCATTCGCCGCAGCATAGTTCGCCTGACCCTCATTCCCGAAGACGGCGGATGCGGACGAGAACATGGCAATATGGGTCAGTGCGCTTGTGTCCAGGCAGGAGAGAACCGTCTCAAGGCCGCCAACCTTTGGGTCTAACACTTTTTCGAAATCCTGAAGCCCGAGCGTTTCGGCCCGGCCATCCGCAAGAACGCCTGCGCCGTGTACGAAGCCGGTAATCCGGCCCTCCACGGTTTGAGCTTCCGACAACACACGGCGAACGTCTGCGGCATTCCCGATGTCCGCCTGAACATAGACGCCTTTCGCGCCGGATTGGGCGATGGCTTCCAGCGTGGCGGCAATCTCGGCGCTCGCGAGCAGGCGGCGTGCCAACCGGTCGATCTCGACAGGCTTTTTCGGCGCGTCCGAATGGCTGGAATGACGGGCGAGCTGGCCGCGAAGCGCCTTGAGATCGGTCTCGCGAGGCAACCAGTCAGGCCAGGCGTCCAGACCGGATCGACCCAGCAGGAGAAAGGTTCCGCCCGTCCGCCGCGAGAGTTCGATTGCGCAGTCGGCTGTCACACCACGCGCGCCACCCGTGACGAGCCAGACAGGTGGCGGACCTGAAGGGGTGGGACCGGTGGGCGGAGAAAGTTCGGCTCCGGGCACATCACGCCACCCGCCATCGGCGTAGAGACTGTAATCGTCCTCAGGTGCCGTCAGGGCGCTGACAACACGAGCAGCGTTCTCCCGAAGGGTCGCGCCGCCATCGACTGAAAGGGAATAGGCACGGCAATCGGGCCGCTCGATACGAACGGACCGGCACATGCCGGCGCATCCGCCAATGTCAGCGATTTCGCCGCGGGCAAAGCGGTCCAGAACGTATGTCCGGCCGCCACCCTCCGAGTGAGCGAGTAGGCCCTTTAGCGCGGCGTGATGGCGGTCCGCAGGAGCTGTGGAGCTCAACGCTTCTGTCAGAATGCAAGTTCCGCCGGGCGTCGGTGTGGACACAATCCGGGCCTGGCCGCCCCGCGCAGCAATCTCGTCGGCCAGCGCCCTGGCACAGCCAGGCTCTGCATCCGTGATTTCGATCGTTCCCAACGCGGCGAGCGATGAACGCGCCGAATAGTCGAAAGCCTTTGCGTGCGTCAGCGCCCGCACAGCACTCGCATATGGATGTGTCCCCGCGTCACCTGCGCCGGGACGGTTCGCCGAGACCGGCGCGCCGCCCCTCAGGCAAAAAAATCGGCGATGGCCCGGATCGTACGGAGTTCAACGAGGACTTCCGGATCAACCTCTGGCAGCCCCGGATGCTGTTCGCGGAGTGCAGAGAGGATTTCGACCTGCTTGATGGAGTCGACGCCGAGTTCCCCTTCCAGGTCCATGTCGTCTTCCAGCATGTCGCCCGGATAGCCGGTCTTGTCGGCGATCAGTGCACGAACGACATCCGTCGTGATCTTGCCGTTCCTGCCGGCCGGCGCTTTCGCGGGTGCAGCGGCTGCCTGAACAGGCGCCGGTGCAGCTTGTGGAGCGGGCGCGTTTCTGGCCACCGGTGCGGCTGCCGAACCGGAAACCATCGCAGCGATCGCCGCGATCGTACGGAGCTCCACCAGGCGCTCAGGATCGATCTCCGGAAGCTCCGGCATCCGCTCCCGCAGCGTCGAGAGAATCTCGACCTGCTTGATGGAGTCGACGCCGAGCTCGCCTTCAAGATCCATGTCGGCATCCAGCATGTCTTCCGGATAGCCGGTCTTGTCCGCGATGATGCTGCGGACCAGTGCGACGGGGTCGGCGCCGGGTGCGGCGGAGACCGGTGACGGCGCGACCGGGGCCGGTGCCACAGCAGCCGGTTTTGGGGCAGGCGCAGGCGCGGCAGCTGGCGCCACCGAGACGGAGGGTGCAGGCGCGGCAGGTTTCGGCGGGACTTCATCGCCATGGTTGTGCCCATTCACGCGGCCTTCCACCCTTGCCGGTGGCATATGCACCGGCGCGGCAGCGGGCGGTGTTGCCTTCGGCGCAGCAGCCACCGGTGTGGCAGGCGCCGGCAGGGAGGCCGCGGGTGCAGGAGCGGGCTGGGCGGCCACCCCCGTCATCACCTGGGCGACGGTGTTGAGGTAGGCCGCATGCGCCGCCGAAGCCATGTTCAGGAAATCCGAGTGCCGGCGCGAAACCTCGAGCATGATCCGCTCGATGGAGGTTTCGCCAACGCTTTCAGCCGGACCGGAATACGGAAGTGCCGGGAACGAGGACTGTGTCTTGTCGGGCATGGCAGGTGTCACGATGCTGGAGGGAGTGGAAGGGGAAACGGGGGAGGGAGATACGTAGGCGGTCTGAACGCTGACAGCTGGTGCAGCTTCGGGATTGGGCTTCGCCCGTCCGGCCGCGCCGGAAGCCGGCGGATAAGGCTTGCCGTAATTTGCGCCGGAGATCCGTACCGCATGTTTGGGTGCCGGCGCCTTCGGTGGCTCAGCCGGAGCGTCTGCGAACAGGGTGCCGTAGTCGACTGCGAGGCCGGAAGCAGACAGGGCCCCCAGCGCCGACAGGAACTGGAACACGCCATTGCTGCGCTTGTTGTCCAGCGGGATGGCCTTGTACGGACGGTCGCCCAGCACATCCGCGACAAGGCCGGACACGACATTGCCCGGGCCGACCTCGACGAACACGCGTGCACCATCGGCATACATGCGCTCCACCAGCTCACGGAACCGGACCGGAGATGCGAGCTGGCCGGCAACTTCGGACGGCATTTGTGCCGCGGTGCCGCCGTAGGTGTCGGCCGTCGCATTCGCATAGACCGGCGTGGAAGGCTTCCGCAGGCGCAGTTTCTTCAGTGCCGTTTCGAAAGGCTCGACCGCCGAGGACACGATCTTCGAATGGAAAGCGGTGGCGACCGGCAGCAGGCGCGCCTTCAGGCCCTGTTGCGCGCAGGCCTCCAGCGCCTTTTGGACAACCTCTGTCGGCCCCGACAAAACGACCTGACTGGGGCCATTATCATTGGCGAGAACAAGATCAGGCGCGAAACGCGAGAGAAGGTCTCCTATGTTTTCGGAAGCCGTCTGTACGGCCATCATGGCGCCGGAACTCGACTGAGCCGCTTCCGCCATCAGCGCCCCGCGTTCGGCCGCGGCCGTAAGGGCGGCCGCCGAATTCATTGCGCCGCCATAGTGCAGGGCCATGATTTCGCCGAAGCTGTGCCCGGCCGCCATGTCGCCACGCACGCCGGCCTGTTCGAGCAGGGCAAGGTGCGACAGGGCGACGGCGGCAATCGCCGGCTGGGCATGCTCCATCGCCTTCAGCAGGTCCGTCTGGTCGCCGTGCTCCACCTGGTCGAACGCAGCCGGCGGGAAGGCGAGCCGATGCAGGCGAAGGCTTGCCGTCCGCTTGTGCCCCGCCGCATCGTCCCACACGTTGCGAGCGGCCGGGAACGCCATCGCGAGGTCGGCGCCCATGCCGACATACTGGCTTCCCTGACCGGAGAACATGAAGGCGACCTTGCCCTCCGTTGGCGGATCGAAGCTCGCGTGGCATCCGGCTTTCAGCGGCCGCTGGCCAACTTCACCGCGGCGGATCGTGTCTGCAAGGGCAGTGCATTTGACCGCTAGGTCTTCGGGCGACTCTGCGACCACGGCGGCGCGGGCTGGCGCGGCCGGATCGAATGTGTCCTGCGTCGCGGATGCGTGAGTTGCAAACGCTTGTTCGGTTACAGGTGCCAGCGCGGCTTCGATCTGCCCGGCGAGAGCTACCGGCGTGTCAGCAGAGAAAAGGAACAGTTCGGCGGGCAGAGTCCGCCACGGCCTTACAGCGTTCGGGCCAGTATATTCTTCCAATGTCACGTGGAAGTTGCTGCCGCCGAAGCCGAACGAGCTGACCGATGCGCGGCGGGGCCGGCTCGCTGGCGAAACCCAGGGGCGCGCCTCGGTGTTGAGATAGAAGACCGGGCTCGTCCGGATCGCTTCGGCCGGTTCATCGACCTTGATGGTCGGCGGAAGCACCTTGCGGCTGAGCGCGTGCGCAACCTTGATCAGGCTTGCCGATCCCGCCGCTGCCTTCGTGTGACCGATCTGTGATTTGACCGAGCCGATGGCACACCATGGCTCATCACCAGCAAACTCGTTGAAGACCAGGTGCAGACCTTCGATCTCCGCCTTGTCGCCGGCCTTGGTGCCGGTTCCATGCGCTTCGACGAGATCGACCGTGGACGGATCGTACCCGGCCTGCTCATAGGCGCGCTTCAAGGCGCGGGCCTGACCGTGTGGGACAGGGCTGTAGATCGCAGTGCCCTTGCCGTCGGAAGCGCCACCAAGTCCCCGGATGACGGCGTGGATCGTGTTGCCATCCCGCTCGGCATCGTCGAGACGGCGCAGGGCGATCATGCCGATCCCTTCGCCCAGCATCGTCCCGTCGGCGCGGGTCGAGAACGGCCGGCAATCGCCGGAAGGCGAGAGGGCTGGCGTCTTCGAGAAGCACATAAACATCAGGATGTCGTTCAGGGCATCCGCGCCGCCGGTCAGCACCGTATCGCTGTCTCCGGCGCGCAATTCATGCATGGCGATCTGCAGGGCAGCGAGGCTGGAAGCACAGGCGGCGTCCGTTACATAGTTGCTGCCGGTGAGATCGAACCGGTTGGCGATCCGTCCGGCGATGACGTTGCCCAGCAGGCCGGGGAAGGTCGCTTCCTGCCATTCGACATAGCGGTTCGAGATCCGGTCGGCGATGTCCTGCACCTGGCTTTCGGCAAGGCCGGCCTCGCGCATCGCATCCACCCAGGCTGGACGTTGCAGGCGCCCGGCCATGTGCGCCGTGAGTTCCGTCGCCGACGCCACGCCGAGCACGATACTGGTGCGTGACTTGTCGATCTTCCCGCCCGAATCCCGCTGTATGTCTTCCAGCGTCATCTGCGCCGCGATCAGGGCCAGAAGCTGCGCTGTGTCGGTGCCTTCCATCGCCTTGGGCGGAATGCCGAAGTAGAGCGGATCGAATGCCAGCGGATTGATGAACCCGCCGCGGCGTCCATAGGTGCGGTCCCGAGTGCGGGGATCTTCGTCGTAATAGTCGTCGACCAGCCAGTGGCTTGCCGGCACGTCGCTGATCAGGTCGCGGCCCTGGAACAGGTCGCGCCAGAAGCCGGTGACGTCCCCGCGTCCCGGAAACACGGCGCCCATGCCGACAATTGCAATCGGTGCGGCATTCGTCTTCGGCATCACGCTGCCTCCGTCTCGGCAAAAAGCTGCGGATTGTAGGAAAAGGCGGTCGGCGGCACGGCCACGCCAGCCGCGCGCAACTGGGCGGCCCGGGTAATGCGCGCCGCGCCTTCCATGAGGTTCCAGGCAATCTGGCGCACCGTCCTGTTCGAGATGTCCTCAAGGAATGTGCCAGCCGCCCATTCATTGAACGCACCTTGCGCGGGGCCGCACCAGATCTGGTAATCCGCGACGCGGGCCGGATCGCCCTCGCGGGCCCATTGCGCGCCGGAGAAGAGGTAGCGCCGGGCGACGAGCGCGAGGCGCTTGTTGCCGTCCGCGTCTGCCCGCTGCGCCTCGCGCGGATTGACCTGACGGATATAGTCGCGCGTCGCCAGCCAGGCGGCTTCGAAAGGTTCGCCCAGCACATCCTCGACCCAGGCCTGTTCCTTCGGATCGAGCGTCTCGAAGGCGGCGCCGGAGCGGTAAAGGTGGAACAGCTTCTTGCCGCGCATCGCGAACAGCGTGCCGCGCTTCAGTACCTGAACCTCGACACCCTGCTCGAACATGTCGGCGGCCGGCGCCATGGCGACGTCTGCCGGGCCTGCCTTGGCCAGAAGCTGTCGGGCGGGAAGGGACAGGCCGGATTCGACGGCTGACTGGTTGATGGACCCGGTCAGGACGTAGGCGGCCCCCATGCTGAACGCGGCAGCGACCGCGTGCGGTGTTGCGATCCCGCCCGCGAGGCCAATTCGGACCGTGTTCGGGTCGATACCGGCTTTCGCCGCCACCCGGTCGCGCGCTGCGCAAAGCGACGAGAAGAGCGGCGCTGCGGCGCGGCGGTCGGTATGGCCGCCGCTGTCGGCTTCGGCCGTGATCTCCGCGGCCACGGGCATAAGGCTGGCCAGATCCGCCTGTCCTTGTGTGATCGCGCCGGCGGCGACCAGGTCCCGCAGCATGGCAGCTGGCGCCGGGGCCATGAACTGCTCAGCGACCTCGGCGCGCGAGACCTTGCCGAAGACATGGTTGCTGCGGACGACCGCTCCATCTGCGCGGCGCGACAGCCCCAGCGCCGTATAACGCACGACGTCCGCCGAGAGCCGCATGTAAGCCGACGCGGACACGCGCCGCACGCCCGTCCGCAGGAACAGATCGACGACCGCGGCCTCGTAACCGGGCTGTTGCGGCGTATGAATGAGGTTCGCGCCCCAGGCGATCTCGTTGTCCGCCAGGTGCGACTTGATCCGGTGGACGCCATCCTCGATTTCGGAGACCGGAAGGCCGGCGCTGCCATAGAAACCGGCGCACCCCGCGCGCACCGCTTCGACAACCATACGTGGCGTGGTAATGCCGCGCGCCATCTCGCCGACGACATAATTGAATCGCGATCCGTGGGTCCCCGAGAAGGCTCTGTCGCCCAGCCACTCCGGATAAATGGGCGGCAGGATCACCGTTGCCGACACATTGGTCACGGGAACAGTAGATACGGTCACCTCATCCGTGCCGCGCTCTAGGGCGACCGGGAGACGCGGATTTTTAATGATCGTGTTTAACACGCTCATTCGTCTGGACACTTCTTGCCATCTTGCTGCGCGATTCTACGCAGTCGCTATTTAAAACTATACGAACGGGAAATGCCCCGCACCGAAAACCCGCTTTTCATAGTCTGACGGACGCATATCCGTCACCCTTAAAATTCCCGGACCTGCAGTATTAACTACACTCGCAAGCATAACCCCCCGAATAAGCTGCAGCAAAGAAGTTCATTCAGGACGAGAATTATTTCGAGCATTTGCTCACGATTCGCGAAGAATAGTGGCGTGTTGTCCCAAGTACTGGACATTTTGCGGGCGCCACCGTCATTTGCAGGCATGATGGAAACGACTCAGAACCAGCGCCGCGGCCCGCTCAGCGACCTGCGCGTCATCGAACTCGGCCAGCTGATCGCGGGACCTTTCTGCGGGCAGATGTTCGCCGACATGGGCGCCGATGTGATCAAGGTGGAGCCGCCCGGACAAGGCGATCCGCTTCGCGACTGGGGCAGGGAAGGTTTCCCGTTATGGTGGAGCGTCTGCGCGCGCGGCAAACGGTGCGTCACGCTGAATTTGCGCGAAGCCGAGGGACAGGACATGCTGAAGCGGCTCGTTGCCGATGCGGACTTCCTGATCGAGAATTTCCGGCCCGGCACGCTGGAGAAATGGGGCCTCGGCTATGAGCAGCTCAAGGCCGTCAATCCGCGCCTGATCATGATCCGCGTCTCTGGCTACGGACAGACGGGGCCCTACGCCTCGCGTCCCGGTTACGCCTCCGTCGGCGAAGCATTCGGCGGCGTGCGCTATGTCATGGGCGAACCGGACCGCAAGCCCTCGCGTGCCGGCATCTCGCTGGGCGACAGCCTGGCCGGTCTCTTCTCGGCTTTCGGCGCACTCGCCGCCCTGCATCACCGCGAGCGGACCGGTGAGGGGCAAGTGATCGACACGAGCATCTACGAGTCCGTTCTCGCCTTCATGGAGGGCCTGGTCCCGGAATACCAGTTTGAGGGTTATACCCGCGAGCGCTCGGGCTCCGTTCTGCCGTCCATCGCCCCGTCGAACATCTATGACGGCTCGGACGGCATGGTGATCATCGCCGCCAACCAGCCGACCGTGTTTGCCCGTCTCTGCAAGGCCATTGGCCGTCCGGAACTGGTCGACGACCCGCGTTACGCCACCCATGCCGCCCGCGGAGCCAACATGGCTGAGCTCGACGCGATCATAAACGGCTGGACCGCCACCCGTACAATCGACGAGATCGAAAAGGCGATGATCGCGGCCGAAGTGCCGGTCGGAAAGGTCTTCCGGGCCTCCGACATGCTAGAGGATCCCCATTACAGGGCGCGCGAGAGCCTCGTGGAGGTCGCTTCCGAGCGGTGGCCGGGCATCATGCAGCAGAATGTCGTGCCGAAGCTCTCGGCCACGCCTGGCGGTATCCGCTGGTCAGGGCCCGACAAACTTGGGGAACACACGGCTGAAGTGCTTGCCGAATTGCTGGACCTGACGCCCGAGCAGATCGGCAAGCTGAAACAGTCCGGGATCGTCTGACGATCAGCCCCCGGCGGTCATCGCGCCGTCGACGACATGTTCCTGTCCGTTGATATAGCTGGACTTGTCCGAGGCCAGGAACACGATCAGGTCGGCGACTTCGTCAGGGCGGCCGGGCCGGCCCATCGGAGAGGCGACCGCCCCGAGCGTTTCGGCATCAAGCGCATTGGCGCCGGCCGGTGCACCCGCAGGGGCCGGCATGCCTTCGCTGAGGCGCGTGATCGACTTTTGCCAGATCGGCGTGTCGATGATCCCCGGATGCACGGAATTGACCCGGATGGGCCATCCTGCCCGTGCGCATTCCACCGCCGCCGCCTTGGTGAAGAGGCGAACGGCGCCCTTGGAGGCGCAATAGGCACTGAGGCCCGCGGCGCCACGAAGCCCGGCGACCGAGGAAATGTTGACGATCGAGCCGCCCTTGTCCTTCATCGCCCTGATCGCCGCCCGAGTGCCGAGGAACACGCTGTCGACATTGACCGCCATCTGCTTCTTCCAGTCATCGAGCGAGAAATCCGGGATGGCGCCGCCGATGGCGATCCCGGCATTGTTAACCAGGATGGACGGCGTACCGAGCTTCGCTTCGGTTTCGGCGATCACGGTGTCCCAGACGGCCTCATCGCACACATCCTGACGGAGGGTGGCGACCTTGCCGCCTGCAGCCTTGATGCGGTCAGCGGTGGTTTTCAGACCGTCGGTATCTATATCCGTCGCGAAGACCGCCGCGCCTTCCTTGGCCAGCGCCTCTGCTGCAGCCCGGCCGATGCCGCTGCCGGCGCCCGTAACAATGGCCACGCGGCCGTCCAGTAGTCCCATGGTTTCCTCCGTATGTTTCTGTGTTGTTGCAGTACCTGTAGCAGGTGCGCGGCTTGACGGAAGCACGGGTTTGGTGTTTTACGCGACCCTTCATAACGGGATGGTGCGGAGCCGCCGTTGAAATCGTGGGCAGGAATGAGCTTGCCCGCCGATCCGCGCTGACAATGAGGTACTACCATGTCACGTCGCCATAGCGCGAAGTACAAGATCGACCGTCGCGTCGGTGAAAACATCTGGGGCCGTCCGAAGTCCCCCGTCAACAAGCGCAACTACAAGCCCGGACAGCACGGCCAGAACCGCCGCGGCAAGACGTCCGACTTCGGTATGCAGCTGATGGCGAAACAGAAGCTGAAGGGCTACTACGGCGACCTGACCGAGAAACAGTTCGCCCGCATCTACGAAGAAGCGGCCCGGATGAAAGGCAACACCGCCGAAAACCTGATCGGCATTCTGGAATCCCGTCTCGACGCCATCGTTTACCGCGCCAAGTTCGTCCCGACGATCTTTGCGGCTCGTCAGTTCGTCAACCACGGCCACGTGACCGTGAACGGCCGCCGCTGCAACATCGGTTCGGTCCGCCTGAAAGCGGGCGACGTCGTTCAGGTCCGCGAGAAGTCGCGCAACATGGCCCTCGTCCTCGAAGCCCTCGGCAGCCCCGAGCGTGACGTTCCGGACTATGTGGAAGTCGATCCGAAAGGCATGACGGCCACCTTCACGCGCGTTCCGGAACTCGCCGACGTGCCGTATCCGGTGAAGATGGAACCGGCCCAGGTGGTCGAATTCTACTCCTCGTAAGAGGTCTGAATTTCTTGAAGTTTCGGGAAGGCCGCGCCAGACTGGTGCGGCCTTTTCATTTGGAGTTGCGTTATGTCCATCCCCAGCATCGCGGCTGTCCGCAAACATGTCATCGCCCGACCGGGAAAGGCCTTCGTACTTGCGGAGCGTGACACCGGCGACCGAGCATTGTTCGACAGCAAGGAAGAGGCGGAGACGAGCCTCAAGAAGGACGCCGCCGTCATCAACGAGCTGAAGGACATGCTCTATGCCGAGCAGAAGCGGTCGATCCTGGTCGTGCTGCAGGGCATGGACACGTCCGGCAAGTCCGGAACGATCAAGTCGGTCTTCGCCGACACGACGCCGCTCGGCATGGAAGTGAAGGCCTTCAAGGCCCCGAGCTCGAACGAGCTTGCACGGGACTATCTCTGGCGTGTCCACAATGCCGTGCCGAAGAAGGGCCATGTCGGCATCTTCGACCGCTCCCATTATGAAGACGTGCTGGTCGTGAAGGTGAAGGGCTTCGCCCATCCGGAAGACATCGAGAAGCGCTACGACCAGATCAACGCATTCGAGAAGCACCTTGCCGAGAATGGCGTCACGATCGTCAAATGCATGCTCAACATCGGCTACGAGGAGCAGGGGATCCGGCTGCGCGAGCGGCTGGAGGAGCAGCACAAGCTCTGGAAGTTCAATCCCGCCGACCTCGACGACCGCGTCCTCTGGAAGGACTACATGGCCGCCTACCAGACCGCCGTGGAGCGGTGCTCGACACGCCATACGCCCTGGTATGTCATCCCGGCCGACAGCCGCACGAGGCGCAATGCGATCATTGCCCGCCTCGTGCGTGGGGCGCTTGAGGACATGAACCTCAGCTGGCCCGATCCCGGCTACCGGGCGGCGGATTTCGACTTCAGCTAGTGGAAGTCGGTGCTGCCGCCGCTGATCGACTCATTGGCGTCGCGGCTGGCCGGATTGCCCCAGATATCCACGCTGCCGCCGCTTGAGGTCTTGCTCGTCGCGCTCTTGCTGGCATAGGCCTCGACCGAGCCGCCGCTGCTGGCGGAGGCGGACACGTCTTCGCATTTGAAGTCCCGCGCATCGGCGCTGCCGCCCGAGCTGGCCTTGACGGTGATCGCGCCGCACGTGCCGGTCACTTCGGCGGAGGCGCCGCTCGACGCCTTGAGCGTGAAACTGTCCGCCGCAACATCGCTGGCGCTGACAGATGAACCTGAGCTGGCTTCAATTTCAGTCAGTTTGGGCGACGTTACAGTCACCGTCACACGCAGGTTGTCGCCCCAGCCGGACTTCATTTTCTTCGAAATATACAGCCGCTCGCCTTCCTGACGCACCTTCAGGTCTTCGGGACCGCCACGGTGGAACTTCGCCGTCACGCTATAGTCCGGCTTGGTCATGTAGATGACCTCGATCCCGGCCGCGACGTCGATCTCGTCGAAGCCGCTGAACTCATAGGTCGTTGTGTCGTCCGCATGCGCAGTGACTGTTGCAGTGAGGGCTGCAGCCAGGATCGCGGCGGACAGGGCAATGGAACGTTTCATGGAATAGGTCCTTCCGGGGATCAGCTGTTGAAGTCGATGTCGCCGCCGCTCGACTTGGTCACATCCCGGGTGGCCGGCGACCCGGAGACGGAAATGTCGCCACTGCTGGAAGCATGGGCCTTGATGACGTCAGAAGCATGGACGCTGACATCACCGCTGCTGCTCGCAGCGACGGTTGCCTCGCGGCAGATCAGCTCATTGGCGTCGACATCAGCGCTGGAGGAGGCTTCGATCTCAATCGTCGCGCACGCGCCCTCCATTTCGACATCCGCGCTGGACGAGGCGTCCACAACGAAATCCGCATCGGCGAGGGAGAGCAGTTCGACTTCACCGCTGGAGGAAGCCTCAATCATAACGCGGCCGGTACCGGTGACCTTCGCTTCGACATCGCCGCTGGATGACGCATGAATAACGAGGCTCGCTGCCTGGAAGGCGCCGGCCTCAAGATCGCCGCTCGAGGAAGCGTGGAGACGCGCATGTCCTGCCGTTCCGCTGAGAACCAGGTCGCCGCTGGACGAGGCGCGTGCATCGAATTCGTCGCTCTCTATACCGCTGGCGACCAGTTTGGCGGAGGAGGAGGATCGGGCCGCATCGAGGTCCGGTCCGGAAACGCGGACCACATAATAGGGCACGCGCTTGCCGTTCACTTTCACGATCTTGCGGCCATCCCGGACATTGATGGATACGCCGCCGAACCAGCCCTTGTGGTCACGCACACTGTTGCGGGAGACGACGAGCGTTTCGCCGTCGAATTCGAGATAGAGGTCGCTGAAGTCGCCCTCTGCCTGCTCAACCGAGATCGAGCGGTTCGGTGCGCGCTCGTAGATGACGTCGATCGCGCCACTGGCGTCGATCTCGTGAAACGCCTTGGCGTCGTAGGTCTTGGTTTCTGCAAAGGCGGCGGGGATGGCGAGTGCGGCAAAGGCCGCCAGGCAGGTTGCGGTACGGATCATAAGAGCCCTCCTAAGGTTGAGGGCACTATGAGTTATCGAAATACGATATGTCAATCGTTGATATTCGATAATTTTCGGTAAGGTGCGGATTTCATCCCTGGGGGCGGCGCTGCCGGCGCAGAACCATGGGCGGTTGGCCATAGGCGCGCATGAACGCCACCCGCATCCGCTCCGGATCGCCAAAACCTGTCCGTTTCGCGACCTCCTGAAGGGGCATCCCGCTCGTCTCAATCTGCCGCCGCGCAGCCTCAAGCCGGAGCTTTTCGACAGATCGGGCAGGGGTCGTGCCGGTCTCTGCGCGGAAGACGCGGGCAAAGTTACGAGGGCTCATGCCGGCCTGCTCGGCCATCTGTTCGACCTTCAGATCTTCCGCGAGGTTCGTCTGTACCCAGCCAATAAGGTTGTCGAAACGGCCGGAAGCGAGCTTCACATCCTGCATGACGGAGAACTGCGACTGGCCGCCTTGCCGGCGCTGGTGGACGACAAGCTCGCGCGCGGCGCGTCGGGCAACCTCTTCACCGAGATCGTCTTCGACGAGCGCGAGGGCGAGGTCGATCCCCGCGGTAATACCCGCCGAAGTCCAGAACTTCCCATCGCGGACGAAGATCCTGTCTGCGTCCACCCGGACTTCCGGAAAGGCCCGCGCCAGCGACTCGCTGCGCCGCCAGTGTGTTGTCGCCCGACGGCCGTTCAGAAGGCCGGCTGCCGCAAGCAGGAAGGAACCCGAACATACAGAAGTGGTGCGCCGCGTGCGCGTGGAAAGCTCCCTGATTGCCTCCAGCAGGGCCTGGTCGCTGATGGCCTGCCGCATTCCCTCGCCGCCGGAAACGATCAACGTGTCGAGGTCCACCCCTGCGGGCAGGCGCTCCGTGTGCATTGGTACGCCGCTCGAAGATGGCACTGGCCCACCCTGCAGGGAGTATACTTTCAGACGGTAAGGGGATGGGGTCATGCCGCGCGTCGGCATTTCGAACACCGAAATCGGTCCGGCGGCATCCAGCAGCTGGAAACCTTCGAACACGAGCATTCCAATGTCCCGGATCGAGTAGTTGGCGGAATACATGGGAACAATGTCCTTTCTGCCACCCGCTTCATAGGGGAGAATGCCCGAACCAGCAAGGAGAACGCCATGAGCCAGCCCTTCACGACCGTGTTCGCCATCTATCCCGACCTCACGCATCTGGACTTCACAGGCCCGCACCAGGTTCTCTGCCGCCTGCCGAATTCGACCACGATTGTTGCGAGCCGCGACGGTGGGGATATCCGGGCAGAAGGCAATCTCGTGATCGGCAAGACGCAAATGCTGTCGGAGATCGAGCATTGCGACCTCCTGTGCGTTCCCGGCGGCATGTCCGCGACCGAAGTCGCTCTGGATGAGGCCTTTGTCGCGGAGTTGAGCCGTCTTGGTCGCGGTGCCACTTACGTGACGTCCGTGTGCACCGGCTCCCTGATCCTTGGCGCAGCGGGGTTGCTGCAGGGCAAGCGGGCGGCCAGCCACTGGGCCTGGCGCGAGCTGCTGACGGAGTTCGGGGCGATCCCGGACGATGCCCGCGTGGTTCGGGATGGGAACACCATCACCGGCGGCGGTGTCACGGCCGGGATCGACTTTGCCTTTACCATGGTCGCGGAGATCGCTGGGGAGGCCTACGCCAAGGCGCTGACGCTCGGCTACGAATATGCGCCCGCGCCGCCGTTTCCGGGCGGACGGCCGGAACTTGCGGATGCGGAAACGCTCGCCGCATACTCAGCGATCATGCAGAAGGTGATGGACCGGAGGCGCGCCGAGGCGCGTGAAGCCGGTGCTCGCCTGAAAGCTCAGGCCGGCGTCGCGTAGAGATCGTAATCGTCGGCGCCCTCGATGCGGACTGAGACAATATCCCCGGCCTTTAGGTGCGTCGCGTTTTCCACGTAGACGACGGCGTCGACTTCGGGCGCGTCAGCTTTGGTACGGGCGATCATGATGCCCGGTTCGTCGCCTGCGCCGTCGACGATGACATCCTGCACCGTGCCAACCTGGGCCTCAGCCCGCGCGGCGGAGACTTCCGCCTGCACCTGCATGAACCGGTTCCAGCGTTCTTCCTTCACAGCGTCAGGCACATGGTCCGGCAGGGCGCGGCTGTCGGCATGGGCGACGTTCTCGTACTGGAAGCAGCCGGCCCGGTCGATCTTCGCCTCACGGATGAAGTCGAGCAGGATTTCAAAATCCTCGTCCGTCTCGCCCGGAAAGCCGACAATGAAAGTCGAACGGATGGCGAGGTCCGGCACGTCACGGCGCCACTGCTGGATACGTTCCAGAACCTTGTCCTGCTTGGCCGGGCGTTTCATCGCCTTCAGCACGTTCGCTGAAGCGTGCTGGAACGGGATGTCGAGATAGGGCGTGATCACACCCTCCGCCATCAGCGGAATGACAGCATCCACGTGCGGGTAGGGATAGACATAGTGCATCCGCGTCCAGACGCCGAGACTGCCAAGTCCCGTCGCGAGATCGAGGAAGCGGGTCTCGTATTCTGTGCCCCGCCATGTCTCGGGCTTGTAGCGCACATCAAGGCCGTAGGCGGATGTATCCTGGCTGATGACGAGCAATTCCTTCACGCCGGCTGCGACCAGCTTCTCGGCTTCCGTCAGGACGTGGTGGATCGGCCGCGAGACGAGATCGCCGCGGAGCTTCGGGATGATGCAGAAGCTGCAGCGATTGTTGCAGCCTTCTGAAATCTTCAGATAGGCGTAGTGGCGCGGCGTCAGTCGCAGGCCGCTCTCTGGCACGAGATCCAAATGCGGATTATGCGGCGGCGTCAGGTGCGTGTGTACCGCATCCATGACCGCTTCATACTGATGCGGCCCGGTGATGGCGAGCACCTTTGGGTGCGCCTTCTCGATGACATCGGGCTCTGCGCCAAGGCATCCGGTGACGATCACCTTGCCGTTTGCCTCAATGGCTTCGCCGATTGCCTCAAGGCTTTCGTCGCGGGCGCTGTCGAGGAAGCCGCATGTATTCACCAGGACAAGGTCTGCACCCGAATAGTCCGGCGCGATCTGGTAACCTTCGGCGCGAAGGCGCGTGATGATCCGCTCGGAATCGACCAGCGCTTTGGGGCAGCCAAGCGAAACGATGCCGACTTTCGGCTGCGTCGGGCGGATCGGGGCGGGGCGGGTGGTCGTGTCCATGTCCGCTCTGCTATATTGAAAGTGCGGGACAGAAAAGCGGGAGGACGCACCGCATGGCTGACAACACCGACAGCAAGCCGGACTTCCGGCGCCTGAGACTCATCCAGATCGGCGCGCTTCTTGTGGGCGCAGGCGTCCTTGTCGTGTCATTGTGGCTGATGGGCCAGTTTCGGAAACCCGAGCTGGCGCCTCTCGTCATGGCGTTCGCGTTCGCGAGTATCAGCTTCAGCGGCCTGTTCTATTTCGGTGCGCTGCTGCTGGAAGGTTCGCTGCAGAAGTACATCCTGTCGGACGAAACGGTAATCAAGGGTGACAACGTCGAGATGGTGACGAAAACGGCGTCCAGCGGGGATCCGCAAATCGACAAATGGATCGGCACCTATGCGTTCACGCGAAACCTGTTCGGCATGTCGCTGGTGCCGGTCCTGATCCTGATCGGCCTGTATTTCCTGGCGTAGGCGATCAGTCCTCTTCGAGCTCGATGCCTTTTTCCTTCAGGAATTCGCGAAGCTCGCCGCTCTCGAACATCTCTTTGACGATGTCGCAACCGCCGACAAACTCGCCTTTGACGTACAGTTGCGGGATCGTCGGCCAGTCGGAATAGGCCTTGATGCCTTCGCGGACGGCCTGGTTCTCTAGCACGTTGGTCGAGACGTACTCGACGCCCAGATAGTCCAGCACCTGCACCACAACCGAGGAGAATCCGCATTGCGGGAAGGTCGGCGTGCCCTTCATGAAGAGGACGACGTCATTGCTCTTCACGGCCTTATCGATGGCTTCGAGCGTGGCTTGGTCGGTCATGGCAGAAACTCCGAGGTTTCGTGTGATGTGTGGTGAGAACGGGGCGGCGTCAAGCGCGCCGCCCCATCCCGTTGCCGTTTACCAGCCGCAGGACTGGCCTTCGTTCTGCTCTTCCAGGTAGGTCATGAGCGGATTGAAGTATTCGACCATGGCGCTCGCATCCATTTCGCGGGTGCCGGTGAACTTCTCGAGCGTTTCCGGCCACGGACGCGACATGCCAGCCTCAAGCATCTCGTTGAAACGCTCGCCGACTTCCTTGTTGTCGTAGATGGAGCAGCGGTGCAGCGGGCCATCCCAGCCGGCCTGTTCGCAGGCGGCCTTGTGGAACTGGAACTGCATCACGAACGACAGGAAATAGCGCAGGTAGGGTGTATTTCCCGGAATGTGGAACTTGGCGCCCGGATCGAACGCATCGTCCGGACGCGGGCCCGGCGGCACGATGCCCTGATTGGCCAGACGAAGGTCCCACCAGGCCTTGTTGTAGTCTTCCGGCTTGGTCGTGCCGTTCAGCACGTCCCAGCGCCAGCCGTCCACGGTCAGGGCGAAGGGCAGGAAGGCGATCTTGTCGAGCGCCGTCTGCATCAGCAGCGCCGTATCGGCATCCGGACCCGGCTTCTCCTCCTCTGAGATCAAGCCAATCTGTTCCAGGTATTCCGGCGTGATCGACAGGCCGATGAAGTCGCCAATCGCCTCGTGGAACCCGTCATGGGCACCGTTCTTGTAGAGATAAGGCTGGTCCTTGTAGGCACGCTGGTAGAAGTTGTGACCGAGCTCGTGGTGGACGGTGTAGAAGTCCTCCGAATTCACTTCGGTGCACATCTTGATGCGGACGTCTTCTTCGTCATCGAGGTCCCAGGCCGACGCGTGGCAGACGACTTCCTTGCCTTCCGGACGCACGATCATCGAACGCTCCCAGAAAGTTTCCGGCAGCGGGTCGAGCCCCAGCGACGTGAAGAAGGCTTCGCCGGTCTGAACCATCTTGATCGGCGTATAGCCACGCTCATTCAGGCGGGTCGTGAGGTCATAGCTGACCGGCGCGGTGTCCGGCTTCACGATGTCATAGATGGATGACCATTGCTGGGCCCACATATTGCCGAGCAGGTCGGCTCGGATCGGCCCGGTCTTCGGCTGCACGTCGTCGCCATACTGGGCATTCAGCTTCCAGCGGGCGTAGCAGTGCAGCTCCTTGTAGAGCGGCTCCACCTGGCCCCAGAGGCGCTTGACCTCCGCTTCCATCTCTTCCGGCGGCATGTCGTAGTTGGACAGCCACATCTGGTCGAGCGTCGGGTAGCCCAGCTCCTGTGCACCTTCATTGGCGAGTTCGACCATGCGGGCATAGTCCGCCTTCATCGGTGGCGAGATCGTACGCCAGCCTTCCCAGACAGCCTTCAATTCGGCCGGATCACGCGAGGTCTCGATGATCGTCGAGGCCTGGTCGAGGTCGATCATCTGGCCTTTGTATTCAAACTTGCCCTTGCCATAGGTCGAGGTAAGGCCGGTTGCGATGGTCGAGAGTTCTTCGGCCGCGCCTTCGCGGGACGGTGCCGGCAGGGTGATGCCGCTGCGCAGGATGTGGATTTTCCGCGCCACGTCATACGGCATGATGCTGATATCATACTTCTTGGACTCGTTGGCCAGCGACACGGCAAGCTTGGTAGCCTTGGCGCCGGCCTCCGCAGCGATCGCGTCCGTCTCGTCGGTGATGTTGGTTTCCTGGTTCCAGTAGGCCTGGTTGACTTCCTTGCTCAACGCCGAAAGCTCGGTTTCGGCGCGGGCGACGAACGCAGCGGCTTCCGCAATCTGCTCAGCATTCGGGTCGACCGCCGTTTCCTGGACAAGGGTCTCTTCGACAACAGGGGCGTTTTCATGGGTGCAGCCGGCAAGGGCTGCGCAAATGGCCAGGGCACTGGCCGTCAGGGTGAGCTTTGACATTGAGTCTTTTCCTCCGTTTGCGCGGAAGAAAATCGTGAACCATCCGTTAGGTCAATCGGACCGCTGCGTCTCAGGGTGCGCGGGTTTTCAATGCCAGCGCGTGCAGCTCTCCGCCCATCTTGCCCTTCAGGGCGGCATAGACCAGTTGGTGCTGCTTTACGCGCGGCATCCCGGCGAATTGCGGGCTCACGATCTCGGCCTGCCAGTGGTCATTATCGCCTGCAAGGTCGGTCAGGATGATTTCGGCCTCGGGAAAGGCTTCCGTCAGATGGGTCATAAGACTTTCGCGCGACATGCCCATTCCGGAACTCCTCAAGCGGCTTGCGCCTAGGCACATGCGACCGCCTGCCTTAAGGGTCAAGCATCCGGCGGCAAGAAGGAAGCAGCATGCACTGGCTAAAAAGCAAACGCAGCCTCGTGTTCGGAGGCCTGTTCCTGCTGGTCCTGGCCGCCGCGGCCCTGTTCTGGCGGGGACAAGAGGCGCCATACGTCGAAAGCACAGAATACAGGCCGCACTATATCGACGCAGCGGAGCTGCTGCATCTCACGGAAGTCCTTTCGAACGATGCCCTTGAAGGCCGCCTTATCGGAACGCCCGGCAACGAAGCGGCGCGCGGGTTCCTGCGCAAACGGTTTGAAACGCTGGGGCTCACAAAGATCGGCGATTCCTATGAGCACGCCTTCACCGTCATACCCGCCGATGATGCTCCAGCCGATACGCCCACGCATGGCACGAACCTGCTCGGCATTATCGAGGGAAAGACGCCGGGTCAGGGCAAGATGCTCGTGATCTCGGCGCACTTCGATCACCTTGGCGTGATCGATGGCCAGATTTACAACGGGGCCGACGATAATGCGTCCGGTGCAGCCGCGCTCATCGCCGTGGCAACCTGGTTCACGCGCCACAAGCCGGAACATGACATCCTGTTCGCCCTGCTGGACGGCGAGGAAGAGGGCTTCCTTGGGGCGCGCAGTCTCGTCCGCTCCGGTGAAGTGGACATGTCGCGGGTCGCGCTCGACATCAATTTCGACATGGTCAGCCGGTCCGACGTGGGCGAGCTCTATGTGGTAGGCACACATCAGTTTCCGGGACTGGCGGCCCTGTTCAACGATGTTTCCCCGGAAGCGGCCGTAACGTTGATTGCCGGCCATGACAGGCCCGAACTCGGCCATGACGACTGGACCAATCAATCCGACCATGCTGCCTTCTATGAAACCGGAATTCCGTTCCTATATTTCGGCGTGGAGGACCATCCGGACTATCACCAGCCCACAGACGACTTCGAGAAGATCCCTCAGGATTTCTTCGTGCGCTCGGCGGACACGCTGGTGATGGTGGCTCGCGCCGCCGATGACGCCCTCGACACACTCGATCTGTCGCCGGCGATCTCTCCGGCGACCCAACCCTGAAAGGCCACCATGAGCGACACGGTTTCCTACATTCTCAAGTCCTCAACTGCACAGACTATCGGCGCCCTCAAGAGCATCCTTGGAAAGGCGGCGGCCCATGCCGCAGACGTGAAGGTGGATGAGTCCGTCTTCCTTTCGGCCAGGCTCTATCCGGACATGTTTCCGGTTACGCGTCAGGTTCAGATCGCATGCGATACCGTGGCGCGGGGTGCGGCGCGTCTTGCCGGCCTCGACATGCCGAGCTTCCCGGATACGGAAACGACAATTGCCGAACTGATCGCACGTTGCGAGAAAACGCTCGCCTATGTCGATGGCGTGGCCAGCGCCGCCATTGATGCGACCGAACGCACGACACTCCAGATTCCGATCGGGCAGGCGACGATGCCGATGGAAGGCCGTCAGTACCTGCAGAGCTTTGTGCTACCAAACCTTCATTTCCATGCCGCCATTGCTTACGGCCTGCTACGGTCTCAGGGCGTTGCGCTCGGCAAGCGTGATTACCTGATGCCTTAAACCGGCACTCGAGACATTTCATCTGCTTACGGAAAGCCGGATGCGCTTTAGTGTATCCGGCTTTATCGAATTGTCGGCAGATAGTCTCCTGTAATGCCTGGGCTTTGAGCCCGACCAGAATATCTTCCGGAACCGTGATCCTGTTGCAACATATGCAGATTGCGAAATGTTCACCGGAACGCTCGCCCCACGTCTCCGTTCAGCAATGGTCTCCGCCGTACAGGCGGGGTCGGCATATAGACCATTTCTGGAAGGAGAAATCATGTTCAAGTACATCCTGGCCGCTTCGGTCGCGACGGGACTCGCTGGTGCAGCCTATGCGCAGGACAACGGCTTCTATGTGGAAGGCGGATACCAGTACCTCAATATCGAGCCGGAGGGCGCTGACGACGGTGTTGACACCGATGCCATCGGCGCCCGCCTCGGTTATCAGTTCACGCCGCACTTTAGCGTCGAAGGCGAACTCGCCTCTGGCATCGACGACGGCGAATTCGACTATAACGTTGATGAAGACACATTCGATCTCGACGATAACAATGATGGCGACTTCAACGACCTGATCGCCGCGTCGGGCGACATCGGCCTCAACTATCTTGTCGGCATCTATGGCAAGGCGGAAGTTCCGATTACGGAGCGCCTCGATGCCTATGCCCGGGCCGGCTACGCCTACGTAGATCTCGATGCCTCGGTCGCAACCCCCGGCGGCACGGAAATCAATATCGAGGATTCGGCAGATGGTCCGGCCTTCGGTGCCGGTCTCAGCTTCGACCTGACCGACAAGGTCTACCTGAAAGGCGACTACACCTACTATGACTTCGAAGACACCGACACGAGCGGCGTCATGGTGGGCGTTGGCTATAAATTCTAGGAACGAAGCCAGCGAACGCGCCCTCTCCGGCTTGGGCCGGGGAGGGCGTTTGCGTTCAGCTGACGGCGTTCATATAGGTCGGCATCCAGCCTTCGTGTGCGTCCCGCAGTTTCCTGAGCGGCACGCTCGCAATGACGCGGGCCTCGACGGGTTCGCCGACGACCGTAACGTTGTCGCCCTCGACCTTGCCGCACCAGCCGGCGTTAATCCCAAGCGAATTGCCGAGCGCCACGATTTCTTGTTGTGCACCTGGCGGCACCGAAAGCAGGTAGCGTCCATGCGCTTCGCAGAATAGGTCCGTTGCGCGGGTCTCTTGGGCACCGATATCTTCAAGCGACAGCGTGAGGCCCGTTCCGCCGGCCAGTGCCAGTTCCGTCGCCGCGCAGGCGATGCCGCCGTCGCTGACGTCATGAACCGCGTGGACGAGGCCTTTCGCGATCAGCTCCCGGACGAAAGCCGCATGCGCCTTCTCAACCTTCAGGTCGACCGGCGGCGGCGGGCCCAGGGCGTCACCCTTCAGGCCGAGCCAGATGCGTGCATAGAGCGACGCGCCTAGGTGGCCGGTCGTGTCGCCGACAAAGATCAGCACGTCGCCCGGCTGCGCGCCTTTCAGGGTCGCCGTTTTTGACAGATCCTTGATCAGGCCGACACCACCGACAACCGGCGTCGGCGGGATCGCCTTGCCATCGGTCTCGTTGTAGAGCGACACGTTGCCTGAGACGACCGGAAACTCGAGTTCACGGCAGGCCTCCGCCATGCCTTCGATGGCCTTGACGATATAGCCCATCGTGTTCGGCTTCTCGGGATTGCCGAAGTTCAGGTTGTCCGTGATCGCGATCGGCTCGGCGCCAACGGCAGAAAGGTTGCGATAGGCTTCCGCCACAACCGCCTTGCCGCCTTCGAACGGGTCTGCGGCCACATAGTGCGGGTTGCAGTCCGAACAGATGGCGAGCGCCTTGTTCGTATTGTGGATGCGGACGATGGCCGCGTCACCCCCCGACTGCGACGAGTCGACCGTGTCGCCCATCACGTGGCGGTCATACTGTTCCCAGACCCAGCGCTTCGACGCCATGTCCGGCGACGACATGAGCTTCAGCAGCACGGCATTTAGATCGTCCGGCACCGGATATTTCGAGATATCAAACGGCGCACGTTTCGGCGGTTCGTTCCACGGGCGGTCATAATTCGGGGCGTCCTCGCCCAGCGGGGCCACTGGAATATCGCAGACCACCTCGCCGAACTGGGTCAGCACGAGATGACCGGTATCGGTCGTTTCACCGATCACTTCTGCGTCCAGGTCATACTTGTCGAAAATGGCTTTCGCGAGCGCTTCCTTGCCGGGGTTCAGCACCATGAGCATGCGCTCTTGGCTTTCCGAAAGCATGATCTCGTAGGCTGTCATGCCTTCTTCGCGTTGGGGCACCTTGTCGAGATCCATCAGGATACCGACACCGCCCTTGTCCGCCATTTCGACGGAGGAGGAGGTGAGGCCGGCCGCACCCATATCCTGGATCGCCTGGATGGCGTCGGTCGCCATCAGTTCGAGGCAAGCCTCGATCAGTAGCTTCTCCGTGAACGGATCGCCGACCTGCACGGTCGGGCGTTTCTCTTCGTCGCCCTCGGAGAACTCGGCCGAGGCCATGGTGGCGCCATGGATGCCGTCGCGGCCGGTCTTGGAGCCGACATAGAAAATCGGGTTTCCGGGCGTCGCGCCGCGGGCATAGAAAATCTTGTCCTGATCCGCGAGACCGACGGCCATCGCGTTGACGAGGATGTTGCCGTTATAGCCTTCATCGAACTGGGTCTCGCCGGCGACGGTCGGCACACCGACACAATTGCCGTATCCGCCGATACCCGCCACGACGCCGGCCACGAGGCTGCGCGTCTTGGGGTGGCTCGGGTCGCCGAAGCGGAGGGCATTGACGAGGGCAATCGGCCGCGCGCCCATCGTGAACACGTCCCGCAGGATGCCGCCCACGCCGGTCGCCGCGCCCTGGTAAGGCTCGATATAGGAGGGGTGGTTGTGGCTCTCCATCTTGAAGATGGCAGCCTGACCGTCGTCGATGTCGATGACGCCGGCGTTCTCGCCCGGCCCCTGGATGACCCGCGGTCCCTTGGTCGGGAATTTCGACAGGTGGCGCCGCGACGACTTGTAGGAGCAGTGCTCCGACCACATGACCGAATAGATGCCGAGCTCGACGAGATTGGGTTTCCGCCCGAGGCGCGAAACCAGCCGCTCCCACTCGTCGGATTTGATACCATGATCGAGGCCAGCGGCCTCGTCCTGTTCGGCCTGAAGGTGGGCGAGGATCGCGGTCGTATCGTTCATGGCGCGCGTTTAGCGGCAAATCCGCCGAGTCGCCAGACACTTGTTCCCGAAACCGCTGCATCCATGCAACCCGCCCGGCCATGGCGCGTTGAATGCTCAGAGGGGGCTCGTAAGAGGAGCTCAGAGCATGAAACCCAGACTGATCTATGCCTTGCCGGTGATTCTTGCCGCCTGCGGGCCGACTGTCAGCCAGTCCGGCGGCGCCGAAATGCCCGCGCCCGCCCCACTGAAATCAGACAAGGCCCCGGCAAAAGCCGCCGCACCTGCCATCCAGGAGACCGCGTTTGCTGGCTCCTGGGCACAAACCGATCCTGAAACAGCCGTGTTCACGTCTGAACCGGGCGCAGAACTGGTGAAGATCCGCTGTCTGCCCGGCGGCGAGGACGATGGCACCCGCCCGGCCATTGCCATCCAGCGCACGACCTCAAGCAATTCCAAGGCGAGTTCGCTCGACGTGTTCACGGGCGCCGGCGGTCTGTCACTTCCGGCCAGCGTGGATGCGCAGGCGGGCCTGATCACGGGCACAATCGCGGCAGACTCACCGCGCCTCTCGGCTCTGATGGTGGGGCAGGGCGACCTGAAGCTTCAGGCCGGGACCGATGTCTACGTGCTGGAGAACAGCAAGGCCGTCGAGGCTGTCGTGGAGGCCTGCCGCCCAGCCCCGGAAGCCAAAAAACCTCAGGACAGCGAGACGGACGCTCCGGAAGAAGCGCCGCCGTCCCAGATGTAGGCACTGAGGCTTACATGGGCCGCCACTTGTCCGAGATCTCCGCGTCGATTTCGGACAGGTGCGCTGCCTTCTCCGCATCCGACAGGAAGCTACCGATGAAACTGTTGCGGGCGAGCTGGATGACATCCTCGCCGCTGAGATCCAGCGCTTCCGAGACATCCTGGTAATTCTTCCCGATATAGCCGCCGAAATAGGCCGGATCGTCGGAATTGACCGTCACCAGCAGCCCCTCATCCAGCTGGGCTTTGACCGGGCTGTCTTTGAGGTCGTGGATCACGCAGAGCGACAGGTTGGACAGCGGGCAATTGGTCAGCGGCACCTGCGTATCGCGCAGGATCTCGATCAGAGCCGGGTCCTCCATCGAGCGGTTGCCGTGGTCGATCCGGTCGACCGCAATATCCAGCAGTGCCTCCCGCACATATTCGGGCGGACCTTCTTCGCCGGCATGCATGCAGAGCTTGAAGCCCAGTTTGCGGCACTCAGCGAACAGGCGCTCGAATTTCAGAGGTGGATGGCCAACTTCCGAACTGTCGAGGCCCACGCCGACAAACTTGTCGTGCCAGGGCTTGGACTCTTCCAGCAGCGCGAACCCGTCCTGCTCGGACAGGTGACGCAGGAAGCTCATGATCAGCTTCGACGTGATGCCGAGTTCCTTCTCGCCTCGTGTCAGCGCGCTCAGGATGCCTTCTGTCACGGTGCCGAAGGCGACGCCCCGCTCGGTATGGGCCTGCGGGTCGTAGAACATCTCTACATGGCGGACATTGTCGGCCTTCGCGCGGGTCAGGTAGGCCCAGGTCAGGTCGTGGAAGTCCTGCTCGGTGCGCAGCACGTTCATGCCCTGATAGTAGAGATCCAGGAATTCCTGCAGGTCGTTGAAATTGTAGGCGGCCTTGGCCTGTTCCAGCGTCTTGAAGGGAATGTCTATCCGGTTGCGCTCGGCTAGCGCCAGCATCATCTCCGGCTCGAAACTGCCCTCGATATGCAGGTGCAGTTCCGCCTTGGGCAGGCTCGCAATCAGCTCAGCATGCTTGGTCATTCAGGATCTCCAGAAGTGGGCCGAGGTGTTTCTCGTAATTCCGCCAGCGGCCGGACGACTGCCGGTAAAGCGGCTCCCGCACCTGCCAGACACTTGCCGTCTTCACAGGCGCTGCAGACGTGTGGAAGTCAAGGCAGCCGGCCTCATAAGGCAGGCCCAGGAAGTCCAGCGCCTTCCGGATTTCCGTCTCTGCATCCCCGACGAGCGCGTCATAGGACACATCGAGGATGCGGCCCGGCGCAATCGCCTTCCAGTGTGCCATCAGGCGCTCATAGGCGCGGTATTGAAGGCCGATGTTGGTGAGGCTCGTCGCGTGCAGCTGCTGCGCGTCGAGATTCGTGAAATAGGTCGACAGGCACACATCTCGCTTGTCCCTCACGGTGTGCAGGATCCGGGCCTCGGGAAACAGGTGCAGGATCAGGCCCACGTGGAAGAAGTTGTCCGGCCGCTTGTCAGTGACGAACCCGCGAACGCCTGGGCGCCGTTGCTGGAGCCCTGCCAGATAGGCTGCGCGCGCGGCAGCGATCCGCGGGGGCGATACCGCTTCGAGCGCTTGCGGGTAGGGCGAGAAATACTGCGCGGCGACCTGGGAGAGCAGAGGAAGCTCTCCGAGGGTCGTGACCGCGCTGTGTGCGGAGAGGACCTGCTCAAGCAGCGTCGAGCCTGATCGGAACTGTCCAAGTATGAACACGGGGGTCACGGACGCCGGCTCGAAAGTCACCGTTGCCGACACCCGAATCTCGGTCAGGCTCTGTATGATGGCCTCGAACTTCACAGGATCGAACGCTGGATAACCGGCCGGCCGTGCCGCTTCGCTCGCCCGGTTCGCCCGCTCGTAGGCCGCAAAAGCACCATCATAATCGCCCACCTGGTCCAGCATGCGGCCGAGCGCGAACTCAAGGGTCGCCTTCCCATCAGGTGGCAGTCCCGGCCTTGACCGCGCCGCATCCACACGACGGACGATCTCGTCATCTGCCGAGACCGGTTTCGACAGGTTCGCAAGACGCGCGAGCGCATCGGCATCCTGAGGGGCGATCTCCAGCAGGCGGCTATACTGCGCCGCCGCTGCCTGCCGGTTGCCAAGGTCCTCGTACGTGTTGCCGAGATTGAGCAGCGCAGGAAGATAGAGGGGATTGAGCTTCAGGGCCTGCTCGAAGGCCAGGATCGCTGCATCGGGGTTGAGCAGGTCGTCGGCCTGGATCACGCCCTTGTTGAGCCAGACCTCTTCCGGCTCTGCGATACCGCGCCGCAAGGCCTCATCATAGGCCTCCAGAGCGGCCTCCTGTTGCGCGTTCCTGCGCAGGAGCCAGGCGAGGTTATACCAGCTATCCGGCAGGGCCGGCTCAATCGCAAGCACGTCCCGGTAAGCGGCGATTGCCTCAGTCACCCGCCCGGCATTTCGGAGCGCAGACGCCTCGGCAAGGCGTGCTGAATATCTGCCGGGATCAACGCCTGAGGCCATGCAGACCTCTTACTGGCGCTTCCACGCCAAGGCCAGCACCTCAGGCCGCGCTGAGCAGGCTCTCGAACACGCCGAGACCGTCGAGGCCGCCTTCTGTGCCGCCAACAGCCCTCTCCGGGTGGGGCATCATGCCGAGGACGCGGCCGTTTTCGCTCAGAATGCCAGCAATATCGCGCGCGGCGCCGTTCGGGTTCTGGCCCGGAGAATAGCGGAAAGCGACGCGGCCTTCGCCTTCGATACGGTCCAGCGTCGAGGTATCGGCGAAATAGTTGCCCTCGTGGTGAGCGATCGGAATAATCACTTCCCCTCCAGCCTGATAGGCGCTGGTGAAGGCGGTGTTGCTGGATTCAACGGTCAGCGGCTGGGGCTTGCAGACGAAGTGCAGGCCCGCGTTCATCATGAGCGCACCAGGCAGCAGGCCGGTCTCGCAAAGGATCTGGAAGCCGTTGCAGACACCCAGAACATAGCCGCCGCGCGCGGCGTGGGCTTTCAATTGCGCAATCACCGGCGAATTCGCGGCCATGGCCCCGCACCGCAGGTAGTCGCCGTAGGAGAAGCCGCCCGGGACCATCACGAGGTCTGTGCCGTCCGGGATCGTGCCGTCCTTGTGCCAGACCATGGCCGGGGCCGTTCCGGTCACCTTCAGCAACGCATCGTGCGCGTCGCGATCACAGTTGGAACCCGGGAAGACGATGACAGCGGTTTTCATGGCGCAGCCTTTAGCAAGGAGTCGGGGCTTTTGGGAACGCCAAATAGCGCGTGTTACTTGCCAGCGACACATTTTCGCGCAGCGCAGGTGGGGTGCTTGCCCGAAAATGCCTGGAGGCGCAGACTCCTGTGGCAACAGCAAGGAGAGCTGACATGAAAAAACTGATCATTGCCGCTTTCGCCGTTACGGCGCTGCCGCTGATGACCGCCTGCAACACGGTCGAAGGCGTCGGCAGGGATGTGAAGGCGGGCGGCGCTGCGGTCGAGAAAGCCGCGAAAGAAACCAAGGACGAATTGACCAAGAAATAACAACGGGCAGCCCGGCCGCTCCGTAATGGCGCGCCGGGCGCCTCCTATCACGATCCCCGGAAAATGAGTGCCGCACCGAGGGCGATCAGCGCGAAACCGGCGGCATGATTCCAGCCGAGCGGCTCTTTCAGGACCCAGACCGAGAAGCCGCTGAACACAATCAGCGTGATTACTTCCTGGATCGTTTTCAGTTGTGCGGCTGAATATACGGAATGGCCGATACGATTGGCCGGTACAGCCAGGCAGTATTCGAACAGCGCGATCCCCCAGCTGACTAGCACAACCAGCAAGAGCGGTGCCGTCTTGAACTTCAGGTGTCCATACCAGGCGATGGTCATGAATACGTTCGACAGCGACAGCATAACGATCGGCAGGACGTAGGCGGGCAGGCCGGGCATGGGGAACCTCCGGAATATCGACGCCCTTTCCGTGATCCGGAAAAGAAAACGCCACCTGCTTTAGGGCAGGTGGCGTGATCTTTACCGGATTGCACTGGATCAGCGCTTGTCGATCGACACATAGTCGCGCATTGCGGCGCCGGTATAGATCTGACGCGGACGGCCGATCTTCTGCGTCGGATCGTCGATCATCTCGTTCAGCTGCGCGACCCAGCCGACGGTGCGGGCGAGGGCGAACAGGACCGTGAACATCTGCTTCGGGAAGCCCATCGCGTCGAGAATGATGCCCGAGTAGAAGTCCACGTTCGGATAGAGCTTCTTCTCGACGAAGTAGTCGTCTTCCAGGGCGATCCGCTCGAGTTCCATCGCCACTTTGAGGATCGGCTGATCTTTCAGTCCGAGCAGGTCGAGAACTTCGTGGGCCGACTCGCGCATAACTTTCGCGCGCGGGTCATAGTTCTTGTAGACGCGGTGGCCGAAGCCCATGAGGCGGAAGCCCGACGTCTTGTCCTTGGCCTTTTCGATGTATTCCGGAATGCGGTCCACGCTGCCGATTTCATGCAGCATGTTGAGGCAGGCCTCATTGGCGCCGCCATGGCTGGGCCCCCAGAGGCAAGCTACGCCGGCAGCCACCGCGGCGAACGGGTGGGCGCCCGACGAACCGGCGAGGCGCACGGTCGAGGTCGATGCGTTCTGTTCGTGGTCGGCGTGCAGGATGAAGAAGCGGTCCATCGCCTTGGCGATTGCCGGATCGACCTTGTAGTCCTCGGCCGTGACCGAGAAGCACATGTTCAGGAAGTTCTCGGCATAAGTGTACTCGTTGCGCGGATCGACGAACTTCTGGCCGAGATTGTACTTCAGGATGCGTGCGCAGAGCGTCGGCATCTTCGCAACGAGGCGGATCGAGCCGAGGCGGCGTTCTTCCGGGTCTTCGCTGTCCATGGCGCCCGGGTAGAACGAGGCGAGGCCGCCGACGCAAGCCGTCAGCATGGCCATCGGATGGCTGTCACGGCGGAAACCGTCGAAGAAGCGGTCCATCTGCGTGTGCAGCAGCGTGTGCTGCTTGATCTCGTCGTTGAAGACTTTCAGCTCGTCCTTGGTCGGCAGTTCGCCGTTCAGGATCAGATGGCAGACTTCCGGGAAGGTCGACTGTTCTGCCAGCTGGCCGATCGGGTAACCGCGGTGAAGGAGAATGCCTTCATCGCCGTCGATGAACGTGATCTGGCTTTCGCAGCTCGCCGTCGAGGTGAAGCCGGGGTCGAAAGTGAAGTGATCCGTCTCTGCATACACTTTGCGGATGTCGATGACGTCCGGACCATGGGTCCCGGACAGGACCGGCAGTTCGTACGTGCCACCAGCGACTTCCAGTTTAGCGGTACCGGTTTTTTTCGTCTTGTTTTCCATCAGCCTTACCCTTCAAACCCTTCTTGTCCGTCAGGCGCCCTGAGCAGTCTCAGGCGCCAGTTGATCATCGATCCGCCCTAGCGCTTCGTCCCGGCCGAGCCACTCCAGTACCGGAGCAATGTCCGGAGCCGGCAGGCCTCCCGTGAGTGCAGCGCGCAGCGGCTGTCCTATCTGCCCCATAGATAGGACTTGTGCCGTGCAGTACGAGGTAATCGTCGCCGAAATCTGTTCAGCCGTCCACTGCGGCGTTCTCAGCAGTTCGTCGCGCAACCCGCGAAGGCGGTCAAGGCCTTCGCCGGAAAGAGCTTTTCGGGCATTCTTGTTCATCGCCAGCGGGCGTTTTGCCAGCAGGAATGCAAAAGATTGCGCCAGTTCCGGCAACGTATTTCCCCGGTCTTTCATGTGCGGGAGCGCCGCGCGCAGCCGGGGCTCCGCGTCGCCAATGGCGCCCTCGGCTTCCCAATAGGGCTTCAGCAGGCCGAACAGCCGGTCATCGTCCGCAAGACGCATGAAGTGCGAATTCACCTGGCCCAGCTTGTCGAGGTCCAGCCGGCCGGGCGCGCGGTTGATACCGGAAATGTCGAAGGCGGCTATCGCCTCTTCGTCCGTGAATATTTCCTGGTCGCCATGGCTCCAGCCAATGCGCAGCAGGTAGGCCCGCATCGCTTCCGGCAGGTACCCCATCTCGCGATAGGCGAGCGTGGACAGCGCGCCGTGGCGCTTGGACAGTTTTGCTCCGTCCTGGCCGTGGATCATCGGCACATGCGCCATGAGCGGCACGGTCCAGCCCATGGCCTCGTAGATCGGGATCTGGCGAAACGCGTTCCGCAGGTGGTCGTCGCCGCGGATGATGTGCGTGACGTCCATGTCGTGATCGTCCACGACCACGGCGAGCATGTAGGTGGGCGTTCCGTCTGCGCGAAGCAGGATCAGGTCGTCGAGTTCAGACGCCTGGATCCGGATCGTACCCTGGACGCCGTCCTCCAGCACACGCTCGCCGCCGTCCGGCGCGCGCAGGCGAACGGTAAAGGAAGCGTCGGGCGCGGGCGGCGGCGCGCCATCCCGCCAGGGTGACCGGTAGGGCGCGAGCAGCTCGTGCGCTTCAGCAAGCAGGGCTGCTTTGGTCTCGTCGGAAATGCCTTCCGCTTTCGCAGCCTGACGCTTCTCCTCGCCAAGATCGCGGCGCGCCTGAAGCTCCTCTTGCGTCGCGTAGCAACGGAACGCTGTCCCGCGTTCAATCATTTCGTAGGCGACTTCTGCGTGGCGCGCAGCGCGCTCGAACTGCATCAGCGGCGGCTCATCAGCCTTCAGGCCCAGCCAGTCCATGCCTTCAAGAATGGCGGCCGTTGCTTCCGGCGTAGAGCGCTCGCGGTCGGTGTCCTCGATGCGCAGAAGAAACTTCCCGTTGTGGTGCTTCGCAAACAGGTAGTTGAAAAGTGCGGTACGAGCGCCTCCAATATGGAGCATGCCGGTGGGAGAGGGGGCAAATCGCGTGACGACGTCCATATCTCGTGTGGGCTCCGGTTGATGCTTTGGGCGAGGCGTCCCGGCTGGCAGAAACACAAGGTTGCTTCGGAAGGCAAGGGGCTGGCCCCAGCTATTGCAGCAGCGTGGGATAGCCTTTGGTCGATTGCGGCAATCGACTCCCGCCCGTTGATGTTCGGATTCGCCTTGTGCGGCGGGGTGGTAGCGTACTTTGCGCAAACGCAGGAGCCACCGCTCTGGTTATGCGTTTCTGCAACAGCTGTAGCAGGTTCTGCATACTTCGTGTCGCGCGCGTTCTGGAGGCTTTCTGCGGTCAGTCTGCCTGCCTTGCTTATTCTGGGCTTCGTTTGTGGGTTCGCGGCCGGGGCGATCCGCACCGCCACCGTCGCGGCGCCGGTCATCCAGGCTGAAACCCGACCCGTCATGCTTGAAGGGTGGGTGAAGGAAGTCGAACCGGGAGAGAAGGGTGCGCGCCTGCGCATCGAGGTGCACGCAATCTCCGGATTCAGCGCATCGCAAACGCCGGAATATGTCCGCATCACGCACAAGCTCAGCCTGAATGTCGCGCCGGGCCGGTTTGTCCGCTGCTACGCCGTGTTGCGCCCACCGCCATCGCCGTCGCTCCCCGGTGACTACGACTTTCGCCGTCAGGCCTGGTTCGAGGAGCTTGGAGCCGTCGGCTATGTGATGGGCCGGTGCCGGGGCGGGGCCCTCGGCGCGCCGCAAGGTCTCGCTGCCCAGGTGGCGCTGCGTGTGTCCACGTTCAGACGCCGGCTTGGCGAACATGTCGCTGAAGCAGCCGGTGAACGTGCGGGCGGATTTGCGGCGGCACTGGTTTCGGGAGACCGCAGCTTCATGAAGACCGAAGATCAGGACGCCCTGCGCGGCTCCGGCCTCTCGCACCTTCTGGCAATCTCGGGACTACACATGGCGATGGTCGGCGGGCTGGTCTTCCTGATCATGCGCAAGGCGCTCGCGCTGATCGAACCTCTCGCTTTACGGGTCGCCGTGCAGAAGCCGGCCGCCGTCGCCGCGCTGATGGCCAGCTTTGTCTATCTCGTCATTTCCGGCGCGAGTGTCTCTACGCAGCGGGCCTTTATCATGTCCGCTGTCGTCTTCGGCGCAGTGCTCGCAGACCGGGCGGCGCTGAGCCTCCGTTCGTACGCGATCGCCATGATCCTTGTCGTACTGTTCCAGCCGGAAAGCGTGATGTCGCCCGGCTTCCAGATGTCGTTCGCCGCGTCCGGAGCCCTGATTGCGACCTATGATGCCTGGACGCGCCACCGCTCGTCGCAGGAACGCGTGCTCGGGGCCGCTTCCTACACCTGGGTGTCTCTCTTCATGACGTCGCTTGTGGCGGGCACCGCCACAGCACCTTTCGCGATCTATCATTTCGACCGGCTGGCGGGATTTGGTCTGCTCGCGAACCTGCTGGCCATGCCCGTCATCACATTCGTCAGTGCACCGCTTGCTGCATTGTCGCTGATCCTGACACCTTTTGGTTACGGCGATCTGGGGCTCAGGATGTTCGGCTATTCGCTTGAGATGGTGCTTGCGATTGCGAATTGGTGTTCAAACCTTCCCGCGGCGGCGGTGACATTGCCGCGCGCCATGCCAGCGGAAACAGTCGTGCTTTCTTCGGTCGCCATCGCCCTGGCCATGGCAGCGCGCGGCGGCGCGCGAATAGTACTCGCCCTGGCGGCGTTGATTCCGGCGGGTGTCCTGTGGGTCCGGGCACCGGACGTGATAGCGCACTGGGCACCATCCGGCGATCTGTTCCTGCGCGAACGGTCGGGTGAACTGGCCCGCTATGAACTTGAGGACGGCGATGGACTGGCGCCGCTGCGCTATTCGAATGCGCCCGATGGCGTATCGTGCAGCGAGACACCCTGCGATATCCCGCTCCGCACCGGTGCCGCCTCGATCCAGATTGAATCGGACGGCGCCACGGTCATTCAGGTCACGGATGGCCTCAGCACGATCACCCTGACATGGCCCGAGACGTTGCGGGCAGGCGGCATCACCATCCTGTCAGGCCGAACCGGTCTTTATGAAGTTGCTGCGCCCGCGTGCGGAAACCGGCCCTGGCGGGCCTGCGCTCAGTCGTAACGACGAACGAGCGCCACGAGACGGCCCTGGATCGCGACGCGGTCGGGTCCGAAGATCCGGGTCTCGTAAGCCGGGTTGGCGGCTTCAAGCGCGACCGAAGCGCCCTTGCGGCGCAGGCGCTTCAGCGTTGCTTCCTCGCCGTCGATCAGCGCCACGACGATATCGCCCGTGCTTGCAGACTCAGTCCGGCGGCAGATGACAATGTCGCCCTCAAGAATGCCCGCGTCGATCATCGAGTCGCCCTGAACTTCGAGCGCGAAATGCTCCTCGCTGTCGGAAAGACCGTCCGGGGCGTTCACGTGGCCATTGTCCTGCTGGATCGCGGAGATGGGCAGGCCGGCTGCGATACGGCCGACCAGTGGCACGGTGCGCGGAGAGGCCTCCGGTGCCGGACGACCGGCAGAGACCAGCGACGGGCGGAAATCCTTGCGGCCACGCGGCGTCGCGGAGGCCACGGCCGATTCCGGGAGTTTCAGGACTTCCAGCGCGCGGGCCCGGTGGGCAAGGCGGCGGATGAAGCCACGCTCCTCAAGAGCCGTGATCAGCCGGTGGATGCCCGACTTCGATGCGAGGTCCAGAGCCTCTTTCATCTCGTCGAAGGAGGGGGAAACACCCGTCTCCTTGATCCGCTCATTGATGAAGAGCAGGAGCTCTTTTTGCTTGGTGGTCAACATGTTGGGCCGCCTCTGGTCCGAATCTCTGTTCACATGTGTTCTACATGTGTTCACTGTTCGGGTCAATCGGCGGTGGTACTGCGCAGTTCAGTTACACAGTATTTTCGGTGCTCGCCCCGTTTCATGAGGCTTTCCCCGATCAGGAAACGCCGCGCGCCCGTCCGTCGAAGCCGGGCGATATGTTCGGGAGAGGAAATTCCGCTCTCGGAGACAAGTTGGCATCCGGCCGGAATCATCGGCGCCAGCCGTTCCGTGGTCGACAGGTCCGTCACCATGCGTTTCAGGTCGCGATTGTTCACCCCGATCAGGGGCGAGGGCAGGCGCAGGGCGCGTTCCAGCTCCTCCTCATTGTGCGTCTCGACCAGCACGTCCATGCCGTATCCCGTGGCGCAAGCGGTCAGATCCGCCGCGAGCCCGTCTTCCAGGCAGGCCATGATGACGAGGATGCAGTCGGCGCCCCAGGCACGGGCTTCCGCGATCTGGATCGGGTCGATCATGAAATCCTTGCGCAGCATCGGGATGCTGACCGCCCGGCGGATTGCCGCGAAATCCTCAAGGCTGCCGCCAAAGCTTGGCCCATCCGTCAGTACGGAAAGGCAAGCCGCACCGCCGGCCTCGTATTCCGTCGCGATCGCCACCGGGTCCGCCCCCGGAAGGATCTCGCCGGCCGACGGGCTTTTGCGCTTCAGTTCGCAGATCAGCGCGTTTTCATCCGCGGCCGCCACGGCATCGAGTGAAGCGGCAAAGCCGCGTATGGCGTCAGCCGCGCGGGCCTTCGCGTCCTGTTCGGAAAAACTCGTCGTGAGCTTGAAGGCCGCCACCTCGTCGCGCTTGTAATCGATGATCCGGTCGAGGGCGGTGCTCATTGCAATGGCTCGCCGCGCGAAAGGGTGATGAGGTTGCGAAGCTTCTGCTTCGCCATGCCGCTGTCGATGGCCTCGGCAGCCATCGCCGCGCCGGCCTTCAGGTCCACGGCCATTCCATGCACGTGCAGGCCAGCGGCGGCATTGAGCAGAACCGCTTCGCGGAACGGATTTTCGTGGCCATCCAGAAGCTCGGTGATCGCCAGCGCATTCCCGGCAACATCTTCGCTTTCGAGCGCTGATAGCGGATGGGTGCTGAGGCCCGCATCGGAAGGGTGCACCTCGAATTCAGAAATGGCGCCGTCCTTCACTTCGCACACCTTGCTGGCGCCAGCGATGGAGAGTTCGTCAATCCCGTCGAGCCCATGCACGACCCAGGCGCGTTCTGTGCCGAGGCGCTTCAGCGTCTCGGCCATGGGCAGCACCCATTCCGGCGCGAACACGCCCAGCACCTGATGGCGGGCACCCGCCGGATTGGTCAGCGGACCGAGCAGGTTAAAGATCGTCCGGATGCCCAGCTTTGCCCGCACCGGCGCGACATGGCGCATGGCGCTGTGATGGCTGCGCGCAAACAGGAAAGCGACACCGGCGCCGTCGAGACAGGCGCGGAACTCGTCCGCGCTGATCTCAAGGTTCACGCCGAGTGCTTCCAGCACATCGGCCGAACCGGTCTTCGGTGGAACGGAGCGATTGCCGTGCTTTGCGACCCGGCCGCCGGCCGCTGCGATGACAATGGCGCTGGCTGTGGACGTGTTGAGGCTCTTCCAGGGCAGGCCGCCGGTGCCGCACGTATCGAGCAGCGGGCCTTCGACAGTGACCTTGCGGGCGTGTTCCCGCATGATCCGCGCGCCGGCGGTCAGCTCATCGGCCGTCTCGCCACGCACCGTAAGGCCCATGAGGAAAGCGCCGATCTCTTCCGGCGCCGCTTCACCGCTCAGGATCAGATCGAAAGCGCCCTCCAGCGCGGCAGCGTCCAGCGGCTGGCGGCGGGCGAGCGCCTTCAGCGCATCGGTGAGGGAAGTGTCAGTCATCTCGGCCGCAAGCGATAGCGGTCTTGCCGGGCACGCTCAATAGCCTGAACGGCCGCAGGCTAAACCTTGTTCAGGAAATTCCGGAGAAGGGCATGCCCGTGCTCGGTAAGGATGCTTTCCGGGTGGAACTGCACGCCGTAGACCGGCCGCGTCTTGTGATGCAGGGCCATGATCTCGCCGTCGTCGGTGAAGGCGTCGGCCACGAGGTCGTCCGGCAGGTCTTCCGGTCTCACGGCGAGCGAGTGGTAACGCACCACACGGTAGGTTTCAGGCAGGCCCTCGAACAGGTCGCCGCCTTTCTGGTGAATGTCCGACAGCTTGCCGTGGCGGATTTCGCGTGCGCCCACGACATGCCCGCCAAAGGCCTGTCCGATTGACTGATGGCCGAGGCAGACGCCGAGGATCGGCATGTCGGCCGGTGCCTGTTTGATAAGGTCGACGCAGATGCCGGCTTCGTTCGGCGTGCAGGGCCCGGGTGAGAGCAGGATGCCGTCCGCGCCGCTGGCAAGCGCCTGCTCGACGGTCAGTTCGTCATTGCGGACAACCGTCGTCTCGGCGCCCAGTTCCTCGAGATAATGCACGAGGTTCCAGGTGAAGCTGTCATAATTGTCGATGACGAGGATCTTCTTTTTCTGTCCGCTCATTGGTCGAACTCGTAGGCTGCTGCCAGTTCCGCTGCGCGCTTCAGGGCGCCGGCCTTGTGGACCGTCTCATCATATTCGTATTGCGGATCGGAATCGAGAACGACCCCGCCGCCGGCCTGGATGTGAATCTGGCCGTCTTTCAGAACAGCCGTCCGCAGCGCGATGCAGGTGTCGAGGTCGCCATTCCAGCCGAAATAGCCGACGGCGCCGCCATAGATGCCACGCGCATGGGTCTCCATCTCGTCGATGATCTGCATCGCGCGGATCTTCGGTGCGCCGGATACCGTTCCGGCAGGAAAGCCGGCAAACAGAGCATCCACCGCATCGAGGCCTTCACGCAGGTCGCCCTCCACATGGGAGACGATGTGCATCACATGGCTGTAACGTTCGACGATGAATTGTTCCGTCACCTGAACGCTTCCGTACGCGGCCACGCGGCCGATATCGTTCCGGCCGAGGTCCAGCAGCATCAGGTGCTCGGCGATTTCCTTCGGATCGTTCAGCAGGCTCTCGGCGCGCTTCGCATCCTCCACCGGATCGCCGGAGCGAGGGCGCGTGCCCGCGATCGGCCGGATGGCGACACGGCCGTTCCGTACGCGCACGAGGATTTCCGGGCTCGACCCGACCAGCCGCACGTCGCCTAGGTTCATGTGAAACATGAAGGCCGACGGATTGAGACGGCGAAGCGCCCGGTAGAAGCTGATCGATTTCTTCTTGAAGGGAGTCGAAAAGCGCTGGCTCGGCACGACCTGGAAGATGTCGCCAGCCTTGATGTAGTCGCGGCACTTTTCGACGATCTCGAAATAACGGTCCTTGCCCGTATTGGAGATGAGGTTGACCGGTTCCGGTGCCTGGTCCTTCGGGGGCAGGGCGGGCAACGCCTGAAGTTTCTTCTCCACCTCGTCCAGCAGAAGGTTGATCTCACCCTCGTTGCCGCCCTCAACCCGGCCGATCAGCAGGATTTCCTGATAGATGTGATCGAACACGATGACGACGCGCGGGATGACAAGCAGGGCTTCCGGAACGTCCAGCGTATCGGGCTTGGTGATCGAGACAGGCTCGACATGCTGGATCATGTCGTAGCCGACATAGCCGAACGCGCCGGACGCCATGGGCGGCAGGTCTTCGGCTGTTTCGGCCTTCGCGGTCTCGACGAAATGCCGGAGCGCGGCCACGGGCGTACCGTCCAGCGGTTTGGCATTCCCAAAATCCGGTGTGGAAGACGTTTCGGCAACGCCATCGGAGATGCGGAACCAGACCTGAGGCGAGAGGCCGATGAATGAGTAGCGCCCCAACCGTTCGCCACCGGCGATCGATTCAAACAGGAAGCTGCCCGGCGCATCGCCCCCCAGCTTCAGCATTGCGCCTACGGGAGTCTCTACGTCTCCGATTCGTCTACGGACAATAAGCTTTGCGCGGCTCATTGGTCGGTCGAGATAGACGCCTTGTAGGCGTTGAAGGCGGCATTGTTGACCTTGAGCTTGATCGCATTGCCGACCTCTGCCTCAAGCGCAGCCTGCAGGTCGGAATTCAGCGACGAGTTCAGCGCCGAGAATGCGGACATATCGGCCATTGCCATGTCGTCGGATGAGGGATCGTTGATCGCTTTCAGCTGGACGATCATGTACTTGTCACCGGTCCGGTTCGGATAGGTGAACACTTCGCCCGCCTTGCCGGCAAAGATGCCGCCAATCGCTGTGTTCGGAAGGCCGCTCTCCTCGGCATTCATGCGCGTCACCGGCCCGGGCGGCGCTTCAATGGCCGATTTCGCGGTCTTTGCCTCTGCATCCAGTGTCGAAGCGCCGCTCTCGATCCGTTCCTTGATGTCGTTGACCAGTTTCTGGGCCGCTTCGCCTTCGTTCCGCATGACCAGGGCGGCGCGGACATCGTCTTTCACTTCGTCAAAGTCCGGCGTTGATGGCGGAACGATCTTGCGCGTCGCCGTCACATAGGTCGCATCTTCGCTGGTGAACTGCGAGCTCGTGTCGTTGACGCTCATCTCGAACGCCTGATTGAACGCGTCCTTTGCCTCGATCAGTCCGATCATCGGCAGGCCGTCCTTGGTGTAGCCGTTCTTGTCCACAGCTTCGAACGAGATAACCGGAACGCCGATCTCGCTCGAGATCTGGTTCAGGTCGTATCCGGCGTTGACCGACCGGTCGAGCTGGTCGAGCGTTTCGTAGAGAAGTTGCGTCGCGCGCTCGCGGGCAAGGTCATTGCGGATCTGTTCCGACACCGTCTCGAAGGGATAGACCGCACCCGGCTGCACCGAGACGAGACGGGCGACCAGCCAGCGGCCATCTTCCATGTCCTTCGGTCCGAACAGGGCCCCGCTCTGCTTGCCGGGGCCGAACATGGCATCGCGCAACAGCAGGTCCGGGACGTTGTCCTTCATGACGGTCTTCGATTCCCTCGAAACGACACCCTGGAGCGTCGAAGGATCAGCGCCGCCGGCGAGGGCGCCAAATGCGCTCCGGGCTGCGTCGCGCGTATCGAACATGAGTTCGACATAGGTGCGCTGTTCCGGCTCGGAGAAGCGTTCGGATTTGCCCGCCTCGTAGATGGTCGCGATTTCCTGCTCGGAGACTTCCACCTTGCTGACGAAATCGTCCGCCGAAATCCTGAGCATGTCGATGGCGCGGCGCTCGGGCTGCTTCAGGGCGTCCAGGTTCTCATTATAGAAGGCGAGCACTTCCTCTTCGGTCGGCGCGGCCGGCTTCGGCACCGAGGCAGCGTCGAGGACGAACCATGCCACATCGCGCGACTCGGCCAGGTAGCGCGACTGGATGGATTTCAGCACGCCCGGCGCAACCATGCCTGCCGTGGCGCCATTCTGCAGCGCTGCAAGCGTCAGGTCGCTTTTGACCTGGTTCTCGTATTCGGTCTGGGAAAATCCGTTTTGGGCCAGCACGCGCTGGTAGGTCGCCAGATCCAGCTCACCCGTCAGGGGGTTCTTGAAGGCATCTACCTTCTTCAGTTGTGCAATAACGGCGTCAGTGGACGGCTTCACGCCGATCTTGCCGGCATATCCGAGGTTCCGGGTCTGGGACTGATCCAGGGCGAAGACCTGGTCCACCATGCCGCGCTGAACGGCATCTTCCTTTGAAATGGGCGTTTCGGACTGCTGGTTGACGTTACGCAGCAGCATTTCGATGCGGCGGTCGAATGCGTCTACGCCGACCGACGCATTGCCGGCTGCCATCAGGTCCGATCCGAGCCCGTTGCGCACCTGGTTGAAGATATTCTCCACGCCCCATGCGGCCATGCCGACCACGAGGATCATCGCAATGAGCTTGCCGACGAACGACTGCGTGAGGCGTTTCATGATCGCGAGCATGAGGCGGGTACTTTCAACTATTTGCAGGATGGCTCAGTGCTTGCTAGGCGACCCGGCTAAGTCAATCAAGATAGGGAACGCTGATGGCACGGACACTCATTGCCGGAAACTGGAAGATGAACGGGCTGCAGTCGTCGCTCGCCGAAATCGAGGCGATCGCTGCCGGCGTCACCCCCTCGAAGGCCGGTGTGGAGGCCCTGATCTGCGTCCCGGCGACGCTTCTGGCGCCCGCCGCTGTAAAGGCTAAGGGGACCGGGCTCATGATCGGTGGAGAGACCTGCCACGTTAAAGATTCCGGGGCCCATACCGGCGATGTATCCGCTCCCATGCTGGCCGATGCCGGCGCAACCCACGTGATCGTGGGCCATTCCGAACGCCGGGCCGACCATGGCGAGACGAGCGCAATTGTCGCGGCCCAGGCTGCCGCTGCCCGCCGGGCAGGACTGACCCCCATCATCTGTATCGGGGAATCCGAAGCGGAACGTGATAGCGGCAAGGCGGTCGATGTGGTGGTTAACCAGCTGCGCGAGTCGCTTCCTGACAGCGTACCGGGGGCGGAGCTGGTCATCGCGTATGAGCCCATCTGGGCCATCGGCACCGGCAAGGTGGCGACCGTTGAGGCTGTCGACGAGATGCATTCGGCGATCCGTGCCGCTCTCGCCGAGATTTATGACGAGGAAGCCGAGCTGATCCCGATCCTCTACGGCGGCAGCATGAAACCCGACAACGCGGCGGACCTGCTGGCGGTGAAAGACGTCAATGGCGGCCTGATTGGGGGCGCCAGCTTGAAGGCCGCTGATTTCCTCGCCATCTACGGCGCAGCCTGAGTTAAAAACCACTGAAGGCGGCACTTGGCCTCCGGCCGCATTCCCTATATGCGGGCGGCTTGCACGAAACGTATCGGATTTGTCATGCAGAACGTCATCCTCGTGATCCACATCCTCGCCTGCCTGGTCATGATCGGGCTGGTGCTGGTCCAGAAGTCGGAAGGCGGCGGGCTGGGAATTGGCGGCGGCGGTGGCGGTAACTCGCTTCTCTCCGGGCGCGGCGCTGCCGGCGCTGTTGTGCGTTCGACTATCATTTTCGGGGCAATCTTCTTCGTGACCAGCCTCGCGCTGACCACGATCGCCAATCGCAGCAACGACAACCGGTCCGATGTCGAGCGGGCACTGACGCCTGAGGACGCGGCGCCGCAGCCGAATTCGACGGACGACCTGTTCGACCCGTCGGCACCGCTGCTGTCAGGGCAGGGCGGCCTGATCGACGCACCGGCGGCAGATCCGGCCGAAACCGCGGCTCCTGCTGAAGGTACGACAGAGACCGAAGCAGGCGAAACGGCTGATCCGGCGGCTGAAACCCCGGCGCCGGAAAGCAGTAATCCCCAATAATTCGCGCGTGCGCCTGTTTTCGGCGCGCCAGTCCAATCCGAATCACGGCATCAGGGTGTTCCCATGATCCGCTATATTTTCATTACAGGCGGCGTGGTGTCCTCCCTTGGCAAGGGTATCGCTTCCGCCGCCCTCGGCGCATTGCTGCAATCGCGCGGCTATGGCGTCCGTCTGCGCAAACTCGACCCCTATCTGAACGTCGACCCCGGCACGATGAGCCCCCGCCAGCACGGCGAGGTGTTCGTCACCGATGACGGCGCCGAGACCGACCTCGACCTCGGCCACTACGAACGCTTCACCGGCGTTTCGGCCCGCCAGTCGGACAACATCACGACCGGGCGCATTTACCGGAACATCATCGAGAAAGAGCGCCGCGGCGACTATCTCGGCGCGACGATCCAGGTGATCCCGCACGTCACCAACGAGATCAAGGATTTCGTCCTCTCCGATCCGGGTGAAGGCGTGGACTTCGTCCTCTGCGAGATCGGCGGCACGGTGGGCGATATCGAAGGCCTCCCGTTCTTCGAAGCCATCCGCCAGCTCGGCCAGGAACTCGGCCCCGAGCGCGCCTGCTTTATCCACCTGACGCTGCTGCCCTACATCCCGGCGGCCGGCGAGATGAAGACCAAGCCGACCCAGCACTCGGTGAAAGAGCTCCGCTCCATCGGTATCCAGCCGCAGGTTCTGCTCTGCCGCTGCGACCGCCCGATTCCGGAGAACGAGAAGGGCAAGATCGCCAGCTTCTGTAACGTTCGCCCGTCCAGCGTGATCGAGGCGCGCGACGTCCGTCATATCTATGACGTGCCGGTCGCCTACCACGAACAGGGCCTCGACGGCGAAGTGCTCAAGCATTTCGGCATCAAGGACGCGCCGGCCCCCGACCTGTCGGCCTGGCAGCATATCGCCCAGACGATTCACAATCCCGACGGCGAGGTCTGCATCGGCCTCGTCGGCAAGTACACCGATGTTCCGGACGCCTACAAATCCGTCGCCGAAGCCCTCAGCCATGGCGGCCTCGCGAACAATGTGAAGGTCACGGTCAAGCTCATCAATTCCGAGGAATTCGATGACGAGGCCCGCCCGCTCGACGTCCTCGAAGGGGTCCACGGTGTGATCCTGCCGGGCGGCTTCGGTGAGCGTGGTGCCCACGGCAAGATGCGCGCCGCGCGCTTCGCCCGCGAACGCCAGGTGCCGTGCTTCGGCATCTGCTACGGCATGCAGATGTCGGTGATTGAGGCCGCGCGTCACCTCGCCGGTCTCGAAGACGCCAACACGACCGAGAACGACCCAAAGACCAAGCACGCGCTGGTCGGCCTGATGGAAGAGTGGACCCAGGGCAACGAGAAACAGGTCCGCACCGCCGACAGCGACAAGGGCGGCACCATGCGCCTCGGCGCCTATCCGGCCCGCCTGAAGGAAGGCTCCAAGGTCGCGGAAATCTACGGCTCGCTCGACATTTCCGAACGCCACCGCCACCGCTATGAGGTCAACGCCTCGTACATCCCGCAGCTGGAGAAGCACGGCCTCCTGTTCTCGGGCATGTCGCCGGACGGTGTGCTGCCGGAAATCTTCGAGATCCCGGCCCACCCCTGGTTCATAGGCGTTCAGTACCACCCGGAACTGAAATCCCGCCCGTTCCAGCCGCATCCGCTGTTCGCGAGCTTTATCGACGCCGCCGTCAAGCAGAGCCGTCTGGTCTAGGCCTCAGTGCTTCGATAGCTGGAACTGGCCGACATTGATGCGGCCGCCTTCAAAGCCTGCCTCGCAATAGGAGAGGTAGAAGTTCCACATGCGGCGGAAGGGCTCGTCGAATCCTAGCTTCGCAATCTGATCCCAGGCTTCGTTGAAGGCTTTCGACCATTCGCGGCAGGTGCGGGCGTAGTCCTGTCCGAAATAGGTGACGCCGTCGTGGCGCAGGTGCGCGGCGTGGAATTGCTCCTTCAGCGCCTTTTCACTCGGCAGCATGCCGCCCGGAAAGATGTGGCGCTGGATGAAGTCGACGCGCTTGCGGTATCTCGGGAAGAGATCGTCATCGATGGTGATGATCTGGAGCGCGGCCTTGCCGCCTTCCTTCAGGGTCTCGAAGATCTTCGCAAAATAGCTCGGCCAATAGGCCTCGCCGACGGCCTCGAACATCTCGATGGAGGCGACGCCGTCATAACTCCCCTTGTGATCACGATAGTCTTCCAGGCGGATTTCGACTCGCTCGTTCAGGCCCTCGCGTTGCATCCGGGCCATCGCATAGTCGCGCTGGGAAGGGGAGATGGTCAGGCAGGTCACATTCGCGCCGCGATGCTTGGCGGCGAACTCCGCAAATCCGCCCCAGCCGCAACCGATTTCCAATAGCCGGCTGTCCGGCCGCGCGTCGATCCGGTCACAGATATTCCGGTACTTCGCCATCTGGCCCTGTTCCAAAGACATGTTCGGGTTCTCGAACACCGCAGACGAATAGGTCATCGAAGGATCGAGCCAGAGCGAATAGAAATCGTTGCCCAGATCATAGTGGGCCTGGATATTTTTCTTTGCGCCTTCGCGGGTGTTCCGGCTGGAGAAGATGTGCCGCACCATGTTGAGACCGCGCACAACCGCGCCGCCGACGGCCAGCCGTCCGGCCGCCTCGAAATTCGCCGAGAAGAAACGCAGGACTTCGGTCAGGTCCGGGGTAGACCATTCGCCGTCCATATAGGCTTCGGCAAAGCCGACATCTCCGCCAGCCATGGCGCGCTTCACGAAATTGTAGTCATGTACTTCAATCACCGCGTCTGGCCCCGGATCGGCATTTTCGAACCTCAGTGCCCGGGCGTCAGGAAGAATGAATGTCAGCGATCCCTGGTGTGTGTTCAGCAGGGCAAGACAGGCAATCCGGAAGCTTGCCGGAACAAACTTCAGTGTCCGGATCGTGTGCGGGCTGGCTATGATCGTTTCAGTCATGCGCTGTCCCTTGAATGAGGGAGCCTGACTCATTGTGCCAAAAAACAACGTAGAGTCCATGTTTTTCACCGTTTGGGAGAGAATGTGGAAGTTGTGCCGGCGCTCACTGCGCCGCTCGCATCGTGTTGTAGGCGTCCAGCGCCCGTTGGCGTCCTGTATCGTGTGCTACGATTGGCGCGGGGTAATCGACGCCGAGCGTGATGCCGGAACGAGCAAGAATATCCTTGCCCGCGGTCCACGGCGCATGAAGGAATTTGTCGGGCAGGGCGGAAAGCTCGGGGCACCAACGGCGTACATAAGCGCCGTCCGCATCGAATTTCTGGCCCTGCGTGATTGGATTGAAAACACGAAAATAAGGCGCTGCATCTGCGCCTGATCCGGCCGTCCACTGCCAGCTTGCAGGGTTCGACGCGGGATCTGCATCGACCAGCGTATCCCAGAACCAGCGCTCACCCGCACGCCAGTCCTGCAGGAGGTGCTTGGTGAGAAACGATGCGCAGATCATCCGCACACGGTTGTGCATCCAGCCGGTATGCCACAACTGCCGCATTCCGGCGTCGACGATGGGATAACCGGTCTGTCCTCTTCGCCAGGCGGAAATCGCCGCGGCATCTTCCTTCCATGGCATGCGATTGAAATCGATATTGTAGTTCTCGGTTGCGAGATCCGGCCGGTGGAACAGCAGGACATAGCAGAACTCCCGCCAGGCGATTTCAGACAGGAATTTCCACGCGCCTTCCTCGCTCACACGGCCAGCCGCCATGGCGGCCATGACAGCACGCCAGACCTGGGCAGGCCCTATTTCACCGAACCGGAGGTGGGGCGAGAGCCCGGATGTGCCATCGTCTACACCGGGAAGGTCCCGCGTTTCGGGGTAATTGTCGATCGGGCCGTCCAGGAACGCGGACAACCGATCCGCCGCGCCGGATTCTCCCGGTGTCCACATCTCTGCGAGGCCGCCCGACCAGTCCGGACTCTGTGGGTGTAGCCCCAAGTCGTCGATGGACCGGCTGGTGACCCTCGGCCCGGTCATAGAGGACGGCCGCGGCAGCGGCGCAGGGGGGGCGTACGTCGCGCGCAGGGCTTTCCAGAAAGGCGTAAAAACCCGGTAGAACCCGCCGGAGCCTGTTCTCAGGACCCAGGGCTCGACAAGGAGCCGCGCATTGTAGCTCTCTGCCTTGATGCCCCGTCGCTTCAGGTCTTCTTTGATCTGGGCATCCTGAACCCGTCCGGCTTCGTCATACCTACGGTTCCAGAACACGGTATCGGCCCCGGATTCCTCGATCACCCGGTCCAGGCAGGTGCTGCCATCACCTGCCTGGATGGTCAGTTGTCCACCCAGCTGTTCGATATCGGCGGCGAGCGCCCTCAGGGATTTGTCGAGCCACCAGCGGGACGCTCCACCGGCAGGGCGCGAGCCTGTGGGGGGCACTTCATGCACATAGAGGCAGACCAAAGGCCGCTTCAGGATCACCGCTGCATGCAGGGCGGGGTTGTCGCCAAGCCTCAGGTCTTCCCGGAACCAGACGATGACAGGGGTGGAGGAGACGGGCAGGGCGGAACTCCGGAATGGCGAACTGAAAGCTTCACTCTCCTACGTGCCAAACCCGTCTCCGGATTGGGGCACCCTGCGGCTTCGCCTTTTAAGGCGCCGAAGCGCGCGCTATATGCGGTAAAACGCCGGAGTAAACGCATGCCTCTTTCGACACCTGCCGGAACAGAACGCGGCTGATGGCACGGGCTTCCCTGATCGACCTGATATCAGCCGCTGCCGGCAAGCGCATCGTCTGCGTCGGTGATGTCATGCTGGACCGCTTTGTCTATGGCGAAGTGAGCCGGATTTCGCCGGAAGCGCCTGTGCCCATCATGCGGCGTACGCGTGAAGCCTCCATGCCGGGCGGCGCAGGCAATGTGGCCAGAAACCTCGCATCGCTTGGGCTCAGCACGGCGCTGATCGGCGTCGTCGGGGACGATCCTGAAGGACGCGAGCTGGCAGCCCTCCTCGGCAACATCCCGGACGTTGAAACGGACCTCATCGCCATGCGCGGCCGTCCGACGACCCTGAAAACGCGTTTCGTGGCCGGGTCCCAGCAATTGCTGCGCGTCGATGCCGAGGAAGTCGCCGATATCGACAAGGTCACGGAAACCGAACTGGTCGCTTCCATCCATGACGTCGCTGCCGACGCGGCGCTGATCATCCTGTCCGATTATGCCAAGGGCGCGGTGACCGATGCGGTCATCAAGGCCGCCCTCGACGCGGGCGAGGCGTTCGGCATTCCGGTCATCGCCGACCCCAAGGGCCGGGACTTCAAGCGCTACGGCGCCGTCGACCTGATCAAGCCGAACGGCCACGAACTCGCCCACGCCTTCGGAATGCCGGCCGATTCCGATCAGGACGTTGCCGCCGCGCTTAAAGCCGCGATGCAGGTCCTGCCGGCCAAGGCCGTCGTCGTGACCCGCGCTGCGAAGGGCATGTCTTTCGCGACGCACGACGGCGAGATCACGCACCGTTCCGGCAAGGCGCGGGAAGTCTATGACGTCTCCGGGGCAGGGGACACGAGCATCGCCGCGCTCGCGCTTGGTCTTGCCGGCGGCGGGACGCTCGCACAAGCCGTGGACCTCGCCATCGCCGCCTCGGGCATCGCCGTAGGCAAGTCCGGCACCGCGACGGTCTCGGCAGCCGAGCTGCGCGGCGCCCTCGAAATGGGCCTCGATCATGGCGGTGTCAGCCATATCCCCCTTGAGACCGCGCTCAGCCAGGTTGCCGCCTGGCGCGATGCCGGCCTGACCGTGGGCTTCACCAATGGCTGTTTCGACATTCTCCACCCCGGACACCTGAAAGTGCTCGAAGAGGCCAAGGCCCGCTGCGGCCGCCTGATCGTGGGCCTCAACTCCGATGCGTCCGTGCGGCGCCTGAAGGGGCCGACCCGGCCGGTGAACGACGCGGAATCCCGCGCCCGCGTGCTGTCCGGCCTCACTGCCGTCGACGCGGTTGTCGTGTTTGACGAGGAGACGCCCGCTGCGCTGATCGAGGCGCTGCAGCCGGACCTCCTGGTGAAGGGCGGAGACTATACGCTGGACAAGATCGTCGGCGCAGATGTCGTCCTCGCCCGCGGCGGAACGGTGCATATCGTCCCCACGGTCAACGGCCAGTCCACAACGGCGGCGATTGCCCGCGTGCAGGCCGGTACCGGTTCGGATACCTGACCGGGAACGCCTAGTTGGCGACGCCTTTTTTCAGTTCGTAAGTGCCGCGCGAGGTCATGTTGAACCATTCCTGGATGTCGGGATGGCTCAGCGGCTGTGCGCTGTCGTCCGGCACGAGGTTCTGCTCGGAGACGTAGGCCACATAGTGCGTGCGCTCGTTCTCGGCGAACAGGTGGTAGAATGGCTGGTCCTTGCGGGGGCGGACCTCCTCCGGGATCGATTCGTACCATTCGTCGGTATTCGCGAATTGCGGATCCACGTCGAAAATAATCCCCCGGAAGGGGAAATGCCGGTGGCGCACAACCTGGCCGATCTGGTATTTAGCGGTCAGCGTGGAGACAGCATTGTAGCGCGCATCGAGATCGACGGGCCGGTCCAGGACGTAAGGCGCCTCGGCGGGCCGGCTTTTACGGCCGCGCGCACCCGTCAACCACCCGAACAAGCCGCGTCTACTGGTCATTTACGTCTCCTGTGTTACAGCTTGCCCCAAGATTTCAGTTTGGGCCACATCATGGCTGACAAAAAAGCAGCGAACCGCCGGGGTCCCCGGCGAAGTTCGCGCAAAGGGCGCAATGGTCCGCTTTATGCGGCCGTTGACCTTGGGACCAACAATTGCCGCCTGCTTGTGGCGGAACCGTGGGGCAAGTCCTTCCGCGTCGTCGACTCGCATTCGCAGATCGCCCGGCTGGGCGAAGGTCTGCACGAGACCGGCCAATTGTCGGAAGCTGCCATCGAACGGGCGCTCGACGCCCTGAAGGCGATCCGGCGCAAACTCAAGAATCACGGTGTCGGCCGGGTTCGCTGCATTGCGACCGAAGCCTGCCGCCAAGCCGGCAACGGCGCTGACTTCATCCGCCGCGTCCATGAGGAAACCGGCCTCACTTTCAAGATCATCAACGCCAAGGAAGAGGCGCGTCTCGCCACCATAGGTTGTCACGACCTGATGGACGACGCGGCCAAGACCGTCCTCGTGGTGGACATCGGCGGCGGCTCGACCGAGCTGTCCTGGGTGAACGCCAAGATCGCCCGTGCCAGCGGATCGCACGGGCTCGTCAAGCGCGCGCCGATCCAGGACTGGACCAGCCTGCCGCTTGGCGTCGTCACGCTGCACGAACGCTTTGGCCACCTGTCCGAAGAGGAAGCGTTTCCGGCCATGCTCGAATATTGCCGCGAGGTCGTCGAAAACTGGAAGGGCACCGAACGCGTCCGTCGCGCGATGTCGGAAGAGGGCGCCCACCTGATCGGCACCTCGGGCACGGTGACCTGCCTCGCAGGTGTCCATCTGAAGCTCGACAAATACCGGCGCGACAGGGTCGACGGCAGCTGGATGACGCGCGCCGAGGCCGACGCGGCGGTCCAGCTCCTGCGCGATCTCGGTCTGGAAGGGCGCACCACGCTGCCAACCATCGGCACCGAACGCGCCGGGCTCATGCTGTCGGGCTGCGCCATCATGCAGGCCGTCTGGGACGCATTCCCGGGTGAGCGCATGCGCGTCGGAGACCGGGGCCTGCGCGAAGGTCTCCTCCTGTCGATGATGTATGGCGAGAAACAGTCCCGCCGGCGCAGCGGACGCCGCCGCAGCGGGCGGTCATCAGAAGCGCCGGCCTCAACCGAAGCGTCGGCACCGGAGGCTTCCGCATGAGCGATGACGAAAAGCGCCGCTGGAAAGGCCCGAAGGCCGACAAGGGCGATTCCGGCCGCCGCACCGGGGAACGCAAGGTCGTTGCCAAGCGCGCCAAGTCCGAAAGCTCCAAACGCTGGATCGAACGCCAGCTGCAGGACCCGTACGTCAAACGGTCCAAGGACGAAGGCTATCGGGCCCGCGCCGCGTACAAGCTGCTCGAAATCGACGAGAAGCTTCACCTCCTGAAGCGCGGCCAGCGCGTGGTGGACCTCGGCTGCGCACCGGGCGGCTGGATGCAGGTTGCCCTGATGAAAGGCGCCAGCGAAATCGTCGGCATCGACCTGCTGCCTGTGGAGCCGATCGCAGGCGTCCACATCGTGGAAGGGGACATCAACAATCCAGAAGATGTCGAGAAGTTACTGGAAGGCTTGTCAGGTCCGCCGGACCTGGTCCTGTCCGACATGGCCGCGAATACGACGGGCCACAAGCAGACCGACCACCTGCGCACGATTGCCCTCGCCGAGATGGCCGCCGCCTTTGCGGTCGAGCACCTCGCGCCGGGCGGCGCCTTCTGCTCGAAAGTCTTTCAGGGCGGCGCAACGAAGGAAGTGCTCGACTTGCTGAAAGCCAACTTCACCAGCGTGAAGCACATGAAACCGCCCGCCAGCCGCGCCGGCAGCCCGGAAATCTTCGTCGTCGCGAAAGGCTTCAGGGGCCGAACTTGACGTTCATGTCCCCCTCGGTGATCGTGAGTTCGTGGAGGGACCGGACATGGAGTGGATCGCGCACGCCTTCCGGGCGACGGTGAATTGGCTTGGGGTGCCCGAGGACATCACACCCTGGGAGCTTCTGAACAGTGAACTGATCACTGCGGCAATAATCGGGGCCATAGGCCTGTTCCTGAACCGCAAGGTAAATCGGCTGTCTGAGCGGGCAGAGGATACTGCAACAGTCGCAGCTTACGAACGCGAACTGGCTGATATTGCCGGGAGCGAAAGTTCCGCAACGCAATTGGCGGCGCCGTCAGCTAAGAAGCGGTCGGGCCCGGTCGAAGATCTCAGCGGGGGGCTCGCAAGTTCCAGCGATCTGAGTATGGACGATATCCTCAATACATTGCCGCCTGAGGATATTCCGTCGTTTGGTGCGCCTTTGGAAGAGTATGAGGAAGTGCCTCCGATCGTAAAGGCGCCTGTTCCAGGAAGAAAGATCAGGCCACCCGAGCCACCCGAAACCGGATCCGGAAATCCGCTGCAATCCGAAGCCTCGCATATCGTCAATGAAGCCAAGAGATTTGTGGATGGCAGGCTGGAGAAGCAACTCGATGGCCGGAAGAAGCGCAAATATGAAAATATCGGCAAGAGAGACTACAGGATGCGCGTTCTGGCGGCGCGGGACGATAAACTCATCAGTGATACCCAGGCTGTAAATCTTCTTGGCATCTTTGAAACCTGGAGGCCCTACGGGACCGGACGGCGGGCTGTGGAAGCCGATATTCTCGATAGTTTGCGGGATCTAATGTCGGGGGTGCTGAGTGAAGCCCCGGTCATCCAGCGCCAGAGACGCGAAAAGAGGAAGACCGAAGCCGATCTTCATTGATTGATCGCTGAAAGCAAACGCAGGCGGCCTAGAAGTGCATCTCGATCGTGTGACGGACGTCAGCTCGCCGGCGCGTCGTGAAGGCGCGTTCGAAATATTGCCCGCTCATACGAGCCAGATCTTCCTGGGGGTCCGGATAGCCGAGGTCGAGCGTCACCTGGTAGTGAGTCACCCGGCCGTTGCTGATAAAGCCTCGCGCGGTCAGAACGTCGAACCATTCCGGTTCACCAAAGCTCTGCCTCGCGACAATCAGCGCACGCCCGATCGCATCGTCCACGGAAATGTCGGACGTGCCCGTAATCTGCTGGCGGTTCACAGACTGAGTCGACACGCGCATCCCTTTCCTGATCGTTCTGCGTTCAACTCCCCTCCAACCATCCTATGCGCGAAGGGCGGATATGGTTCCACTTGACGGTACAGGGACGCCGGTTCCAGTGTGAAACCGACAGAACGGGAGGTTAACATGGCAATCACAGGCGGCTGCTATTGCGGCGAGATCCGCTACGAGGCGGAAGGCGAGCCCATCATGAAGGGCGAGTGCCATTGCCGGGAGTGCCAGTATATCACGGGCGGTCAGGCGAACGACTTCATGGCCATGCCAGCCGCCGGCTTCCACTTTACCAAGGGAACGCCGAAAGCCTTCAGCCGGCCCGACCTCGACCATCCCGTGATCCGCGAGTTCTGCGCCACTTGTGGCACCCACGTCCTGACCCGTTCGCCAGCCCTGCCACAGGCCGTGATCCTCAAGGTCGGCACGCTGGACGACACATCCTTTTTCGGCGGGCCGCAGGTCGTGATGCAGACCGCCGATGCCCCGTCCTTCCATCACATTCCGGCGGGCGTGCCGGCCTTCGAACGGTGGCCGGGATGAGACTGCCCGCCATCCTTCTTCTCGGCACGGCGGCGACCCTCATTGCCTCCTGCGCTGCGATCCGCGACTTCCACGCAGCCAATCCGGACTTCGGCTCAACCGTCCCGCCCTATGAGCGGATCCAGTTCGCCAGCCAGTTCGCCACACCTGACGAAAAAGCCCGCTGCGAAGCTGCTGGCGGCACGGTCGAGCGGGCGGGCAGGGCCGGCTGGGAACGCTGTGTGCAGACCTTCCCGGATGCCGGCAAGGCGTGCAGCGGAAGCGCCGATTGCCTCGGCGAATGCCGGCTGGCCGAGTTTGGCGACACGCCGGAGCCGGGCACGCCGGTGGAAGGCGTCTGCCAGACAAATGACGTGCCCTTCGGCTGCCACACCGTGGTGGAGGACGGCAAAGTCCTCCACTCGATCTGCGTGGATTAGGGCCTAGACCGGCAACAGGTGCGCCTCGGCCTCGTCGCGGTGCTTCTTCAGGTATTTCATGAAGGGCGTGCCCCCGGTGCCGACATCCGGGTCGTTGCCCGCGCCGCCCTTCGACTGCTTGTTGATATAGCTCGCCGCGTATTCGAGGTGGCGCGTGCGGAAGCGGGCGAGCTTCGAGACGTTCTCGTTGTAGAGCGTCTTCAGGCCCGCATCGCCCGAACCTTCCACGAAGGCGCGCACGCGGCTGGCGGCCCGCACATCTTCGATCAGGCGGCGGTGCGACGGCGGCCGGTAGGCGTGCAGCTCATCGAGGAACGTCCGCAGCGGGTCGGCGGCGTGGCCGACGCTGAGCAGCGCGTCCATTACCGGGACGATGGAGGATTGCGATCCGGTCTGGCCGCGGAAGGCCTGCGGTTCGCCCTTGGTCTCTGCCACGCCCTCATAGATGAGGCCCGGCCCGAGCGCCGGATTGTCCTTCCAGCCATGGATCCACGGCCGCACCCGGTGGAAGTAGCAATACGGGTCGCACCGCTCCGGCATCCGGTCGAAGATCGCGTTCACATCGTCCCACGCCTTCGACATGACCGACAGGCAGCGCGCGGCCTCCTTCACGTCACCCTTGTCCGCAGCGGCGACCAGGTTCAGCGCCTCTTCCAGCATCTCGCCGGCCCGCGCCTCGATGGCCACGTGCACGAGGATGAACCAGGCCTCGTCCATGCCGCCGTCGAAGTGCTGGATCACATAGACGTTCGACAGGTCGATCGGCCCGGTCGCATCGAACAGGCCCCAGTTCTCCAGCGTGTAGCTGGAATAGGGCAGGAGCGGCGGCTGGCCGAGACTCTTCGACAACTGCCAGATCGGCACGGCGAGGCAGGCGGGCAGGGCTTTCGGCGCCTCCGGCTCCCCCCAGACATAGGTCTGCACCATGAACGAGTAGTGCAGCATCGCGGTCCGCTGCTCAGCGTCGCTCGCGGTGGCGCAGAAATCGGTCAGGTCGATCACCGGCAAACGCTCCAGAAGGGCGCGCACGCGCCCCGTCGGGATCAGCTTGGGGATCGACAGCGCCAGCTGACGCGCCGGCTGCAGGATTGTGGGCAATTCGACCGTCGCAGGATCGAACGACGCAAGAAATCCCCGCTCACGGGTCAGGCCATAGTCTGAAAGTTTCACTCTGCATTCCTCCCGGGGAATTTATTTTCATCTGAAACTTCCCCTGCGTTAGCAGGCGCCTTTTGACCTGTCATCGGGGAAATCCGGCACTTCAGAGGAAAATGCAGCAGGGGCTTCACAAGCCCCCGCGACTCCTTTATTGCGCCGAAAAGGGAGCTCCCCACATGAAAATCCGACAAGCGATCACCTTTGACGACGTGCTTCTCCAGCCCGGCGCGAGCGAGGTCTTACCCGCCGACGTCGACGTCTCGACCTTCCTGACGAAGGCCATCCCCCTCAACATTCCGCTGATTTCCGCGGCCATGGACACGGTCACCGAGGCCCGCCTCGCCATCGCCATGGCGCAGGCCGGCGGCATCGGCGTCATTCACCGCAACCTCTCCCTCGAGGAGCAGGCCGGCGAAGTCGCCATGGTCAAGAAATATGAGAGCGGCGTGGTCATGAACCCCGTCACCATCTCGCCGACCGCTACGCTGGGCGACCTGCGCGAGCTGAAGAAGCGCACCGGCTTTTCCGGCATCCCGGTCGTCGAGGACAATGGCAAGGTCGTCGGCATCGTCACCAACCGCGACACCCGTTTCGCCGAAGACCTCAACGAGAAGGTCGCCAACCTGATGACGCGCGACGTCGTCACGGTCGAGATGGAAACGCCGCTGCCGGAAGCCCGCCGCCTGCTGCACAAGCACCGGATCGAGCGCCTCGTCATCGTCGACAAGGACGGCAAGTGCATCGGCCTCCTGACCGTCAAGGACATGGACAAGGCCGCCGTAAACCCGAACGCCGCCAAGGATCCGGCCGGCCGCCTGCGCGTCGCCGCCGCTTCCACCGTCGGTGATGCAGGGTTCGAGCGCACCGCCGCCCTGATCGAGGCCGGCGCCGATGCGGTCATCATCGACACCGCCCACGGTCACTCCAAGGCCGTTGCCGACGCCGTGCTCCGCGCCAAGAAACTCTCCAATGCCGTCCAGATTATCGCCGGCAACGTCGCCACCGCCGAGGCCACCAAGGCCCTGATCGACGCCGGCGCGGACGCTGTGAAAGTCGGCATCGGCCCCGGCTCGATCTGCACCACGCGCATCGTCGCGGGCGTCGGCGTGCCGCAGCTCACCGCCATTGAGGCCTGCGCGACCGCCGCTCAGTCTTCCGGCGTGCCAGTCATCGCCGATGGCGGCATCAAGTTTTCGGGCGACTTCGCAAAGGCCCTCGCGGCCGGCGCGGCGACCGCCATGATGGGCTCCATGTTCGCTGGCACCGAAGAAGCGCCCGGCGAGGTCTTCCTCTACCAGGGCCGCTCCTACAAGGCCTATCGCGGCATGGGCAGCCTCGGCGCCATGGCCCGCGGCTCGGCCGACCGCTACTTCCAGAAGGACGCCGCCGCCGACAAGCTGGTGCCGGAAGGCATCGAGGGCCAGGTCCCGTTCAAGGGTCCGCTCGCGCCGATCGTCCACCAGATGGTGGGCGGCCTCCGCGCAGCCATGGGCTATGTCGGTGCGAAGACGATTGCCGACCTCCACGCCAAGGCCGAGTTCGTCCAGATCACCGGCGCGGGCTTGCAGGAAAGCCACGTCCACGACGTCATGATGACCCGCGAATCCCCGAACTACTCGCTGCCGCGTGGCTAGGCTCACTTCGTCTGATCCCTTTCAGGTCCTCCCTGCGCCTTTCGGTTCAGGGAGGACTTTTCTTATGGACGTCTGCTACGATCCCGGCGGGCTCGGCGCCGCCCGCGTCATCAGCCTTCTGGACGACCGGATCAGGGTTCAATCGGGCCGCAGGCGCAGCCGCGAGGTCCTGTTCGATGACATCCGCTCGCTTCGCTACTTCACCACCGCAAGCCCGCAGCGGAGCGATTATACGCTGGTGATCGAGGGTCCGCGGAGAACGCTCTCCCTCAATTACCTGACGAACCGTCTCTCGGGCGCCGATCCGATCCGGGAAGCCTCCTTCAATCATGCGATCGCGAAGACGCTTTCCGCCATTGCCATCGCGCGCCCGGATCTGGACGTCATCTCCGGCCGCGCCGCCTTGCCGGCAACCCTGATCTTTCTCTGCTTCGCGCTCCCGGGCGCCCTGGCGCTGGCGGTCGGGTACTTGTTTCTGGGTGAACCGGGCATGCTGCAGCCGGGGCTCGGCGCGCTCGGTGTCGGGCTCGTGTCGCTTGTCTTCGCCTGGTCTGCGCGCCCCTGGAAGAAGGCTGAGCGCATTCCGGTCTCATCCCTCGCAGAGATGTTCGGACGGGACGAGGCATAGGTTCTGTCCCACACCCAATCCTACCTGAAACGCCATGGCGCACACTGCCGCGCATGGACGACGCCTTCTTCACCACCGCCCTGCAACAGGTCCGCCTTGGCGTCACCTATGCGATGATCGCCGCGCGCCTCGATCTCAAGCCCGAGACGCTAACGCAATCTGTTGCGCGGCGGCTGAAGGCGCGCCTGAAGGAAATGGAGATCATCCTCCGCCGTCTGATCGTCCTCTTGGCCTTCCGCCTCACGCTCCCGCCGCTGGCGCCACGCGTTGCGGTAAAGCCGGCCGGAGCAGGGGAGGCGCCGCTCGATAGAAAGTCGGCGCAGCTCTACACTATTGCGCTCACCGGGCAGACCTTTGCCTTCGATCTGAAAGGATCCGCACGCCCTGATGACTGAGGTTATTCGCCTGCCTCCACGTCAGTCGCGCCGCTGATGCGCCGCATCCAGGCGTTCGTCCGTATTCTGGACAATCCGGACCGCTATGCCCACCGCGTCGCCCGCACACTTGCGCGCCAGCGCGAGGGCAGCTGCCCGCGTCCGCATATTATGGTCATGCCCACGCACCGCCTGCATCCGGAACTCGGTCTTGTTGCCGCCGGCCTGCCACAACTGCTCGCCGACGCCTTCGACCGTTGGATTGGCACAGGCTGAATCCACCCCCTTATCCAACACTCTCGCCGAACGGGCACAGCCCGCGCCGGTTACACCTGTTTCGGTTCCCGCCACATTGCTTCCAGCGGCGGGGAACCGGGGCCGACCTCGAACAACGCCATCCGCTCGAACCCATGGCTGCGGTAGAAGCCGGCATTCATCGGGTTCGAGTTTTCGAGATAGCAGGGCAGGCGCGCCCGATCTGCGGCGGCCGTCACCGGCGTCATCATGGTCTTGCCGAGGCCCTGTCCGCGGTTCGCTTTTCTGGTGCCGATGGTGAAAAGATAAAGGTGCGGGTCCTTTGGATGATGCGCGTCCATCGCGGCGCCCGCCTTCATCGCCCGCTGAATCGAGCCCTGCGTGCCCCGCCGGAAAAGGTTCGCCGCCAGGCGCAGCGTCGACCAGGGGCCGAGTTCCTGCCGCTTCTGCGACTCGATCCACATCGCGGCGCCGCCATCCCCCGCCAGATGGCAGATGCCGGCCTTCAGGTAGAGCGCCTGCGCGAGGATCGAGAAAGTCGGCGCCAGCGCATGCTCGTTCCCGAAGATCCACAGGTTCACCGGATCGGTCTCGAAGGCCTCGCCGGTGATTTCGCCCAGACGCTTCCAGTCGCCGGGGGCGGCGTTGCTCAGCCCTTCCGGCAGGTCTATCTCCAGCATCTTCGGCCCTTTCCGGTTTCTTTCTGTATTTTCTGACGCTAACACAGCCCCTCCCGAAAAGGAGCACGGAAACCATGCGCAACGGCGGACGCATCTCAGCAGCCATCGACGTCCTCACGGACGTCCTGAACCGTCACCAGCCGGTGAAGTCGGCCGCCCGCGACTGGGGCAAGCGCGCTCGCTATGCCGGCTCGAAAGACCGCGCATGGGTGTCCGGCCTCGTGCTGGACGCGCTACGGAAGAAGAACTCCATCGCCCACGCCATGGGCGACGAGTCCCCGCGGGCGCTGATCCTTGGCGCGCTGGCCCATGCCTGGGGCTGGAACATCCGCCAGATCGACGACGCCATGGACGAGGAGCATGCGCCTTCGAAGCTGACCCTGCAGGAGCGCGAACGGCTGGTGATGGCCCCGGACCCGTCCGCCCCAGCGCATGTGCGCGGCGATTTCCCGGACTGGATGGCACCGAACCTCACCCGCGTCTTCGGCGAGGAAGCCGTGATCGAGGCCCAGACAATGGCCGTCCGCGCTGACGTGGACCTACGCGTGAACACGCTGAAGGTGGAAGCCGAGAAGGCCGCCGCGCCGCTGAAGAGCGCCAAGGCCGAGCCCTCCCGGCTGCTCCACAATGCCTACCACATTCCCGCCCGCGACCCTTCCGAGCGCGAGGCGAGCCTCGAAAGCATCCCGGCCTATTCCAAGGGTTGGGTCGAGGTTCAGGATGCCGGCTCCCAGATCGCGGCGGCTGCGGCGAACGCCCAGCCGGGCGAGCAGGTGCTCGACTATTGCGCCGGCGGCGGCGGCAAGACCCTCGCGATGGCCGCGCAGATGCAGGGGAAGGGGCAGATCTTTGCCTACGACATCGACGGCCGACGCCTCTCGGCCCTGATCCCGCGTCTCAAACGCTCCGGCGCCCACAATGTCCAGCTCGTCCATCCCTCAGAGCCGGTCCAGCTCGATGACCTGAAAGGCCAGATGGACCTCGTCTTCGTCGATGCGCCCTGTACCGGTACCGGCACCTGGCGCCGCCGGCCTGACGCCAAGTGGCGCCTGAAACCAGCGCAGCTCGCCAAGCGGATCGAGGAGCAGACCGAAATCCTCGCTGGCGCGAGTGCTTTCGTGAAGCCGGGCGGCCGGCTGGTCTACGCGACCTGCAGCTTCCTGATGGAAGAGGACGAGGACCGCGTAGCGGGCTTCCTCGCGTCCAATCCGGGCTTCCGCGAAGAGGACGCCGCCGAAGCCGCGATTGCCTCGGGCCTGCTGACCGACGAAGGCGCCGCCGCCGTCCGCCGCTACCGCAGCCCGACCGGCTCCGTCCGCTTGACCCCGCGCCGCGCTGCAACCGACGGCTTCTTTTTCGCGGTGTTGCGGCGGGTCTAGTTCCCACTGACGATCTTCTCGCCGGAATAGGTCGAGATGGCGCCGAGGAATTTCGCGATTTCCTCGCGCTCCCGCATCGACAGCTCCGGCCGCCAGATGTCGAACAGGAGAACCACCCGGGTCTCGCTCGCCTCGTTCTTCGCCTCGTGTTCGATACTGTCGTCGAAGATGCAGACTTTACCTTCCTGCCAGCGATGGGTCTCGCTGCCCACCCGCAGCCAGGCCGGCCCCGGCACCAGAACCGGCAGGTGGCAGACAAGCCGCGTATTGATCAGGCCGTGATGCGGCGGAATATGCGCGCCTGGCTTCAGCAGGGAGAAGAGGACGCTCGGCGCCTGATCGGGAAGGTGATCCAGCGGGATGTTCTCGAACGCCGCGGCGGTAACCGGACAGCGGGCGCAGTTCTCCTCGACCCGGTGCCCGTCTTTCCAGAGATAAAAGGCGCTCCAGTCGTCGTTCCCGACCAGCGCGTGGCTTTTCACATTCGGCTGGCTATCCACGCGTTCCAGATACGGCCGGAACGCCTGATGGTCGGCAAGGACGCCGTGGAGTTCTCGCTGGATGTCTGCAGTCTTCGCCTCAAGGCCCGGCACCCAGTCAAAGCCGGCCGTGTCGTAGAATTGGATCTGCGGCAGCCCGGGGAAATAGTAACGGGTCGGCTGCTGGAGATAGATGGGTGCCTTGCCCAACAGAATGTCGACCGACTGGTCGAACCTTCTGGTGCGGCCTGCCTTCGGCATTTCGCTCTCGATAAAAGCCTCGTATCCGCTGGCATATTCGCCCAGGCGGACCTGTGCCCTCTGAACGCCGCTCCGGAACGCCTCGGGTGCCTGTCCTCCCGCCAGCTGGATTGCCTGCAGGGCGGCGGTGTAGGCGCGGCTGGCATTCTGCGTCTGCCCTGCCGCGTGCTGGACATCGCCGAGCAGGAGCAGGGCGCCGACATCCCGCGGCGTTTCCTTCAGCACCGACTGCAGCAGCGAAGCCGCTTCGGCGAACTGTCCGGAACGGGCGTGCTCCAAAGCGGCTTGTTTGCGTGTCTCTAGGGGCAGGGCGGTCGTCATGCGGCAAAGCAAAGGCCGGTCCGGCGGCGGGGTCAAGCGCCGCAGCGACGCAGCCGCAACAGGATGTGGACGAATCTCTCATCCTCGGCTAAGCGGCGCCATGACCGACCAGAGACACGAACGCGCCCTTATTGTCGACTTTGGAAGCCAGGTGACCCAGCTGATCGCCCGGCGGCTCCGCGAGAGTGGCGTCTACTGCGAAATCCACCCCTTCAACAAAGTGGATCAGGCTTTCCTGGACGCCTACGAGCCGAAGGCCATCATTCTCTCCGGGGGCCCTTCGAGCGTCTATTGGGACGGGGCGCCGATGGCCGACAAATCCATTTACGAGCGGGGCGTGCCCGTTCTGGGCATCTGCTATGGCCAGCAGGTCATGATGCACCAGCTGGGCGGCCGGATCGAAGGCGGCACAAGCCGGGAATTCGGACGGGCTTACATCGAAAAGATTGTCGACGACCCGTTCCTCGACGGCCTGTTCCATGCGGGAGACCACGAGCAGGTCTGGATGAGCCATGGCGACCACGTCGCCGAAATGGCTTCCGGTTTCGGCGTCATCGCAAAGTCTCCCGGCGCGCCTTATGCGATTATCGCTGACCCGGAACGGCGCTTCTACGCGACCCAGTTCCACCCGGAAGTCGTCCATACGACTCATGGCCGCCAGCTTCTGCGCAATTTTACGCATGGTGTGGCCGGCCTGAAGGGCGATTGGACGATGGCGGCCTACCGCGCCGAAGCAGTTGCCAAGATCCGCGAGCAGGTCGGCAAGGGCAGGGTGATCTGTGGCCTCTCCGGCGGCGTGGATTCGTCCGTTGCAGCTGTCCTGATCCACGAAGCGATCGGCGACCAGCTGACCTGTGTTTATGTGGATCACGGTCTGATGCGCGCCGGTGAAAGCGAGCAGGTCGTGAACCTGTTCCGCGAACACTACAATATCCCGCTCGTCCATGTGGACGCATCGGACCTGTTCCTCGGCCAGCTCGACGGAGTAACTGACCCTGAGCGCAAGCGGAAGATCATCGGCGGCCTGTTCATCGACGTCTTTGAGGCCGAGGCGAAAAAGATCGGCGGCGCGGAATTCCTGGCGCAGGGCACGCTCTATCCGGACGTGATCGAAAGCGTCTCCGCGCTTGGCGGCCCCAGCGTGACGATCAAGAGCCACCACAATGTGGGCGGCCTGCCGGAACGCATGAACATGAAGCTGGTCGAGCCGCTGCGCGAACTCTTCAAGGACGAAGTCCGCGCGCTTGGCCGCGAACTCGGCCTGACCGACGCCTTCGTTGACCGCCATCCGTTCCCGGGTCCGGGCCTCGCGATCCGCATCCCGGGTGCGATCACCCGCGAGAAAGCCGACACGCTGCGCAAGGCTGATGCGATCTATATCGAGGAAATCCGCAAGGCGGGCCTCTACAACGAAATCTGGCAGGCGTTCAGTGTGCTGCTGCCGGTCAACACCGTTGGCGTAATGGGCGATGTGCGTACCTATGAAGCCGTTCTGGCGCTCCGCGCGGTGACTTCAACGGATGGTATGACGGCCGATTATTATCCTTTCGAGCATGAGTTCCTCGGCCGCGTCGCGACCCGGATCATCAACGAAGTGAAGGGCGTGAGCCGCGTCGTGTACGACGTGACGTCCAAACCGCCCGGCACGATCGAGTGGGAATAGAATGACCGCCAGCAAACGCATCGTCATCTCCAGCGACCACGCGGACATCGAACTCCGCAAAACCATTGCGGCGCACGTTGCAGCGCGCGGCTGGGACGTAATCGACATCGGCCCCATGACCTCCGAAAGCACGCACTATCCGCTCCATGGCGAAGCCGCCGCAAAGCGCGTGGCTTCCGGCGACTGCCATCTCGGCATCATCGTCTGCGGCACCGGCCAGGGCATCATGATGGCGGCGAACAAAGTGAAGGGCATTCGCTGCGGCGTTTGCTCCGATACGTTTTCGGCGCGTATGATCCGCCAGCACAATGATGCGAACATGTTGTCGATCGGGGCCCGCGTGGTCGGCGAAGGTCTGGCGCTCGATATCGTCGACGCTTTCCTGACGGCCGAGTTCGAAGGCGGCCGGCACGCGACGCGTGTCGAGATGATGATGGCCATCGAAGGTTAGCGCCGGGTAAGTGTAGCAATTCCTGTCTGTCTCGCCGAATATGCCGGGGACAAGGGAGGACAGGATGGACCAGGCGGCAGATTTTCTGGCGGAAAGCCACGCACTGCGGGCGTTGCTGGTGAACCGGCCGGATCCTGATTTTGACAAGGTGACCCGGTTCAAGGACTGGACCGTCAGCGACGTACTGCGCCACCTCCATTTCTGGAACTGGATGGCCGAGCTCCAGCTCGCCGACGAGGCGCGGCTGGAAGCCGAGCTGACCGCCGTCGGCACCGAAGGCATGCGCCCCCGCGAACGGCGGCACGCCGGATCAGCAGCAGGGCAGGGACTCCTGAGCGACTGGTGGGTGCAGGCACAGCGGACCGCCGAAGCCTTCGCAAACGCAGATCCAAAAGCCCGTCTCAAATGGGCGGGACCGTCCATGAGTGCACGCTCGTCCATAACGGCACGCCTGATGGAGACCTGGGCGCACGGTCAGGAAGTCTATGACCGTCTGGGCGCGGTGCGGGAGGACGCCGACCGGATCCAGAATATCGCCGTGCTCGGCGTGAATACCTATGGATGGACTTACAAGGTCCGCGGGCTTGAACCGCCGGGACCGATGCCGTTCGTCCGACTATACGCACCATCGGGCGCCGTCTGGAGCTTTGGCGACGATAATAGCGGCAACCGTATCGAAGGAACCGCGACCGAGTTCTGTCAGGTCGTCACCCAGACACGAAACGTGCTTGATACCACGTTGACCGTGACGGGACCGGTGGCGGCCGACTGGATGTCCAGGGCCCAGTGCTTTGCCGGCGGCCGGAACGATCCGCCGGCGCCCGGAACGCGTTTCCGCGACACAGCAGCCTGACCCGCAGCGATTTCGTCGCACGGGCAGACATGGACAAGCACCGCGAGGGCTGTCAGTTCTCGCGCCAACCAAACAGGAGGCAGCGCAATGTCGGTCATCAAACTCGAAAAACACGGCGCTATTGTCGTCATGACGCTCAACCGGCCGGATGCGATGAACGCGCTCGGCCAGGACGGCGACGGCAAGGCAGTTGCCGCGGCCTGCGCCGAAATCACCGCCGACCCGGAAATCCGCTGCGCAATCCTGACCGGCGCGGGCCGGGCCTTCTCAGCCGGCGGCGACGTAAAGGCGATGCAGAACAAGACCGGCGCCTTCGGTGGCAAGCCGCACGACATCCGCGACGGTTATCGCCGCAACATCCACGTCATCGTCCGTTCGCTTTACAATCTCGAAGTGCCCCTGATCTCTGCAATCAACGGCCCGGCCATCGGCCTCGGCTGCGATGTGGCCTGCATGGCAGACATCCGTATCGCGTCCGAGACCGCGAAGATGGGCGTGACCTTTCTCAAGCTTGGCCTGATCCCCGGCGATGGCGGCGCCTGGCTTCTGCCGCGCCTGATCGGCACGTCGCGCGCGGCGCAACTCCTGTTTACGGGGGATGTGATCGATGCCCAGACAGCCTGCGAGTGGGGTCTCGTTTCCCAGGTTGTCCCGGCCGACAAGCTGATGGACGAAGCCATGGCGCTCGCCAAGCGTATCGCCCAGCAACCGCCGCAGGCCCTGCGCCTCGCCAAGACGCTGATGCGCCAAGGCGCAACGACGTCCTATGACACCATCATGGAAATGTCGGCCGCAGCACAGGCGTTGATGCACGAGACGGACGACCATATGGAAGGCGTCAACGCGATCCTCGAGAAGCGCGTGCCGGACTTCAAAGGCCAATAGGCCGCCTAGCGAACGGCGCCTTCGGCATACAGCGCGTCGATCTCGGTCGCCGTCATGCCGAGGCCCTCAAGCACCTCGCGCGTATGCTGCCCAAGTTTCGGCGACGGTCCCTTCGGACCATCGTCCGCCCCGGGAAACCGGACGGGCGATGCCGGGGAAGGGAAGGTCGTTCCATCGCCCTTGCTGCTTGGGACCTGCACAATGGCACCTGCAGCCTCTGTCTGCGGATCGGCGGCGACTTCAGCGAGGGTCTGAACCGGTGCCCAGGCAATAGAATTCGCGTCCAGGCGTTCCGAAATTTCGGCCTTGGTATATTTTGCGAAGCCTGCATCAATGATGTCGACGAGTTCTGCCCCGTTCTGGCGCCGGGCCTTCGATGAGGTGAAGCGCGGGTCCTCCATAAGGTCTTCGCGGCCGATCACGCGGCACATCGGCACCCAATCCACATCTCCCTGCCGCTGCACAATACAGATCCAGCTGTCGTCCTTCGTCTTGAAGAAGTTCGTCATCGGCACGTTCTGCTCATGACGGCCTTTGGTCGAAGCGACGCGATTGAAGAACAGCTGAATGGCGAAGTCGGATCCCATGGCGAAAAGCCCAGCGCGGAAGAGAGAAGATTCCACGAGCCGCCCCTTGCCAGTTCTCTGCGCCTCCACCAGCGCGGCACAGATCCCGGCCGCCGTCGCCATGGAAGTCGTGTGATCGCCAAATGCCGTACGAAGTGGGAAGGGTTCCTGCCCCTTTGGCACTGTCAGGCTGCCAACGCCGGTCCGGCTCCAGAAGCTCGCGACATCGAAGCCGGGACGGTCCGCATCGGGACCCTGCAGCCCGTAGCCGGTCAGTGAACAATAGACGAGCTTGGGATTGATCTTGCTGAGTTCTTCATAGCTGAGTCCCGACCTTTCCAGGCCGCCCGGGCGAACGTTGGTGAGGAAAACGTCGGCCTCCTCGACCAGCTTGCGGAGCAAGGCCTGGCCATCAGGTTTCGAGGTATCGATGGCGATGGATTTCTTTCCGCGATTGTCGAAATCGAAGACCGGATTGTCCTGAATGTCGGTGCCAAGGGTGCGGAAGAAAATGCGGATGGGATCGCCGCCCGGCGGTTCCACCTTCACCACATCGGCGCCCCAGTCGCACAGGATCGACCCAGCGCCCGGCGCCGCCATGTATGTGGCGTATTCGATGACCTTGATGCCCTCGAGCATGGGCAGCCTCCTCCGGATCTGTTTCTCGTTATCGCGCAGACCTTCGGACACTCCGCCGGCAATATCCAGACCTTCCGCAAAGGCATCCCGGCAGCGTGGCGCAGATCAGGGCTTGCCTGCCGCGCCGGTATCGTGAAAACAGCCGGATGCCGCGGAGGAGTGGCAGAGCGGTTGAATGCGGCGGTCTTGAAAACCGTTGAGCCTTTACGGGTTCCGGGGGTTCGAATCCCTCCTCCTCCGCCACACGCCTACCAGCGGTTCTTCACTTCCTCGGCAAAACCGGGCAGGGCGTCGATCCGGAATTTCGTTCCGTCATCCAGAACGACATCTCCCGAGAACAGGCCGAAGACCTGATCCTGTGCAGTTTTGAAGACACCCAGATCGGTTGTGTGATGCCGGTTCACGGCGGGTTCGAAGGTCAATTCGAAACGTCCGTCATTGCTGGTAAAGTTCCAGGGACCGGAATCCGGTCCACCAGATGGCATGAGGAAAGTCACCTGGTCCAGCTTGTGGGCTTTTCCATCAATGAAAAACATGTTCTCCGATGCGGCGGAGGTATCACCAAAGCCATAGCCGATGTTGAACCCGACTGTGTGGCCGCCACATCGACCCGATGCCGATCCCCAATACCACGTGTTGCTGTAGGTCCAGACGCCGCGCCCCCAATCCAGCACGCCGAAGGCACTCTGCGGCTCGAAGTCGAAGGTCTCGCTGCCGATCGCAATCGAACCGGACGCCGGCATGCAGTTAATTTTCTGATTGTAGTAAAAAGCCCTCGGCGCCTTGGGGAAGGGGGTCGCGATGACCATCCGGTCCATCGGAGGCTGTTCGAGCCAAAGCTCCCCTTTCAATCCGGTTCCGCGACCGAAGTTCGGTGCTTCGATGGTCAACCGCCGGCCGTCCGGTTCATGCCCAAACCGTAGGCGCATTCCGCTGGGATGGTTCTGCTCGATGTCTCCAGCGTCGGCGCTCTCGGGCAGCCGCATCTTTCCCATTGGCCAGGGAAGGACCGCCGCGTCATTGACCGCTGTCCGGTTCTTCAGATCCATCCAGGACACACCAAGAAAGCCCAGATATCCGTTGTCTGCGACCGTAAGCGCTAGGCCATAGTCAGGGGTCAGGATGCAGTAATAGTCCCATTCCTTGATACGCAGTTTGCCAGCCCGGATCACTGCGCGCTCATATTTGCGGACCTCTTCCGTGGCCCAGCCGCGTTCAACGAGCCGCCCCCGATGGTCCAGCAACGGACCTGCCCCCATTCTGTGCTGCATTCCGGTTTCCCCCTTGTTCAGCGGCCTGAGCCTGCCGAATCCATTGCGCGTTCAGGTCGCAGCATCACTCTGGCAGGTGGAGCGGGCAAGGGCTGCGCTTGAAATCTGGTAAACACGAGGTAACCGTAACCGGAAGATCCTTCAGGCGCGGTTCATCAGACTTGCACCACGCTATGATATCGAGGGGTTTGCTGGGTGGCAGAAGCCATACCCGAGGGTCGTTTAAAGGACCCGCAGCTCAGAATGAGGTGACCCTTGAAGACTGCCGCTTCCGCATCGAAATCGATCCTCCTGCTTGGCGCGATGGCTCTGACCGTTGCTGCTCCGGCCGCTGCTGACAAGCGCACGCCGGCCCCGATCGTTTATGCAACCGGTACGTCTCCGTATCCCGCAGGACAGCCGCAATATATCGAACCGAGCCGCGCCCCAAATGCGCAGGCCAAGAAAGAAGCGCGAATCCAGTTCCGTTATCCCGGCCAGGCCGGCGAAACCTATGCCACCACGAGCCAAAAAGAGGTCGGGCAGGGCAGTGAACCTGCTCCTCGTCAGTACGCAAGTATCGAAACCCCCGCCTCTTCCTATCAATCTGATGTCACCGTCTCGGCTGCCGACAGTTTTGATGCCCGCGCGGCCGCCGCCCGGATTGAAGCGCAACGGTCCGCTCCTGCCATCGAAAGCGAGGCTCTTCCGAGCCTTGAACCTGCGCCAGTGCCCGCCGTCGCCGTTCAGGAACCTGCTCCTCAGCCGGTGCCAGTCGTGCGCGACCAGACTCCGGCCGCAACCTATGCCGTTTCTGGCCAACCGGTGCCCGTGTTCGACGAAACCGGTATCGCAATCGTCTACGGAGACGAATATGCCGGCCTGCCGACGGCCAATGGCGAAATGTACGACCCTGACGCGATGACGGCAGCCCACCCCACGCTGCCCCTGCCGAGCCTGATCCAGGTGGTCAATACGGCTACAGGCAAGGAAGTCGTGCTTCGCGTGAACGATCGTGGCCCCTTCGAAGATGGCGCTTCGCTTCAGGTATCGCCCCGCGCTGCTGCTGAACTCGGCATGGGTGGGGCAGGGAAGGCCTCTCTTCGCATCCGGTATCTTGGTGCCGCTCCCGCTGTGACGACTCCGGCGCCGGAACCGCAAATGGTTGCCGACAACACCTATTCTGCGCCTGTCGAAACGATGGCGCCGCAGGAATACGTTCAGCCGGTTGCCTATGTTCCGCCTCAGCCGCAGCCGCAATACACGTATACTCCGGCCCCGGCGCCTGCTGGCGACTACTTTGTCCAGATCGGGTCCTTCACCGATATCGCGAACGCCCAGTCCCTGAGCAATCAGGTTCGGGCTGAGTTGCCTGTCTCCATCGTTCCCGCGCGCGTCAATGGCGCCGACTATTTCCGGGTGCGCGTCGGCCCCCTCGCCAGCCGTGAAGTGGCTGAACGCGCCCGCCAGGACCTCTCCTATGCAGGTATCGCCCAGGGCCGCGTCGTTTCAGGCGAATAAGCACGCAGCGTCGCCATTGACCCAGACCACAAACCGGCCCTTTTTCCTGTTTAACCGGAAAAAGGGCCGGATCGATTCCGGCCGCTGATCTGACTGCTGGAGGCCCCTGCCATGACCTTGGCCATGAATTTGCCGCGCATCGCCGCGACCGCCGTATTTGCCGCGCTGATCGCCTTGTCGGGCACAGCCAATGCCCAGGTATTGGATACGCCGGCAACGCACGCTGTGATTATGGACAACGAGACCGGAACCATCCTCTTCTCCAAGGACGGTACCGAACCCATGGTCCCCGCTTCGATGACCAAGATGATGACCGCCTACACGGTCTTCGAAATGGTCCGCCGCGGCGAACTGTCGATGAGCGACAAGTTTACGGTCAGCGAAAACGCCTGGCGCCAAGGCGGCTTTCCATCGGGTACGTCCACGATGGGGCTCGCCCCCGGCGATACGCCCACCGTGGAAGAATTACTGCATGGCGTGATAATCATGTCCGGCAACGATGCATGTATTACGCTTGCTGAGAATATTGCCGGATCGGATGAAGCCTTCGCCCGGCGCATGACGGACCTCGCCCACGAACTGGGGCTCAGCTCCGCGAATTTCCTCAATTCCACTGGCCTTGAAGCCGTCGGTCACGTCATCTCTGCCGAAGATCTCGCCAAACTCGCGAAAATGACGATCGACAATTATCCGGACTATTATGCCTGGTACTCGTTGCCCTCTTACACCTGGAAGAATTTCACGCAGGCAAACCGGAACCCTCTTCTGGAAGTTTCCGGAGCCGATGGCGTGAAGACCGGCCACCTTGAAGTGTCGGGATATGGCCTCACCGCGTCCGCAGTTCGCGACGGTATCCGACGCACGATCGTCATCAATGGGCTCGACAGCATGTCAGCGCGCGCCGCCGAAGGTGAACGTATGATGCGCATTGCCTTCCAGAGCTTCGATCTGAAGACGATCACTCCGGAAGCAACCAAGCTGCCGGATGTTCCGGTCTGGCTGGGTACGAACAAAACTGTACCTGTGAGCCTCGGTAGCGAGATCAGGCTTGCCGGTTACAAGCCCGCACTTGAAAAGGCCAAAGCTGAAATTGTTCTGGCTGGGCCTGTCCAGGCACCTGTCAAGAAAGGCGCGGAAGTCGGCAAGCTCGTCATTACGGTAGAGGGGCAGGCACCGGTTGAAGCGCCGATCGTCGCCGCCGAAAGTGTTGGCAAGCTTGGCTTCCTCGGTCGCGCTATCGAAGGGCTCAGCATGATGCTCGGAGGCAACGAAGAGCCGTCGTGACACGAGGTTGCTTCATCACGCTTGAGGGTGGCGAAGGTACGGGCAAGTCGACCTTGCTGGCTTCGTTGCGCGGCAGGCTGGAAGCGAATGGCCTCAAGGTCGTGCAGACGCGTGAACCGGGAGGCACCGTTCTCGCGGAATCCATCCGGCAAATGGTTCTTCATCCACCGGAGGGACAGACATGGTCACCCATGGCGGAAGCGCTGCTAATGAACGCAGCGCGTACGGATCACCTCGAGAAGCGCATCCGGCCGGCGCTTGCCGAAGGTGACTGGGTCCTATGTGACCGGTTCGCAGATTCCACGCGTGTCTATCAAAGCGTCCAGGGCGGAGTGAGCCTGGAAGTCCTGAAAATGCTGGAGGGTTCCGTGCTCGGAAAGACGCGTCCTGATCTGACGCTGGTTCTTGACGCACCAGTCGAACAGACAGCGGGAAGGCGTGCCGAACGTGGCAATGCAAATGATGCGTTTGAAGTGCGCAACAAGGTCTTTCACGACGCCGTGCGGCAGGCCTTCATCGATATTGCACGCGCAGAGCCGCAGCGTTGCGTTCTACTGGATGCGTCGCGTCCAGCGGCAGAAGTGGCCGACAGCGCCTGGGCTAGTATTTCCGAACGCCTTGGCGCATTTCTCCGCGTTGCGTCATGAGCCCGGCCTTGCCGCTCTTTGGTCACGCCGAGGCCGAGAGAGCCTTTCGTTCTGCCGCCGACAGCGGGCGGATGCATCACGCTTGGCTGATAGAAGGATTATCCGGAATCGGAAAGGCCCGCTTCGCTCTACGCGCCGCAGCCTGGTTACTCGGCGCGCGGGGGCCTGCCGATGCGCCGTTCGATGCCCCATCGAGCGATCCGGTCATGTCACGCTGCCTCTCCGGTGGGCATCCGGATCTTCGTATTCTTACCCGCGAGATCAATGACAAGGGCAAGCTGAAGCAGGACATATCGATCGAGCAGATACGCTCGTTCAATGAGTTCTTCACATACCGTCCCGCGATGGGCGGCTGGCGTGTCGGCATCGTGGATTCTCTGGACGAATTAAACCGGAACTCCGCTAACGCGATCCTAAAGACGCTTGAGGAACCTCCGTCCGCAGCGATCATGTTCCTGATCAATCACGGTGCGCGTCCGGTCCTGCCAACCATACGCTCGCGTTGTCGCGTCCTTCGCTTGCAGCCTTTGAACGAGGCGGACATGCGCGCCGCCCTTGAAGTGACCGAGTACGCAGGTGATGCGCCGGATGTGCAAAGCGGCCGCCCGGGACTGGCGATCGAACGCGCATCTGAGACATGCCGGATTGCGGTGAACGCAGCCCGCACGCTAATGAAATCCATGCCGAGACCAAACGATGCGACCGTCACGCGTGCAATCCAGGCGGCAGGTCTTGATCAGGAGGCTTTTGCGGCGTTCCGCGACGAAGTGCTGGCGCAACTCGCCGAGCAGGCAGTCAAATCCCCGGCAAAATCCCGCACTTGGTTGGGTGTGGCCCGACTGATCGGAGAGGCCGACGAGCTGAACATGGACCCGGAGCAGGCAGCCGCAAAATTGATATCCGGGCTTCTCGCAACGCCTGGCCAGCGCTAGACGGCTCGCATGTTCGATACACACGTAAATCTTCACGGCGAACCTTTTGCCAGCGACCTGGAAGAAGTTCTCTCCCGCGCCCGCGCCGCGGGCGTTAGTCGGTTTCTCGCGATTTGCGACCGGTTCGACAACTTTCCGGCCATTCTCGAGATTGCGGAAGCTCATGACGACATCTGGTGCAGTGCCGGCGTGCATCCGCACCACGCAAAGGACTTCCGAGGGCTGACCACGGATGATCTTCTGCAAGCGGCCGCGCGCCCGAAAGTGGTCGGGATTGGCGAAACCGGTCTCGACTTTCACTACGGCTACAGCACAGAGGACGATCAGATCCTCAGCCTGCGCAAACACATAACCGTCGCACGCGATACCGGGCTTCCGCTGATCCTTCATACGCGGGAAGCGGATAGTCTGATGGCAGACATCCTTGAAGAAGAATACGCCAACGGAGCGTTTCTTCCGCTTTTGCATTGCTATACGGGTGGGGAAGATCTTGCTCAGCGCGCGCTTAAGCTTGGCTCTTATGTGTCCGTATCCGGAATTCTGTCATTCAAGAGCGCGAAAGATGTGCGCGCGGTGATCTCCAATATTCCGATGGATCGGATCATTCTCGAGACGGATTGTCCTTATCTCGCGCCTGTCCCAATGCGCGGACGACGCAATGAGCCAGCATATCTTCCTTACGTGGCAGATGCACTGGCCGACCTGAAAGGCATTCCCGTCGAGGATGTGAAGCGCATCACAGAAGAGAACGCGATCCGCCTGTTCAGCAAGGTGGCGGTCTAATGGTGCTCTCCACGCGATTTGTTCTGCTTGGAACGGGCTCGTCAGGCGGTGTGCCGCGAGTTGGAGGAGACTGGGGCGCTTGCGATCCCGGCGAGCCGAAAAACCGGCGCCGCAGGTGCTGCGCCCTGATTGAGAAGCGCGCACCCGGCGGCGGTCTGACATCCGTGCTGATCGATACGTCTCCAGACCTAAGAGAACAGCTGCTCGATGCCGGCGTCCGTGATCTTGATGCCGTTGTGTATACGCATGAGCATGCGGACCAGGTTCACGGTATCGATGATGTGAGACCTCTGGTTATCCGGCGTGGCGCTGCCATCCCAGTGTTCATGAATGCAGGTACAAGGGAAATCCTGACCCAGCGCTTCGACTATTGTTTCCAGGGTAATGGCGGTTACCCGCCAATCCTTGATGTACAGCCAGACCTTCTCCCGGGAATGCCATTCTCGATACCCGGTGCAGGCGGCGAGCTGACGCTTTTGCCATTCGACATGGAACATGGGAGCATTCGTTGCCTCGGGTTCCGGATCGGCGGCCTGGCTTACTGCAATGATGTGAGCGACCTGCCGGAAGCAGCGAAAGCCGCGCTGAAAGGTTTGGATACCCTGGTAATCGACGCGCTGAGATACCGGGAGCATCCGACCCACGCGAACGTCGCGAAGGCTTTGGACTGGATTTCAGAGCTGAAACCAAGACGGGCGGTGCTGACAAACATGCATGTCGACCTGGACTACCAGACCCTGAAGAGGGAGCTGCCCGCCGGCGTCGAGCCTGGCTTCGACGGCATGGTCCTGCATATCCAATCCATGTAGAACATTATTTCCCATAATGATGATTATGCGACTTGGGGATATAAATCCTTCGGCTATTCAGACACTTACGACTACGTGGTTCGGACATGTGGGTTCGACCTTGCAGCTCAGCTGGGTCTCGTAGTGCGCGTGCGACGGTACGCGCTCAACGGCGCTTTGTCGCTCGAGTAAGGTTTCGTTAAGCGGCGCCTTTTTTTCCGGACGCCTGCGCCCCCACCCCTTCCCCACCTTTCGGGGCCACCGGTGGTCCGATGAGCGAGAAGAGAATGTGATCAAGCATCGGCTTGCGAATAAAGGCGGCGAAGCCACTTTCCAGAGCCAGCTTTTCCAAACCGGACGTTTCCCAGCCTGACACCATGGCCGCCGGGGTATCCACGCCCTCCCCTCGCAGCCGCTTCAGCAGATCGGTGCCAGACATGTCGTCCATCTTGTAGTCGATCAGCAGATAGTCGAAGCCCGTCTTGAGGGGCGAAGCGAGAAACTCGCTTCCTCCGTCAAATCCGACAGCGGCATACCCTCGTGCGGTCAGCAGGACCGTGAGAGATCGCCTCACGGCTTCGCTGTCATCGATCACGGCGATATTCTTGGGTCTGTAAAGCAAGGCGTTGGACATGGCTTCACGGCTGCAGGATCATCGAGCCTGCATGGTGGCAAACGCGCCGCAAACTGTCTTTAGGTACTAGTCCTTAGCCGGATCTTCGAAGCCGATGCCGGCAGCGAATGCGATCCGGAGAACGCCGGAAAGGCTTGTAGCTCCAAGCTTTTCCATGAGGTTCGCCCGGTGGATCTCCACCGTTCTTGGCGAGATGTCGAGCGAATCGGCAATCGACTTGTTGGTGAGACCCTCGACGAGACCTTCCAGCACTTCGCGCTCACGCGGCGTGAGATACTCGATCTTGCTACGAGCTTCGTCGATCAGGAGGTCGCGCTGGTTTCGTTCCTCAAGTCGCTGGAAGGCCCGGTTGAGCGCTCCGACGAGAGTCTGCTTTTCGTACGGCTTTTCGACGAAATCGATTGCGCCGGCCTTCATCGCCTTCACGGCGACGTTCACGTCTCCATGTCCAGTCAGCACGATAACGGGCATCGCGACGCCCCGGGCGTTCAGCTGTTCCTGAACCTCAAGGCCATCCATCCGTGGCATCTGTACGTCCAGGAGGATGCAGCCCGGCGCGGCATCTTCGACGGCCTCAAGGAAGGCGACGCCATCAGTATAAGTTTTGACCGCGAAGCCGGCATGGCGCAGCATGAAGCTGGCCGAGTGGCGCACGGCGTCGTCGTCGTCGACAAGGTGGATCAGTTTCTGCTCGCTCATATGGATGAACTAGCCGGATCGCGGCGCAGTGTGAACCGAAAACAGGAGCCGCCCGTCGCTGGCGCAATGGCTTCAATCTTGCCGCCGTGGGCCTCAATGATGGTCTGGCAGATCGACAGCCCCAGGCCCATGCCCTGGGATTTGGACGTCATGAAGGGTTTGAAAAGTGTCCGCCGGACCTCGTCGGACATGCCGGGCCCTTTGTCGCAAATTTCAACGGTCACGAAGTCTTCCGGTCCAAGTTTGGCAGAAAGACGCATTTTCGGGGCGTCGATTCCCTTCATTGCCTCGGCACCGTTGCGGAGCAGGTTGATCACGACCTGCTGGACCTGGATCGGGTCGGCCAGCACAGCGCCCAGGCCCGGCAGGATCTCCTGTTCGATCGGAATGTCAGCAACATCGCCCGATATCCGCGCAAGCGCGACAGAGTCGGCCAGAAGCGGCAGAAGTGGCACTGACCGGGCATCGATCTCGCCCCGCGACACATAACCGCGCAGTTTTCGAACGATTTCTCCCGCCCTCACGGCCTGCCGGGACGCTTCGTCGAGGGCCTCGTGCAGGATTTCACGGGCGCTTTCCGAATCGGATTCGAGCAGGTCCCGGGCCGCTTCCAGATAATTCGCGACGGCGGTCAGGGGCTGGTTCAGTTCATGCGCCAGCGCCGACGCCATCGTTCCGACAGCGCTCATCCGGGAGAAATGGACCAGCTCGGCCTGCATTTCCTGCATGCGCAACTCGTTGCGGCGCTGCTCCGACAGATCTCGAACAAACGCTGTAAACAGGAAGTGCTCACCGACATGAGCTTCGCCGATTTTAAGATCGACAGGAAACATCGCACCGTCGGAACGCCGCGCCGTCACAACCCGGCCGACCCCGATTATGTGGCGCTTGCCGGTTTCCAGATAAGCGCGAACATAGTTCTGATGATTTGCGTGGTCGTGCCCGCCCATCAGAAAGCTGACATCCTTGCCGATAACGTCAGAAGCCGCGTACCCGAAGAGCTTTTCGGCGGCGCTGCTGAAGGCAAGAATTTTCCCGCTTTCATTGATGACGATCATGCCGTCGGGAACCGAGGCCAGGATCGATCTCAGATGAAGCTGTAGTGCTTCGAGGTCTGTCGGGACGGCATCACCGGGCGCTTCAGACAAGATCGTGCGGTCTCCAGCTGCTCACGGCTTGCCCGCTGTCAGCGGGACCGGGCCGGGATCCTACGGCGCGCGGGCGGGCGCGAGGCGGATGTCAGAGCGGTCGCTATTGCCGCCAGGATCATCGCAGCACCGACGGCGGCCACCGGGCAGCCCCAGCAATGGCCCGCGAAGGACAGGAAGGAATCTGGGTGTGAGCCGGCAGCGGACCCGCAACGGAAGGCGAGGTAGTCTTCAAGTGTGAGCGGGGCGCTCGTATGCTGCCAGATCTTCAGAAGGCCCACGACGAGAAACATGCTCCCTGCGGTCAGCCACCTTTTCATCTGTTTGCTCCTTCAAGCCTGTTCCGGTAATTCTTTTCAGATAGTTCGGATGCGACAGCAAAGCCCATCCGTAGTTTACCGTATACCGGTCTAGAGTCGACACCGGCATCTAGGCGCCAGAATTCCAACGACTCGCAGGGGGTCTTATAACGTGAGCACGTTACAAACAACGAGACGGTCCGCGGCATTTGCCAGCATTGGCAGTGTTGCGGCTTTTGCCGGCATATTTGCCATTCTGGCCTTGCTGATCGCCAGCCATGCAGCCGATCCTCTCATGGGGGTCCACGCGTGGCTGTTCTTCGGCCTCGCCGTAGTCGGCCTTCTGGCCCTCGCCCTCTGGGCGGGCAGCCTTGGCGACAAGGATCCATTCGACCAGACGGTCTATGAAGACACGATCGTCAAATTTGGCGTCGCGGTCTCCATGTTCTGGGGCATTGCCGGCTTTCTGGTCGGTCTGATCATCGCCCTTCAGCTGGCCTTTCCGAACATCATGTATTTCGACCAGCTCGGCTGGACGAACTTCGGAAGGCTTCGCCCGCTGCACACCTCAGCGGTGATTTTTGCGTTCGGCGGCAACGTCCTGATCGCGACAAGCTTTTACGTCGTTCAGCGCACCTGCCGCACGCGCCTTGCTGGCGGCATGTGGCCCTGGTTCGTTTTCTGGGGATACAACCTCTTCATCGCGATCGCCGGCACCGGCTATCTGATGGGGGTCACCCAGTCGAAAGAATATGCCGAACCGGAATGGTATGCTGACCTCTGGCTGACGATTGTCTGGGTTGTGTACCTGCTCGTCTTCCTCGGCACGATCTGGAAACGCAAAGAACCCCACATCTATGTGGCGAACTGGTTCTTCCTGTCCTTCATCGTGACCATCGCCATGCTGCACATCGTGAACAACCTCACGGTGCCGGTGTCGCTGACCGGATCGAAGAGCTACCAGCTCTTCGGCGGTGTCCAGGATGCGCTTACGCAATGGTGGTACGGCCACAACGCTGTGGGCTTCTTCCTGACCACCGGCTTCCTGGCCATCATGTACTACTTCATTCCGAAGCGCGTGAACCGGCCGGTCTACTCTTACCGCCTGTCGATCGTGCACTTCTGGTCGCTGATCTTCATCTACATCTGGGCTGGTCCGCACCACCTGCACTACACGGCTCTTCCGCAATGGGCGCAGACCCTGGGCATGACCTTCTCGGTGATGCTGTGGATGCCCAGCTGGGGTGGCATGATCAACGGTGTGATGACGCTGTCAGGTGCATGGGATCGCCTGCGGACTGACCCGGTCGTCCGGATGATGGTCGTCGCCCTTGCCTTCTACGGCATGTCGACCTTTGAAGGCCCGCTGATGAGCGTTCGCGCCGTCAACGCCCTGTCGCACTATACTGAATGGGGCATCGCCCACGTTCACTCCGGCTCCATGGGCTGGGTGGGCTTCATCTCCTTCGGTGCTCTCTACTGCGCAACGCAATGGCTCTGGAAACGTCCGGCCCTCTATTCGCTGCGTCTGGTGGAATGGCACTTCTGGCTCGCGACGATCGGCATCCTCTTCTACATCGTTGCGATGTACTTTGCCGGTATCCTCGAAGGCCTGATGTGGCGCGCCTATAACGAATACGGCTTCCTGGAGTACAGCTTCATCGAAACCGTCGAGGCCAAGCACATCAGCTACATCATCCGCGCTGTCGGTGGCTCCCTCTACCTCACCGGTGCGCTGATCATGGCCTACAACCTCGTCCGCACGGCTCTTGGCCACGGTGCAGCCGCTGAAAGCGCGCGCCCCGCTGGTGCTCCCGCCGCTGCAACGCTCCAGCCTGCTGAATAGGAGACGCAGTCATGAGCCTGTTGAACAAACACGAAACGCTCGAGCGTCACTCGCTGGCCCTCACACTGGGCATCCTGATCACCGTCGCAATTGGCGGCATCGTGGAGATTGCTCCCCTCTTCTATCTCGAGAACACGATCGAGAAGGTCGAGGGGATGCGTCCCTACACGCCGCTGGAGCTTGCAGGGCGCAACGTCTATATCCGCGAAGGCTGCTATGTCTGCCACTCGCAGATGGTCCGTCCGCTGCGTGATGAGGTGGAGCGCTATGGCCACTATTCTCTGGCCGCCGAAAGCATGTACGACCACCCCTTCCAGTGGGGTTCCAAGCGCACAGGACCGGACCTTGCCCGCGTCGGCGGCAAGTATTCGGATGCCTGGCACGTAGATCACCTGAAGAAGCCCCAGTCCATGGTGCCGGAGTCGGTCATGCCGCCGTATGCGTTCCTCGCGGACAATACGCTGCACTATGACACGATCGAGGACCACCTGAAGGCCCTTCGTTTCGAAGGCGTGCCGTACACGGATGAGATGATCGAAAACGCAAAGGCCGACCTGATCGCTCAGGCCGACCCCAATGCGGATTATGATGCACAGGATGCGCTTATTGCTCGTTATCAGGAAGCCTCCGGCCGCGAAGGCACCGTCCGGATCGCCGATTATGACGGCAACCCGGAGAAGGTGACCGAGCTCGACGCCCTGATCGCTTATCTCCAGATGGTCGGCACCCTGGTCGATTTCTCGGCCTACGAGGCCGACGACCTGGACAACCGCAGGTAAGGGGAAGGGCGATGTACGAAACGCTTTCAAAGTTCGCCCAGACCTGGGGCCTGGGAATGTTCGTAGTCATGTTCGCAGTCGCCGTTGCGTATGCGCTTTGGCCCTCGAACAAAAGCAAATTTCAAGCAGCGGCCCGTGTGCCGCTCGAAGACGGGGAACCTGGAGATGAGTAAGTCCGACAAGGAAGTCGATGCCCTGTCCGGGGTAGAAACCACCGGACACGTCTGGGATGGCATCAAGGAATTGAACAACCCCCTTCCCCGCTGGTGGCTGTACATCTGGTACGGAACCATCTTCTGGGCCATCCTCTACATGATTGCCATGCCGGCCCTGCCCGCACTTCCGGGCCTCGGTGGCCGCAACACACCGGGCGTGCTCGGCATGTCCGACCGCAGTGCGGTGGCAAAGGATGTGGAATCCCTACACGCTGAGCGCAGCGCCGCCTCGGCCCAGCTGCTGGGCGCATCGCTGGAGGACATCCAGAACAATCTGGATCTGCAGCAGTTTGCCATGGCGATGGGCGAGAGCACCTTTGGTGACAACTGCGCCACCTGCCACGGTGCAGGCGGGCGTGGCGCCAAAGGCTACCCCATGCTTGCAGACGACGTCTGGCTCTGGGACGGCACGCTCGGTGGTATCGAGCAGACGATCCTTCACGGTATCCGCGATGCGGATGTCGATACGCGCTTCTCAGCGATGCCGGCTTTCGGCCGCGATGGCCTGCTGACATCCGCTCAGATCGACGATCTGGTGCAGTATGTTCTCAGCCTCAGCGGAAAAGCGACGGATCCTGCCGCCGCTGCTCGTGCAGAGGATACGTTCCTGACAACGTGCGCCAGCTGCCACGGCATGGATGCCAAAGGCTCGCGCGACGTCGGAGCGCCGAATCTGACGGATGCAGACTGGCTGTATGGCTCTGAGCCAGCTGACATCCGCGCAACCATCACGAATGCGCGCAACTCCCACATGCCTGCGTGGCAAGGTCGCCTTGACGACGCCACCATCAAGGCGCTGGCTGTGTATGTGCACTCGCTGGGTGGCGGCGAGTAATTAAGACTGAAATCAGGTGCCCAGGATATGACGACTCTGATCGATCATACAAAAGCGAATCCGACTCCTCCATCGCTGTATGAGGGCCGGAAGCAGATCTACCCGAAGCTTGCTCACGGCAAGTTCCGGACGATCAAGTGGATCGTGATGGCCGTCACCCTGGGCATCTATTACATTTTGCCCTGGATCCGCTGGCCGCGCGGGGAAGGCATTCCCGACCAGGCCGTGCTCGCGGATTTAGAGGGCGAGAAGTTTTATTTCTTCTGGTTCGAAATCTGGCCGCAGGAACTCTACTATCTCGCCGGCCTGCTGATCATGGGTGCGCTCGGCCTGTTCCTGGTGACCTCACTCTTCGGCCGTGCCTGGTGCGGCTACACCTGCCCGCAGACGGTCTGGACCGACCTCTACATCTGGGTCGAGCGTGCGTTCGAAGGCGATCGTGCGGCGCGCATGCGCCTCGATGCAGCGCCATGGTCGTTCGACAAGGCTTGGCGCAAACTCGGCAAGCACCTGGTCTGGCTGATCATCGCATTCTGGACGGGCGGCGCATTTATTCTTTACTGGCATGACGCACCGACCGTCGCAAAAGGCTGGTTCACCGGTGAAGCGCCGATGACGGCCTATTTCTTCGCGGGCATCCTGACCTTCACGACCTACTTTCTTGCCGGCTGGATGCGCGAGCAGGTCTGTACCTATATGTGTCCTTGGCCGCGGATCCAGGGGGCCCTCACCGACGAAAACGCCCTCAACGTGACCTACCGTTACGATCGCGGCGAGCCGCGAGGGCCGCATCGCAAGGGAGAAAGCTGGGAAGGCCGCGGCGACTGCATCGACTGCAAACAGTGTGTGCAGGTTTGTCCCATGGGCATCGACATCCGTGATGGTGCCCAGCTCGAGTGCATTCACTGCGCGCTTTGTATCGATGCTTGCGACGACATGATGAAGAAGATCGGCCGTCCGATCGGGCTCATCGCCTACGATACGGACGTCGCGGTAGCGGCACGGATCGCTGGCAAGAAGCCTGTCTACAAGATATTCCGCCCACGCACGCTTCTTTATATGGCCCTTCTGGTCATTATCGGATCGATGGTTGGCTTCGGCTACTTCAACAAATCCTCGTTCGAAGTGAACGTGCTGAAAGACCGGTCACCACCGTTCGTCCGCCTGTCCGATGGCGACGTGCGGAACGGTTACACGCTGAAGCTGGTGAACAAGTCATCGACCGCGCGCCATGTTTCCATCGAAATCGAAGGTCTGGAGGGCGCCAGCCTGCAGATGATCGGTCTGGAAACCGAGGAAGACGGCACCGTTGAACTTGATCTGGGCGCTCACGGCGTGAACCGCTTCCGGATGCTCGTGACACGCCGTACGTCCGATCCGGCACCGCGCGCCGATTTCACGGTCCTCGTGAAGGATACTGCAACAGGCGAAGTGGAAGACAGCGCCGCCGTCTTTGTTCAGGGAGCAGACTGATGCCTATGGCCACCGCACGCCCTCGGGAATTCCGCCTGACTGGACTGCACGTTTTCCTTCTACTGTGCGTCTTCTTCGGCTTCATGTTCATCGTGAACGGCATCTTCCTCTGGGCGGCCCTCAGCTCTTTCCCGGGTGAGGACGAGCACAAGTCCTACCTTCAAGGGCTCCATTACAATGACGCCATCAGCGCCCGGCGCATCGCTGAAGAACAGGGTTGGACAGCCCAGGTCGGGATCACTCCCTCGGAGAGCGGCGACCGGCTGGTTATCCGCCTGCTCGTCAAGGATGGCGGACCGCTCTCGGTTCAGGATATCGACGCGCAGCTGCGGCGAACCGTGACGGGAGAGAACGATGTCCCGCTGGAACTGCAACGCGATTCGAATGGCGACTACTTCGCGGACATTGCTCTGCTCGACAAGGGTGTTTGGGAGGCGCGCGTTCAGGCCTACGTTCCCTATGGAACGGAACAGGTTGAGTTTGTTGCGAACAAGAAGCTGATCATTCCATGAGCACGACGGACGTCCTCGCGCATACGCGCGACTGGTCCCTTGGTGACAACCCGGAACAAGACTCTCCTTTCCGGGATATTGATGTCTTCGTTCAGAAGAATGGCAAGAACCAGCACCTCGATCTCCATGTTTCCGGCGCAAAATGTGCCGCGTGCCTTGCCAAGATCGAGAACAATGTGCGGAGCATGGACGGCGTTACTGAAGCACGCCTGAACCTGTCCACCGGCAAGTTCGCAGTTACCTGGCAGGGGCCCCTTCCCGCGTCTGCCATTGCGGAGAAAGTCTCCGGCCTTGGCTATGGGGTCAGCGCCGCCGCCGAAACCGATGCAGAAGACCTGCAGCGCAAGGAAGAGCGGGAACTGCTCCTCTCGATGGGGGTCGCGGCCTTCGCCGCTGCCAACATCATGCTTCTGTCGGTTTCCGTCTGGGCCGGTGCCGGTGAAATGGGCGGCAACACCCGTCAGATCCTGCACGCCATTTCCGGCGCTATCGCCCTCCCGGCTGTCGCCTATTCCGGCCGCCCCTTCTTCCGGTCTGCGTGGTCGGTTCTGAAGCGTGGCCGCGCCAACATGGATGTGCCGATCTCGCTCGCCATCATCCTTGCCTTCACCGTGAGCGTCGTAGAGACGATCCGCGGCGGCGAGCACGCATATTTCGACGCGGCGACGATGCTGATCTTCTTCCTCCTGATCGGCCGCTTCCTGGAGGCCCGCGTCAGGCGCCGCGCCTGCTCGGCAGCGAACGAACTTGCGGGCATGTCGAACCGCGCGGTGACCCGTATCGACTGCGACGGCAACGCCATCAAAGTGAACCCGGAGTCGTCGCCCCAGGCGACACGATCCTTCTTGCGCAAGGGGAGCGCGCCGTCGTCGACATGGCGCTGGCAGACGAGCTCTGTGAACTCGACGAAAGCCTCGTCACCGGCGAAAGCGCGCCGCATGTGATATCACAAGGCATGCGCATTTATGCCGGCGCCGTGAACCTCTCCGGCCCGATCCGGGCCAAGGCGCTTGCGCGGGCGTCGGATTCCCTGCTCGCCGATATTGCCCGCATGCTTGAAGCGGGCGAACAGCGCCGGTCGGCCTATCGCAAGATCGCCGACAAGGCTGTGTCGCTATATGTGCCGTTCGTTCACTCAACAGCAGCACTGACCTTTATCGGATGGATGCTGGCAGGCGCCGGCTTCCGCGAGTCGATCCTTATCGCTGTGTCCACGCTGATCATCACCTGCCCCTGCGCGCTGGCTTTGGCGGCACCCGTGGCGCATGTGGTCGCGGCCGGAAAGATGTTCCAGCTCGGCATCTTCCTGAAATCCGGTGATGCGCTGGAACGCTTTGCGACGGTAGACACGATCGTGCTCGACAAAACCGGCACGCTCTCCCTCGGCGTTCCGCAACTCAGCGAAGAGACGGACGCGCAAGTAATCAAGGACGCGGCCATGCTGGCCCGCGCGAGCCGGCATCCCCTGTCGCGCGCCATCGCTGATGCGGCCGGTCCGGGGCCTGTTGCAGCCTCGGTCAAGGAACTACCCGGCAAAGGCCTGGAAGCCATTGTCGACGGCGAGATCTGGCGGCTTGGTTCAGCGCGCTGGATCGGGCACCTGGAAGCGGAAACGCACACACGAAACCTCTTCCTGCAACGGGGTGATGGTACACCCGTCGCGCTGGAATTCACCGACCGCCTCGTTCCCGGCACGGATGAAGCAATTCGCTCGCTTGAAAAGGCCGGCTATCAGACCGAAATCCTCTCTGGTGATAGCGAGGAGCGGGTGGCGGAGGTTGCGCGCGAACTGGGGATTACCCGCTACACGGCGGCCGCATCGCCTCAGGCGAAGGCCGAGCACCTTGAAAAATTGCGGGGACAAGGCCGCAAGGTGTTGATGGTCGGCGACGGCCTCAACGATGCAGGCGCGCTGTCGCTTGCTCATGCCTCCGTCACGCCCGGCACCGCGGTCGACATCAGCCAGTCGGCCAGTGACGCGGTTTATTCCGGGGGGATTGCGTCCATTCCAGTGCTGCTGAAGCTCTCGCAGCGTACCCGCAGTGTGATGCTGGAAAACTTCACCTTTGCGGCGGCCTACAATCTCGTCGCTATTCCCATCGCCGTTACCGGTCATGCGACTCCGCTGGTCGCCGCCCTTGCCATGTCCTTCTCTTCCGTGGCTGTATCGCTCAACGCGATCCGTCTGGCCGCCTTCGTGGAAGAGAAATGAGATGAGCGGAATTCTCTACCTGATCCCGATTGCCCTGTTTATGGGTCTCCTCGGCCTTGGTGGTTTCATCTGGGCCGTGCGATCCGGCCAGTTCGACGATCCTGCAGGGTCTGCGAACCGCATCCTCATCGACGAGGACAAGCCACTCTAGAAGCGGAAATCGGGTAACCAGTTTCGAACGAACTCCGTTTTCCTGCGAAGGTCTTCGGCCGCCTGATCCGGCGTGCGCCTGATGAAGCGGATACGGTCTCCCGGCCGGATCTGACCCAGCAGGTGGCAGTCGGCCTCAATCACCTGAAGTACATGCGGATAGCCGCCCGTCGTCTGCGAGTCCGGCAGCAACACAAACGCGGTACCGGATGGCGTCAGCTGGACTGCACCCGGAAAGACAGGCGCGCTCGGTTTTAGGCTTCCGTGCTGCAGCTCCGGCCACGGACCCATAACTTCGATACCGGTTCTGTCTGCTCTTCTCGTGGCCGTGTATTCCTGCACGGCGGACAAGTCAGGAATCATCCCTGCATCAGGTCCGGGAACACAGCGCACCGCATAGGTATGGCTCAGTGTCTGCCGAAGCTCTGGCGGGGTCTTCAGGGCGGCTACATCCTTGCCGGCAAAAGTCTCGAGACGATCACCCCGGCGCAAGGCCCGGCCGGAAAGCCCGCCAAAGCCTGCCGGGAGACAGGTCGAAACACTGCCGAGGAAGTTGTTTGCGACGAAGCCGCCTGTGACAGCCATGTAGACGCGGGCACCACTTTCCGGCGCTCCGATGGACACACGCTCCCCTGCTTTGACCTGAAGCGTTTCGTGCATGGTCGCTTCAGCGCCACCTCGTTCGAGCCGGGCGAATGCGCCCGTTATGGCAATCGCGCAGTCGGCTTCAAATTCGAACTCAGCGAGCCCGAAGGGCAATTCGAGCGCGCACGTATCAGAGAAATTGCCCACCAGGCGATTGGCAAGTGCCATGGATATCGGATCGGCAGGCCCAGAAGCCGGAATGCCGAGGTGTCGCACACCCCGGCGCGGCGCGGCCTGAAGCGTCGCCTGCACGCCCGGCTTCAGGACGGTCAATCCCATATCAGACATCCACCAGATGGAGGCGAATGCGCTGACCTTCCTGCAACAGGAATGGTTCGTCCCGAGCGGGATCGAAGAGCGTTTCCGTCAGTCGTCCAATGATCGGCCAACCGCCGGGGCCCGACAGGCCATAAAAACCCAATTGCCCGCTTACAAAACCGACGGAACCCGCTGCCACACGCTGGCGCGGCGATGCCAGTCGTTCTGAGTACAAGGCGGCATCGACACCCTCAACATAGGCAAAGCCCGGCGTGAAACCGAGCATGTCGACGATCAGCTCGCTGCCGATCACCCGTTGCAGGACATCTTCCGCTGAAATCCCGTTACGGTCCGCGACCATGTCGATATCCGGCGCGCTTTCACCGGAGACATCAAGATGAAGATCTACAAAGGCGCCAGCCGCCATTTCCTCGGGCTGGAACCTGTCGAGCCAGTCTGCGGCCCGCTGAAGCGCCTCCGACGGCAACTCTATCATGGGATCGAACTGCAGGGCGACGACCTGCTTCCCCGGGACGACATCGATCCATCCCCGTGACGCGCGGAGTGCGTGAGCAAGCGGATGCCGTAATTGCCTGTCTTCCGGCTGGATCGCCACCGCATTGTCGCCGATCAGAAAAAGCCTGTGTCCGGCCATGCGTCAGGCCTCAATCGCAATGTCGCGGGCCTGAAGCGCCCGCTTCAGGGCAAATGCCGCCTTCGCAGCGCCGGGCGTATCTCCGTGCAGGCAGATCGTCTGCGCCTCCAGAGCGACATGCTCACCTGTGCGGGCGATGACTTCGTGTTTCTCAATCAGCCCCAGCACCTGCTTCAACTGAAGGGCTTCGTCCGTGATCACGGCACCCGGCTGGGCACGTGGCGTCAGGCTGCCGTCGGCTTCGTAGGAACGGTCGGCAAAGGCCTCCGCCACAAATCCAAGTCCGGATCTTTTCGCGGATGTCTCGAGCTCTGAATGCGGTGGTCCGATGAGAACCTGGATGTCGGTCCGCTGGCAAAGCGACACGACCATAGCGGCCAGCGCCGGATCCTTCGCCGCATCGTTGTAGAGCGAGCCATGAGGTTTCAGGTGCGCGATTTCTACCCCACGGTCCCGCGCGATGGCCCTGAGGCGACGAACCTGCGAGAGCAGCGAGATCTCGAGATCGTCATTGCTGACGTTCGCCCGCGAACGGCCGAAACCTTCGCGATCCGGATAAGAAGGGTGCGCTCCGATGCGTACACCGCGGACATCCGCCGCGCGAATAGTTGCTTCCATGGACGCCTCATCTCCGGCATGCCCACCGCAGGCGATGCTGCAACGCGTCACGACGTCCAGGATCGCGCGGTCGAGCGCGCGGCCCTCTTCTCCGGGTAGCTCCCCGACATCCGCATTCAGGCAGATGGATTTCTTCATGGCCAGACACCCAGAGCCCGCATGATCAACCGGACGCCGAACCCTGCTGCGATCAGGACCACGGCGCCGCCAAGGAGATTACTCCAAAGCCCGTTCACATGATCGCCCAGAATGGACTTCCGGTTCATCGTCACGATCAGAAAGACGGCAACGATGGGTAGCAGGATTCCATTCGCGACCTGTGCGATCAGGATGAGGTTCACCGGCTTCAGCCCCAAGGACGCAACCAGAGTGCCAATGGCAAGAACGCCGAGCGCGATTCCGCGAAAGGCTCTGCCGGACTTCGCGAGACCGCTCACTTCGCAAACGGCATAGGCTGTCGCCATTGGCGCAGTCACCGCCGAAGACAGACCTGCCGAGAACAGGCCGATGCCGACCAGCAGGCGCGCCGCGGGCCCATAGGCCGGTTCAAGGCCTGCTGCCATATCTGCCGCATTGGCGATCACCATGCCGGAGCCGAACAGGCTCGCCGCCGCTGTGGCGAGAATGAGGATCGAGATGAGCCCGCCAAGTCCGATGGAAACGCGTGTGTCGGCGCTGGCGTGTTTCAGCGCGACCTCGCCACCCTCCGGCCATTTCTCGCGCACTGAAGCCGCGTGAAGGAAAAGGTTGTAGGGCACAATCGTGGTACCGATCAGGGCGATGGCCGTCAGCAGGCTGCCCTCCGGCAAGTGTGGCACGAGACCTCCGGCAAGGGCCGACGGATCCGGTCGCACCAGTATGAGGCTGCCGGCGAATGCGAGACTCATCAGCAGAACCAGCCCGATCAGAAGGCGTTCAAGCAGCTTGTACCGCCCGATCACCAGCACGGCACCGGCCAACAACGCGAGGATCCACACGATCAGCCGCTGTGCTTCCCTGGGCAGGCCGAACGCTGCCCCTGCCCCCAGTGCTCCGCCGGACAAGTTCCCGGCCTCATAGGCTGCATTGCCGAGCGCCAGAGCGGCCAGCACCAGTGCTACAGAAGCCCATTTCAACGCCGGCGGCGTTCCCGGCGCGACGAGCGCCTCACCGAGGCCCATCCGGCCTGCGATCCCGAGCCGGGCGGACATGTCCTGAAGTACGATGGTCGCGAACGTCGCGAAGACGAGCGCCCAGATAAGCGCGTATCCGAAATGCGCACCGGCCAACGTGCACGCCGTAACGGTTCCCGGCCCGATGAAGGCAGCGGCGACGAGCGCTCCGGGACCGAAGGGCAGTTTCATTCGCCGCGAATACCCCGCCGGGTTTCGAGATAGGTTGCGAAGCTCGCCAGCCAGTGACTGCCCGAATAATGCGCGTCGCTCACCGCGGCGATGCCGGTTTCCTTGTGGCGCTCAGCGGCGGCCAGCAGAGCCGGACGGCGTGGATCGGCTGCCGGAAGGGCTGAAGCGATGCCTTCCAGCGCCCAGGCACGGGACAGGTTCAGCCCGTCGAGGTGAACGAGTTTGCCATCAGTCGGATCCAGCACCATGCCGGGCTGGAGCCAGTCGCCACTTCCATCAACCGGGATCTGCGGCAGGAACAGGCTGAGCCAGGCGGCAAACTGTTCCGTGCCCATCACGCGGCGCATCAGATCGGCTTCCATCAGGCAAGGCGAAAGGAAATCTTCGCCGGAAGGCTCATAAGCCAGCGGGCAGTTCACATCCGCCTCATGGAACTCGAGCACTTTCGCCGCGATCTTTTCGCGGAACTTCGGACGGATCGCCGTGTCCGACCAGTCAAGCATCAGGCCGAATGCGAAAGCCGTCTGGTTATGGGTGCCGATCCGGATGGGATAGACGAGCTTATCGAGCCAGGTGGACGTCTGCGCTTCGAAGAAGTCCTCAAGCGGCGAAAGCGTTTCGACCCATCCGGCGGCTTCCGGGAACTTCGCTTCGCGCAGTTCGGTCATCAGCTGGAGGAACCAGGCCTGCCCATAGGGCCGCTCGAAGCTCGCGCGGTCCGGTGCCTGGAAATAGGCCAGCTCGCCGGCAATGTTCTCCGGAGTGAAGCTCTGCGAGAGCGACGCAATGATCGCATCGCGATACGGCGTGTCCGGGTCCGTGTTCAGGATGCGCACCAGAAGCCAGTGACCATGCACAGAGGAGTGCCAGTCGAAGCAGCCATGAAACGCCGGATAGAGATCGCGCGGCGCGGCGACGTCGGCATCCGAGTTCAGGAGGTGGCTGATCTTGTTCGGGTATTCCTTGTGCACGCAGGCGAGCGCAAGGCGGGCGAAGCGGTCGGTCACGACCCCTTCGCGGGGCTCAGGCAGGACGGGTGCGGATTCGGTCACAGCCTGCTTGTCCTCCGGTGGCGTCGATGATGGCGAACACGCCGCCAGACCTGCCACAACAATCATACCCGCAAGCGTTCTGCCGATCATCTGCAACCCCTGACACATAAGCCGGCTTCCTGCGTAACAGGACAGGCGGTGCAAGGGCAACAAAGGCGCTGCCTGAGCCTAGACGTGCAGGACGCGACCTTCTGCGTCCAGAACCGCCTCATGCATGGTTTCGGAGATCGTCGGGTGCGCGAAGACTGTGTGGGCGAGATCCTGTTCGGTCAGTTCGCCCTGCCGGGCGATGACATAGCCCTGGATCAGTTCCGTCACCTCGGCGCCGATCATGTGCGCGCCGAGCAGCTCGCCGGTCTTCTTGTCGAAGATCACCTTGACCAGACCATCCTGCGCACCGAGCGCGATAGCCTTGCCGTTGCCGATGAAGGGGAACCGGCCGACCTTGATGTCGTAGCCCTTTTCCTTCGCCGCTTTCTCGGTCAGGCCGACGCTGGCGACCTGAGGATGTGCATAGGTACAGCCCGGAATATTGCTTGTGTCGAACGGCCCGGAATGGCCCTTGCCGGCGATGGCTTCCACGCACGAGACACCCTCATGGCTTGCCTTGTGCGCCAGCCAGGGCGGACCGGTGAGGTCGCCGATGGCGTAGAGGCCGGGTACGCCCGTCTTGCCGAAGCCATCGACCACGACATGCGTCTTCTCGACCTTCACGCCGAGGGCTTCGAGGCCGAGGTTCTCGACATTACCGACGATGCCGACAGCGAGGATCGCGCGGTCGAACTCCTGCGTCTCCTTCTTGCCGTCCTTGCCGGTGATCTCGGCGGTGACCGTGTTCTTGCCGGGTTTGAGGTTCGCAACCTGCGTGCCGGTCAGGATCTTCAGGCCCTGCTTCTTGAATTCCTTCTCGGCGAGTCTCGAGATTTCCTCGTCCTCGACCGGCAGGATTCGGTCCATGACCTCGACAACCGTCACTTCGGCGCCGAGCTCGTTGTAAAAGCTCGCGAACTCGATCCCGATGGCGCCGGATCCGATGACCAGCAGGCGCTTTGGCATGACGTCCGGCGTCATGGCCTCGCGATAGGTCCAGATCAGCTTGTGGTCGGCCACGAGGCCCGCCTGCGGGATATCGCGGGCGCGTGCGCCGGTGGCAAGTATGACGTGCTTTGACTGGTAGGAAGTGTCCTTTCCGTCCTTGCCCTTCACGATCACTTTCGGCGCCGGTGCGCCCTTCTCGAGACGTGCGGTGCCCTCCAGAACGTCGATCTTGTTCTTCTTCATGAGGAACTTCACGCCGTTCGACAGCTGGTTCGCGACGCCGCGCGAGCGCTTCACGACGGCCTGAAGGTCGAAGTCCGCCTTGTCGATGACGAGGCCGAAATCCTTCGCGTGCTTCGCGAGGTAGAGCACCTCGGCCGAACGCAGCAGCGCCTTGGTAGGGATACAGCCCCAGTTGAGGCAGATGCCGCCGAGCGCTTCTCGCTCCACGATGGCCGTCTTCATACCGAGCTGGCTAGCCCGGATCGCGGTGACATATCCGCCCGGACCGGAGCCTATAACGATGAGGTCGTACTGGGTGGACATTCAGGTCTCCCTTATCCGTATTTATCGCATTGTATTTGAAGCGCGTGCTCGTACCGGTCGCTCATCCAGACCGTTCCCCAGCACATGAATGCCCACACCAAGGCGCCGCAGATCAGCAAACTGAGCACCACGCGTCCATTCAGCCTGGCGAGCCTCCACGACAACAACCCCGCCATCCCGGTGACAATCAGCCATGCCGGGAATAAATAATACGTGGCCAGCGCGGCCGCTCTGAAGGGATCGACGGCGGTCCGGCCGGTCTCTCCGCAAAGCCATTCGGTTGTTTCCGGCTGGAATATTCCCTGCCAGCCTTCGTATTGGCTGAGCAAAGGTAGAACGCCGGCGACAAGGCGAGGCTGCCGAAAGCAAGGGCATCGAGCCGTCGCCATGTCAAAGCAGCATCGCTTCCGGCGTTTCGACGTAGCGCTTGAAGGCTGTGAGCCATTTCGCGCCTTCTGCGCCGCCGATGACACGGTGGTCGCAGGTGAGCGTGACGGTCATGATGGTGGCGGCCGTCACGTTGCCCTTGGCATCAACGACGGGACGCTTCTCCCCTGCTCCGACCGACAGGATCATGCCTTCCGGCGGGTTGATGATCGAGGCGAAGGACTTGATGCCGAACATGCCGAGGTTGGAGATGCTGAATGTGCCGCCGGTATATTCCTGCGGCTTCAGTTTCCGGTCGCGGGCGCGGGCCGCCAGGTCCTTCATTTCATCGGAGATTTCGGCGAGGCCCTTGGTTTCGGCCTTGAAGATCACCGGCGTGATCAGGCCGCCGTCGATGGCCACGGCGACCGAGACGTTGGCGTGCTTGTGGTAGGCGATGCCCTTGTCCGTGTAGCTGGCATTGCAGTCCGGCTCGTCCATCAGGGCGAGCGCGGCGGCCTTGATCAGCATGTCGTTGACGGAGACCTTCACGCCCTTGTCTGCTGCACTGTTTATTGCAGCACGCGAGGCGAGGAGACGGTCGAGGGCGAGGTCGATGGTCAGCGGGAAGTGCGGCACCTGCATGAAGCTGGTGGTGAGGCGCTTGGCGACGACCTTGCGGACGCCGTCGAGCGGCTTCAGCTCGTAGCTGTCGGGTGCGTAGACGCGGTCGTCGAGCACCTGGGGAAGGATCAAGCCATCCGGACCCATCGGTGCGGATGCTGCTGCAGCTGCTGCAGGTTTGGCGCCCGGTTTCGCGGCTTCGACGTCGCGGCGGATGATCCGCCCGTGCGGGCCGGAACCCTTCAGGGCAGCGAGATCGACACCCTTTATCGAGGCGATGCGGCGCGCGAGCGGGCTTGCCTTGATGCGGCCATCGGCGGTGTTCGCGCTCGGCAGGGGCGTCGTCGCGAGAGGTGCCTTGACCGGACTAGTGGCGACTTCCGGTGACTTCGCCATGACCATGTCGGACTTAGGCATGACTATATCGGACTTGGGCGTGACTTCCGCGGGCGCCTGCGCAGCCTTCGGAGCCGCAGGCGGTGCCGGCGTCTTCACCGCGGCAACATCCTCGCCGTCTTCCGCCAGGACGGCGATGACGGTGTTGACCTTTACGCCTTCGGTGCCAGCCGGAACGAGGAGCTTCGCGACGGTGCCCTCATCGACGGCCTCGACTTCCATCGTGGCCTTGTCGGTCTCGATCCGGCGATGACGTCGCCGGAGGAGATCGTGTCCCCTTCCTTGACGAGCCATTTGACAGCGTGCCTTCCTCCATCGTGGGAGAGAGCGCCGGCATGGTGATGTTGATGGACATGTTCCCTGCCCCCTTACTTCGCGTAGCAGACTTTGAGCGCCGCCTCGACGATGTCGTCGGCGTTGGGCAGACTCAGGGCTTCGAGGTTGGCGGCGTAGGGCAGCGGCACGTCTTTCTGGTGCACGCGGGCCGGCGGGGCGTCGAGATAGTCGAAGGCCTCGGCCGTCACCGTCGCGGCGATCTCGGCGCCAACGCCCATGAAGCGCCAGCCTTCCTCACAGCAGACGATGCGGTTCGTTTTCTTCACGCTCTCGACGACCGTGTCGGTGTCGAGCGGGCGGATCGTGCGCAGGTCGATCACCTCGGCGCTGATCCCCTGCCCGGCCAGCGTCTCGGCCGCCTGCAGCGCGAAGCCGACCATGCGGGAATGTGCGACGAGCGTCACATCCGTGCCCTGACGTTTTACGGCCGCCTTACCGATGGGCAGGACGTGGTCTTCAAGGTCTGGAACCGGGAAACTCGTGCCGTAGAGCAGTTCGTGTTCGAGAAAGATGACCGGGTTCGGGTCGCGGATGGCAGCCTTCAGCAGGGCTTTCGCGTCGGCGGCATCGTAAGGCGCGATCACTTTAAGACCCGGAATGTGCCCATACCAGGAGGAATAGTCCTGGCTGTGCTGGGCCGCGACGCGCGAGGCCGCGCCGTTCGGGCCGCGGAACACGATGGGACAGCCCATCTGCCCGCCGGACATGTAGAGCGTCTTCGCCGCGGAGTTCACGATCTGGTCGATGGCCTGCATGGCGAAGTTAAAGGTCATGAACTCGACGATGGGGCGCAAGCCCGCAAAGGCCGCGCCGACGCCGAGACCGGCAAAGCCGTGCTCCGTGATCGGCGTATCGACTACGCGGCGGGGACCGAATTCCTGCAGCAGTTCGCGCGAGACCTTGTAGGCGCCCTGATACTGGGCGACTTCCTCGCCCATCAGGAAGACGCGGTCGTCGCGGCGCATTTCCTCGGCCATCGCATCGCGCAGGGCGTCGCGGACGGTTGTTTCTGTAAAGGTCGTGCCTTCCGGGATGCCGGGGTCGGAAAGAACCTGCACGCTGGGCGCTTCCGGCGCAGGCGCCGCAGCGGTGGTCGCGACAGGCGCCTCTTCCTTCGCCGCCGGTGCGGGCGCCGGGGCCGCGGCGCCAGTCGCCTGTTTCGGCTTCACGTCGCTGGCGCTTTCGCCATCTTCCGCGAGCACGGCGATCACTTCGTTGACCTTCACGCCCTCGGTGCCCGCGGGTACGAGGATCTTGGCGAGCACGCCCTCATCGACGGCTTCGACTTCCATCGTCGCCTTGTCGGTCTCGATCTCGGCGATGACGTCACCGGAGGAGACCTTGTCGCCCTCCTTCTTGAGCCATTTGGACAGCGTACCTTCCTCCATCGTGGGAGAGAGGGCGGGCATGAGGATATCGACGGACATCAAGCGGCTCCGGTCAGGGATTGGTGTTTGTTTGCGCGCCGGAAAGCGGCAGGAAGCCTGATCAGGTCTTCAGTCATCTGAGCATTCCTCCCACAGGCCCTTTCAGGCTGTTCTTGCGATGGATCGGGGAACCGGCCAGTTCCAGCGATCACGCGACTTCCACGTCTTTCAGGACATCGGTCCAGAGTTCCGACGGATCGGGCTCCGGGCTCTCCAGCGAGAAGTCAGCGGCCTCTTTGACGATGGCCTTGATCTCGTTGTCGATCTTCTTGAGTTCGTCTTCCGTCGCGTGGCCCAGTTCGAGGATCTGGCCTTTCAGGCCGTCGATCGGATCGTGATGGGTGCGGATATCGTCTACTTCTTCCCGTTTGCGGTATTTCGCCGGGTCGGACATCGAGTGGCCGCGGTAACGGTAGGTCTTCATTTCGAGAATATAGGGGCCCTTGCCCGAGCGCGCATATCTCACCGCGCGTTCACCGGCCTCGCGGACCGCCAGCACGTCCATGCCGTCGACTTCCTCGCCTTCAATTTCGAAGGAGATGCCGCGCTTGTAGAGCTCGGTTTCGGCCGAGGCGCGTTCGACGCTCGTGCCCATGGCGTACATGTTATTCTCGATCACGTAGACGACCGGCAGGTCCCAGAGAGAGGCCATGTTGAAGGACTCGTAGACCTGGCCCTGGTTCGAGGCGCCGTCGCCGAAATAGGCAACCGCAACATTGTCGTTCCCGCGATACTTGTTCGCGAAGGCGAGGCCGGTGCCAATCGGCACCTGGGCGCCGACGATGCCGTGTCCGCCGTAGAAGTTCTTCTCCTTGGAGAACATGTGCATCGAGCCGCCCTTGCCTTTCGAGAGGCCGCCAATGCGCCCGGTCAGCTCGGCCATCACGCCGCGCGGATCCATGTCGCAGGCGAGCATATGGCCGTGGTCGCGGTAGCCGGTGACGATCTCGTCGCCTTCCTTGAGACAGGCCTGCATTCCCGTCACGACAGCTTCCTGGCCAATATAGAGGTGACAGAAGCCGGCGATCTTGCCCATGCCGTAGAGCTGGCCGGCCTTTTCCTCGAAACGCCGGATCAGCAGCATGTCGCGGTAGAATTTCAGCATTTCCGCTTTGGTGGCCTTAGCGGGTGCCTTTTTTGAACTCTTGGGTTTGGTAGCCATGGTTCCTCCTGCCTTTAGCCGTTATGTGTGGGCTGTACCGCTAGGGCAAGCCCGACCAGCTATGTCATTTTGCAGAGGAGGTGTCCGAAGCGAGCAGAACAACTTCGTCCGGATAGACGAAAGCGAGCTTCTGGCGGGCCAGTGCTTCAACGTAGTCGGGGTCAACCGAGCCCGGCGTGAGACGGCGGATATCGGTGCGCAGGCGCTCGATCTCGGCGTTCACCGTAGCGAGTTCCGCCTTGCGGTCCTGCAGCTCGATCTGGGAATCAGTCCAACGACCGAGCCCCTTCTCCCCCGCGAACGCGTGGTAGGCGAAGTAGAGAATCACAAGGCAAAGGCCCAAGGCCTCGAGTCGGGAGGTCATGCACCAAGCTAAAGACTGGTTTGGTTAAGAGAGGGTGACTGGCGGCCCGCGCGGGGCCGCCTTCCCTGCTGAGCCTATTCCGCGTTGATGCGCGAACGGCCGGCATAGATGCCGATGGGGCCAAGCTCTTCCTCGATGCGGATGAGCTGGTTGTACTTGGCGATCCGGTCGGAGCGCGAGAGCGAGCCGGTCTTGATCTGTCCGCAATTGGTGGCGACGGCGAGGTCAGCGATGGTCGCGTCCTCGGTCTCACCCGAACGGTGGGACATGACGGCCGTGTAGCCGTGCAGGTGCGCCAGTTCGACGGCGTCCAGCGTTTCGGACAGGGTGCCGATCTGGTTGACCTTCACCAGGATCGAGTTTGCAGCGCCCTTCTGGAGGCCGATAGAGAGGCGATCCGGGTTGGTCACGAACAGGTCGTCGCCAACGAGCTGGATACGGTCGCCGAGCATGTCGGTCAGGGCGATCCAACCTTCCCAGTCGTCCTGACCGACATGCCGTCCTCGATAGAGAGAATCGGATAACGGCCGCAGAGATCGGCGAGGTAGGCCGCGAACTGCTCGGACGAGAGTGATTTGCCCTCACCGGCCAGCTCGTACTTGCCGTTCTTGAAGAATTCGGTCGAGGCGGCATCGAGCGCGAGGGCGATGTCCTCGCCGGGGCGGTAGCCGGCCTTCTCGATGGATTTCATGATGTAGCCGATGGCTTCGTCGGTGGAGCCGATGTTCGGGGCGAAACCACCCTCGTCGCCCACATTGGTATTGTGGCCGGCATCGTGCAGCGTCTTCTTGAGGGCGTGGAAGACTTCCGCACCCATGCGCACGGCATCAGCGATGCTCTCGGCGCTGACCGGCATGATCATGAATTCCTGGATGTCGATCGGGTTGTCGGCATGGGCGCCGCCATTGATGATGTTCATCATCGGCGTCGGCAGGACGCGGGCGTTCGGGCCGCCGATATAACGGTAGAGCGGCATGGCGGAGTATTCGGCCGCCGCCTTGGCCACGGCCATGGACACGCCGAGGATGGCGTTGGCGCCGAGGCGGGACTTGTTGTCCGTGCCGTCGAGGTCGATCATGAGCATGTCGATCATGCGCTGTTCGGTGGCGTCGAGGCCCGTCAGCTCGTTGCAGATCTCGCCGTTCACGGCGTCGACGGCCTTCAGGACGCCCTTGCCGTTGAAGCGGCTCTTGTCGCCGTCGCGCTGCTCGTGGGCTTCGTAGGCGCCGGTGGAGGCACCCGACGGAACGGCGGCGCGGCCGGTGGAGCCGTCATCCAGAGTCACATCGACTTCGACGGTCGGATTACCCCGGCTGTCGAGGATTTCGCGGGCGTGGATGTCAATGATCTCGCTCATGGATGTCAGGCTTTCCGTGTTTTTTCTGGCCAAAATGCAAGGCGCCCCCTACCCGCTGGCAGGAGGCGCCTGAAGCCTTAGTCGGCTGCGCCCGAAAGCGCAACAGGAGCTAAATGCTAGATATCGTCGCGCGGTTCGAGGACCTGACGGCCGCGGTAAACGCCCGTTTTCAGGTCCACGTGGTGCGGACGGCGCAGCTCGCCCGAATCCGCGTCTTCGATGTAGGTGTTCATCGGCAGGCGGTCGTGCGCACGGCGCATACGCGTGCGGGACTTGGATTTCTTACTCTTGGGGACTGCCATGACAGGTATCCGGAGTTATAGCGCCAAACGGCACGTGTGAATTGGAAACGCGCCTCTTACAGACCGGAATCGGACTTTGCAAGGCTTCTGCGGCATCCCGCAGGGCTTTTCTTCAGCCCGGCTCGGCCGGGGCCGCCGGGGCGCCCTTCGCGGCCTCTGCTTCCCGCAATACCCGCATCAGGTTGCCACCCCAGATCTTCTTCAGATCTTCTTCGGTATAGCCCTCCTGCAGCAGCCGTTCGGTAACCCTCGGAAGGAAGGACACGTCCTCCATCCCGGTCACGCCGCCGCCGCCGTCCCAGTCAGCGCCCATGCCGACATGGTCGGGACCGACCAGCTCCAGGGCCCGCAGCATATGCTCCATGAACTTCTCAAAGCTCGACCGCGGCGGCGGGAATTCAGCGTTAATTTCTTCCATCCGGGCCATGTAGCGGGCGACCGTGTCGGCATCGGCCGTCATTGGGTCGACACCGTCGAACTCGGCTTTCAGGGCTTCCAGCGCTGCGCGGCGTTCCGGCGTGTCCTCCAGCTGCTCCAGGTAGCCGCTATAGGCGTTGATCTGAATCACCCCGCCCTGCGCGGCGATCTCTTTCAGGAAATCGTCCGAAATGTTGCGCGGGTGGTCAAAGACCGACTTGAGGCCCGTATGGGTGAGAATCACCGGCGTGGTGGAAATCTCGATCATGTCCTTCACGGCCGCATCGGATGAGTGCGAGCCGTCGATCACCATGCCGAGACGGTTGGCTTCCCGCACGAGGTCCTTGCCGAGATCGGTCAGGCCAGCGGAATCGGGACTGGTGAAGTCGGTTGCGCTGCCGCCGAACTGGTTGTCGCGGAAGTGGATGAGACCCACCATGCGAACGCCGCGATCGTAGAAAGTCTGCAGGTTCGCGACGTCGAGTTTGAGCGGATAGCTGTTCTCGATCGACTGGAGCACGACCCGTTTGCCGGAGGCGGCAATGCGTTCAGCGTCGTCGGCCGTATAGGCGAGTTCGAAATCGTCGGGATGCGCAGCGACCATGGCGAGGATCTCATCCTGACGCACCAGCGCGCCTTTATAGGCGGCCTCATAGGCTTCATCCGTCAACGGGCCCTGGGGCGTGAAGATCACCCAGTAGCCACCATCCAGCCCGCCACGCTTCATCTTGGGCAGGTCCACCTGCACTTCGCCCAACACGGTCGGATTGTCGGCCATGATGTCGAAGCCGGGCTTGGACAGGTTTGCCGGCGTATCGAGGTGGGAATCCAGAACCATCAGGCGCTCATGGATTTCTGCGGGCGTCGCTTCAGCGGCTTCCACCGGCGCCGGTTCAACTGGTTTCGGAGCGCACGCTCCGAGAAGAGCGAAAGCCGAAACAGCCATGAGCATGGTGCGCATATGAATCTTCCCTTGCATTGATGCACCGCAGCGTAGCGGTTCATGACATTCACGCAAGAAAGAGAATCTCAAAGAAAAAGGCCGCTCCCGAGGGAGCGGCTAAGTTTAGCAAGAAGGACGTCGGCCTTTCGCCCTTGCCAGCGGGCTGAAGCTCCGGGCCGACGCATAGATAAATAGCTGAATGAGTCTGAACGAAGCGGCAGGCCCGCCGTTGTCCCCTGTTCACCTTTCAGGCGAGTGCCGCGGCCAGCATTACAACCATGTCACGAAGGGTCGGCCGCGCGTGTGAAAATGGCTTCGAGGCTGCGCAGGTTCATGCCGTTCTTGAGGTAGTTCGCGGGCGTCAGGTTCACCGCCTTGATCAGACCGCGCTCGATCTTCGTCCGGTTTCCGGATTCGTCCGGCACAAGATCAAAATCGATGATGTTGATGCAGCCCGTATCCTGCTCGAACCCGGCACTCGCCCCGAGCGGTGCGCCGATGACCGAAGCGAGCACCATCCGGTTCACGACCTCGTGTGCGACGACCAGCGCCGTCGCCCAGCCGGGCCGCGACAGCAGGTCCGACAGGCCCTCCATTATCCGCACCATGGCATCGGCGAAGCGCTCGCCGCCGGGCAGGAATTCCGCGCCGGGCTCCCCCGCCTGTTCGAACAGGAAGGTCATCGTGGCGGCGAGGTGTTCGGCGGAATGGAAGTTGATGTACTGGCCGGAGCGCAATTCCTCGAACCGTTTCTCTTCCTCGAGGCGGGGCGCATCCGGATGCTCCGCAAGGACGATCTCGGCGGTCTGACGGGTACGGGTCAGGCCCGAACAGATCGCAAGGTCAAAATGAACTTCCGACAGCGCGATGCCGGCCGCGCGCGCTTCCGCCTCCCCTGCCGGTGTCAAGCGGGCAACGGAGGGGTCGCGCGTGCGGCGCACTTCTTCGGATGTGTAGTCAACGAAACCGTGCCGCATCAGGTAGATGCGGCGCCGGCCCGTCGTTCCGGGAAGCGCGCTCATCCGCGCGAGACGCCCCAGTCTTTCATGATTTCATCCGTGTGCTCACCAAGACCCGCCGGGCGGCGCTGGATAGCTGTCGGCGTTGCAGAGAAGCGCGGCGCCGGCGCTGGCTGCACCACGCCTTCGATCTCCACGAAGGTCTGCCGGTCGGTGTTATGCTTGTATTTCGGCGCTTCCGCCATGGAGAGGACCGGTGCGAAGCAGATGTCGGTGCCTTCCATGATCGCGCACCATTCGTCGCGCGTCTTGGTCTTGATGACCGCCATAACCTTCTGCTTCAGCTCAGGCCATTTGGAACGGTCCATCTGGGCATCGAAGGCCGCATCGGTCAGGCCAGCCTTTTCACGCAGGATCGCGTAGAATTGCGGCTCGATGGAGCCGATGGAAACCCACTTGCCGTCGGCGCATTCATACGTGTCGTAGAAGTGCGCGCCGCCGTCGAGCATGTTGGCTTCGCGGTCGTCGGTCCAGACGCCCATGGCGCGCATGCCGTAGAACATCGCGGCCAGCGAAGCGGCCCCATCCGACATGGCAACGTCGATGACCTGGCCCTTACCACCATTCTTCACGTTCACGATGCCAGCCAGCAGGCCCATCGCGAGGTAAAGAGCGCCGCCGCCATAGTCGCCGACGAGGTTCAGGGGCGGACGCGGGCGGCCGTCGCCATCGCCCATCGCGTGAAGGGCGCCGGTAATCGCGATATAGTTGAGGTCGTGGCCGGCCGAGTGCGACAGGGCGCCGGTCTGGCCCCAGCCGGTCATGCGGCCATAGACGAGTTTCGGATTGCGCTTCAGCACGACATCCGGGCCGAGGCCGTTCCGTTCCATCACGCCGGGGCGGAAGCCTTCGATCAGGCCGTCTGCCTTCTCGAGCAGCTTGAGGGCGACTTCGATGTCTGCCGGATCCTTCAGATTTAGTCCGATCGAGCGGCGGCCGCGGCCCGTCACATCGGCGGCGCGACCCGGACGGCCATCGCCGGGACGATCGATTCGAATCACGTCCGCGCCCATATCCGACAGAAGCATGCCGCAGAACGGCCCGGGACCGATTCCCGCAAACTCAACGATTCTCACGCCGGCCAATGGTCCCTGCGCCATCTCAAACTCCCTTTCTAAGCCTTAATCTTGCTATTAGCAGATCATTAAGGCGCGGCATTTCAAAAGGAAGGGGTGCCCCAACGTCGCCTGTCGCGACGATTCCAGAGACGCGGATGTTCGACTTTTCTTTCCTGGACCCTCCAATCGAAGTGGCTGCCGCGAGCCCGCGACTGGACATGATTCTGTCCCGCCTGAAGGCGCATGGCATGCGCGCCTATCCAGCCAGCGATCCGATCGACTTCGACGCCACAGAGCCGCTGCTGATCGACGTGGAAAGTCTCCCCGCCGGTCTGCGCGAGCGCGATGTGCTTCTGCGAAACGACGCGCCCAGCCGGCCGCTGGTGCTTCTGACGCCGGATACTAGCGAAGCCGAGGGCATGGATGCGCTGATCGTGACCCGCGACAGCGACCTGCCGCAGTTGCGCGCGCGCCTGTCTTCCCTGATCCGCCGCCAGGCGCGGACGGCCGAATTCCGAATCCGGCTCGAGACCGCCGAATCGTTCGGCGTTGCCCGTCCCCCGGCCCGGACGGATGCCGCGCCCGAAGTCCTCTATCTGGGCGATGGCGGCGTTGGCTTCTTCTCGCTGAAGGCGGCCCTGAAGGCGCACGATATTCCCGTGACCGCGGCGCTGACCCTGCGCACCGCCTCTGATTACCTGAAGTCTGGCCGGTTCGCGGCCATCCTCGCGGACCTGACACCGAATGGCGGGGACGCCGCTTCGTACGTCGACTGGTCCCGCGCCGAATCCGCGCTTGCTGGCGTACCGCTGTTCGCGCTGACCCAACCCGGCGCGGAACTCTCCGAACGCCACCTCGCCGCGCTCATGGTCAGCACGGACCTTGTCGAGCATGGCGGCGATGCGGAGGCACTCGCCGGCCGTATTTCCCGGGCCATCCGGAACCATTCCGCGTCGGCGCCTGTCCTGCCGGCACAGCTCCATGCGACGCCTTCGGTGGATGCCGAGACCGGCCTCTTCCACCGCGAATTCATCAAGGCCCACCTCGAACGCCAGATCGATCTTTCCTCCAAACGCGGCGAACCGCTTTGTGTGCTGACGATCAAGCTGGATGAGGAGTGCGTGGAAGCGCTACCGGATTTTGCACGCGTCATCCGGTCCTGCGTCCGGGATACCGACTGCATCGCGTACTTCGGCGGCGGTACGATCATCATTTCCGCGCCGCTGACGCCGTATCGCGGCGCCGTGCGCCTGACCGAGCGGCTGGTGGCCAATATCGGCCGCCATCGCGATCTGGACGGCATCCGCCTCAGCTGGCGTGTTGTCGAGAAGAGATCCTACCACACGGCCGGCATGTTGCTCGCCGAGGGCCTGTCCGGCCCCTACACGCGTGAACACGCCGCCTAGGCGCCGACGAGGCCCGCGGCGGCTTCGAGTTCCTTCAGGAAAGCCCGTACCCGGCCGAGCCGCGTCACCGCATCGCCGCCGGTATAGGAGTGCACCAGCTTCGAATCCGGGCGCAGGCGCAGGACGTTCGGGCGAGTGCGCACGATCTCCATGAGCTTTGCCGGATCGAGCACCGTATCCTGCCTGAAGGCGAACACCGCTCCCTTCTCGCCGGCGTCGAGCTTCTCGATGCCCAGCGCCTTGCACTGGACCTTGATCGCCGTAACTTCGAGGAGCTGTTTCGTCGGTTCCGGCAGCGGCCCGAAGCGGTCGATCAGCTCTGCGGCAAATCCTTCACGCTCCTGCGCGGTCGAGATGCCCGACAGACGCCGGTAGAGCGACAGGCGGATCGAAAGGTCTTCCACATAATCTTCCGGGATCAGGACCGCGACGCCGAGATTGATCACCGGCGACCAGTCGTCGGCGACATCGTCCTCTCCGCGGGCACCGGCCTGCAGCGCGCGGACAGCATCTTCCAGCATGGACTGGTAGAGCTCCACACCCACTTCGCGGACATGACCGGACTGCTGGTCGCCCAGGAGGTTGCCCGATCCGCGCATGTCGAGGTCGTGGCTGGCGAGCTGGAAGCCTGCACCGAGACTGTCGAGGGATTGCAGGACACGCAGGCGACGCTCTGCCGTTTCGGTGATCACCTTGTCCTTCGGCGTCGTGAAATAGGCATACGCACGGAGCTTCGAGCGCCCCACCCGGCCACGCAGCTGGTACAGCTGAGCGAGACCGAACATGTCGGCGCGGTGGATGATCAGTGTGTTCGCTCGCGGAATATCGAGCCCGCTTTCCACAATCGTGGTGGACAGAAGGACATCATACTTGCCCTCGTAGAAGGCCGTCATGATGTCTTCGAGTTCGCCCGGCGCCATCTGCCCGTGCGCCACGATGAAGGAAACTTCCGGCACATTCTCCGACAGGAAACGTTCCAGCTTGTCGAGATCCTGGATGCGCGGGGCGACGAAGAAGGCCTGGCCGCCACGGTATTTTTCGCGCAGCAGCGCTTCGCGCAACGTGACGGTGTCTTCCTCGGTGATGTAGGTCCGCACCGACAGGCGGTCGACCGGCGGCGTTGCAATGATCGAAAGATCGCGGATGCCGGTGAGCGCCATCTGCAGCGTCCGTGGAATGGGCGTTGCCGAAAGCGTCAGCACGTGCACGTCGGCCTTCAGTTCCTTCAGGCGTTCCTTGTGTTTCACGCCGAAGCGCTGCTCCTCGTCGACGATCAGCAGGCCGAGCCGCTTGAACTCGATCCCCTTGGCCAGAAGCGCGTGGGTGCCGACCACGACATCGACACTGCCATCGGTGAGACCCGACCGCGTGTCTGCTGCGTCCTTCGAACTGACAAGACGGGAGAGATGGCGCACCTTCAACGGCCAACCGGAAAAGCGCTCCTCGAACGTCTTGAAATGCTGGCGCGCGAGAAGGGTCGTCGGCGCGATCACGGCAACCTGCTTGCCGCTCATGGCGGCGACGAAGGCGGCGCGCAGCGCGACTTCCGTCTTGCCGAAGCCGACATCGCCGCAGACGAGCCGGTCCATCGGCTTACCCGATCCGAGATCTCCCAGAACGTCCTCGATGGCATTCAACTGGTCGTCGGTTTCCTCATAGGGGAAGCGCGCCGCGAATTCCTCGTACAGTCCGTGCCCGGCATTCACAGCTTCTGCGCGCTTCAGCTCCCGCGCGGCAGCGATGGCCATAAGCTCGGCCGCCATTTCGAGAATGCGCTTCTTCGCCTTGGCCTTGCGGCTCTGCCAGCCGGCGCCGCCGAGCTTGTCGAGCTGGCTTTCGGCGTCTTCCGAGCCATAGCGCGAGATAAGATCGATGTTCTCGACCGGCAGGAAGATCGTGTCGCCGCCCGCGTATTCGAGCTGGAGACAGTCATGCGGGGCACCCGTGACTTCCAGCGTCTTGAGGCCGACGTAGCGGCCGACCCCGTGATCCACGTGCACGACGAGGTCGCCGGCGTGCAGCGTCGCGGCATCGGTGATGAAATTTGCGGACTTCCGCTTGCGGCGCGGTGCAGCCAGACGGTCGCCGAGAATGTCGGCTTCGGATATCACCGCAAGGTCGTTCGTCACGAAGCCCGTTTCGAGGGGAATTTCGACAACCGACGTTTCGGCCTTGCGCGCGGCATCCAGCGAGTGGACGTGCACAAGGTCTTCAAGACCGTGATCGGCCAGAACGTTGATCAGTCGGTCCGCTGAGCCCGTCGACCAGGCCGCGAAGACGACATGCCGCCCGGATTTCTGCAGCGACTTTGTGTGGGCTATCGTCGCCTCGAAAATATTCTCCTGACTGAGCATGCGTTCCGGCGCAAAGTCCCTGCCCCGGCGTGCCTCCAGGTCATAGTGGCCGGGCGCCGGTTCCGATGGGCTGAACCTGATAACAGCGCGCGTAGCGAGGGCGCGTTCCAGTTCGGCAGGGTCCAGGTGAAGAGCCTCGGGCGCGAGCACTTTTGCGGCGCGCGCATCTCCGGCGCCGGCATCGAGTCGCGCCTGGTAATAATCCGCTGCCTGAGCAAGCCGCTCTGCAGCCGCCTCGCCCGACAGGTGCCCGAAGGCGATCAGGGCCTCATCGCCGAAATAGTCGAACAGTGTATCGAGTTTGCTATGGAACAGCGGCAGCCAGGCTTCGACGCCCTGACGGCGGATCGAGGCGCGGGCGGCCTCATACATCGGATCGCCCGATGGCGGGCCGAAGGCATCGAGGTATTTCTCGCGGAAGCGGCTGAGGACGTCGTCATCGAACAGGATTTCGCTGACGGGCGCAAAGGCGACAGACCGCGTCTCCCCGGTCGAGCGCTGCGTTTCGGTATCGAATGTCCGGATGGTTTCCAGCGTGTCGCCGAAGAAGTCGAGGCGCAGCGGTTCGCCGGCCGTCGGCGGGAAGATGTCGATGATCCCGCCGCGGATCGCATACTCGCCCTGCTCGCGGACGGTACTGGCACGGACATAGCCGTTGACGAGCAGGTAGTCGTTCAACTCCTTCTGGCTGACCGTCTGGCCGGCCATCATCGAGAAGGAGGAGCGCCGCATCGTCTCCCGTGGCGGGACGCGCTGCACGATGGAAGATGCGGTCGTGACCAGAAGGAGCGGCCCATGCGAAGGCTCGTAGCGCGAGAGGCGTGCGAGCGCGGCGCAGCGGCGGGCGGCGACGCTGGCCGTCGGGCTCACCCGGTCATAGGGCAGCGTATCCCAGCCCGGCAGGTCGGCCTGGTCGAGACGTGGGGCGATGAATTCGGCAAGGCGTCGGGCAGTCGCGGCGGTCTTGTCGTCCCTCGCCACGTACACGCCGATGCCGCCACGTGCCTGCAGGGCCGCTACGAAAACCATCAGGTCCGCGCCAAAGGGCGCGCCGGCCATGGCGGCCGGTCCGCTGAGCGATTTCAGGAGTTCGACAGGTGTCATGCCAGACCTTCAGACGCAATCGGGCCGTGAGCCCGGGCGCGGGAACGCCTGCTCAACCGGCCTGTGCGGCGTACTTGAATGCGATCAATTGGTCCAGAACCGGGCTGCGGTCTGCCTCAGGAACCTCTTCCTGGCCGACGAGCCAGGCATAGACTTCCCAGTCCGGCAGACCCAGCAGCGCCTCGAACTGGTCGAGTTCCGCCTGACCGTAAGTGTCGAGGTATTTGTCCGCGAAGCTGCCCATCAGCAGGTCCATTTCCCGGAATCCCCGGCGCCAGGCGCGGAACTTCAGCTTTCGGCGGCGAGTGTCCATGGGGTGGCTCCGGTAAGGTCATGACAGACATAGGCTTATTCCCCGCCCGGTCAAAGCGGCGTTGTGCCATGGAAGGCAGCGGAATAGGTTCGCCAGGATGCGTGACGAGCGACTCTATCCCCTGTTCGAAGGCCTCGATTCCCTCTCGGGCGTCGGGCCGAAGCTGAAACCGGTCCTGGAACGGCTGGTCGGCGGCGAACACGTGTGGGACCTGCTGCTGCACCTGCCGGAGCGATGGATCGACCGGCGCGTCCGCGCTTCCATCGACGAGACGCAGTTCGACGAAGTCGCCACCGTGAAGGGCGAGGTGCACGCCTATCACGCGCCCTACAATGAGAAGTCGCCGCACCGAATCCAGCTGTACGACGGGACAGGCTTCCTGACGCTCGCCTTCTTCCGGGCGGACGGGCGCTGGCTGCAGGGCCAGTTCCCCATCGGCAAGACGCGGATCGTGTCCGGCCGGATCGAGGACTATCGCGGCGAGCGGCAGATGACGCACCCGGATTACATCGTCGATCCGGCGAAAGGCGAAGCGCCGCCGGCCGTCGAGCCGATCTATGGGCTCACCGCCGGCCTGACCAACAAGCGCGTTCATGCCTTCGCCGAGCAGGCTCTCGCACGCGTTCCGGATAACCTGCCCGAATGGGCTGATACCGGTCTCGTCGAAGCGAAGCGCTGGCCCGCGTTCAAGGAAGCGCTGCAATGGTTGCATTCGCCCGAGACCTATGACGAGGCGAAGTTCGCGCTGGCGCGCGAGCGGCTGGCCTATGACGAGGCACTTGCGCGCGAAAGCGCCTTTGCCCTTGCACGCATGTCCCGGAAACTGCGCAAGGCACCCAGCATCCCCCATGCCGAAGAGCGGATCGCGGAACTCATCCGATCCCTGCCCTACAAGCCGACTGGCGCGCAGATGCGTGCGGCGGAACAGATTGCCGAAGACATGGCAAGCGCCTCTCCCATGCGCCGGATGCTCCAGGGTGACGTCGGTGCGGGCAAGACACTGGTGGGTGCGATAGCAGCCGTGCAGGCCGCCGCGGGCGGGTTCCAGGCGGCCTTCATGGCCCCGACGGAAGTGCTCGCCAGGCAGCAATACGAGACCCTCTCGAACCTGCTTTCTCCGCTCGGCTACACGGTCGCGGCACTCTCTGGCCGCGACAAGGGTACGGTTCGCGAAGCGACGCTGATGGGCCTCGCAAGCGGGTCGATCCAGATCGTCGCCGGCACGCATGCGCTGTTCCAGGAGGCCGTCGCCTTCCGCAATCTCGGCCTCGTCATTGTGGACGAGCAGCACCGGTTCGGTGTGGCAGACCGCATGCGCCTCGCGGGCAAGGCGGAAAGCCCGCACATGCTGGTGATGAGCGCGACACCGATCCCGCGCACGCTCGCGCAGGCCGTCAACGGCGACCTCGATGTCTCCATCCTCGACGAGAAGCCTGCCGGGCGGAAACCGGTCGAGACACGCGCCATTCCGGATACGCGGATGGACGAAGTGGTCGACGCCGTGGGTCGCGCCATCGGCCGGGGCGAACGCATTTTCTGGGTCTGCCCGAAAGTCGACGTGGACGATGACGACTCAACGGCGGTCGGCCGGCACGCGATGCTCAAGAAGCAGCTGAAAGCTCCGGTTGGGCTCGTCCATGGCCGCCTGAAAGCGGCCGATAAGGACGCGGCCCTCGAAGACTTCCGCACCGGCGCAACGCGGGTCCTGGTGGCGACAACGGTGATCGAAGTGGGCGTGGACGTGCCGGAAGCGACGATCATGGTGATCGAGCGCGCCGAGGGCTTCGGTCTTGCCCAGCTCCACCAGTTGAGAGGACGCGTCGGCCGGGGCGACAAGCCCTCCTACTGCCTCCTGCTCTACCGTCCGCCGCTCGGCGATATGGCGCGCGAGCGGATCGAGACGCTGCGGCGAACCGATGACGGGTTCGAGATTGCGGAAGCCGATTTCAAGCTGCGGGGGCCAGGCGACATCCTGGGCCTGCGGCAGGCAGGTGCCACAGACTATCGCGTGATCGACCTGTCGAAAGACGCCGCCCTTCTCGCCATCGCAGCGAAGGACGCCGAAGCTCTCGTCAATTCAGATCCTGACCTTGACTCGGTGCGGGGCCGGGCGCTGCGACTGGTCCGGGAACTGATGGTTCCTCGGGTGATTTCTTAGACGATTTCTTCGCATTCGCAGCTTCGATGGCAGCCTTCACCTCCGGGTGTTCGGGCACGACAAGGCCCGCCGACAGGATCATGCGCGCGCCCTCTTCCACCGACATGTGCAGCCGGATCACCTTCTCCGTCTTCACGAACATGATGAAGCCCGATGTCGGGTTCGGTGTCGTCGGCACGAAGACGCCGATATAATCATCACTGAGTGCGGTCTTGATCTCGCCCCGCGCGGGCGACGCCACGAAGCCAAGACACCAGCTGTCCTCGCGCGGGAACTGGATCAGCACACATTCACGGAACTGCTCGGTCGGGTTGTTTGCGAACACATCCACGAGCTGCTTGAACGATGAATATACCGTCCGAACGATCGGGATGCGGCTCAGCACCCGGTCGGTGATGCCGACCACCGAGCGCCCGAGAAGGTTCGTCGTGATTGCACCCAGGATCGTGAGAAACACGACCAGCACGATCAGTCCGAAGCCCGGCACCGCATAGTTGAGGTAGGTTTCAGGCCGCAGCGGCTCCGGAAGGAACGGAACGACGCGCTGATCGATATAGGTAATGACGAACTGGAGGATCGCGAACGTCACCACGATGGGGGCCGCGATCACCATGCCGGCGAAGAAACGCCCCCGAAGCCAGGCCCATGGGCTCACGCGAGGCGGTTTCTCCACCTCCAGCATGCCCAACTCCTTTTTTGGCTTCCTGGCCATCAACCACTCCTTCTGGACCGTGCGTCATGCTCTCGCGAGGGAAGAGCTTGGCGGGCCCTTTCTTCCCTGTAATTGTGGCGAAGATGGGAAACGCTGAACAGATCGCAACAGCCCTTGATAGCTGGGCAAAGTTAAAATTCGGCTCAACGGCCGCGGTAACCGGGCTGAAACGCCTGTCCGGGGGCGCGAGCCAGGAAACCTGGGCCTTTACAGTGACCGGAACCGGCCCCGACCGGCCGCTGATTCTGCGCCGGGCACCAGGCGGCGTCTCGAAGGCGCGCTCCTCCGAAGCCATCGGCCTTTCAATGGAGGCTGACCTCCTGACGCGTGCAGCGAGCGCGGGCGTACCCGTTCCGCCCGTCCTCGGCGTCTCGGAAGCCGGAACCGATCTCGGCCAGGCTTTCATCATGGACCGGATCAGCGGCGAAACCATCGGCCGAAAGATCCTCCGCGACGAGGAATTTGCAGGCGCCCGCAAGGTGTTGGCTCGCCAATGCGGCGAGGCGCTGGCGGGTATCCACTCCATTCCGGCCGATGCCCTGCCCGACCTGCCGGTCAGCGACGGCCTCAGCCAGCTCGCGAAATACGAATCGATCTATCGGGCCTTCGACCTGCCGCGCCCCGTATTCGAGCTGGCCATTGCCTGGCTGAAGGCCAACGCCCCGGAGCCTCTGCCCAGCGTGCTGGTTCATGGCGATTTCCGCCTCGGGAACCTGATGATCTCCGAGGAAGGCCTTGCATCGGTTCTCGACTGGGAACTCGCCCACATTGGCGACCCGCGCGAGGACATCGCCTGGGTCTGCGTGAATTCCTGGCGCTTCGGACATGCGGACAAGCGCGTCGGCGGCTTCGGCGACCTGCCGGACCTGCTTGACGCCTATGCCGCGGCGGGCGGCGGGAAATTCTCACCGCGCGATATCGACTGGTGGGAAATGCTCGGCAGCCTCAAATGGGGCATCATGTGTATGATCATGTACGAGGCCTACCGGTCCGGGGCCGACCCAAGTGTCGAGCGGGCCGCAATCGGCCGGCGCGTTTCGGAAACCGAAATAGACCTCGTCTACCTGCTGGAAGGAGTGCGCAACCATGCATGACGCCCCCTCGACGGCCGAAATGGTCGAAGCGGTCAAACGCTTCATCGACGACACAGCCGCCCCGCAACTGACTGGCCATGCCGCCTTCCATGCCCGGGTCGCGTCCAACGTGCTGGGCACCGTCCTACGCGAACTGGCCGAGCGCCCGGCCGCGGAAGCAGGCGAAAAGGACCGGCTCGTTGCCCTTCTGGACGCTGGCCCGGACGCCACGCTGGATGCCCTCAATCGCGAGCTTTGCGAGCGCATTCGCTCCGGCGCGGCCGGCCTTTCCACACCGGGCCTCCTGGACCATCTAAAAACGACCACAATTGCGCAGTTGTCTGTCGACCAACCCAACTATTCCGGGCTGGCGCGTGCGTTGCATCCGCGTGGCTAGGCCGCCCGATCGCAACCGGACCTTTTAGATGAAGAAACCCGTTCTCTGGATCGCCTCCGCAGCCGTAGCCATTGCGTTTGGCGTCTGGCTCTGGCGCTCAGTTATTTCGCCGCCGCCCTATATCGAGGTGAGCCCTCTCAGCTATTCCGATTACGCCAGCTGGGCCGTGATTCCCAAGGAAACGCCCCCGGCCGTCTGGAGCGGCGGCTGGGCAGTCGATGTCTTCCTTGTGGACGATGCCGCTTCCCTGAAAGGCCGCAGTGGCAAACAGCTGAACAAGGTCGAGCAGAACGCGCGCCTGCAGGGCCGTATGCTGGAAGACGGACTCGCGGCCATCGGACCGGTCTATGCCCCGCTTTACCGCACCGACGCGAAGGGCGACGACCTTTCCCGCGCCTTCCTGGTTTACCTGAAGCAGCACAATCGCGGCCGCGCCTTTGTCATCGCGACCAATTCCCCCCTGCCCGACGCCCTGCTAACGGAACTCCAGCGCGATCCAGACCTGTCGGAGCGCTTCGGCGGATTCTACCGTCTGGCCAAACGTCCCGACGCGCTCACGCTGATTGAGGATACGTCGAAGACTGGCGAGTCCTATTGCGCCTCCCACCTCATCGAGAGCGGCACCTGCGTCCACGACGTGGTGACCGGCCGTCAGGGCGGGTTTGCCGTTCTGGCACCGGACTCCGGGCTCGGCGCCGATCCGGCGGCCGCGTTCCTCGCCTGGCTTGAGGACAATGCCTCGCAGTCGGCCGAACCGCTCGGCGATCTTGAAGAAGTCGAAATCGTCGATATCCGCCGTCCGGGCGATACCGACGAAAGCCGCGAGAAACGCAAGGACCGCGACTAGGCCTGCTTCTGCATCTCGGGTGACGCGAGGCGGAACGGCTCCAGTTCGAGACAGGCTGCATCCAGCGCCACCAGCGTCGGGAAAGTCGAGAGATCGGTCTTGAAGCGGCGCGCATTGGCGACCTGCGGCACGAGCGCTATCTCGGCCATGGTCGGGGTATCGCCGAACAGGAAGGTGCCCGCCCGGTTCGCAGCGGCGAACTGCTCCAGCGCCGCAAAGCCCCGCAGGATCCAGTCATGGTACCAGCGTGTGACGGCCGCTTCGTCCGCACCGAAATCCGTCCGCAGCGCGGCAAGCACCGAAAGATTGTTCAGCGGATGGATGTCGCAGGCAATCGTGTGGGCGAACGACCGGGCCTGAAGACGTGCCCACGGATCTGATGGCAGGATCGACGGTTGCGGGTAGGTCTCTTCCAGCCATTCGAGAATGGCCATCGACTGCCCTGCCCGGCGACCTTCGACTTCCAGCGACGGAACGCGCATCTGGGCATTCACTGCCTTGTAGGTATCGGTCAGCTGCTCGTCCGACCCCGGAGCGATATTGACCGGAAGGCTTTCATACGTAACTCCCTTGATGTTCAGCGCAATGCGCACGCGATAGGCGGCGGAAGAACGCCAGTAATCGTAGAGCCGGATCATGCGAGTTCCTCCAGTTCGAGCACGTTCAGCAAGGCTTCGCGCGCGGTGCGGCATTCATCCGCAAAGACCGGATCAGCCAGGTCTTCGGGCGCGAGACGGTCGCGATAGGTTTTCCGGACGACGGCCTGCAGCGCGTCGATCCGCTCCTCGTCCAGCAGCACGCCTTGGTGGCACGCGGCGCGCTCGGCTTCGGTCATAACGACCCGCAGGCGCAGGCAGGCAGGCCCGCCGCCATTCCGCATGGATTGACGTACATCGACGAACTCGACCCGGCCGATCGGACCGTTACCGCTGACCAGCCGCTCGCAATAGGCGCGCGTGGCGGCGTTGTCCTGCGCTTCGGTCGGGGCGACGAGCACAAGCCGCGCCTCTCCCGGGAACACAAGCAGCTGCGAATTGAAGAGATAGGACCGGATCGCATCCTCAAGCGGTACTTCTGCCGCCGGGACCATCACCGGTTTCAAGTCAAATAATCCGCCGGCCGCGGCGCGCAATGCGGCCAGCGTACCTTCGGTGTCCTCGAAAGCCGATTCGTGGAAAAACAGCGTGTCAGCCGCACCGACGCTGACGACATCATTGTGGAAGGCACCGGCGTCGATCGCGACGCGCGACTGCCGGGCGAAGACCGCACGCGTTGGCGTCAGGCCATGACCGCGGGCGATGCTCTGCGACGCAAGAAGCGTCTGCCGTGCCGGGAACCCCGCCGTGGATTCGCCCGCGGCCCGTCCGTAAACGAACAGCTCGACACCCGGTGCACCATGCTCTGCGCAGAGGCGGACATGATTGGCGGCGCCTTCATCGGCAAAGTCTGCATGCATCGGCAGGGCCGCATGCACGGCAAAATGGCGATCGTCATCGAAGATCGCCTGAAGGATTGCCGTGGTGTCCGGATGCTCCAACGAGCGATGGAGCATCGTCGAAAGGTTGGCTGCGGTCAGGTGCAGACGGCCATCTTCCGTGTCTGGCGACGGCGACACAGTGGCTGCATTTGCCGTCCACATACTGCTGGCTGAATAGGCTACCTTGAGGAGGCGCGGGTTCTCCGCAGCAGCCTTTTCGATGATGTCATGGTCTCTGCCACCATAGCCTGCAGAGACCAGAAGATCGAAGTTCGGGCGCGGCAGCGGCGGCAGCACGCCTTGTGTCAGGCCAGCTCGCAGCAGGAACCGCATCTTCTCGAGGCCCTGCAGCGCCGCCTCGCGCGGGTTCGAAATGTCGCCCGCATTCCGCGCGCTGGCGAGGTTGCCATCCGACAGGCCGCCATAGTTATGGCTGGGACCGATCAGGCCATCGAAGTTGACCTCGACGGCGCTCACTTGGGAAAGCCCTGTGCGCCCATACGAACTGCAACATCAGAGACCTGGCTCGCCTGCGGCCAGGCGCAATAGTCGGCTGCGTAATAGGCTCCCGGACGGAAATTGCCCGACAGGCCCGGTCCGCCAAACGGCATATTGCCAGCCGCACCCGCTGTCGGACGGTTCCGGTTCAGGATGCCTGCGCGCATGCCGTGATGGGCCTTGACCCAGAGCGCGTCGTCATCGCTGACGAGGCCGCCTGACAAGCCGTAACGGGTGTCATTCGCGCGGGCGATGGCGGTGTCGAAATCCGGTACGCGGATGATCTGCATGACCGGTCCGAACAGTTCCTCATCCGGCACGCCAACAGCGTCCGTAACGTCCACGATGCCAGCGGAAACGAAACCGCCGCCACGCTCCAGCCGCTCCAGCCGTTTCAGGGCTTTGCCACCCCGTGCGAGCAACATGTCCTGGAATTCCACGGCATTCACGGCGGCGCGCTCTGAAACGACCGGCCCCATGAACATGCCATCCTCATTCCACGCCCCGATGGCGAGGCCTTCGGCGCGAGCGACGATGGCGTCGCGTACCTGATCGCCCCAAGCCCCTTCTGGAAGGATGATGCGGCGCGCGCAGGAACAGCGTTGCCCGGTAGTCAGGAAAGCCGACTGCGCGGCGATGTCTGCGGCGGCATCCACATCCGCCGGGTTCCAGAGGATCAGCGGATTGTTGCCACCCATTTCCAACGCAAGGATCACTTCCGGCCGGCCAGCGAAATGTTTGTGGAAGAACACGCCGGTCGCGGCTGAGCCTGTAAACAGAAGGCCGTTGATGTCTGCATTCAGCAGCGCGCCACCGGCATCACGGCCGCCATGCACGATGTTGAGACAACCGTCCGGCAAGCCCGCCGCCGCGAACGCGTCGGCCATTTGGTGCGCGACGCCCGGCGCAAGTTCCGACGGCTTGAACACGCAGGTGTTTCCCGCGAGCAGCGCTGGCACGATATGGCCGTTCGGCAGGTGGCCGGGAAAGTTGAACGGTCCGTAGACGGCCATCACGCCATGCGGCCGGTGCGTCAGGTGAGACGAGCCGAAATCGGCCTTGCTGAATTTCGACCCGGCGCGCTCGACCTGGGCCGCAATCGAAACACCGACCTTGGCCTTCATCGTGGCCGCTTCAGATTTCGACTCCCAAAGCGCCTTGCCCATATCGCGGCTGACAGTTTCGGCAATGGCGTCGGCACGTTTGCCGATTTCATCCGCATATCTTTCGAGGATCGCCGTCCGGTCGGATTGTGGCATGTGCGCCCATTGGGCGAAGGCCCGGCGGGCGGACGCTACCGCCTCATTCACCTCGGCTTCGTCGGCGCCATGTCCTTCCCAGACCAAGTCTCCCGTTGCCGGGCAATGGTTTTCAAACCGCGCGCCGGAACCCTTGCGCCAGCGGCCGTCAATATACACACCGTCCATCATCACTTGCTCCGTTGCCAGATGCGCGCCTGGGCACCCGGCTTCAATTTGAGATTTTCAAGCACTTCCGGGCTCACGACGACCGTCGACTCGTTTCGGAGAATACTGCTGCCGAGCGTGACCCTGAAATCCGGTAGCGTATCACTCGACACGAGGCTCTGCTTTGCTGCCGGGTCGGCTTTTACATCACCTGCTTCAAGACGCACGCAGAGGCTTTCCTGAATGGTGCGGATGTGACGGCGCTGAACGGTCACCAGAGGGCCGCCATCAAAGATGTCCACCGTGCGGTCGAACTCGAAACCTTCCCACTGGAGCAGCTTGTAGGCGCCGACACCGTCTGAATGGCACCGGCCGATCACTTCGCGCGCCTCGGGCGGCAACAGATCCACATAGATCGGGTATTTCGGCATCAGGTCCAGGATGAACTGGTTGTCCGTCGTTGCCGAGAGGCGGTCAGCTTCGGTGAAATCCATGCGGAAGAAATGGCGGCCGAGGCATTCCCAGAAGGGCGACCTGCCCTCATCGTCCACAACACCGCGCAGCTCTGCGAGCACCTTGTCGCCAAAGCGGTCCGGCGCGGCCGCCATAAGCAGGTAGCGCGACTGGGCCGCAAGCCGTCCCGATCCACCGCCCCGGTGTTCCGGCTTCAGGAAGAGCGTTCCTACTTCCGTATACCCCACATATTCATTGGTCAGCACCAACGCGTCCATGTCGAAACGCAGGTTGCCCGCCGCCTGGCTGGCCTGGGCCAGCGTGATGACGCGATAGTTGAAAAAAGGCTGGTCTATGCCCGTACCGGCTTTGACGGCGGAACAACCAACAACCTCGCCGGTTGCCGCGTCTTCCATCATCAGCAGGTATTTGCCGTACTCGATCCGCTTGAGGCGGCCGTTGAACGCGTCAACGGACTTTTCAAGCCGTTCCCGAAGGATCGGTTCATCGACCGGGAGGCTTGTAAAACCCGGGCCGGACAATTCCGCGAGTTCGATAAGCGCGGTCAGGTCGTCCAGACGCGAGGGCCGCATCACATAGGTGGGTGACATGATCAGGCCTCCATCAGGGCCTTGATGCCGGCGCCGTCGAGGCGCCCATCCGCCAGCCGGTTCAGAAGCAGCGCCGACAGCGCGGCCCTTTCCGGGAAGCTGGAAACGACGACATATTCTTCGTTGGAGTGGATGCGCCCGCCCATGACGCCCAGCGTGTCGACATTCGGAACGCCCGCGGCAAAGATATTGTTGCCCTCACAGACGCCGCCTGTGTCTTCAAACTGAAGATCGAGCCCGATCGCCTTGCCGGTCGCCTGTACGGCGTCGAACAGGGCCTGCTGGGCCGCGTTCCGAGGCTTGGGCGGCCGGTAGAAGCCACCATGCAGGTGTCCATGAATGCCATCCCGCGCCGTGGCGCGGGCAAACAGATTCTGTACAGACTCGGTCGTCCACTGCGCCGCTGCGGCGTCGGGCGCGCGCGCGCCGAACCGCACAATCGCCAGGTCCGGCACGATGTTGACCGGCGCGCCGCCGTCGATGGAGCCGACATTAACCGTGACGCCTTCACGCTGGCCATTCAAGGCCTCGAGACCCAGGACGAGTTCCGCGGCAGCCTCAATGGCGCTTCTCCCCTCTTCCTTGGCGCGGCCGGCATGCGCGGCGCGCCCGTGCAGGACGATGTCGAACACCGCCGATCCCTTGCGGCCTCCGGCCATCGCGCCCGTATCCATGCAGGGCTCGTACGTCATGCCGATATGGGCACCGGAACGGGCCGCCTCCGTCAGGGCACGCGAACTTGCGAAATTTCCGATTTCCTCGTCCGGCGTCATCACGATCTGGTAGCCGAGACGGTCTTTCAGAGGGCCTGCCTCGAACGCCAGAAGCGCTTCGCGCATGATGCAAAGCCCGCCTTTCATATCGGCCAGGCCGGGACCATTCAGCCTGCCGTCGCCAAGATCGCGGATCGTCTCGAACACGCCCGGAGCGAAGACGGTATCGTAGTGCCCGGACATCACCACCTGTACGGGGGCAGACGGCCGGGCCGACACGCGGATCACCGGCGCGGTCTGCGTGGCCTCGGTTTCCCCCGCCGCATTCACGGACTCAAACGGGTCACCCGGTTCGAGGCGCACTTCGGCATCGAGTTCCGAGAACGCGTCCGCCAGCATCGGGGCCAGCTTTTTCAGTCCGGTTGCGTTCCAGCTGCCGGTGTTGATGGCAGACCAGGATTGGGTTTGCGCCACCATGCCGGCGGCCCGCGCGTGAAGGCGCTCGCGCGCAGCCTCATCCTCGCGGCTCAGGGTGCTCAGGTCGATCATTGGCTCTTGGTTTCACAGGAAACGTATTCCGGCAAGGCCCTGTCAGAAGACCAAACGAAAACGGCCCGGCACAAAGGCCGGGCCGTTCAACTTGGTCAGGCGTGAACCGTCTTACTTGACGGTGATCACGACTTCCGAACGACGGTTCAGCGGTTCGCGAACACCGTCGCGGGTCGCTTTCGCCAGATCCGTTTCGCCTTTGGCTTCTTCGGTGATCAGCGAGGCGTCGATGCCGCGCGAGATCAGGGCCTGGGCCACGATGTCAGCACGGCGCTGCGAGAGGCGCTCGTTGTATGCGCTGGCGCCCGACGTATCGGTGTGGCCGGCGATGCTCACCGAGCTGGTTGCGCAGCTGGCTTCCGAACGGATGTTCGCCACAGCCTGATCGATAACGGCCGAAGCCTGGCTCGTCAGGTCCGCTTTGTCCCACTCGAAGTAGACCACGAAGCTCTGGCCGAGATCCGAGCAGACCACTGCCGGGCCGGTCGATGCCTCAGTCGGAGGCGGCGGCGGAGGCGGCGGCGGCGGCGGAGGCGGGGGCGGCGGAGGCGGCGGCGGGGGCGGCGGCGGCGGCGGCGGAGGCGGCGGCGTCACGCCAAAGGCGTAGCGCAGACCAACCGTTGCCACGTGGTCCGAATAGGTACCCTCGTAGTTGGTGGCGTTCGTGTAGCCGTTCAGTTCCAGGTCGTCGGCCACGAAGTATTTGTAGCCGAGGTCAAGGGTCAGACGGTCCGACACTTTGTAGCCGAGGCCGAGGAGGCCCTGGTAAGCCAGCGTGGTGTCCGTGTCGCTGAAGCCGTTCGCAGCAGCCCAGTTACCGGCAACACCGTAGTTCAGGTTGCTTGCTTTGGCGTTCAGACGGGCGCCACCGATACCGACGCCGACGTACGGCTGAATTTTGCCGCCGCGGTTGAAGTCGTAGATGCCGTTCAGCATCAGGTCGGCGATCTGCAGGTTGCCGTGCGGATCGGACGCAACGCCAGTCAGGCCGGGTCCGAAGTCGGACGGAACGGTCAGCTCACCACTGCGGTAGCCGAACACGCCCTCAAGGCGGAAACCGTTGTCGAAATTGTAGCCGAGGCCAAGCTGACCGCCGAGCATTTCGTCGGAGTCGGAGCTGCCTTCGAGCACGCCAGCGACGTCGTCGATCAGCGGGTCGTGATCCAGTTCGCCAGCAAAGCCATACTGGACGTCGCCACGGGCGTACCAGCTGTCCTCAGCGTGGGCGGCGAAACCAGCAGACGCGAAAGCGGCCGCGGCTGTCGCGCACATAAGAGTTTTCTTCATACTTAATCCCCTTTTGTGTGCCGAAAGACGGGATTGTCCTCGGCCGCAGGTTCATTCAGGCATTCACCCGATGATTCCTCTGATAAACTCAATTCACCGGCGCCGCGACCCCTTTTTGAAAGCCGAAACGCTGGAACGGCAGGGATTTTCTACCTACCGCGGCCCATTTGCAACAGATTGCGTCAGGCTCGTCAAATTACGCACATGTGAGGAACAAGTTCCCGACACAATTGACTTTTTCTGGAGAAATTATGGTACCGCCTCCCCGGTTCGAACGGGGGACCTCTAGATCCACAATCTAGCGCTCTAACCGACTGAGCTAAGGCGGCACTGGGGTTGGCAGATACAACCCATAAAGGGATGATTCAAGCCGGACCGTCAGACGATCCTACCCGAATCTGCAACGGATCAGACCTTTACGACCTGTTCGAATTCGAGATCGACCGGCGTGCCGCGGCCGAAGATCGACACGGTCACTTTCAGGCGGCCATTGGCTTCGTCGATTTCCTCGACAGCACCCTCGAACCCCTGGAACGGACCGTCGTTGACCTGAACCTGTTCGCCGATCTCGAAGGAGATCTTCGGACGCGGACGCTCGGCAGCCGGATCCGCGGCCGTGCCCAGAATGCGGTCAACCTCCCGTTGACGGACCGGCAGCGGCTTCTTGCCGCCTTCGGCGCCGAGGAAGCCGGAGACCTTCGGCGTATCCTTTACCAGGTGGTACACATCGTCGGTCATCACGGCCTTCAGAAGGACGTAACCCGGGAAGTGACGGCGCTCGACGGTCTTTTTCTTGCCGCGGGCGACTTCGACCACTTCTTCGGTCGGGACCTGAATATCCTCGATCAGTTCGGACAGGCCCTTACGCTCGGCCTGCTCGAGAATCGTCGCCGCCACCTTCTTTTCGAAGTTGGAATAGGCGTGGACAATGTACCATTTCGCTTCAGCCATGGGGCCTGCGCGCTCCTTGAAAATGGACGTTCACAGCCTCAGAGGCCGGTGATCGCTTTGACAAACAGGTTGATGAGGAAGTCGGCACCAAAGAGGAAAGCGGCGATCAGGACCGACATCACAACGACGAAAATTGTCGCCTGGATGGTCTCCTGCCGCGAAGTCCAGCTCACCTTGTTCCCTTCCGCGCGCACCTGGCGGAGGAACGTGATGGGCCCGACCCGTTTCTTCTTAACCTTTTCGGCCATTCCGACACTCTCTTGAAAAGCGGGGGGTTAGCGGTTTTGGGCCGCCGCGTCCACGGTTAAACTACACCAATTTCGATGTGAAGGCATGTGATGTGCGCCGCCAGCGGACGCAAGAGGCTTCCCATTGGCGGTAACTCAGCCCGCCTGGCCGAATTTCCGGGCCGGAAGCCCCGGAATATCCACCTGAACCGCAAACAGGCTGCCCGACAGCGGCCTTGCGTCCAGCTGCGGGAACGTCATGCCTGCCCGGGCGGTGGTAATGAACAGCGTTCGCAGGTCCGGCCCGCCAAAGGCGAGACTTGTCGGACGCGGCGCCGCCAGGATGATGACCTGGTCCACCTTCCCGTCCGGCGTATGCCGCACGATGCGCGAGGCATCCCAGAGGCACGTCCAGAGCCCGCCTTCCGAATCGACGGCCGACCCGTCGGGATAGCCGCCGAACTCATAGGTCGAGGCGAACACTCGGCGGCCGGACAGCGCGCCTGTCTCCGGATCGTGATCGTAGGCCAGGATCTCCTGCTCGGCGCTGTCGCACGTGTAGAAGGTCCGGCCATCCGGCGAGAACTGCATCGTGTTCGTCACCATGACCGACGGAAGGCGCAGCTGCGTCAGCATCCGGTCCGGCGCAAAACGGTAATAGGACCCGCGGGCCTCCTTTTCGGCATCGTCCATGGTTCCGAACCAGAACGAGCCATCCGGCGCGATACCGCCGTCATTGGTACGGTTGCCTTCCGGTTCGCCCTCGATCCGGTGCAGCCGCTCGTACATTTCCGTAGACGGATCGTAGAGTCCGATCTCCTGATCCCCCGCCATCAGGAACAGGCCGTCATGCAGCGCGATGGCGCTCGCCCGGATCGGCAGGTCGTAGCGGCGGGTATTCCCTGTCCGCGGATTGTAGCGGTGCAGCTTTGCGCGCTTGATATCGACCCACCAGAGGAAGCCCTCGGTCTCGCTCCAAACCGGGCCTTCGCCCAGCACGCACCCTGTCGGGGCCACGCATTCCGGCGCCAGCATCATCAGATCAGCCCCGCCTCCTCAGCCAGGCCGAACAAGCCGTCTTGAGCGGCTTCCTCGGCAGAATATTCTTCAAAATCCGCGCCCAGTGTCTCGAGCGCAATCCTGTAGAAATCCAGCATCGGTCCGTCCGCCACCAGCGTCAGTTCATCGCCCGGATCGTAATGCGCGGCGATGTCGGCGCCGATGAGGATGCCTGTCAGAGCGGTCGTATGGAATTTCGGATCAAGGTCGCCCGTGATCCGGGCGGCTCGCACGGCAAACGGCGAGGCCGCATCTTCCGGATCCAGCGAATTCTCCACCCATTCCCGAAAAACCAGCTCGCTGAATTCCTGCTCGACGCCGGCCGGCGCTTTCAGGCCGCCGCTCGACAACATCAGCGAGCGAAGCTCGCCGGTCATCTCCGTCGTGAAGCCGAGGATCCGGCCATGTTCGACGGTGATGTGTTTCGTATGCATACCGGGAATGCAGACAGCGCCGACCGACTCGGGCAACGCATACAGCTGTGTCTCCTCCCCACGCAGGATATCCGGCGGCGAGGCCTGCTTCAGGCCCGGCACGATATAGAGGCCATGCGCATGCACGAGGTGCTTCGGCAGGTCCGACACCATCATCGGCACAGGGCGGTAGTCGGTCCGGCTCACGCCTTCGGCACTGCCGACCGCGCCGCAGGCAATCACCGGCACGGCGGGCCATTCGCCCAGCCATTCATTGATGTTGAACTTGAGGCGCGCGAGCGGATCGCCGGAATGGCTCAGGATCCCGTCCGGCAGGCTTGTCCCGCCGATGACTTCGCCATCCTCGTCGAACGCCCATGCCCGGAAGTTCGAGGCACCCCAGTCGATACCGATCAGGACCATCCTGTCCTTCATGCCATCCCGTCTTTCATGAATGACACCTGTTTCAGCGTCGCAAAAGTTGTGCGGAATTCAGATCGCATGCTTCCACGTCTCTTGCACCGGGGGGAAAGTCAATCCATTCCCGTAAAGTCAACAATGTCACCCTGTGACGCATCCGGGGCTCGCCATGGTCCCGGCAAATCAACAGGATTGCCCGCATGAACCCGTCTCAGGACCCGCAATTCGAACGCGCCGCCCGGGAATTCACCCGGCTACTGGAGATCATGGCGCGGCTGCGCAATCCCGACGGCGGCTGCCCGTGGGACCTTGAGCAGAATTTCGGCACGATTGCCCCCTATACGATCGAGGAGGCCTACGAAGTCGCCGACGCGATCGAGCGCAATGACATGGCCGATCTCCGCGAGGAACTGGGTGACCTCCTCTTCCAGGTCGTTTTTCACAGCCAGATGGCGGCCGAGGAAGGCGCCTTCGTCGCGGCTGACGTCGCCGCGGCAATCAATGAAAAGATGCTCCGCCGACACCCCCATGTCTTCACCGAGGGCGACAACCGCACCTCCGGCGAACAGGTCGTGGCCTGGGAAGTCATGAAGGCCGAAGAACGCGCCGCAAAGGCCAGGGCGAAGGTAGCCCATAGCGCCCTCGATGGCGTCGCCCTTTCGCTGCCCGCGCTCCTCCGCGCCGAGAAGCTACAGAAACGCGCCGCCCGCACCGGCTTCGACTGGACCGAGCCGGAGCCGATCTTCGACAAGCTCGAGGAAGAGACCGCCGAACTGAAGGAAGCCATGGCCTCCGGCAATCCGGACGCGATCATGGACGAGATGGGTGACCTGCTCTTCGTCGCTGCCAATCTTGCCCGCCGGCTGAACGTCGATCCGGAAGTAGCCCTGCGCCAGGCCAATGCCAAGTTCGAACGCCGCTTCCGGGCCATGGAGACGTTGGCGGCTGGGCAAGGCGTGGAATTCGCGAGCCTCGATCTCGATGCGCAGGAAGCGCTCTGGCAGGCCGTGAAGAAGAAAGAGCCCAAGCCCTAGCTGGCCGGCTCGACCAACGCATTCGGGAATTCCGCACAGAACTGGCCGAACCGGTCGGCCTTGAGGCGTACGGTCAGCAGCGATCCGCCATCCTCCTGCACCTCATCCGAGATCACTTCGCCGTTCCGGTGCAGCCAGGCGCGCGCCCGGCCGTCTTGGGGCTTCAGCAGGATACGGACGCTCGCGGCGCTTCGCAGCAGGCCTCTCTCGATCAGCGCCAGCAGGTCTTCCACGCCCTCCCCGGTCACGGACGAGATCAGAACCGCGGGGTATTCAAGATCGCCCATGGCTGATTGCGCCAACGCCTCGGCCCGTTCCGGCGGCAGGAGGTCAGCCTTGTTCCAGGCTTCCACGATGGGCGGCAGCGGCAGGCCGGTTTCCTGCTCCAACCGCTCGAGAACACGCATGACATCGTCGGCCTGGTCGAGGTCGGCCCGGCTTGCGCGGTCACGCACATGGACGAGCAGATCCGCCTGCATGGCTTCTTCCAGCGTCGCCTGGAAACTGTCGATCAGGTGGGTCGGAAGGTCTGTGATGAAGCCGACGGTATCGATCAGCGCCGCCTCGCCGAGGGTCGGCAGGTCGAGCCGCCGGATCGTCGGGTCGAGCGTCGCAAAGGGCATGTCCTTCGCGAACACGTCCGCACCGGTCAGCCGGTTAAACAGGGTCGATTTGCCAGCATTGGTATAGCCGACCAGTGCCACGACGGGCTTGCCGGTGCGCTGGCGGCCGGCGCGCTGGACGGCGCGCGTGCGGCGCACATCGTCGAGGTCGGCTTTCAGGCGGACAATCTTGTCGTCCAGCATCCGGCGATCGGCTTCGAGCTGGCTTTCACCGGGACCAGAGAGGAATCCGCCGCCGCCGCGCTGGCGTTCGAGGTGGGTCCAGGTCCGCACAAGGCGGGAGCGTTCGTAGAGGATACGCGCCAGCTCGACCTGCAGCCGGCCTTCCTTGGTTCGCGCCCGCAGGCCGAAGATCTCAAGGATCAGCCCAGTCCGGTCGATGACCTTCACGCCGAGCTTCTTTTCGAGGTTGCGCTGCTGGACCGGCGTCAGCGCGCCGTCGATCACCGCCAACGTGCAGGCATTGGCTTCGAGGTCCGCGGCCAAGCGGTCGAGGATACCGCCGGACAGGAGCTGCGCGGAATTGACTTGCCGGACGTGTTCGGGCCGCAGGAACGCTAACTCGCAGCCAAGCGCCTCGACAAGACCGGCTGTTTCCTCAAGACGATCCGCCGAAGGGCGGTTCGCAGGGGTAAACCATGGGATGATCGCGCCTGCGATCTCCGGTGCCGGTAGCCGATCAATCAGCTTTTCGGCCAAGCGGTTTTATTCCTTGTCCATCTCTTCGTCGAAGAGCTGTACCGGAGCGCTCGGAGCAATCGTGGAGATGGCATGCTTGTAGACAAGCTGCGGCGGACGACCGTCGCCCCGCAGCAACACACAGAAGTTGTCAAACCAAGTCACCACCCCTTGCAGCTTCACCCCGTTCACAAGGAACACGGTCAGCGGCGTGCGCGATTTGCGAACGGCGTTGAGGAAAGCGTCCTGGAGGTTTTGTTTTTTGTCAGCCGACATGGCGGGTAATCCCGTTGTTCTTGTTATGATCGCGGGCTACCGGCATTGCGAGGGTTTCGCAAGGGCAAACCCCACCTAACCCCGCCAGAAACTGACAGAAATGGCAGGAATGATCGCCAGAATCTCCAACCTGCCCAGCAGCATGGAGACAATGGCCAAAATTGAGGCACCGTCGTTGAGCTGGGCAACATGGCCCACAACCAGTCCGCCGGAATTGGTCAGGCAGCCAATCGCCAGCCGGATTGACGTTTCGAAGGGCTGCCCGGCCAGCGTGAAGCCCACCATCGCCAGGAAAACCGTGAGAATATAGGCAATAAGATAGACCCAGACGCCGATCACGCTGCGCTCGTCCATCTCTCGGTCACGGAACTGAAATCCGAGTACCGAACGCCTGTAACCCAGCTGGCGGAATTCGACGCCGGCCCGGCGGGCCAGAACAATCAGGCGCGCGATCTTGACTCCGCCGGCTGCCGACAACGCCGAGCCGCCGATCAGCGCCGGGAGGACGAAGACCGGCAGCGGCACCTTGTCCCACGTGTCCGCTCCGCCAAGCGGAAGTCCAGACGTCGCCAGTGCGGAAATCGCCCAGCCAAGGGACTCGAACACTCTCAGACCGGACGCGATCGCCATGACCGAGAACACCACGACAAGCAGCGCGAAGACCGTCGTCTCCGGATCCGTCAGAGCCTTCAGGACGCGCCCTTCACGAATGGGCAGGGCCAGAGCCAGCCCGAGGGCTCCGCCGGTCAGCGCTATCCCGAGGATCACGTCCGCCACAAGTCCGGCATTTGCTCTTCCATAGGGCGCAGGATCGACCATACCGGTCGTCCAGGCACTGACGGAATCCGATAGCGCCCTCCCTGCAGAGACACCTGCAAGCTCCAGCGCCAGCACCGTAAACGTGATCGAGAGCGCCATAATCAGCAGCACTGAGCGAGCGACTTTCGGCACGGCGTCAAAGAAACTGGTCTCCGGCATCACGAAAAGCACGCTGCGGTGAATGCCCGGCCCACCGAGGTTGAGCGCGGCCAGCACGCTCGCCGCCGCAATGATCGATGCCGCCCCGCCGACAACATGCAGGGTTCCGCGCCAGACAAGCAGGCTGACCGGCCAGAGGTTACCTTCCACAGCGATCACCGACTGCCCGGTCGTTGTCAGGCAAGCCGCCGCTTCATGGATCGCCTGAAGCAGCGATGAGTTCTGCACCCCCACAACAAACGGCAGCGACGCCGCCACAGGTGCGAGGAACCACCAGAGGATGACCAGGCCCAGTGCATCCGAGGGACGCGACTTGCGCGTCGGCCGAGGCGTCAGGAACAGGATGCTCGCAGCCGTGACTGTGATGCCCAGCACCATGGCCATGAAGGCGAACACCTGCTGATCTTCGCCGCGCACAAGGGCGGTCACGATGGAGGGAGCGCTGGAACCCGCGAGGATCAGCATCACGAGGGCCAGGACACGGACGACGGATGCGTAATTCATCGCCTAGAAGAAGTCCGGACTGACGCGGAAGAATTTCTCCACTTTCCGGACCATCTCCTCCTCGTAGAACACAACGAGCCGGTCTTCCGTGCGCACGATGGCGTCAGGGCCGGCGAAGATGACACTGTCGCCGCGGATGATCGCCGCAACAGTCACGCCGTCCGGCAGGTCGTCATAGCCGGTCGGCTTGCCGATCAGGGACGAGGATTCCAGCGTCACGCCCTCGGCCACTTCTGCCTGCCCGTCTTCCAGCGACTGAAGGCCGAGGATGCGGCCGCGGCGCATGCGCAGGAGGATCTGGGAAACTGTCAGCGCGCGCGGGTCAAGCACCGCATCGACGCGCATGTCGCGCGCGAGGTCACCAGCTCGGTCGCATTGACGAGCGCCAGCGTCCGCTTGGCACCTGCCCGTTTGGCCAGGTTCGAGATCAGAAGATTCGTCTTGTCGTCATTGGTGATGGCGACCACGAAGTCTGCCTTCGGCGCGCCGGCCTCGGTCAGGATGTCCGGGTTCAGGCCGTCGCCCTGAATGACGATCGTCCGCTTCACGCCCGCCACCGCGATGTTCGCGCGCGTCGGATCGCTCTCGATCAGGCGGATACCTTTATTTAGCACCGCAGCGCTCCAGCGTCTGGGCAACATAGAGGCCCACATTGCCGCCGCCCACGATCACTACATGGTCCGACCGCTCGACGTTGCGGTTAAAAATCGAGGTCAGCCGTTCGGCATGGGAATCCAGCACGGCGATATAGGCCCGGTCGCCCGGCTTCAGAACGTCGCTGCCTTTCGGCGCTCGCACCGTATCGCCGCTGCCGATACCGATGTTCGTGCCGAGAGGTCCGGGAACAAACCGCGGATCTGGTCCACCGCCGTATCCAGCAGCGGGTTATTGTCGGAAATCTCCAGCCCGAGCAGGCGCACCTTGCCGCGCCCGAACGTAGCGGACATGATCGCGCCCGGCGTGCGCAGGCGCTGAAGGATCGCCTCCCCACCTCGGCTTCCGGCGAAATCACCATGTCGATGGGCAGTCCCTCGCGGGAGAAAATGTTCTTCAGGCCGGGTCGATATAGGACTGATCCCTCACCCGGGCGATCTTGAACGGCACCGAGAACAGCGTGTGGGCGATCTGGCAGATCACCATGTTGATCTCGTCGAAGTGCGTGACGGCGATGATCATTTCGCAGTCCGCCGCACCCGCGCGCTTCAGCACGTCCGGATGGGCTGCATGGCCCGTGACGCCGCGCACATCGAGATCGGTCGAGACCTGGTCGACCAGGTCCGGGTTCTCGTCAATGATCGTGATATCGTGCTTTTCGCGCGCAAGCCGACGCGCGATGCCGTGTCCGACACGGCCAGCCCCGCAGATGAGTACGCGCATTCCTCAGCCTTCCGCCGACACTAGCTGTCCTGCCGACTCACGCCGGAAGCTACGCCCAAAGCCTTTAATTTTCTATGGAGGGCCGAGCGTTCCATTCCAATGAATTCGGCAGTTCGCGAGATATTCCCGTTAAACCGGGTGATCTGCAGAGCGAGGTATTCCCGCTCGAACTGTTCCCGTGCATCGCGCAACGACAGGCCGACAAGGTCGGCCGAACCGGCCTTGGTACTCTGCGTATTGGCGCCCGCATCACGCGGCAGCTCGTCCACACTCACCGGCCGGCTCGAATCCGACGGCGACAAGATGAGGATCCGCTCCACCACGTTCCGTAGTTGGCGGATGTTGCCCGGCCAGTCCATCGACTGGAGCACCGCCATCGCTTCTGCCGAGAAGGTGCGCGGCGTCAGACCGGAGTCGGCAATACGTTCGATAAAATAGTTCACAGTTCCGCGATGTCATCGCGGCTACGCTCGGTAAAGAGGACGGCACACGCAGCGGCACGACGTTCAGCCGGTAGAACAGGTCCTCCCGGAACCGGTTCTCCTCGATCTCCTGCTTCAGGTCCTTGGTCGTGGCCGACATGACGCGCACATCGACACTCACGTCCGAACGGCCACCGACGCGCTGGAAGCGTTGCTCGGTCAGCACCCGGAGGATCTTGCTCTGCGTGACGGCAGGCATGTCCGCTACTTCGTCCAGAAGAAGCGTGCCAAGGTGCGCCTTTTCGAACAGGCCGACGCGCGTCGTGCGGCCCTGCGCGTCCTCTTCGCCGAAGAGGGCAATTTCCATCTGGTCGGGGGCGATGGTCGCCGCGTTGACAACGACGAACGGTCCGTTCGCGCGCAGCGAATTGCGATGGATCAGCCGCGCCGCAAGTTCCTTGCCGACACCGGCCGGCCCGGTGATCATCACACGGGAATTGGTCGGCGCCACTTTCTCGATGGAGGCGCGGAGGTTGGCAGCGGCGTGGCTGTGTCCGATCCAGCGCTCATCATCACCGGCGCGGTTGCGCAGCGTGGCGTTCTCGTATTTCAGCGCCGCCGACTCGATGGCCCGGTCGATCAGGTGCAACAGGCGGTCCGTCTTGAACGGCTTTTCGATGAAGTCATACGCGCCGCGGCAGATCGCAGCGACCGCCGTCTCGATATTGCCATGCCCGCTGATCACGATCACCGGCAGCAGCGGATCGATCGACTTCAAGTATTTCAGCAGGGAAAGGCCGTCCATGCCGCTGCCCTGCAGCCAGACGTCCAGTACGACCAGGCGCGGCGTCCGTGTGCGGACCTCTTCAAGCGCATGCTCGGCGGTATCCGCCGTCCGCACGGAATAGCCTTCGTCCCCCAATACGCCGGCAATCAGTTCCCGGATATCGGGTTCGTCATCAACTACCAGAATGTCTAACGCCATGGCGTCGGCTCCTCTACTCGGACAGTCTGCGGAGAATGTGGATTGGGGCCCGTCTCTTCCGTCGAGACGAGCGCCGCAAGGGTCATTGGGTCGTGCGGCGGCAGCCAGATGCGCACGCGCGCGCCGCGCAAGCCGTCGAGGCGGTTCTGCAGCGAGATCGAGCCGCCATGATCGGCGATGATGCGGTTCACAATGGCAAGGCCGAGGCCGGTGCCCTTTTCCCGGGTCGTGACATAAGGCTCGAGAAGCCGCTCGCGCACATCCTGCGGGAAGCCCGGACCATTGTCCTCGATCGTAATTTCTAGGCCGCGCTCGTCGCCCTTCAGCGCCACGCGGATCAGGCCCTGCACGTCAGCCTCTTCCGGCATACCCTCGATCGCCTCGGCGGCGTTTTTCAGAAGGTTGCCGACAGCCTGGCCGATCAGGCGCTCATCCCCGAAATAGGTCGTGGACGTGGCTTCGCATTCGAACTCGAAATCGATGTCCGGATTGACCACGCTGCGCGAGAAGCTCGCCTCCTGCAGCAGGGGCCTCATATCGAACGGGGCGACGTTCGGCTTCGGCATCCGGGCAAACGTCGAGAATTCCTCGACCATGCGGCCGATGTCGCCCACCTGACGCAGGATCGTCTCGATACACTTCTCGAAAACGCCGTCATGATCGTCGATCTTGTCGGCGTAGCGGCGGCGCAGGCGCTCGGTCGACAGCATGATCGGCGTCAGCGGGTTGCGGATCTCATGCGCAATGCGCCGGGCGACATCGCGCCAGGCCATCTGGCGCTGTGCATTGATGAGGCGCGTCGTATCGTCGAAGGTCAGCACGCAGCCGCCGGCCGGGTCCGGCGCCGTCTTGAGGCGGATGTGGCGCGTCTCGCCGTTCCTGATGATCTCGATGGAGGCATCCACCGGCGAAGTCCGCTCCAGCGTGTCGCGCACGAAGCGCTCGAATTCCGGCGCGACCGTTTCCAGCGCTTCGCCGGGAAGAATTTCATCGACGCCGAGCAGGTCGCCCGCCGACCGGTTCGCCAGCGTCACCGTCATGTCCGCATCCATGCGCACGACACCGGCGCTGACTTCGGCCAGCAGCGTCTCGACGAAGCGGCGGCGGTCTTCTTCGTCCTCGCGGGCGCGGATCAGGGCATTGCGCTGTTCCGACAGCTGCTCGGTCATCGCGTTGAACGACTGGCTGAGCGCGTAGACCTCGTCCTTCGGTCCGCTGACCGGCACACGCACCGTCAGGTCGCCATCGCGCACCGTATGGGCGGCAGATGCCAAACGCCCGATCGGGCCGGTGACCCGTCCAGCGGCTTCGAGGCCCAGCCGGCCGGCCAGCAACAGGATCAGCGCCGTGATCTGCGCATAGCCGATGGCGAAGATGGTCTGCAGGCGCCCGCTGCGCTGCTTCGCGTTCTTGTACTGCGCCAGCTGGTCCTTGGCATCGCCCAGCATCGTGAACAGGTTCCGGTCGAAAGGCTTGGCCGCATAGACATAACCATCGACCGGTTCCGAAATCTTGATCAGCGCGGTTCCGATGCCCTGCGTCTCGTACAGCGTGGTCACCACTTCGCCGTTCCGCGCCTCCTCGAAGGCATCCGGCGCCGGCCGCAGGCGCACCGGCGTGCCGACATTCTCCTCCGCAATGATCTCCTGCCCGTCGGCGCTGACGATCGCGATGGTGACGAATTCCCGGTAGGCCAGGGTCTGGCGCAGGCCCTCGGCGAGCGCCGCCGAGGCTTCGGCCGCATACTGGTCGCTGTTGACGGTCTTCCCGCCATTCTTTGCGTCCATGGAATTCTTCACGTCGCGGGCGAAGTTCTCCACGTCCAGCGCCGCCAGCCGCACGTCCACATCGAACGAGGTTTCGAAATTGTCGACATAGTCCTGGTAGAGCTGCCTGTTCTTCTCCATCACCGCCTCGGTGCGCTCGCCGAGCCAGTTGTCGAGGCCGCGGGTCACCACGGCGCCGAGGAAGATCGCGACCACCATAGCGGGCACCAGGGCGGAGAAGCCGAACAGCATCACGAAGCGCTGGGCAAGGCGCCCCTCGCCGGCCTCGCGGGACCGGCCGCGGATCGACAGGAACTCCCGGATCACGATCAGGGCGAGCGCAACGATCAGGACGAAATTGAGCGACAGCAGCCAGGGTGTGGAGCCGGCCGTCGGATTGTCCGGGTTCACCCCCGCAATGGTGATGAAGGTCGCAAAGACTGCAACGAGGGCCGCAATGATGAAGAGCCCTTCGAAGAGGGCCCAACTCGGTTTCGGCGCGTGCTGACTTAACGGGTTCGACAATCTACCAGCTCTGGACAGGCCCCCCGGCCCGTTGCTTCCGGATCACACTAACGTGCCAATACGGCAACAGTGATGCACTAGAGCCACAGTTTTGGCAATCGTCAATCAGTCTTCTGCAATACCCAGTGCGTTAATTTTCGCGCGTAGCGTGTTCCGGTTCATGCCGAGCAGCTGGGCCGCCTTGACCTTGTTGCCCGCCGTCACCGACAGGGCGAGACGGATCAGCGGCCGCTCCACCTGGTCGATCACGCGGGAATAGACCGTGCTTTCCTCGTCATCGCCGCTGGAAATCAGATCGCCCATGATGTGCCGGTGCAGCAGGGTCTCGATATCCTTCTCGAACCCGCCGCTTGCGCCCTTCTGCTCGCTGGCCCCCGCCCGCAGCTCCCGCTCCACATCGCGCAGCGTGATCGTGTCGTCAGGGCTCAGCACCGCGAGACGCAGGACAAGGTTCTCCAGCTCGCGCACGTTGCCCGGCCAGTCATAGGCCATGATGAGGTCGATCGCGGACTTATCGAAATTCTTGGCCGACAGGCCCTGGCGCTGGGCGCGGATCAGGAAGGCGCGCGCAAGCTCCGGAATATCCTCTTTGCGCAGGCGCAGTGGCGGCATGGCCAGACGGACCACGTTCAGCCGGTAGTACAGGTCTTCTCGGAACGTGCCTTCCTCAACCATCCGGCCGAGGTTGCGACGGGTCGAGGCGATGAGGCGCGCGCCAGTCTGGTCGCGCAGGAACTTCACGAGCTGCGTCTGCGCTTCGGCCGGCAGGTCGCCGATCTCGTCGAGATACAGCGTGCCGCCCTTCTGGTGCACCGCGCCCGGCTCGCCATTGGCACCGAACAGCTGGCGGTTGATCTCGACTGCCGGCAGCGCGGCGAGGTCGAGCGCAACGAACTTGCCGTTCTTGGCCGAGCCGAGCTGATGGATCGCGCGCGCAGCCAGTTCCTTACCGGTGCCGCTCTCACCCTCGATCAGCACGGTCAGGTCAGTGTTCATCACTTTCGCGATAATCCGGTAGACTTCCTGCATCGCGTCCGAACGCCCGATCAGCGGCAGGCCGGCATCGCTGATCGCCTTCTGCGACTCCGGATTGATCGCCCGGGCCGAGGCCTTGGGCGGCGACTTCAGCGCGCGCTGCACGAGGCTCGTCAGAGCGTCGATATCGAACGGCTTCGGCAGGTAGTCGAACGCGCCGTGCTGAGCAGCATTGGCCGCCGTCAGGATCGTGTTCTGCCCGCTCATCACGATGAAGGGCAGGTCCGGCCGCGACAGGCGCATGGACGGCAGCAGGTCGAAGATCGAGGCGTCGCCGAGATAGACGTCGGTGACCACAACATCGCCTTCCCCGTTCCGCACCCAGCGCTCCAGCGCTTCCGGCGAACTGGTTGCCCGCACCTCGTAGCCCGCGGCGACAAGGGTCTGGTTCACGATCAGCCGGATGCTGGCGTCGTCCTCAGCGAGAAGAACCGTTTTATCAGCCATGCTGACCTCCTGTGCGAATGGGCAACAGAACAGTGAAACGGGTTGCGCCCGGCTCGCTGTCCACACGGATCTGGCCGCCATGGGCGGTGATCACTTCCTTGACGATCGAAAGGCCAAGCCCCCGTGCGCCGGATTTCGAACTCTGGAACACGTCGAAGATGCGCGACAGCTTCTCGCGCGGGATGCCGCGGCCATTGTCCTCGATGGTCACCAGCATGGCGCGCTGCAGGCCGACGCCGAAGCGCGAGCGCTTGAACGCAAGGCCCGTCGCATAGGCCGTGCGGATCGTCACCTGGCCGCGGCCGCCGCCTTCTTGCGCGGCTTCGGCCGCATTGCGGATGATGTTCTGGAACGCCTGCTGCAGGTGGTCCTCGTCGCCGTGGATCTCCGGAAGCGACGGGTCGAAATCGCGCTTGATCTCGACATTGCTGCCGACCGCAACCCGCTCTGACGCGATCACGCGGTCCAGCAGGGCGTGGATGTTGAAGTCCGTCATCCGCGGCGCCGAGAAAAGTTCGAACGCGGACAAACGGTTGACCAGGCGCTCGATGCGGCGCGCTTCGTCGCGGATGATGGCCAGCAGTTCGGCCTGCCCTTCGACACCCTGCCGTTCCAGCAGCTGCGCCGCGCCGATAATGCCGCCCAGCGGGTTCTTCACTTCGTGGCCGAGGATGCGGCCAAAGCCGGCCACACCGGCTGAGGACTCGTTGCCTTCGCGCACAGCGGACTCGACCAGCGCGATCACGAAGCCTTCATCGCCGGTCGTGCGGATCCAGACATCGCACACGAGGCGCGAATTGATACTCGGACCGGTGATCGGCGTCCCCGGCGAGGTAATATCCCCCACCTGGCGCTGCGCCCGGTCGAGCAATTCCCATATCAAGGAGTCGTGGAAGACAAGCTCGCTCAGCGGCTTGCCGGACAGCGAGCGCCGCGAAATCTGGAACAGCGCCTCCGCAGCCGGGTTCCCGTCGACGATCCGCCTCCGGTCGTCGATCACGAGCAGAGCGATGGGCGATAGGTCCGCGAGGGATCGGGCGTCGAGCAAAGTGTCCACCGGCATGTCAGACGGCCTCCACGAGGTCGGTTTGCAGATACGTGTGCCGCAGGGCGGCGGTAAGGTCTTTCCAGTCGTCGATCCGGCAGAGCGCCGCGCGGAGGTCGCGCCGTTCGCTGAGGCTCATGTCGAGGTCGAGGGCCTCGATGGCCGCCGACACATGCTTGCGCACCGTCAGCACGCCGAGCTTCGGCCCGTAGAGCGACACCGAGTCCTCGACCTGCTCGCACAGGGAGGAGAGCATCTCCCAGCGTGCCGGCGCCTTCCAGCGGCGGCCCGACAGCGCGGCGTCGATCTCACCCGCCAGCCAGGGCCGGCCCATCGCGGCCCGGCCGATCATCACACCATGCGCACCGGATAGCTCAAGCGCACGTTCGGCATCCTCCACCGATCCGATGTCGCCATTTACGATCACCGGTACACGCACCGCAGTCACGGTCTCGCGCACGGCGGCCCAGTCTGCTGCGCCCTTGTAGAACTGGCAGCGGGTGCGTCCGTGCACCGTCAGCATCCGTACGCCCTTGGCCTCGGCAATCGCGCCCAGTTCCGGCGCATTCAGGGCTTTCTCGTCCCAGCCAAGCCGCATCTTCAGCGTCACCGGCCGCCCGCCCGCACCTTCCAGCGCCGCGTCGATGATCTCGCTCGCCAGCGGCACATCCCGCATCAGCGCCGACCCGGACTGTCCGCCGGTCACCTGGCGCGACGGGCACCCCATGTTGATATCGATGACATCGACACCGCTCTCGGCCAGCAGCTCTGCCCCACGCAGCATGTCTTCCGGGCGCCGCGCCGCCAGCTGCACGATCCAGTAGCCGCCGCCCTCGTGACGGCAGGCCCGGCGCACAACATCCGGGCGCGCAGCGGCCAGCATTTCACCAGCCACCATCTCGGAAACGACCGCAGGTGCGCCGAAATGCACGGCCTGACGCCGCATCGGCGCATCCGTAGCGCCCGACATCGGCGCCAACCAGACCCTGGGTGCCCTGAAACTAACCATTTCGTCATTGTTGCGACTTTTCATTTCTTCGCAAGTGCACAAAACATAAGCACAGACGCGATTCTGCACTTCAGCAATTGGAATGGCTCTGAAACCACACTTGCCCTAGAAGGCGCGCATGACCGGATTCGTCGCCATCATCGTCGCTGGAGGCAAGGGCGCCCGCTCGGGCCGCGACCGCCCGAAACAGTGGGAACCCCTGCTCGGACGCCGCGTGATCGACTGGTCCGTCGAGGCATTCCTCGCCCATCCGGGCCTGCAGGACCTGGTAATTGTCGCCGACAAACCGGGTGCCGCCGCCGGATTTCCGGATTCCGTAAGGGTCGTTCCGGGCGGCGACACCCGCACCGCCTCTGTCCGCGCCGGCCTGTCCGCACTTCGCGTCTCGGGCGAAACGCCAGTCCTGATCCATGACGCTGCCCGGCCGGGTCTCAGCCCCGCCATGATCGACACGCTCGTCGCGGCCCTTAAGACCAGCGATGCCGCCGCTCCGGCGCTGGCCGTCTCCGACGCCCTGAAGACGCAGGCTGCCGGCCACCTCGCCACTGTGCAGCGCGACGGGCTCTGGCGCGTCCAGACCCCGCAGGCCTTCCGCCTCTCCACCATCTCCGCCGCGCTGGCCACTCCCGGCGCCTTCGTCGACGACCTTGAGGCCGTCGAGGCCGGCGGCGCCACGGTCACGCTCGTGCCCGGCGACCCGAAGCTGCACAAGATCACTTATCCGGAGGATTTCGACCTCGTGGCCAGACTGCTCGCGCCCTTCCCGCTCATGCCCCGCGTCGGCAAGGGCTTCGATGTTCACGGGTTCGAGCCGGGCGACCATGTCACCCTGTGCGGCGTGAAGATCCCCCACACGGCCAAGCTTCAGGGCCATTCTGATGCCGATGCCGCGTGGCACGCCCTGACGGACGCGATCCTCGGTGCCGCCGCCCTCGGCGATATCGGCGACCATTTCCCGCCCTCCGATCCGCAATGGAAGAACGCCGACAGCGGCATCTTCCTGAAGCACGCGCAGAAGCTGGCGAAAGATGCCGGCTATGCGCTCACCAGCTGCGACATCACCGTGATCTGCGAAGCCCCGAAGGTGAAGCCGCACCGTGAAGCCATGCGCCAGCAGACGGCCACCCTGCTCGGCCTGCCCCTCGACGCCGTCAGCGTGAAGGCCACCACAACCGAGGGCCTCGGTTTCACCGGCCGCCGGGAAGGCATCGCGGCGGAGGCCGTCGCCGTCCTCGCCCCCAAAGCCTGACGCCACGTCCCCACTTGTAAATCTAGCCCGCCATGATCCCCTTGCCGAAAAGAGGCAGGAGGAAGCCCATGTCAGACGGACTGAAGATCGACCGCGACGGCCACGTGACCATTCTCACGCTCGACCGGCCCGACGCCATGAACGCGCTCGACTACCCGACCTATATGGCACTTGAAGACGCGATACGCGGCGCCGACGCGCGCACCATCGTCATCACCGGCGCAGGTGATCGCGCCTTCTGCTCCGGTGACGACGTGAAACAGATCCTGTCCAAGGGCGCGCCGACGACGCCGGAAATGGCGGAACGCGCGAAGAGGACCGGCGGGCTCACTCCGGCGGCCGACGCCCTGCTCCACACGAACATTCCCCTTATCGCCGCCGTCAACGGCTTCGCGCTCGGCTGGGGCGCCGAACTCGCGATCATGGCGGACCTTCGCGTCTTCTCGGAGAAGGCCCGCTTCGGCGAACTCTTCGTCAAGCGCGGCCTCACTTGTGATGCACCGGGTTTCGGCCGCCTCATCCAATTGGTCGGCCGTGAGCGGGCCTGCGAACTGCTCCTGACCGGCGACATCATCGACGCCGCCACCGCAAAGGAGATCGGCCTCACCGCCCGTGTCGTGCCGCACGAAGACCTCATGCCCACCGCCCTCGCACTCGCCCACAAGATCGCCGCCAACCCGCCGCTCGCCGTGCAAGCCATCAAGAAGGGCCTCCGCGAAACCGTGGACCCGGACTGGCGCGAAGTCGGCCGGATGGCGATCACCGAAATCCGCCGCCTGATGCAGACCGCCGATGCAAAGGAAAGCGCAGCCGCCTTCCTCGAAAAGCGAGAACCGGTCTTCACCGGCCGCTGATGTAAGCCTAACGTGCCGCCCATGTTTCCAGAACGTCTACGTAACCTTGCCATGCTGATCCTCGACGATGCCGAACAGGCGCGCCTCAGGATCTGCACTGCCGAAAGCTGCACCGGAGGCCTCGTCGCCGCCCTGTTCACCGACATTCCAGGCTCGTCTACTGTGTTCGACCGGGGCTTCGTCACTTATTCGAACCGCGCCAAGGAAGAGATGCTCGGCGTCCCCGGCGACGTGCTGGCCGACTACGGCGCCGTGTCAGAGCCGGTCGCGCGCATGATGGCCGAAGGTGCGCTGGAAGCCAGCCGCGCCAATATCGCCGTGGCGATCACCGGCGTCGCCGGTCCTGGCGGCGGCACGCGGATGAAGCCCGTCGGCACCGTGCATGTCGCCTGCGCCCGCGAGAACCGCGCAGTGGTGCACGAGATGCTTCAGGTCGGAGACATTGGCCGCGAGGGCGTCCGTATGGCTGCCGTCGAATGCGCCCTGAACCTGATCCAGATCCAGATGGCCTAGACGCCCGGAACGACAGATGGCGGACCGCTATAGCGCCGCCGTCCCTCTTCCAGGAACGCGTTCAGGATACGGTCCACGGCAATGTCGTGATTGGCCGCGGCCAGCATGCCGATGAACGGGTTCTTGAAGTCGTAGTCGATATCGAGCCGCACATCGGTGCCACGCTCCATAGGCGTGAGTTTCCACTCCGCCCTGAGACGCCGGAACGGGCCTTTCACAAGCGACGCAACCACGCGCCCCGCGGCCGGCTCTTTCGTCACGCGCGTCGAGAAGCGTTCGACGAAGCCCTTGAAGCCGATCACCGCCTCGCCGAGGCAGGACGAGCCGCCCTCATCCAGCGCAGCCTCCTCCGAGACGCGCATGGCCGTGATCCACTTGATGAAGTCCGGATAGCGCCGGATATCCGACACGAGCTCGAAACACTGCTCTGGCGTGTAGGGCAGCCGGACGGATTTCGAGAAATGCGCCATGCGCTCAGACGGGCTTGCCCGCGTTGAGCGCTTCGCGCGCCGCCTTCAGCCGGGCGAAATCCTCGCCGGCGTGGTGCGAGGAGCGCGTCAGCGGCGTTGCCGAGACCATCAGGAAGCCCTTCGCGCGGGCAATCTCTTCATAGGCCTTGAATTCGTCCGGAGTGACGAACCGGTCGACCGGCGCGTGTTTCCGCGTCGGCTGCAGGTACTGGCCGATGGTCAGGAAGTCGACGCCGGCGGACCGCATGTCGTCCATCACCTGCATCACCTCTTCCTTGGTTTCGCCAAGGCCGACCATCAGGCCGGATTTCGTGAACTGGTTCGGATCGCGGTCCTTCACCTTCTGCAGCAAGCGCAGCGAATGGAAATAGCGCGCGCCTGGACGGATCGACAGGTAAAGCCGCGGCACCGTCTCGAGGTTGTGGTTGAACACGTCCGGCCGCGCATCGATGACGCGGTTTTCCCAACCGTCCTTGCGCAGGAAATCCGGTGTCAGGATCTCGATCGTGGTGCCGGGAGAGGCCGCGCGGATCGCCTCGATCGTATGGACGAAGTGCATCGCGCCGCCATCTTCAAGGTCGTCGCGGTCCACCGACGTGATCACCACGTGATGCAGGCCCATTTCGGCGACCGCTTCGGCCACGCGGGCCGGCTCGTCCGTCTCGACGCCGGGCTTCGGCTTGCCGGTCGCGACGTTGCAGAAACTGCAGGCCCGGGTGCAAACCTCGCCCAGGATCATCATCGTGGCGTGCTTCTTGTCCCAGCATTCGCCGATGTTGGGGCAGCCGGCTTCCTCGCAGACCGTAACAAGGCCGCGGGATTTCACGATCTCTCGGGTCTCCGAATACCCCTTGGAGCCCGGCGCTTTCACGCGGATCCATTCGGGTTTGCGCAGCACCGGGCTGTCCGGGCGGGACTGCTTTTCCGGGTGCCGGGGACGCGGCGCGTTGGCCTTGAGATCAATGAGGTTTGCCATGGCCGGAACATGGCCGCAGCCGGGCCTGAACTCAAGCCGGGGAAAGCGCATTCTGCGCATGCAAACTTGCATTCTGCATTGCGCTCTGGCGACTAGGTGACAAAATGTTACAAACATGTGAGGCGCAAAGACCGCCCCGAGGAAACCAGAGCGATCCATGACTTCCCCGATCCCGGCCCCTTTGCCGTACAGGCCTGCCCGCACGCGTACCGACCTTTTCGCCGCCCTGCTTCGCGCTGCAGGCGAATTCGGCCGCAACAAGACCATCATTGTCGACCAGGTGGACGGTGAAGACCGCCTGATCACCTACAAGGAAGTGCTGCGCGGGGCCTTCGGTCTCGGCTCGGCGCTCGCCTCGAAGACGAAATCCGGCGAATCGGTCGGCGTCATGCTGCCGACCGGCGCCGGCGCCGTGATCGCCTTCTACGCCCTCAGCGCCTACAATCGCGTCCCTGCGATGCTGAACTTCACGGCCGGCTCGAAGAACCTCAAGGCCGCCATGCGCGCCGCTGAAGTGACCAAGATCGTCACCGCCCACAAGTTCGTCGAACTCGCCGGCCTGGAAGCCCTGATCAAGGACCTCTCCCGCGTCGCCGAGATCATCTATCTCGAAGACGTGCGCGAGAAACTGTCCTTGAAGGACAAGCTGGCCGCCCTGATCGGCCCGATGGCGCCCGGCCTCATCCGCCGCAAGGCCCGCTACAAGAGCCCGGGCGTGATCCTGTTCACCTCCGGCACCGAGGGCGAGCCGAAAGGCGTCGTGCTCAGCCATGAGAACGTGATGGCGAACGTCGAGCAAGTGCGTGCGCATATCGGCCTCGATGTGAACACGGACAAATTGTTCAACCCGCTGCCTACCTTCCACTGTTTCGGCCTGACGGTCGGCGCCATCCTGCCGCTGGTCGCGGGCATCGAAGTGATCTTCCATCCCTCGCCGCTGCAGCCGCGCGAGATCGTCAAACGTATCCGCGCGACCCAGTCGACCATCCTGCTCGCCACCGACACGTTCATCTCGCAATACGCCCGCGTCGGTGCCGATGGCGACATGAGCTCGATCCGCCTCGCCGTCTGCGGCGCCGAGCGCGTGAAGGACGAGACCCGCGCGCTCGTCCGCAAGAAGTTCGAGATCGAAATCCTCGAAGGCTATGGCGCAACCGAAGCCTCGCCGGTCGTTGCCGCCAACCAGTGGGAACGCAACAAGCCGGGCACCGTCGGCCTGCTGATGGCTGACATGGAATACCGCCTCCTGCCGGTGGATGGCATCCCGGACGGCGGCCGCCTGCATATCCGTGGGCCGAACATCATGCTCGGCTACCTGCGTCCGTCAGCCCCCGGCGTTCTCGAACGCCCGAACGAGGGCTGGCACGACACAGGTGACGTGGTCGCGGTGGACGAGGAAGGTTTCATCCGCATCATGGGCCGCGTGAAACGGTTCGCGAAGATCGGCGGCGAGATGGTTTCCCTGGCCGTGGTCGAGAACTGCGCCAGCGCCATCTGGCCGGACAATCTCCACGCCGCCGTCGCCATGCCCGACCCGCGCAAGGGCGAGCAGATCATCCTTCTCAGCGACTCGGCCGAGTGCAACCGCGACGAAATCCTCGCCTGGGCGCAGAGCCATGGCGTGCCGGAAATCTCCGTCCCGCGGCGTGTTTATCATGTCGAAAACATCCCGGTGCTCGGCACCGGCAAGGTCGATTACGGCAGCGTCCAGAAGCAGGCCGAAGACCTGGTCGAGGCCTAGGCCCCGGCCTCGTTGCCCGTGGGGCGGCGGACGGGCATGTGCTTCTTGCCCCAGGTCTTCAGCGTCATCAGCGCCGGACCGAGTTCCTGCCCCTTCTCCGTCAGCACATAGTCATAGCGCTTCGGCCCGTCCGAATACTGACGGCGCTCCAAGATGCCCGCATCGACCAGCCGCTTCAGCCGCTCGGCCAGGATGTGGCGGGTCATGCCGCTCGACTCGATGAATTGCTCGAAGCGCGACAGGCCGAGGAAGCAGTCGCGAAGGATCAGCAGCGTCCAGCGGTCGCCCACAATCGAGAGCGTCCGCGCCACCGGGCACCAGTTATCGGAAAGTTCAGTCCATTTCATGCTGACAAGCCTAACCTGATTTGCCATAGTTCCAAAACGAAACTTAGGAGGACGCCCGATGGCCAAGGCCCTCGAATTCTATTTCGACTATATCAGCCCCTATTCGCATATTGCCAATGCGGCAGTGAAGCAGCTGAGGGAACGCACTGGCGCCACGGTCGAGATCCGGCCCATGTTCCTCGGCGCGATCATGCAGGGCACCGGCAACCGCCCACCTGCCACCGTTCCCGCCAAAGGCGCCTACATGCTGAAAGACCTCGACCGCTGCGCCGCGCGCTACGGCCTCAAGGTCCGGATGAACCCCCACTTCCCGATGGTCAACACGCGCGGCCTGCTGCGCGCCACCTGCGGCCTCGCCGCCAACCCCGCCGAGCAGCAGCGCTTCATGGACGCCTGCTTCCGTCACATGTGGGAGACGCCGGACCCGCTGAACCCCGGCGACGACGCCTCCGTCGAGGCGATGTGCAAGGCCGAGGGCTTCGACTTCGCCGAAATCCAGCGCCTTGCCGAGGACGAAGCCAGCAAGGCCGCCATGAAAGCCAATACGGACAGCGCCATGGCCCGCGGCGCCTTCGGGGCCCCCACCTTCTTCGTCGGCGACGAGATGTTCTTCGGGCACGATCGCCTCGACTATGCCGTCGAGGCCATGAACGCCTAGGCGAAGATACCGGCGGCTTCTGCGAGCACCTTGTAGGAGACCGTCGGACGCGGGCCGAAATGGCTGATCACCTCGGCTGCCGCGATATGGCCAAGCCGCGCGCAGGTCGCCAGCGGCAGGCCGCGCGCCATGCCGAACAGGAAGCCGGCTGCATACTGGTCACCGGCGCCGGTCGTATCGACCACCTGCTTCACAGGCACAGCCCCCACCTCGATCGGCTCGCCATCGCCCAGCACGACCGAGCCCTTCTCGCTGCGCGTCACGGCGGCAATCGCGGTGTCCGCGTGCAGGGCCTTCAGCGCCTCGTCGAAATCGCGGGTCTCGTACAGGGCGAGCAGCTCCTCCTCATTGGCGAAGAGGATGTCGACATTGTTGCGCACGAGTTGAAGGAAGCTCGGCCGGTGCCGCTCGACGCAGAACCTGTCCGACAGGGTGAGCGCCACCTTGCGGCCGGCGGCCTTGGCGATCTCGGCGGCATAGATGAAGGCTTCCTTGGCCTCATCCTTGTCGAACAGGTAGCCCTCCAGGTAGAGGATGCCGCCCGCCCGGACGATCTCCTCATCGACATCGGTCTTGGAGAACAGGACCGAGGCGCCGAGAAACGTGTTCATGCTGCGATGGCCGTCATCGGTGACGAAGATGATGCTGCGCGCGGTCGCCGGGCCGCCGGTCAGCGGCTCCGTCGGGAACGGCACGCCGGTGGCTTCCATCTCGCGCTTGAACTGCGCGCCGAGTTCGTCGTCCGCCACCTTGCCGATATAGGCCGCGGTGGCGCCGAAGCTGGCGAGACCGGCAATCGTGTTGGCGCCGCTGCCGCCGGAGGTGAACAGCGGGTCCTTGGTCACCCGCGTCAGCTCGTGGGCGCGCGGCTCCTCGATCAGGTTCATCGCGTTCTTGTGGATGCCCCACTCTGCAAGGAAGGCATCGTCGGCGCGCGACAGCACGTCCACGATCGCGTTGCCGAGCCCCACAACATCGAAGCGCACATCACTCATGCCTGATCTCCCGCAGAAAAACGGGGCATTGCCAGAGCCGGGCGCTGGACGCAACCGGCAGTCATGCTAAAGCCCGCAGCATGAAGATCGCTTATCTTGCTTCCCAGGTCACCCTTCCCGGCACGCCGAACCGCCGGGACGATGCATTTGAACACGACTACATGATGGATGCCCTCCGTCCGGCCTTCACCGCGAAGGGCATGACCGTCGAGGACGTCTCATGGGACGATCCGGCCGCCGACTGGGGCAGCTATGCCGCCGCCATCATCGGCACGACATGGGACTACTGGGACCGGCAAGCCGAGTTCCTCGCAACGCTGGACCGGATCGAGTCGGCCACCCGCCTCTTCAACCCCGCCGCCGTCGTCCGCTGGAACATCCACAAGACCTACCTGCGCGACCTCGAAGCCAAGGGCGCGCGCATCATCCCCACCGTCTGGCTCGACAAGGCCGATGCGGCCGGGGCCGCGGCCGCCTTCGACACGCTCGGCGCGGACGATCTCGTCTTCAAGCGCCAGGTCGGCGCCGGCGCTCATGGCCAGCACCGGCTGAAACGCGGCGAGCCGGTTCCCGACATGCCGCACGCCATGATGGTCCAGCCCTTCGTGCCGGCCATCCAGACCGAAGGCGAATACAGCTTCATCTATATCGGCGGCGAGTTCTGCCACGCTCTGGTGAAGCGCGCCGTGCCGGGCGACTATCGCATCCAGTCGAAGTACGGCGGCAAGGAAACCCCGGTTGTTCCGCCTACGGACGACCTTGCCGATGCCGCCGCCATCGTCGCAATGCTGGACGAAGCCCCGCTCTACGGCCGCGTTGACATGGTGCGCGGCGATGACGGCCGGCTCGTGCTGATGGAGCTCGAAGTAATCGAGCCCTATCTCTATCCGGTGGAAGGCCCGCGCCTCGGCGAGATGATGGCCGAAGCCGTCATCCGCCGCCTGGAGACCGAACCGGCTCAGTGAGCCCCGAACTTGTAGACGACACCGATCTTGGTCGCCGTATCCGTCGATTCAAAACCAATCGGCGGATTGGTATCGTAGCGCGTATCGAACCCGAACCGGGCGGAAAGCGAACCGTTGATCTGCGCCGTCAGCGCCAGCCCGTTCGAGATCTGCGTCGACTCTTCAGCGTAGATGACATCGGTGATGTTTGAGATGCCTACCTTGTCGTTCAGCGCCAGCTCGAACTTAGATTTGCCCACCGCACCGACGGAATTGACAGTGTCGGCCGGAATGATCAGCGCCGCGCCGTTCTCGTCGGTCGTGATCACGCGCTTGACCTCGTCGATCTTAACACCGGGACCTCCGCGCACGATCCAGCTGATCTTCTCATTGTCGAAGAATCGGTAGCCGAGACCGCCACCGACGAAGCTGCGGCTGTCGAAGCCGGTGAACTGGTCCACCTCGTAGGAAGCGCGCGCAAACGAGAAGACGCGTTCGGTCACGTCATAGTCCAGGTTGGTACCGAGGAAGACGCGGTTGCGGCTCTCGGCGCCATCCTGCTTGCCATAGTCGACCTGGCCCTGGACCCCGAAATCCCAGTTGCTGGAAACGCGGTCGACATCGAAATTGAGGCCGATATCGCTGGTGTCGGTATTGCCGCTGGTCATGCCGGCGCTGAGGGCTCCCTCGCCCTTCCAGCCTTCCTTCTCCTGCACGACTTCCTGCGCAAAGGCGTTCGGCAAAATGTTCGAGAGAGCGGCACACGCGACCGCGCTGATAATATACTTCATGGCAGGTCCCTTTTCCTGAGTCCGCTGCCTCTCCGTTTCACGTGACGCCAGCTTAGCGAAATTGTGGCGAACTGGAGGCAAGGCCACTTCCGGCCGCCTGCAGTACCCTGTCCGGTGCCATCACCCGGAAGGCAGGAAACGACCCCTTTCCGCGCATCTGGATCACCGTTGCCGACACCTCAGTCACGGACGCACGCAGGCCATTCAGGCCTGGCGCTTCCTCGCCGGTTTCTTCGGGCCGAGCTTCGAAACCGTCGCCGGGTCGGGCGTCTTGGGGCTGTACTTGCACCAGTCCGAGATCACACAGCGCCAGCATTCCGGTGTCCGCGCCTTGCAGACATAGCGCCCGTGCAGGATCAGCCAGTGGTGCGCGCCATGTTTCCACTCGGCCGGCGTGACGCGTTCGAGCCCGGCCTCCACCTCGTCCGGCGTCTTTCCGGGCGCGAGCCCCGTGCGGTTCGAAACGCGGAATATATGCGTATCCACCGCAATCGTCGGCTGACCGAAAGCCTCGTTCAGAACCACGTTCGCGGTCTTTCTCCCTACCCCTGGCAGGCGCATCAGCTCTTCCCGCGTCTGCGGTACCACCCCGCCGAACTCGTCGATCAGAAGCCGGCTGAGCGCGATGACGTTCTTTGCCTTGTTCCGCCACAGGCCGATGGTCTTGACGTACTCCCCGACCCCGTCTTCGCCGAGCGCCAGCATCTTCTCGGGCGTATCGGCTACGGCGAACAGCTTCTTGGTCGCCTTGTTCACCCCAACATCGGTCGCCTGCGCCGACAGCGCCACCGCCACGACCAGCGTGAAGGGATTGATATATTCCAGCTCTGTATGCGGGTTCGGCCGGTCCTCGGCCAAGGCCGCGAAGATCAGGCCCGCCTTTTCCGTTCCGAGGGTGCGGGGCGCACGTTTGCGGCGGGGCTTCTTCTGCGTCGATTCGGTCATGCAAAATGTCTGTCAGCCCGCTTCCGGCCCTGCAAGGCCATGTTAGATTGGAGCCATGCCAGACACCGACGAAACCATCTATTTCGACGCCGTCCTGACGCCGAACCGCTCCCTGTCCGAACGCGGCTTCGCGGTGGTCATGGCGATTGTCGGCGCAGTCAGTTTCCTGACCGGCATGGCCTTCCTGTCGATGGGCGCAATACCTGTGATCGGTTTCTTCGGGCTGGACGCGCTTGCCATCTGGCTCGCCTTCCGATGGTCCTTCCGCAAGCAGCGGGAAGAAACCCGCATCCGCGTCACTGCCAGCAACCTGTACCTGCTGCACCGCAAGGCGAACGGCGCCGAGAAGCGGGTCTCGGTTCCTTCAGGGTTCGCCCGGGTGGAGTTGGCCGAACCGCTCCAGCCCGATTCGTGGCTGCGCATCGAACACGGGCGCACCGCCTGGATCATCGGCCGGTTCCTGACCCTCCCGGAACGCAAATCCCTGGCCGAAGCCCTGAAACTGGCGCTGCACCGGGCAAAACTGGAACGACACACCTCCTAAAAAAGTGACGCAAGCGTCATGGTTTTTTAAAAACGACCATGCTATATGTTTCACAAGCAAGCTTGCCCGGTACCCAGGGAGACCGGGATTAGGAGGATAAAATGGCTGCCGACACTGTTCGTCAAATTGACCATCCGGCTCTTGAACGGCCGAAAGTTTCCGACCGTGAGCCCCTTCACCCGGGCTACCTGCACATCGGCGATGAAGTTCCGCCGGCCTCCAGCCTCGACCTTGCGACCCTCGACCTGATCGACGGCGAAGTCTGGCGCCAGAACAAAATGTGGGACCGCTTCGACCGCCTCCGCAAGGAAGATCCGGTCCACTACACGCCGGACTCCTTCGCTGGCCCCTACTGGTCGGTGACCACGTACGAAGACATCATGGCGGTCGATACGGACCACAAGCGCTTCTCCTCCAGCTGGGAACATGGCGGCATCACCCTCGGCGAGCCGCTGGAAGACTTCGAGCTTCCGATGTTCATCGCAATGGACGAGCCGCGCCACTCCGAGCAGCGCAAGACCGTCCAGCCGGCCGTTGCCCCGAACATGCTGAAAGAGTATGAGCCGCTGATCCGCTCGCGGACGCAGGGCCTGCTCGACTCGCTCCCGGTCAACGAGCCGTTCGACTGGGTCGACCGCGTCTCGATCGAGCTCACCACGATGATGCTCGCCACCCTGTTCGACTTCCCGTTCGAAAACCGCCGCCAGCTGACCCGCTGGTCCGATGTTGTGACCAACATGCACAACCCGACATCTGCCCCGGTGGTGAGGAGCAGTGGCGCCGCGAAATGATGGAATGCCTGACCACATTCATGGGCATCTTCCAGCAGCGCCAGTCGATCCCGCAGAAGAATGACCTGATGAGCCTGCTCGCCCATGGCGAAATGACCCGGAACATGACGCCGATGGAACTGCTCGGCAACGTGATCCTGCTGATCGTCGGCGGCAACGACACGACCCGCAACACGATGACGGCATCGGTCTACGCGCTCAACAAATATCCCGACCAGTTCAAGAAGCTGAAAGCCGATCTCTCGCTGATCCCGAACATGGTTTCGGAAACGATCCGCTGGCAGACGCCGCTGGCCTTCATGCGTCGTACCGCTCTGGAAGACGTCCAGCTCCGCGACAAGCTGATCAAGAAGGGCGAGCAGATCGCCATGTGGTACATCTCGGGCAACCGCGACGAGAAGTTCTGGGATCGTCCGAACGATTACCTGATCGACCGCCCGGACGCCCGCCGTCACCTGTCCTTCGGCTTCGGTATCCACCGCTGCGTCGGCAACCGTCTCGGCGAGCTGCAGCTGCAGATCCTGTGGCAGGAACTGATGGAGCGCTTCAGCGACATCGAAGTTCTGGCCGAGCCGTCCTTCACTTCGGGCGCCTTCGTCCACGGTTACACCTGGATGCCGGTGATCCTGCACCCGAAATGATCTCCCGGAACAAGCCTGTTGGCTGACCCGGCGACAAGCCGCTAAGACCTCCCGTCAGACCATGACGGGAGGTTTTTTCATGGACGTCACCCAGGCTGTCGCCCAGCGTATCTCAACCCGCGCCTACCTGCCCGATGCCCTTCCTGAGGCGGAAGTCCGCGAGTGGCTGACCCAGGCCCAACGCGCGCCATCCGGCGGAAACCTCCAGCCCTGGCGCACAATCGCAGTGACCGGCCAGGCGAAAGACGACGTCATCGCCATGGCCGCCCCCATCCTCGCTGCCGATCCGCGTGGCCAGAAGACCGATTATCCAATCTACCCGAAGGACCTGTGGGAGCCGTACGAAGGCCGCCGCCGAAAGGTCGGCGAGATGATGTACGAGGCCCTCGGCATTCCGCGCGAGGACCGAGCCGGCCGTATCGCCTGGTTCTCGAACAATTTCCGCTTCTTCGGCGCGCCGCTTGCCCTTTTCCTGGTCACCGACGAGCGGATGGGACATGGCCAATGGGGCCATGCCGGCATGTACCTGCAGACGCTCGCCCTGCTGGCCGAGGAACGCGGCTGGGGCACCTGTTTCCAGGAATGCTGGGGCGTCCTGCGCCCGGCCCTGAAGGAGCATTTCAAGCTCGCCCCGACCGAGATGATCTGGTGCGGCATCGCCGTCGGAAAGCCCGACCGGAACCATCCCGTCAACTCGCTGTATGCCGAACGCGCCGATATCGACGAAATAGCGGAATTCCACGGCTTCTAGATTCCGCCGCATTCCTGCCGGAAGTGCATGTTGAACTCGTCGCATGCAGACGCGCCGGTCCATGATGTTGGCCACGCTGGCCCTGCCGCTCCTGCCGGATACAATCGGCGAGCGGAGCCTGCCCTTTGCGACGCGCCTCGCCGCCGCAGCCCGGAAGCAGATCGGCATCACGCGCTCCTATGATGCGGCCTATGTTCGCCTCGACTATCCGATGGGTGATGTCGACCGGGCGACCGGTGTCTGCACCGATGTCGTCATCCGCGCCTATCGCGACGCCTTCGACGTGGACCTGCAAAAGCTGGTGCACGAGGACATGAAAGCATCGTTTGCGGACTATCCGAAAACATGGGGCCTCAGCCGCCCCGACCGGAACATAGATCACCGCCGCGTGCCCAACCTCGAACGCTTCTTCGAGCGCAAAGGCGGCGCACTGTCAGTTCCTGGAACGCTGGAGGGCTGGCAGGCGGGAGACCTCTACACGATGCGCCTTGGCGGCCGCCTGCCGCATATCGGCATCGTGTCCGACCGCCTCACCGAAGCCGGGCATCCCTATGTGATCCACAATATTGGTGGCGGCACGCAGGAGGAGGACATCCTCGGCCTTTATGACGACGAGCGGCGTTTCCGCTTCGAGGTGACGAGTTGAGCCTTACTCGTCCTCGCCCCATTCCGACATCGGCTGGTCGGGCGTGCGCTCTTCCTTGCGAAGACGCATGACAGCTGCCTTTACGGCATCCTGGTCGAATGCTTCCTCTTCTTCCGCATTCCGTACCGGAGCACGCGTATAGGCAAAGACGGTGACTTCGCCGTCGGGCTCGTCATCCTCATCGTCGGAAGCATACTCCGCAACCGGAGCATCTGCGGCAGCGTCTTCGGCTTCGATGACGTCAGCAGGTTCCGGCATCTCGTCCATGAAGTCGGTAACGAAAGACTCGATTTCCTCCGTGTCGCCACCTGCGTCGATCAGCAGTTCTTCCTCGCTGAGGGCTTCCTCGTCCGGCATCTGGAAGCCCGCGGGAATGACGTCAGACAGGAGGCCTTCGGCTTCGAGGTCGGCCTTGCCCGGTAGCGTGTCGAGGCTCTCCAGTCCGAAGTGCTCGAGGAACTTGTCGGTCGTGCCATAGGTCAGCGGCTGGCCAGGTGTACGGCGGCGGCCCTTGATCTTTATCCAGCCCGTTTCCATCAGATTGTCGAGCACCGCCTTGGACACAGCCACGCCGCGCACCGCTTCGATTTCGGCGCGCGTCACCGGCTGGCCATAGGCAATGATTGCGAGCGTCTCGAGTGCAGCCTGGCTCAGCTTCTTCTGGACCTGGCGCTCCTCGACGAAAAGGTAGGACAGGTCCTGCGCGGTCTGGAAGCGCCATTTCCCGGCGACTTCCACGAGATTCACGCCGCGGTTCACATAAAGCGCGCGCAGCGCCATCAGCACATCGGCGGCTTCCACGCCATGCGGGATGATCTCGGCGATCTGCGCTGCCGACAGCGGCTCACCGGCGGCGAACAGCACCGCCTCGGCGCGACGGACGCCCTCGGCCAGCGCCTCGGACATGTCCTCGTGCAGCACTTCCTCAGACCGGCGGAACGCCAGCGCGAGCTGCGTCACCGCGCTCGGTTTCTTTTCGGAGGGCATATCGTCGTCTGTCATAAGCTTCTCAAGCATCTGCATGGCGGCCCCCATCCGGGTTGGTTTGCGCATTACGCAGGTAAAGTGGCGCGAAGTGGGCGTCCTGGCGCACATCGACCTCGCCGTCGCGGACGAGTTCAAGCGCAGCGGAAAACACGCTCGCAGTCACAGACCGTGTGGGCAGTTCCGGGTCTACATCGGTCATGGTCAGGCTGATCTCGTCAAGCGAAGACCACTGCTGCAGCTGCCCACGGAGGGCGCGCAACGTGGTGCGGGCGAGTTCCAGCGGCAGCACGAGCTGCTGCTCGATCACGTGCGGGCGCTCCTTCTCGCGTCGGTCACGGATCGCACCGAAGGCCTGCGTCAGTTCGTAGAGACTGGCGTTCCATTCGGTATGGCGGATCACCTTAGGCTGTTCCGGTACTCCGCGAAGGAACACGACATTGTCGAGGATCGGACCGGCTTCGAGTTCCTTCACGGCGTCGCGCATCGCATCGAGCCGCTTCAGGCGGAAGGCCAGTCGTGCCGCCATTTCCTCGCCGGTCGGTTCATCCTCGTCTGGCTTCTCCGGCTTTGGCAGCAGGAGGCGCGATTTCATGAACGCGAGCCATGAGGCCATCAGCAGATAGTCGGCAGCGAGATCCATCCGGCGCTTCTTGGCGTCTTCGATGAAGACGAGATACTGCTCGGCCAAGTCAAGCATGGAGAGGTGCAGCAGGTCCACCTTCTGCCGGCGGGCAAGCTCCAGCAGCAGGTGCAGCGGGCCCTCATAGCCGCCGACATCGACGCAGAAGATGTCGCGGATGTCTGCCTCTTCCATGTCGGAAGAGAGCGTCTCCATGGTGATGGCCTCGGCGCTCACACCATCGCCCCCGATTGCGGGAAAAACTCACGGAAGCGTTGCCAGGCTTTTGCGGGCTCAAGGGGTTCGGCCCGTTGTGCGATGGCGTCTGCGGCGGCCGCGCGGCTCGCCGCCTTGCCCGCCAGCTCAGGAGCTGCTTCGCCAACCTCAGTCATTTCCGCGAGGATTTCGGCCGGGTCCTTCAGGAAGCCCGAGCAGTGAAGCAGCACATCGCAACCGGCCTCGATCGACGCCTTCGCGCGATCGGCAAGGCTGCCGCCCAGCGCCCTCATCCCCAGATCGTCTGTCATCAGGAGCCCATCAAACCCGATTCGGCCGCGGATGATCTCCTGAATCATGTAGCGGGATACGGTCGCCGCCTTGCCGGGATCGTAGGCTTCGTAGGCTATATGGGCCGTCATCGCCATCGGCGCGTCCGCGACACGGGCGAACGCGTCGAAATCCTTGGACAGCTCGTTGTCGCCGGCGGTCACCCTTGGCAGCTCGAGATGGCTGTCTGACATGGACCGACCATGTCCCGGGATGTGCTTGATGACGCTGGCCACACCGCCCGCATGGAGGCCTTCGAATGCCGCCCGGGCGAGCGCAGCCACCTGTTCCGGCTCAGTCCCGAAAGCCCGGTCCCCGATCACGTCATGGGCGCCCGGCACCGGCAGGTCCACGACGGGTGCGCAATCGGCATGGATGGAGAGGCCCGCGAGTTCGGAAGCGATCAACCGGTGGCCCAGCCGGCAGGCCTCGAGGCCAAGCACCGGGTCCTGCGCATAAAGCGCCGCGTAATCGGCGCCACGCGGAAACAGCGGCCATTCCGGGGCCTTCAGGCGCGCCACCCGGCCGCCTTCCTGATCGATAAAGATCAGGGTTTCACGGCCAGTCGCATCCCAGATATCTGCCACAAGCCGGCGCACCTGATCCCGCGAGACGCAAGACCGGCCCATGAGAATCACGCCCCAAGGGTTCTGTGCCTTGAAAAGGCCCGCCTCACCGGTCGTGAGAACAGGCCCGGAAACGCTGAGAATACAGGCCTTCGCCACTATCCGGTCACCACAATGCAATTGTCGCCAGTGGCCTTCAGGGCATCGCAGAAGGCCATCGCCTCCGATTTTTCGGCAAAGGCGCCGATACGCAACCGGTAGAATACACCCTTGGCGCCCAGATCGGCCCGCTGGATGCGTTTTCCAGCGCCGCGATAGAGTTCCGGGTGCTCACCGGCAGACTTGCGCCACTCGGCTTCAGCGGCGTCCTCGGAGCGGAAAGCGGCCACCTGGACGAGGTATTGCCCGCTTTCGTTAAAGGCGAACTGCGGCATCGCCTCACGCGGCTGGGGAGCCGGGATCGGCGCTGAAAGGCGTGTTTCAGGAACCGGCGCCGGGTCCAGGGACGCCATGTCCACACCGCGGTCAGGTTTGCTGAGGTCCGCCAGTGCTTCGACTTCGTCCGCTATGGAATTGGGCATGCCGTTCTCGGGATCGGTGTCCTCTTCATCCATGCCGGGGCGCAGTTCGATCGGCGGACCGCCCTGCAGCAGGTCGGATGCACCCGCGTCGGCGACTTCGACCTCTTCACGATCGGAGGCGTCCATCTGATCGTAGAATCGCTTGTCGGTGTCGCGCACTTCGAGGCCGCCCCGCTCGTCCGGGACGCGCTTGTAAGGTTGCGCATCGGCGATCACGCTGGGGATGCCGGCCCCATTGGAGCGGATTCCCTGCCGGTAGGTGTTCCAGACAACTGCGCCGAAGACCAGCAGGACGCCGACAGCCAGAGCCAAAATCAGGGGTCCCCGCGCCGTTTCATCGTCGCGGATCTCGAAGCCCCGGTAATCATCCTCGAACGGCGAAGACTCGTCATTGCCGTAACGATAGCGACTCATGGAACATCCCTTCAGCACTGTTTCCCGAGGTTAATTTTTAGGCCCGCTTTCTTAACGACGATTGAACGTGGCTGCCTTCCCCTGGGGCGGAAGGACATCCTGCGGCGGAATTTCACTGAAATGCGTATCAGCCGAGCGAGCTGAGGTCGCACAGACGACGGTGTTCCTCGATGGCATAGCCATCCGTCATGCCGGCAATGTAGTCACAGACGATCCTCGCGCGGCGGGCCGGATCCGCCTGGGTCGCATCCAGCCGCCATGGAGACGGGAGTGTCGCCGGTTCCGCCGTGAAGCCGTTGAACAGTTCCGCAAGGATCCGCTTCGCCTTGGAGCGCATGCGGTTCACCTTGTAATGCTTGTACATCCGCTCGAACAGGAAGGCGCGCAGGGCCCGCTGTTTGTCAGCCAGCTCTTCACTGAACCCAATAAGCGGCTCGCCCAATGCGCGGACTTCTGCCGCACTGGCCGGCCGCAGGCGGCCCACGCGGCGCTGGGTTTCCCCGACCAGGTCGTTGATCCAGATGCCGATGAGCTGGCGAACGGCTTCGTAGCTCACCATCCGGTCCGACAGGTGCGGGTATTCGATCTTCACGCCCCGGAACACGTCGCCGACGATGGGCAGCTCCATCAGGTCCTGGATCGTGAACAAGCCGGCGGCGATACCGTCGTCGATGTCATGGTTGTTGTAGGCAATGTCGTCTGAAAAGGCGGCGACCTGCGCCTCCGGACCGGCGAACTGGTCAAGTTCGAGATCGTCAATATAGGCGAAGTCCCGGAAGGCAACTGGCAGATCGGCAATGGACGTATCAGCCCCGGTCAGGGGCCCATTGTGCTTCACGAGGCCTTCCAGCATCTCCCAGGTCAGGTTCAAACCGTCGAAATTGGGATACCGGACCTCTAACTTGGTCACCACGCGCAGGGTCTGGGCATTGTGGTCAAAGCCCTCGAACGGCTCCATGCAGGCATCCAGCTGGTCCTCCCCGGCATGTCCGAAGGGCGGATGGCCGAGATCGTGCGCCAGCGCCATGGCCTCGGCGAGATCCTCATCAAGGCCCAGCGTGCGCGAGATGCTGCGGGCGATCTGGGCGACTTCAAGCGAATGGGTCAGGCGCGTGCGGAAATGGTCGCCCTCGTGCGCCACGAAAACCTGCGTCTTCTGCTTCAGCCGGCGGAATGCCGTGGAATGGATGATCCGGTCCCGGTCCCGTTGAAATGGCGTCCGTGTGGCCGACGGGGCTTCGTCATAGTAGCGGCCCCGGCTGTCCTCGTGGCGCGTGGCATACACGGCTCTCTTTTCCATTGGCGCAAACGTCCCTATCTATCAGCCATGACCACGACGACCGTCCCTGATGTGACCCTGACCGCCTCGGCTGCCAAGCGCATTAATGCGATTCTGGCGAAACAGGACGGCGCGGACTACCTGCGCGTCTCAGTTGAGGGGGGCGGTTGTTCCGGCTTCTCCTACAAGTTCGATTTCGCCTCTGAGGCGAATCCGGACGATCTGATCATTGAACGCGATGGCGCACATGTCCTCATTGACGAGATGAGCCTCGAATTCCTGCGCGGTTCGGAAATCGACTTCTCGACCGAACTGATCGGCGCGGCTTTCAAGATCAACAACCCGAATGCGACCTCGTCCTGCGGCTGCGGAACAAGCTTCTCGGTCTGACGCCGGGTCACCGCTCGCGCCGTACACGCCCCTGCGTTAGGCTTTGCCTCGCAGGAGGAAATTCATGAGCAAGCCCCGCCCCTTCACCGTTTCCGTCTCTGACGGCAAGCTCGGCACTATCCGCGAACGCGTCGCCGCCTATCGCTGGTTCCCTGCTCCCGAGAACGAACAGGGCTTTGCCTACGGCATGTCGACGCCGGTCCTGCAGGATCTCTGCGCCTACTGGCTGAACGAGTTCGACTGGCGGGCCCAGGAGGACGTCCTCAACAAGTTCCCGAACTTCAAGGCCGATGTCGGCGGGATGGAAATCCATTTCGTCCACGTGGTCGGCGAGGCTGGCGGCAAGCGCCCGCTGCTGCTGACACATGGTTGGCCGGGCTCGCATTTCGAGTTCTGGGATGCCATCGGCCCGCTCGCCTTCCCGTCCCAGCATGGCGGCGACCCAGCTGACGCCTTCGACGTGGTGATCCCCAGCCTGCCCGGCTACGCGTTCTCGCAGAAACCCGCCTCCCCCATGGGCCAGCGCGCCACCGCCGCGCTCTGGGATACGCTCATGCGCGACGTGCTCGGCTACAAGACCTATCTCGCGCAGGGCGGTGACTGGGGCGGGCTGGTCACCTCATGGATCGGCCTCAACCATGGCGCCCATGACAGCAAGGGCGGTTGCCGCGCCATACACCTGAACATGATCGGCTTCCGGCCGACGCCTCCCACTCCGTCTACGGAAGAAGAAGGCAAGTGGCTGACGCACATGGCCGGTGCCATGCAGATGGAAGGCGCCTATTTCATGGAGCAGGCGACCAAGCCGCAGACGCTCGCCATGGCGCTGATGGACTCGCCGGTTGGCACGGCAGCGTGGATCCTCGAGAAATTCCACGGGTGGTCGGACCTGCGCGACGGCGACCTCTACAGCGTCTACACCAAAGACCAGTTGCTGACGAACGTGATGCTCTACCTCGTCAACGACGCAATCGCGACGAGCGTCTGGTACTACAACGCCCTGTTCCAGGAAGGTGGCGTGCAGCTGCCGGAAGGTGTCCGCTGCGAAACGCCAATGGGCTTTGCGAATTTCCCAGGCGAGAAAGTCTATACCGCTCCGCCGCAAAGCTGGGTGAAGCGGGCCTACAATCTGGTGCACTGGCGCGACATGCCGAAGGGCGGCCACTTCGCTGCGATGGAGCAGCCGGCCCTTTTCGTTGACGATGTCAGGATCTGGGCCCGCAGCCTTGATTAGGCGCGGAGGTCCTTGCCCACATTGTCGAGGACCGCATTGGCGAACTTCGCCTCAGTCTCTTCGAAGAAGTCGTGGGCCAGCGAAACATACTCGTCCATGATCACGGCGTGGGAGAGGTGCTGGTGAATGATGAATTCGCCCGCACCGGCACGCAGCAGGGCGCGCATCGTGGCGTCGAGCCGCGTGAGCTTCCAGCCCTCGGCCAGGCGTTTCAGGATGGCCTTGTCGATATCGGCCTGATGCTCGACCACGCCATTGACGATGGCCTTGAAGAGGTCCGGATCGGCCTCTTCCACGGGCTCCTCGTCGGGGCCGATCCCAAGCTTATCTTCCATGAAAGCGCGGATCGTCTCACGGGCGGATTTGCCGGTCTGCTCCATGGCATAGAGCGCCTGCACGGCCGCAAGCCGCGCACCGGCCCGGCGCGCGCGCGTCACTTCGAAGGGGATATTCTGCTGGCTCAACGAATGAGTTCCTTGCGGAACTTGATCATAGCAAGGCAGGCGTTCGCCGCATCAGCGCCCTTGTTCTTCTGCTTCCGGTCGGCCCGGACCAGCGCCTGCGCCTCATTCTCGACGGTCAGGATGCCATAGCCGATCGCCTGACGGCGGTTGACGATCAGGTCCATCAGGCCGCGGGCGCTCTCGCCGCAGACATAGTCATAGTGCGTGGTCTCACCGCGGATCACGCAGCCGAGGGCCACGGCTCCGTCGAAACGGCCGGAATCCGCCGCCATGGCGATCAGGCCCGGGATTTCAAAGGCTCCCGGCACTTCCATGACGGTCACTTTCGAACCGGCGGCTTCCAGCACTTCCATGGCGCCGGCCAGCAGTTCTTCCGAAATGTGCCTGTAATAGTGCGAAACCGCGACAAGTACCCGGTCAGCCATTATTCTGTCTCCTCGTTGAGGCGGCGCCACCCCTCTATCGTCATGCCATATCCGTCAAGCCCTGCAACGCGGGTGGGCTGCGTATCGGACAGGTAGATCATCTTCCGGACGCCCAATTCCCGCAGGATCTGCGCCCCGATCCCGTACTCGCGCAGCGGCGCGGTCACATCCTTCGGCTTGGACGTCTTCATGCCCAGCCGCTCGGCAATCGTGTTGGGATGCATGGTGTTGACGAAGATCACGACGCCCGGCTCCTCGGCCTCGGCAATCATGCGCATCGCCTTTTCGACAAGGCCCTGCCGCGGACCGCGTTCGCCGAGGATATCGGCGAGAATATCGGTCCGGTGGACCCGTACCAGCGTCGTCGACTCCGGCCGGATCGTGCCGTGGACGATGGCAATATGCTCTGAATTGTCGAGCACGTTGCGGAAGCAGACGGTCTTGAAGCCCTCGCCATAGGCGGACTCCAGAGGCGCTTCGACCCGGCGCTCGAGGAAGCGGTCATTCTGGCGGCGCCAGGCGATCAGGTCGGCAATCGTGCCGATCTTCAGGTTGTGCAGCTGGGCGAAGGCCACGAGGTCCGGCAGGCGGGCCATGGATCCATCTTCGTTCATGATCTCGCAGATCACGCCGGCAGGATAGAGCCCGGCCATGCGGGAAATGTCGACGGCGGCCTCGGTATGCCCGGCACGCACCAGCGTTCCCCCATCGCGGGCGACCAGCGGGAAGATGTGCCCCGGCGAGACGATGTCGTCATGGTCCTTGGTCGGGTCGATGGCGACGGCAATTGTCTTGGCGCGGTCGTGTGCTGAGATACCGGTGGTAACGCCCTCCTTGGCCTCGATCGAGACCGTGAAGGCCGTGCCCATGCTTTCCCGGTTGTTCCGGGTCATCATATCCAGGTTCAGCGTGTGGGCGCGTTCCTGCGTCATGGCGAGGCAGATCAGACCCCGTCCGTGCCGGGCCATGAAGTTCACCTGTTCTGGCGTCGCGAAGTTCGCGGGGATGATGAGGTCGCCCTCGTTCTCGCGGTCCTCGGCATCCACCAGGATGAACATGCGCCCGTTGCGGGCGTCCTCGATGATCTCGTCGATCGAGGAGATCGCGTGCTTGAACTCGTCTGACATGATTATGGCCCTTCCGGTGCATCTGCACCGATCATGCGCGCGACGTAGCGTGCGAGCATGTCTATCTCAAGGTTCACCCGGCTGCCCGGCTGCAGTTCGGACAGGGTGGTTACGTCCCAGGTATGAGGAATGACAGCGACCTGGAAGTCGCCATTCGGCAGCGCTTTGGCCACGGTGAGTGACACGCCGTTGACGGCAGCCGAGCCCTTTGTGGCGAAATACTTGGCAATCGCGGCGGGCGGCCGGATGGTGATCCGCCGGCTCTGGCCCTCCGGCTCGATGGTGACGATTTCACCCACACCATCGACATGGCCGAACACAAAATGCCCGCCCAGCTCGTCGCCGAGCTTCAGGCTCTGCTCCAGATTGACCCGCGTACCCTCGTTCCAGCTGCCGAGAACCGTTTTGGCCAACGTTTCAGGGACGGCTTCCACGGTGAACCAGGCGCCGCGCTGGCCCTGCCCCATATCCACAACCGTCAGGCAGACGCCGGAGTGCAGGATCGAAGCGCCCATGGCGACCTGTTCGAGCGGAAATCCGCTTTCGACCTCGAACCGGGTCAGGCCGTTACGGTGTTCCGCCCTGCGGACGGTGCCGACATCGGTGACGAGGCCTGTAAACATGGAATGCCCTTCGGACGACTTTTGCTAAGATCGAACATAAGTGTTGAGGACGTCATTCCCAATGCGTTCCGTCGCGACAGGACGCCAACGCGTCGCATCGGCCAGCGACTGAAGGCCCAAGCCGCCCAGCGCAGGCAGCCCGTCACCACCGATAAGGATCGGCGCCACGAACCAGGCAATCTCGTCCACAAGGCCCGCCCGCACGAAGCTTGCCGCCAGTGTTCCGCCGCCCTCCAGCAGGATCGAACCGATCCCCTCAGCCGCCGCGCGGCGCACCAGTTCATGCACATCCATGCGCACGCCATTGCCGCAGCGCCAGACCTCGACGCCGTTGCGGGACAGGAAATCCTGCGGCTGACCGTTCGTCGCCACGACAACACGCCCACTCGAAACCGACTGGACCAGGCGTGAGCCGACCGGTGTCCGGCCGCTGGAGTCGGCCACGATCCGCACGGGCTGCTTCTTCGGCAACGGCACCGTGCGCGCTGTAAGCAATGGATCGTCCGCCAGGACCGTGCCGATCCCTACGAGAGTCGCATCGTGGGCGGCGCGCAGTTCATGCCCGCGCGCACGCGACTCGCTGGACGTGATCCACTGGCTCGTACCGTCCGCGAGCGCGATACGGGCATCGAGCGACGTGGCGAGCTTCAGCGTGACCCGCACGCCACTCATTCGCCGTCGAGGTCCTCTTCCTCGAGGGCCGCCTTTTCGATGAATTGCGCGAAGTCGCTCGGGTCCTTGAAGTCGCGGTAGACGCTGGCGAAGCGGACATAGCCGACCGGATCGACCATGCGCAGCGCTTCCATGGCGAGTTCGCCGACATCGTTGGACGTCACTTCAGCCTCGCCGCCGCTTTCCAGCTTTCGAACAATTCCGGACACCATCTGGTCGATCCGTTCACGATCGACAGGACGTTTTCGCAGGGCAATCGTGACCGAACGCGTCAAACGTTCCCGGTCGAACGGCACGCGTTTCCCATCGCGCTTGACCACGGTGATCTCGCGCAACTGGACCCGTTCAAACGTCGTGAAGCGCCCGCCGCAATTCTCGCAAACGCGGCGGCGGCGCACGGCCGTATCGTCTTCAGCCGAGCGGCTGTCCTTTACCGATGTGTTCTCAGATCCACAGAATGGACAGCGCAAACCCGATCAGCCTCCGAGACCACCATAGATGGGGAACTGTGCCGTCAGGGCCTTCGCCTCGTCGCGGATGCGATCTTCCGTGGACGAACTGTCGCCGCTGGCGACGGCATCGACAATCTCGCCGATCCATGTCCCGATCTGCGTGAATTCCTCCTCCCCGAAACCGCGCGTGGTGCCGGCCGGAGACCCGACGCGGATACCGCTGGTGATGGTCGGCTTCTGAGGATCGAACGGAACACCGTTCTTGTTGCAGGTGATGTAGGCACGGCCAAGCGCGGCCTCGGCATCCTTGCCGGTCACATTCTTCGGACGCAGGTCGATCAGGGCGAGGTGCGTATCGGTGCCGCCGGAGACGACATCGAGCCCGCTCGCTTTCGCGGCGGCGGCCATGGCCTGCGCGTTGGCGATGACCTGTGCGGCGTATTCCTTGAACGAAGGCCGGAGGGCTTCACCGAAGGCGACCGCCTTGGCAGCGATAACGTGCATCAGCGGGCCGCCCTGCATGCCCGGGAAGATGGCCGAATTGATTTTCTTCGACAGCGCCTCGTCATTGGTGAGGATCATGCCGCCACGCGGGCCGCGCAGCGTCTTGTGCGTGGTGGTGGTGGCCACGTGCGCATGGTCGAGCGGGTTCGGATGGACGCCGCCGGCGACGAGGCCTGCAAAGTGGGCCATGTCGACCATGAAGACAGCGCCGACTTCATCGGCAATCGCGCGGAAGCGCGCAAAATCGATCTGGCGCGGGTAAGCCGAGCCACCGGCAATGATCATCTGCGGACGGTGTGCTTTGGCGAGCCGCTCGACCTGGTCGAAATCGATCCGGTCGTCCTCGCGGCGCACACCGTACTGGACGGCATTGAACCACTTGCCCGACTGGTTCGGCGGCGCGCCGTGGGTCAGATGGCCGCCGGCATCAAGGCTCATGCCAAGGATCGTGTCGCCCGGCTTCAGCACCGCCTGGAAGACGCCCTGGTTCGCCTGGCTGCCGGAGTTCGGCTGCACGTTGGCGAAAGCGCAGTTGAACAGCTGTTTCGCGCGCTCGATGGCGAGGTTCTCGGCAATGTCGACATACTGGCATCCGCCATAATAGCGCTTGCCCGGATAGCCTTCGGCATACTTGTTGGTAAGGACGGATCCCTGCGCTTCCAGCACGGCCTTCGAGACGATGTTCTCGGAGGCGATCAGCTCGATCTCGTGCTGCTGGCGTCCCTGCTCCTTGCCGATCGCCGCAAATACTTCTGCATCGGCCGCTTCAAGACCGGTGTTGAAGAACCCGGTAGTATCGAACCGTTGCGACGGGGCGGTATCAGCCATGGGGAATCTCCTGCTTTCCGAGCGCTGTTTACGCGCAGTGGCGCGGCCTCGCAACTGCGCAATCCTGCGCAGCCCGCAGCAGATTACAACGAAGTTGTTCTACAGATTTACAGCAAGAAAACTCAAATACTTTGGAAATTCTGGTCTTACCGCTTGCTTCGTGAGAATATGTCTTCAATTACCGTAGCAAATAAGAATAACGCTGGTGGCAAGATGGGTGAATCCAACCAGATGGACGTTCTGGGCATGACGACTGGAATCGTCTCGTCTTTCGTCTCGAACAATACTGTGCCGGCATCCGAACTGCCCGCGCTGATCCGTTCCGTGCACGCGGCAATCGTCAACCTCTCGACGGGCACCGAAATCGAGGCGGAAAGCCTCGCACCTGCTGTGCCTGTTGCAAAATCCATCACACCGGACTTCCTGATCTGCTTGGAGGATGGCCGAAAACTGAAAATGCTGCGCCGCTATCTCCGGTCACGCTACAACATGACACCGGAAGAGTATCGCGAGCGCTGGAACCTGCCGGCGGACTATCCGATGGTCGCACCGAACTACGCCAAACTGCGGTCAAAACACGCCAAGACCATCGGCCTCGGCAAGAAAAAGAAATAGGCGCCCCGAAGGAGCGCCTATCGAATACTTTCGGGATTTCGGCCGATCAGGCTGCCTTGTCGAGGCCCAGCTGCTTCCAGACCGCAAGGATCGCCGCCACCAGCTCGTCCATCATCGCCGCATCATGAACCGGGCTCGGCGTGAAGCGCAGGCGCTCGGTGCCGCGCGGCACGGTCGGGTAGTTGATCGGCTGAACGTAGATGCCGAAATCGAACAAGAGCGTGTCGGACAGGGCCTTGCAGCGCTCCGGGTCGCCGACCAGCAGCGGCACGATGTGCGACGGCGACTCCATCACCGGCAGGCCGGCATCGCGGAACTTCTGCTTCAGTTCGGCTGCTTTGGCCTGATGGATTGCCCGCAGCTTGCGGCCCTCGTCGGTGCGCAGCTTCTGGATGCTGGCAAGGGCGCCAGCCGCCATGACCGGGCAGGTCGAGGTGCTGAAGATGAAGCCCGACGCCATGGAGCGGATCGCGTCGATCACGCTGGCATGGCTGGCGATATAACCGCCCATGACACCGAAGCCCTTGGCGAGCGTACCTTCAATGATGTCGATGCGGTCGGCCAGGCCGAGCATTTCAGCAACACCGGCCCCCTGATTGCCGTAGAGGCCGACGGCATGGACTTCATCCAGGTAGGTCAGCGCATCGAATTCCTCGGCGAGGTCGCAGATCTCTTCCATCCGGCCGAAATCTCCGTCCATGGAGTAGACGCTCTCAAAGGCGATCACCTTCGGGCGGTCCGGATCGTCGTTTTCGAGCAGCGAGCGAAGGTGATCCACGTCATTGTGGCGGAACACGCGATAATCGGCGCCCGACCGGCGGATCCCCTCGATCATCGAAGCATGGTTCAGCGCGTCGGAATAGATGATCAGGTCCTTCATGATCTTGCCGAGCGTCGACAGGGTCGCGTCGTTCGAAACATAGCCGGACGTGAACAGAAGCGCGGCTTCCTTCTGGTGAAGGCTGGCCAGTTCACGCTCAAGGTCGACGTGAAACCGCGTCGTGCCGGAAATGTTGCGCGTGCCACCCGAACCGGCGCCGAAGCTGTCGATCGCCTCATGCATGGAATTGATGACATCGTCATCCTGGCCCATGCCGAGATAGTCGTTGGAACACCAGATCGTCACTTCACGTTCACCATCCTCGAAGCGCGCGGTGGCCTTCGGGAAGCGGCCCTTGTGGCGGTGAAGGTCGATAAAGACCCGATAACGTCCCTCGGAGTGAATGGCGCCGAGGGCGTCTTCAAAGGCCTTCAGGTGTTTCATCTGTTCATCCCTCGTACGCTTTGCGTAAGATTATTTAGCCCTATCGGACACGACATATAATGGCCTGATAGCCTCAGCGCTGATTTTGTCGCATCCGGGACAATACCTAGGAGTCGTACCCCGGATATTCACGATCCAGCTTCCGCAGCAGCGCGGGCCAGACCAGTTTCTGCGTCAGCATGGACATGCCGGAGCTGTGCTCGGTCATGCCGCCCTGCCCCGCCACCTTGTCCTGAAGCGGCTCGTCGCACTCCAGAACGCCGTCGCGGCCAGCCGTGAGCGCCATGATCTGCATCTTGCAGGCGCGCTCCAGGAAGAACATGCGCGTGAAGGTCATGGCAGCCGTTTCGCCGCAGGTCAGCGTGCCGTGATTACGCAGCAGCATAGAGTGTTTCTTGGGGCCGAGGTCGGCCACGAGGCGCTCGCGCTCGTCGAGATCCAGGGCGATCCCCTCATAATCGTGATAGGCAATGTCCTCGCGGATCGCCATGGCGGTCTGGCTGATCGGCAGGAGACCTTCCTTCTGGGCCGACACGGCAACGCCCTGATCGGTATGGACGTGCATGACGACCATTGCGTCCTCACGGGCGGCATGGATGGCCGAGTGAATGGTGAAGCCGGCCGGATTGATCATCGAATCCGTCTCCTGGACGATGTTTCCGTCCAGATCGACCTTCACCAGCGAGGAGGCGGTGATCTCTTCGAAGAAATAGCCATAGGGGTTGATCAAGAAGTGGTGCTCGGGGCCCGGCACCCGGTGGGAGATGTGGGTGAAGATCATATCGTCCCAGCCATACATGGCTGTCAGGCGGTACAGCGCTGCCAGATCCACGCGCGCCTGCCACTCTTCCGCGCTCACGGAGTTGCGGATGTCTACCTTCTGATTTCCGTCGGCCATGTTGTTTCTCCCTGATTTTTCCGGGCCACCCTATCCGAAATGTGGGCGTTCCGCCACTGCAAAGCTGACGCGCCCGTCACGGTTGACATGGCCCCTGCCGGGCCGCGCCACTGCCACGCCTTGACGCCGCAGCGTAACCTCAACCACATGGGGCCGATGAATAAGCTCCGTTTTGCCTTTTTCGCCTCGAAACGTCCTGAAGCACAGGCCGCCCTGCCCGCGCTTGAACAGCGATATGGGCAGCATAGCGAGGAGGAGGCCGACGTTATTGTGGCCCTAGGCGGCGACGGCGCCATGCTGGATTCGCTTCGCAGGCGATTTGAGGATTCCAAACCCGTCTATGGCATGAACCGGGGCACAGTCGGTTTCCTGATGAATGAGTACAACGAGGACGACCTCGTCGAGCGGGTCAACGCCGCCGAGCGCGCAACGATCACCCCGCTCAGCATGGTGGCCACCGACATTCACGGCAACGAGCACCGCGCCCTCGCCATCAATGAGGTCTCACTGTTCCGCCAGACCGCTCAGACGGCCCGCCTGCGCATCACGGTGGACGGCAAGGTCCGTCTCGAGGAGCTGTCCTGCGACGGGGTCATGGTGGCCACACCTCCCGGTTCGACGGCCTACAACCTGTCGGCCCACGGCCCGATCCTGCCGATCGGCGCGAATCTGCTGGCCCTGACTCCGGTCAGCGCCTTCCGTCCCCGCCGCTGGCGCGGGGCGCTGCTGCGTCACGATGCCAAGGTCGTTGTGGAAGTCATCGCGCCCGACCGCCGCCCGGTCGCAGCCGCCGCCGACAACCAGGAAGTGCGGGACATCGCCACTGTCCGTGTCGAGGCCGACCGCAAGCAGCGCCTGACCATGTTGTTCGATCCGGGGCACGCGCTCGACGAACGCATCCTGCGGGAACAGTTCGGCTTCTGAAACCTCCATAGGCAAATTTTAAGGATTGAGCGGTTCATTGGGCACCAAGAGGTACCCATGTTCAAGAACCTGCTGTCCACGCTGCCGCCACTCCGGAAATCCGCAAAACCCGAGACCACGGTGACCACGGTCGACATCAGCCGCGTGATCAAACAGGCCATGCCTCAGCCGCGGCCAGAAGCCGTCATGGCTCCTCCTTCCGAAGACCTCGCGAACCTCGCCGAGGAGGCCGTCGATTCGCTCTCCGGCCAGTTTGAAACCTGGATGCGCACAGACCTCGAGCAGCTGGTCAGTGCCTGGCAGGTGGCCCAGAAGCCTGGCGCAACTGCCGAGAATTACCGCGCCGTTTTCACGGCCGCGCACAATATTAAGGGTGCCGCGAACTCCTACGGCTATCCAGCCGTCGCGCGCCTCTGCGGGTCGCTGAGCCGCCTCCTTACCGAAACGCGCCCGGGTGAGAATTCGGCTCTCATCAATCTTCATGTCGAAGCCTGCCGCGCCGCCTTCACCTCAATCGGTCAGGGCAGCGACGGACAGACCATCGCCGACGCGGTGTGCGAAGCGCTTGAAGAACGCGTGGCGAATAAACTCGCCCACGCCTGACGGTTCAGGCAGCAGCAGCCGCCGCCACCTCAGCCTCGTCCAGGAACTCCCGGATCACGTCGGCCGTCTCGGCGGCCCGCGTCACCAGGAACAGGTGACCGCCGCCCTCCACAACGTGCAGGCGCGCATTCGGCAGGCCCAACCGCAGGATATGCCCGTTCGCCAGCGGCACGATCGTGTCCTCGTCGCCCATGATGACCAGTGACGGCATCTTCAGGAAACGGATGAATGGAAGGCTCGACCAGCCGATGAAGGCCAGCAGCTGATAGACATAGCCCCGCGGGTCCGGTGGCAGGAGGTTGTCGATATGGCGGCCTACTTCCCCATCGACGGCATCGCCGTAGAGCGTGGTAAAACTCTCACGCATGAAATCCGGATCGGTATACCGGCGCGCGTCGACCATTTTCGACAGCGATTTCGGACGTCCGGGAATCATCGTCATGCCGGCGGTTGTCGCGCACAGGATCAGCTTGCCGACGCGATTGCGATACTGGAAGGCATATTGCTGCGCCAGCGCCCCGCCCCACGACACGCCCATCACATCGACCGAGTCGATATGGAACTGATCGAGGAGCTTCCTGGCCCAGCGGGCCAGCATCCAGGGCCGGTAAGGCCACTGCGTCACCGGGCTCTTGCCGACACCGGGCACGTCGAACGTGATGATGTCGCGATCCGGGAACATGTCGCCGAGGCCCTGTGTGAGCTCGAGGTTCGCCCCGATGCCGTTGAAGAACAGGAGCGGCAGGTTGCCGCTTTCTTCCTTTGCCGGCCAGAACGCCGTGCGCAGCACGACGCCATCGACATCCTGCATCGTGATCTGCGGGCGCTGTTCCTGTTTCGGCATGCGGGAGTTCCTTTCCGTTGCCTTCGACCGTCCGGGCCTATTCGTCGAACACGTACCGGCCGGGCGCCGGATAGAGAGGCGGGAAAGCTTCGCTTCCGCAAGTCTTTGGTGCAGCTTTCAGTGTACCTGACCGTTCCTTCAGCCAGGCGCCCCAGACCGGCCACCAGCTGCCCGCTTCCTCAACCGCACCAGCGGCCCATTCGTCGGCCGTCGGCGCAATATTCGGATTGCGGAACATTTTCGCCTTCGGATTGCCGGGCGGGTTCAGCAGCGACTGGATATGTCCGCTCGACGAGAGAATGAACTCGATATTCTTGGATCCGAGCAGACCGGTCGTACGATAGCACGCCTTCCATGGCGTGATGTGATCGGTCAGGCCCGCCACCACGAACGCGTCGGCCGTCACCTTCGACATGTCCAGCAGATGGCCGGCCACTTCGAACTCGCCTGGATGGTCGAACGGCTGGTTCATGCCGAGATCGAGATAGTCCGAGTGCAGCTGGGCCGGCAGGTTCGTCGTGTCATTGTTCCAGTAGAGCACGTCGAACGGCGCCGGGTCTTCGCCCATCAGGTAATTGTTGACCACGTAGTTCCAGATCAGGTCGTTCGGCCGCATCCAGGCAAACATGCGGGCAAGATCGTCGCCCTTCAGGATGCCTTTCCGCTTCGAATAGGCCCGCGCGATCTCAAGGCTGCCGTCGGACACCATCTGGCCGAGTTCGCTGTCATCCTTCTGCGGGTTCAGCACGCAGACCATGAAGGTGATCGCATTGATCCGGTCGTCGCCGGCGGCTGCAAACAGGCTCGCCAGCGAGGCCGTGGTGATACCGCCCGAGCAGGCACCCGACACGTTGATCTTCTTCGACTTCGTTACCTTGCGGATCACTTCGCTCGCCTGGATGAGGCTGTCGATATAGTCCGCCAGGCCCCAGTCGCGATGCTCCTTAGTCGGATTACGCCACGACACGACGAAGGGCTGCAACTCCATGGCAAGAAGGAACTGGACCATCGACGTCATCGGCGACAGGTCCATCGCATAATATTTGTTGATCTGTGGCGGGATGATCAGGATCGGCGTACGGTGCACCTTGTCCGTCTTCGGCGCGTACTGGATCAGCTCCAACATCTCGTTCTTCCAGATCACCTGCCCCTCGGAGATCGCGAGATTCTTGCCGACCGTGAACGGACGCTTGTCCACCTGGCTCGGCAGGCCGCCATTCTTGGTCATATCCGTATAGGCGTTCTTCAGGCCCTTGAGCAGCGACAGGCCGCCCGAATCGACCACGCGCTTGGTGGCGGCCGGATTACCGATTAAGGAGTTGGTCGGGGCGAGCGCATCGGTGATCATGCCCATCACGAACTTCGCACGCGCGTGCTCCAGTTCGGTCATCTTGAGGTCGGCCACCCATTCGTTGAGGTGTTCCTGCGTCGCCAGATAGGCCTGCATGCCGCGCCGGTAGAACGGGTTGTGCTCCCAGGCCGGATCCTTGAACCGGCGATCCTTCGGATCCGCCTTGCGCTCGGACTTGCCGAGCAGGATGTCGGCATTTTCCTTGGTGATCCGGCCAGCGGCCTTGGCCGTGGTCAGAGGATTGGTCATCGTCGAGCGCAGCATCATGGCCACGGCGCCCAGCAGTTCCTGCCGGTTGATCCCGCCCATCAGCGGATTCAGCGCCAGCGTCGTCTCGGCAGCATTCCGGGCTATTTCATCCTTCGGTGTCGCCATTTATCCCTCCCTTTGTTTGCCGGAGACTTGGAAACAAGGACCCGCCGGCTCGTTTATCTTTTTTCTCTTTCATTCGAGGAAAGAGTTACTTGTAAACTTTGAAACAAAATTCGTTTCATAGTCAGAATTGCGTGTCAAACTGCCTCTTCAAAGAGATGAAGACCCGCGATCGCATCCTTCACACCAGCCTGCTTCTCTTCAACGTCGAGGGGGAAGCCCAGCAGACGGCTGTCGATATTTCGAACGCGCTGGGCATCAGTCCGGGCAACCTTTACTACCATTTCAAGGGCAAGGACGCGATTATCCGGGCCCTGTTCGAGGCGTTCGAGGAAGAGATGCGGGTGATCCTCAGGGGCTCCCGCGGCCGGGTCACCTCCATCGAGGACAACTGGGTCTATATTTATATCATCCTCGAGGAAATTTACGATTTCCGCTTCTTCTACCGCAACCTCGGCGTCCTTCTGGACCGGTATCCGGACCTGGCTGTCCGCTTCCGGTCTCTGGTGGCCGAGCAGCGGATGACCATTCTCGATGTCCTGAACGGGCTCGCGAAAGCCGAAGTCCTGACCATTGACCCGCGCCTGAAAGAAGCGTTGACCGACCAGATCATGATGACACTGACCTTCTGGCTGGAGGCGGACGCCCTGAACCGGAAGGAACATGACGGCGCCGCCCTGATCCACCGGACCGTATTCCAGGTCATGTGCCTCATCGTGCCCTATATGGGCGAGACGGGGTTCGAGGCGCTCTCCCGGATGATCGAGCACTACGAGAAAACGCAGCGGTAGCAGCGGGCGGCCCTGCCGGACCACCCGCCTGTCCCGCTGGCCCTTACTTCATCAGGGCCTTGGCTTGCTTCACCCAGCCATCACGGAGCACGCGGCCACGTGCGCCGATCTTCGCGTCGAGGGCTTCCGCCTCGGCTTTCTTGAGGGCGGCGACCTGGGCGAACGACGTGATGCCGGCGGCATTCAGTTTCTTCACCATGGCCGGGCCGACGCCCGTGATTTTCGACAGGTCGTCAGCCGTTTCCGGTGCGGCGACAGCAGCCTTCACGGCTTTCGTCGTCTTGCCGGCAGCTTTCTTGGCCGTCTTGGCGATCTCGGCCCCGGTTTCACCGGCAACGGCTTCGATCTCGGCAGTCAGGCGTGCGATGCGGGCCTTGAGGTCCACCTTGCTCACGCGATCCTTCGCCTTGGCGACGGTTTCAGCGACTTCGTCTTCCAGCTTATCGAGCTTCGCAGCAAGCTTGGCGCCCGGCACGCTGAAATGTTTCACGCCGAGCAGGTCGCGCATACGCTCCATGCGGGCGTCGAAGCGGTCGATGGCTTCGGCCTGGAATTCACGGGCAGCGGCATTGGCTTTCGCCACGGCGCCAGCCGCCTTGGTCACGCGCTCGTCCGCCGCAAAGCGGGCTTTCACGTCGGATTCGATTTCCTCGCCGCGCTTGACGAGTTCGTCGAACAGCTCGGTCGATTGCTTGTTGAAGGTCGCTGCGTTGGCGAGGGCCGTATCGTAGGCCTTGCCATAGGCGCCAACGCCGGCGAGCCAGATCTTGTGGGCCATTTCGGCCGATTGCGCCTCGATTGCCTTGCCGACTTTCTCGGCCTTGGCCCGGGCGGCAGTCTTTTCTTTTGCTTTTGCCATGGGATTTACTCCTTCACGGGTTTGTCCATGGCGCCAGAGATAAGGAAAAAGTCTAGAATCCGCATACTAATCGCCAAAAGCCTTGATTGGCGGGACGCTGGCTCTCTATGAAGGCTGCCAATAGCCAGGAGAGGACCCGATCATGAGCGCAGTCGAATATACCGTGGATGGCAAGACCTATGAGGGCTACTTCCTCATGCCCGCCGGCAAGACCAATGTGCCGGTCGTGGCGATCGCCCATGCCTGGGGCGGCCTCGGCGACAACGAAAAGCAGAAGGCGGCTCGGGTGGCCAACGAACTCGGCTACGCCGCCTTCGCCATGGACGTCTATGGCAAGGGCAAACGCGGCGCCAGCGTGGAAGAATGCCAGGCGCTAATGAACCCGCTGGTCGGCGACCGTGCCGAACTTCAGAAGCGCCTCGCCGGGGGTCTCGCCGCAGCGAAGGCCCAGGCCGGTGTCGATGCCTCCAAAGCTGCCGCCATCGGCTTCTGCTTCGGCGGCCTCAGCGTGCTTGATATGGCGCGTGCCGGCATGGACGTGCTGGGCGTCTGCGCCTTCCACGGACTTTTCCGTCCGGCCGAGAACATCCCGCACCCGAAGATCAAGGCGAAGGTCCTGATCGAGCACGGCTGGCTCGACCCCATGGCCCCGCCGGCCGATGTCCTCGCCATCGCAAAGGAAATGGGCGATGCTGGCGCCGACTGGCAGATGCACGCGCACGGACAGTCCGTGCATGCATTCACCACCCTCGCCGCAAACGACAAGAACATGGGCACGGTCTACAATGCCGATGCCGACCGGCGCAGCTTCGCCAGCCTCAAGCTGTTCCTGGAAGAACTCTTCTAGTCGCCGCGCAGCGCATAACCGGCAGAGCGGACCGTGCGGATGGGATCATCCCCACCGCCCTGCCGGAGCGCCTTGCGCAGGCGCCCGACATGCACATCCACCGTGCGCAGTTCGACATAGACATCAGAACCCCAGACCGTATCCAGCAGCTGTTCGCGTGAGAACACACGGCCCGGATGCTGCATGAAATAGTCGAGCAGGCGGAACTCTGTCGGGCCGAGATGAATATCCCCGCCATTCCGCGTCACGCGATGCTCGACCCGGTCGATCTCGATATCGCCGACCACGACCTTGTCATCGCGCAGGCCCGGACGGATGCGCCGAAGCACCGCTCTCACCCGCGCCATCAGCTCTGTCGTCGAGAAAGGCTTGGTGACGTAATCGTCCGCACCCGTATCGAGTCCGCGGATCCGGTCGCTTTCCTCGCCACGCGCCGTCAGCATAATGATCGGGAGGTTCGGGTTCGTCCCGCCGCTGCGAACGCGGCGGCAGACCTCGATCCCGCTGACCTTCGGCAGCATCCAGTCCAGCAGCAGCAGGTCCGGCGCGCGCTCCTCAATCATCAGCAACGCTTCCTCGCCGTCACCGGCAATCGCAACATCGTAGTCTTCGCGCTTGAGGTTGTATTGGAGCAGTTCGGAGACAGCACTCTCGTCTTCTGCGATCAGCACGTAAGGTTTCATTTCATACTCCTGGTCGTACCCGGCGGGCACTTAAAGTTTGGGGCGCTCTTGCTGCATCAGGTGCTCGCCCGTGATCTGGAAATATACGAACTCGGCAATGTTCGTGCAGTGATCGCCGATCCGCTCGAGGTTCTTGGCCATGAACAGCATGTGCGCTCCGTCGCTGATCGAGCGCGGGTCTTCGATCATGTAGGTCAGCATTTCGCGGAACAGCGCGTTGTAATGCTGGTCGATCTCGTCGTCGCTTTCCCAGACCGCCTTCGCCTCCGCGGCATTGCCGGAGGCATAGGCGTTGAGCACCTGGTGCAACTGGTGCGACACCGGCAGCGCCATCCGCGCGACACCGCTGCGCATCGCCGGGAAAACGGCAGCATCGAGATTGAGCGCCCGTTTGCTGACGTTCTTGGACAGGTCGCCGATCCGCTCCAGCTCGCCCACCACTTTCAGGGCGGCGAAGACTGAACGAAGGTCGTGCGCCATGGGCTGGCGACGCGCGATCAGGCTGACGATCTGACGTTCCACCTCCGCCTCGATTCGGTCGACCTGCGGATCGCGGTCGATCACTTCGGCGGCAAGCTCAAGATCGTTGCGCAGAACGGCGTTGCAGGAATCCGTGATCATCTGCTCGACGATCCCGCCCATGCGCAGGATGTCCGCTGACAGACGATCCAGTTCCTCGGTGAAAGCGGACACAATATGGTCTGACATGGCCTCTTATCCGAAACGTCCTGTGATATAGTCTTCTGTCCGGCGGTCGCGGGGACTGGTGAAAATCTGGTCGGTATCGCCCACTTCAACAAGCGCGCCGAGATGGAAGAATGCCGTTCGCTGCGACACGCGGGCCGCCTGCTGCATCGAGTGTGTCACGATGATGATGCAATAGCGCTTGCGCAGGTCATCGATCAGTTCCTCGATCCGGGCCGTTGCAATCGGATCAAGCGCGGAACATGGCTCGTCCATCAGGATCACTTCTGGGCGTACTGCGATGGCGCGAGCAATACAGAGACGCTGCTGCTGCCCCCCGGAAAGGCTCGTGCCCGCCGCGTGCAACCGGTCCTTCACTTCTTCCCACAGGCCGGCGCGCTTCAGGCTTTTCTCGACGATCTCGTCCATGTCTTCCCGGCTCTGCGCCAGGCCATGGATGCGCGGTCCGTAGGCGATGTTCTCGTAGATAGATTTCGGGAACGGGTTCGGCTTCTGGAATACCATACCGACGCGCGAGCGCAGGAGAACGGGGTCGATGGCGGGAGAGTTGATGTCCTTCCCGTCCATGATGATCTCGCCGTCCACGCGGCAGCCTTCGATTGTGTCGTTCATCCGGTTCAGGCAACGCAGGAAGGTGGACTTGCCGCAACCTGACGGCCCGATCAGCGCCGTCACCGAACGGTCGGCGATCTTCAGCGACACGTCATAGATGGCCTGTTTGCCGGAATAGAAGACATTGATATTCCGGCACGACATGCGGGTCGCAGCGTCCGGCAGGACGCCGGGCTCAAGCACCGGGCCTTCCGTCATTGAACCGTCCATCACCATCTCCGCTCGAACTTCCGGCGCAGGAACACAACCACGCCGTTCATCGCTATCAGGAACGCCAGCAGGATCAAAATGACCGCGCCCGTCATGGGCTCCCAGGCCCGTTCCGCCTGTGTCGCCCAGGAGTATATCAGCACCGGCAGCGCCGTCGCCTCATCTGTGGGGCTGCGCGGCACTTCGGCGACGAAGGCCACCATGCCGATCAGGAGGAGCGGCGCCGTCTCGCCCAGCGCCCGCGCCATGCCGAGGATTGCTCCCGTCAGCATGCCGGGCGCTGCCAGCGGCACGACGTGGTGAAACACGGTCTGCATGCGCGAGGCACCAATGGCGAGCGCGGCATCCCGGATGGATTGCGGCACAGCCTTGAGCGCCGCCCGCGAGGCGATGATCACCACCGGCAGGATCAGCAGCGCCAGCACGAGCCCGCCCACCACCGGCGCCGACCGCGGCAACCCGAACGTACCGAGAAATACGGCCGCCCCGAGCAGGCCGAACACGATGGACGGCACGGCCGCAAGATTGTTGATGTTCACCTCGATCAGGCCGGTCAGCCGGTTCCTCGGGGCGAATTCTTCCAGATAAACGGAAGCGAGTATGCCCACCGGAATCGCCAGCGACGCAGTTACCAGCAGCGTAAGCAGCGAACCGACAATGGCGGCCAACGCACCGGCCAGTTCCGGCTGCGTACTGTCGGTATGGGTCAGCAGGCTCCAGTGCGGCACGCGCGCGATCCGTCCATCGGCCTTCAGCGCAAGCACCCAGGCAATCTGGCGGTCGCTGACCGTGCGCACGGATTCCGGCGCCGGAATAAGCTGGGCACGCACCGGATGCGTGCGGAAATCCTGTACCCCACCCGTCAGCAGCATCCCCGTCGCTTCAGACGGTCCCAGCATGTCGAGCCGGATCGTCGAGCCCCCGGCCGTCATCAGGATCGAGCCCGCTTCAGAAGAACCGAGCGCGGACATGCCTTCCAGATCGGAGGCAGCAACGAGGCGCTCGAACTGGCCCTCTCCCGTCAGCCGGACCAGGCCGCCTACCGCGTCCTGTGCGGCCTCGACACGCCCGACCGGCACGGTCAGGTGTCTTGCGATGACGCCTTTGAGGTAGAGGTCGAGGTCATCCGACAGGGGCAGCGTCACAGGATGCACCGTGCCGATATCGCGCGGCTTGCGCACAAGCTCCCGCGCCGTCGGCAGCACCGCGAGGCGGGTGACAAGCGATGTGAGTTCGCGGCGGACGGTCAGGTCCTGTTGCGCCTCCGGGAACCGCGCCAGCAGGTCCCCACGGACCAGTCCGTAGACCTCGTCCACAGGCGGCGGCGTTCCGGCTTTCACCCTGCCGAACCGGCTGGTATCCAGGTCGAGATCGAAGGACACGACATGATAGGTCGCCGCCGAGACAGCCTGCGTCGCAACCGAAGCCAACAATAGAGCCAGCGCCGCCAGTGCGAAGCCGATGGCAAAGCGACCATACCATTTGAAGCGCGCGTCCGCGGCCCGGCGTCGCCGCAGCCGCTTCAGCGCCTTTTCGGTGGCGAAAGCATTGGTGTCGGCGTCACTCATATTTTTCGCGGAACCGTTTCACGACATTGATGGCGACGAGGTTGAACACGAGGGTCACAAGGAACAGGACAAGGCCGAGCGCGAAGGCAGACAGGGTCTTCGGGCTGTCGAATTCGGACTCGCCCGTTAGCAACGACACGATCTGGACAGTGATCGTCGTCAGGTCTGACGTCGGATCGGGCGAAATCCGCGCCCGCTGTCCGGCCGCCATGACCACGATCATGGTCTCGCCGATGGCCCGCGAAACGGCGAGCAGCAACGCCGCGATGATGCCCGGAAGGGCTGCTGGCACCACGACCTGGCGCACCGCCTCCGACTTGGTTGCCCCCATCGCGTATGCCCCATCCCTCAGGGACTGCGGCACCGCACGGATCACGTCGTCCGACAATGAGGACACGAACGGGATCACCATGATCCCCATGACGATCCCTGCCGCGAGCGCACTTGTCGGCTGCGCCGCCAGAAACGGGCCATCCGCCCACCCCCATGCGATCAGCAGGGCATTGATCCAAAGCGCCACGAACCGCACCGCCGGGGCGATGACCAGCAGCGCGAAGAACCCGTAGACGACCGTCGGAATGCCTGCGAGCACTTCGAGGACCGGCTTGATGATCGAACGTACCTGCCGGCTCGCATATTCGGACAGGTAGATCGCCGCGAAGAGTCCGATCGGCGCGGCGACGATCATCGCAAAAAACGAGATCATGAACGTGCCGAAAAACAACGGTAGCGCACCGAATTCCGCATTGGTCTGCGCATTCCACCGTGTGCCCAGCAGGAAGTCCCAGGCCGGAACTGCCGCGAAGAAGCGCAGGCTCTCGAACACGAGCGAGGCGACGATGCCGACCGTAGTGGCAATGGCCAGCGCCGCGCACAGGAACAGGAACCACTCGATCCCGCTCTCGACATGCTGGCGCGCCCGGAAGGCCGGCGACAGTGCTTTCCGCGAGAAATGCAGCCCCAGCATGGCCAGTGCGAAAGCGAGGCTCAGCGTGGCGAGGTTCATCGTACCGCGGATCTCGCCATACCGGTCCGTGACCGTGTCGAAGACCCGCTCACCGGTGAGGAAGCCAGGCATCTGTGCCGCCCGGGCCACCGTGTCGATATACGTAGTCAATTCGCCCTTTGAGAGAATCGAGAAGCCTGCCGGCAGCTCGCTGCGCAGGATCGCCCGCGACGCACTGTCACCGAAAAACGTATAGGCCAGCCCGACCAGCAAAACCGGCACCAGCGTCCACATCAGCACGAAATAGGCATGCGCGTTCGGGCGGGAGTTCGGGTGTTCGTCGCCACTGAAGGAAAACTGCTCCGCCCTCAGGCGTCCTGCAATGAATCCTACGGATGCAAGCGTCACGGCTGCCGCCAGAAGCAGGAAATCCATCGGCAGGTGGCCTAGTTCCGAGAGCATTAGTCTCCGTCCAACCGTACGCTGCGCTCCCCATACTGGAGCGCCGCGACACTTATGTGACAATTCGTGCCGACAAGACAGGCCAGCCGGATCCTTGCACCCGGCCACCGGATCGTCCACATCACGTGCATGACTGGCGCACCCGACCCCTCATCGCCCGGCTGGCATGGCACGACCATCCTCGCCGTCCGCAAGAACCACAAACTCGTCATGCTGTCCGATGGCCAGGTCTCGATGGGCCAGACCATCATGAAGGGCAATGCCCGCAAGGTCCGGCGCCTCGCGGACGGTAAGATCCTGGCCGGTTTCGCCGGGGCCACAGCCGACGCCTTCACCCTGTTCGAACGGCTGGAGACCAAGCTGGAACGCCATGCCGGCCAGCTCTCCCGCGCGGCCGTCGAACTCGCCAAGGACTGGCGAACCGAGAAATACCTGCAAAAGCTCGAAGCCCTGCTGATCGTGGCCGACAAGGAAGTCACCCTCGTCCTTACCGGCGCCGGCGATGTGCTGGAACCTGAATACCCGGTCGTCGCGGTCGGCTCGGGCGGCAACTACGCCCTCTCTGCAGCCCGCGCCCTCTATGAATACGAGGACGACGCCGAGCAGATCGGCCGCAAGGCCATGCAGATCGCCGCCGACATCTGCGTCTACACCAATTCCCACTTCACCGTCGAAACCCTCGACGTCTGATCGCGCCGCACATTCCCATGACCGAACTTACTCCCCGCGAAATCGTCGCAGAACTCGACCGCCACATCGTCGGACAGTCCGGCGCCAAGCGTGCCGTGGCCATCGCCCTGCGCAACCGCTGGCGCCGTAAGCAGGCTCCCGAACACCTGCAGGGCGAGATCACGCCCAAGAACATCCTGATGATCGGGCCGACCGGCGTCGGCAAGACCGAGGTCTCCCGCCGTCTCGCCCGGCTCGCCAACGCCCCCTTCCTGAAGGTCGAGGCCACCAAGTTCACCGAGGTCGGCTATGTCGGCCGTGACGTGGAACAGATCGTCCGCGACCTTGTCGAGGCCGCCATCTCGATGATCCGCGAACAGAAGCGTGCCGGCGTCCAGCAGAAGGCGCAGGACGCAGCCGAGGAGCGCCTGCTCGATGCCCTCGTCGGCGCCGAGGCCCAGTCCTCCACCCGCGAAGTCTTCCGCCGCAAGCTCCGCGCGGGTGAACTCGACGACAAGGAAGTCGACATCGACATGCCCGAAACCGGCGGCCCGATGCAGATGTTCGACCTTCCGGGCCAGGGCGGCTCGATGAGCATGATCAACCTGTCGGACATGCTGGGCAAAGCGATGGGCGGACGTACGAAGCGCGTCCGGACCACGGTGAAGGACGCTTACAAGCCGCTGCTCGATGAAGAAGCCGACAAGATGATCGACGAGGAAGCCATCACGCGCGAGGCGGTGAATGCCGTCGAGCAGGATGGTATCGTCTTTCTCGACGAGATCGACAAGATCGCTGCCCGGGCCGAACGAGGCGGCGCCGATGTCAGCCGCGAAGGCGTACAGCGCGACCTCCTGCCCCTGATCGAGGGCACGACCGTGTCCACCAAGCGCGGCGCCGTGAAGACCGATCACATCCTCTTCATCGCTTCCGGCGCGTTCCACGTCTCCAAGCCATCAGACCTCCTGCCCGAACTTCAGGGCCGCCTGCCCATCCGCGTCGAACTGGAAGCCCTGACCCGCAACGACCTGCGCCGCATCCTCGTGGAACCGGAAGCAAGCCTCATCCGCCAGTACGAAGCGCTGATGGAAGCCGAAGGCGTGAAACTCGTCTTCGAGGACGCGGCGATCGACCGGCTGGCCGACCTCGCCGAGGCCGTGAACAACAGCGTCGAGAATATCGGCGCCCGGCGCCTGCAGACTGTCCTCGAACGCCTGCTTGACGAGGTCAGCTTCAATGCACCTGACCTGAAAGGCCAGACGATCACGATAACGGCCGATTATGTCGACCAGCATGTCGGTGCGCTCGCCCGGAACGCGGACCTGTCCAAGTTCATCCTCTGACGGAGGACTGTCAGACCTTCACGTTGGACAGCAGTTCCACCGTCTGGCCATAGCCTTCGACTTCCGGGATGAACAGGCAGGGCTGGCCCGCCTCGTCCTTGCCGGGCCGCGGCAGGACGGTCGTCACCGGTTCACGGCCGAACCGTTCCAGTGCATCGGCAGTCGAAGACGCCAGCGTCAGGCGCTTCAGGTTCATCCGTGTCGGGAAGATAATTGTCGCGCGTCCGTCCGCTTCCTGTGCCAGCGCCTCTTCCGCCGACAACCAGACAGCATCCGTGGTCTCACGCCCGTCATGCGCCGCGATCTGCTGCGGCGGCGCCGGCGCGATATAGAAATGCGTATCGAACCGCTTCGGCATGATTACCGGCGTGATCCAGTGACCGAAGTGCACGAGGCTGTCGAGCGCCAGCACAAGATCGTGCTCGCGCACCAGGTCCAGGAAGCTCATCTCGCCCTTGTCCACGGCCTGCCGGAACGGCGCGAGCTTGTCGGCCACGTCTGCACCAACAAGCGGCGCGCCCGTGCCGCGTGCCGAGGCAGGCCGGGCCAACAGCAACCCACTTTCTTCATAAGCTTCGCGAACGGCCGCGATCCGGGCATCCTGCTGCACCGGGCCGTAATCGCCATCCGTATTGGCATCCCATTCCGGCCGGGAATCGTCTTTGCTGGCCTTGCCGCCCGGAAACACCAGCGCTCCGGCCGCAAAGTCGATCTCGTAATGACGCTTTACCATCAGCACTTCCGGCGGGCCGGAAGCTGCATCGCGGAGCATCAGGATTGTTGCTGAAAGCCTTGGTTCGGCTGGTGTCTTGTCCATGACGGTTCCCCCTATCGGGCAAATTTCAACGAAATGTGCCTCTGTTCTTACGCGTGATCTTCAGCCTGAGCCCTTAGGGAAGGCAAGACCAACACGACAGAAGACATTTCCTCATGAAACAGACCTGGACAGCCCCCTCCGTCCATACTCTTCCCGCTCCGGTCGTCCGGTTCGAGCCGGTCCTCGACCTTGCGACGGGCGATGCGCTCGGCATGGCGGCGGAACTGCCCTACTGTTTCGAGGACAGCCCTTCCTTCGGCCCGGCCCGCGCGCGCCAGCCGGAAACCAGTTCCGCAAAATGGGTCGCCGACCGGATCGGCGAGATCGCCAGCGTTGCGCATGAGTTCCGGCACGATCACCGCCCGATCATCGTGCCCTCGCCGGTCGCCGCGCTCGCCAATCCCGATACCGCGCTTGCCTGCGACGCCCGCGTCCGCCGCACGACCTTCTGCCAGCAGGAATTCTGCCTCGAATTCACCGATACGGCCTTCGCCGGCGATGCCGTTGACTGCACGAGCCGCGTCGCGCACCTCCGCCGTCACGGCTTCCGCGTCTCGGTCGACATGCGCAAGTCCTGGCAAACCCCGCTTGCCGAAGGCATGCGACTCCTCATTGACACGCTGCGCGTGGACGCCCGCCATCTCGATGACGACCTGCTGATGGAGACCTGCGAGGTCGCCGCCTCCGCCGGCATCCTCGTGATCGCGGAAAACGCCAGCTGGCGCGATGCGAACGAACTCGGCCGTCTCGGCATCTCGGCCGGCACGCGTCTGCGCGCCGACGCGTAAGGCTCAAGCCGCGTCGTCGTCCGCTGCCGCTTCGCCCGTTTCCTCGGACGTCGCCATCTCGGAATAGTAGTCGAGCTTCTCGAGCAGGTATTCGAGGTCTTCCTTCGGAATGGCCTGGAACTGCGTCAGCACGCGCTCGATCATGCGCGCCCGGAAGCGTGCGCGGTCGTTCGGCCCGCCGTCATAGGTCGTCTCGTGGAACACGTTCACTGCGGCCTTGAAGGCCGGCAGCATCTTGCGCGGCAGGCCGGCGCGGTCGAACACCGCCTGCAGGCCCAATGGACCGGCATCATGGATCATGATCCACACGCGCTGGTGCGTCACGCCTGACAGCTCCGCCAGTGCATGCTCGACGAACGGCATCTGGCCGCAGCAGAGCGCACGCATGATCAGCGAATGGCTGAGCCGCCCGTTGAGGTTCAGCTGCGCCACAAAGCGCGGCAGGTCGTGGCTGCGTCCCGCCTGCTCCACCAGATCGATCGTCGCCCGCTCGCGCGCGCCTGCGGCAAGGTCGATTGCCATCTGCGCCGGCAGCTCATGGCGGTTCACCAGCATGTCGAACAGCTGGCCGGAAACCAGCGACACCATCTTCTCGGCGATATGGGTCGGAATGTAGTCGCGGCGGATCAGGCCCGCCTGCACGATCTCGTCGCGGCCATGGCGGCGCAGCGTGTCGTCATAGGCCCGGTCGGTCCATTCCGCATTGGTGTTCGCCGCAAGCGCACGCGCGGCCTCGACCGAACCATGCTCCGCGATCACTTCCGTCAACGTGACCGACACGCTCTCGCGCGCCGCAATCGCCGCCTGCTTCGCAGCTGTTACCGACAGGACCAGCTCAATCAGGTCCTCTTCCGTGAAAACGGGCGAATCCTGGAGCACCGGGATGGCCACCGCTTCGATATCGCGCGCCAGTTTCAGCGCGATTTCGCGCGGCAGGATCGGCGAGTTGCGCAGGGTTACGGACAGGGTGCGGCGGACGAGGTCGGCCGCATCGTCGGCGAGGATCGCCATGATCTCTTCGGCATAGGCCCGCTCGCTGTCGCTCAGCACGTCCAGCGCGATGCGGCGGCACAGGCGGTGCGCCACCGAGGCCCGTTGTTCGGGCGTATCGCCCTTCATCAGGCGATGGATATCCTGCTCGGTCAGCTGCGGCCGGATGGCTTGCACACTCATAGGAACCGAAACCCCTCATTAACGATTCGAGGCACCTTCGCCCCGGCACGGTTAATAGGCGGTTTACCACCCGGCTCCCACCTGCCCCTGACAGCTTGCCAACAGCAAAACGCCGGACCCATGGGCCCGGCGTCTTCACATTCGCAGTCGTGGAAGACCTTACTCGTCGTCTTCCTTGAACAGTTCCTCGCGGCTGACCGGTTTGTCGGTCACTTCCGCTTCGCCGAGGATGTAGTCGACGACCTTGTCTTCGTAGATCGGGGCGCGCAGCTGGGCCATCGCGTTCGGGTTCTTCTGGAAGAACTCGATCACCTGGCGCTCCTGGCCCGGATACTGGCGGGCTTCGCGGATCAGGGCCTGCTGGACTTCCTGCTCCGTGATGCGGACGTCGGACAGACGGCCGATTTCGGCCAGCACGAGGCCGAGGCGCACGCGGCGCTCAGCGATTTCGCGGTACTCCTTGCGGAGTTCCTCTTCCGGTTTGTCCTTGTCGTCGTCGGTGACGCGGCCGGCATCGAGTTCACGCTGCAGCTGGTCCCAGATCTGGCCAAACTCGGCTTCCACCATGTTCGGCGGCAGCTCGAAGCTGTGGGCTTCGTCGAGCCGGTCGAGCAGGTCGCGCTTCGCCTTGCTGCGCGAGGCCTGGGCGAGTTCGCCGGACAGCTGATCGCGGATGAGGCCTTTCAGCTGCTCGAGCGACTCGAGGCCGAGGCCCTTGGCGAATTCGTCGTCGATCTCGGCCACTTTCGGGGCACGGACTTCGTGGACTTTCGTCTCGAACACGGCAGCTTTGCCGGCGAGGTCCTTGGACGGGTAATCTTCCGGGAAGGTGACTTCGAGGTTCTTCTCCTCGCCGGTCTTCACGCCGACGATCTGTTCCTCAAAACCGGGGATGAAGCGGCCGGAGCCGAGCAGGACGGTCTGCTGCTCTGCCGTGCCGCCGTCAAAAGCTACGCCGTCGATCTTGCCGACGAAGTCGACGACGACCACGTCGCCGTCTTTCGCCTTGGCGGTCTTGCCGCGCGGCTCGTACTGCTTGTTCTGTTCAGCGAGGTTGCTGAGCGCCTCGTCGACCTGCTCGTCGGCCACTTCGGCGACTGGGCGGGTGACTTTCAGCGTCTTCACGTCAACCGGGGTGAATTCCGGCATCACGTCGACATGCATGTGGTAGGCGAGGTCGGCATTGCCGGTCACGACCTGCTCGATGTCGCCTTCCAGGTGCACGTTCGGCGTGCCGGCCGGGCGAAGCTCGGCGTCTTCGATGGCTTTCTGGTTGGTTTCGTTGACCGTCTTGTCGATGATTTCGCCCATGAGGTCGCGGCCGAACATCTTGCGGACGTGGGCGGCAGGCACCTTGCCGGGGCGGAAGCCCTTGAGGTTCATGTTGGGGCGGATTTCCTCGATACGGGCGTCGAGTTTGGCCTGCAGTTCGCTTGCAGATACCTTCACGGCGAAGGTACGGCTGAGACCTTCTGCCTTCGTCTGGGTCACTTCCATCGATTTAGTCATCCGTTCTGGCGATCACGGCCGGCCATGCCCTTGCCGACGGCCCGCTGATCTGTGTCTGAAGGGGCGGCTTATGTCACACGGAAAACGCCCTGTCCACGCGGCTTGTGCGGGTTTCTCTGCAGGGGCGAATTAGCGATTTTTCAGGGTCTGGCGGGCGATTGGCTCTCGCTTGGCGCTTCAGGCATCCGGCCGTTCAGATCGATCCACCGGATTGCTCTCGGACGCGAAGCGCCACCGGAAATGAGCAGCCCTGAGCCTGCTTCATCGCGAACCAAAGTGGAGCGGGAAACATCAGGCGAATCATCCGACTGCTAAAATCGATCCACTGGATCGATTTTTGACGCGAAGCGCCACCGCAGTCGAATGGTGCGGATGAGAGGACTCGAACCTCCACGCCTTGCGGCGCTGGAACCTAAATCCAGTGCGTCTACCAATTCCGCCACATCCGCGTTCCGGGGGCACACTTAAGCGAGCCTGCGAACGCACACAACGGGGTGTGGCATGCCGGGCGCATTTTGGGGCGTCGTATCCGGGCATCCCCCCTTGTGTTCGGGCAAAAAGGCACGCCATCCGGGCCCTGGCTGGGCAATTTTCCGGGCATTTTCGGGCCCGTTATCCACCACTTTATCCCAAACCCGCCGGTAGGCCCGCGGATCAGCCGAGCTCGCCGTGCAGCATGCTCAGGATATCCGGAATCTGCTTTTCCAGGTCTTCCGAGATCAGCCCTGCCCCGATGCGCCGGCCGGCCTCGCCGTGCAGCCAGGCAGCCATGCTCGCCGCCACAAACGTGTCCACGCCTTGCGCCATCAAGCCACCCGCAAAGCCTGCCAGCACGTCGCCCGAGCCCGCCGTGGCGAGCCAGCGCGTCGCATGCGTATTGACGACAGCACTTCCGTCCGGCGCCGCGATCACCGTGTCCGGCCCCTTCAGCAGGACCATGCAGCCGGCCTGGGCCGCAGCCTGCCGCGCGGCCTCGATCTTATTGGTCGCCGTGTCGAGCAGGTCGCCGAAGATCCGTCTGAATTCACCTATGTGGGGGGTCAGCAGGTCGCCCGGGCGCAGCCGCCGGAACAGTTCCTTCGCCTGGCCCTCGAACACGGTCAGCGCGTCAGCATCCAGCACGGCCCGGCCCGGGCCTTTCAGGATCGCCTCGACGTTTGCCCGCGTCGCCGGCGTAATGCCTGCACCAGGCCCGGCAATAACGACCGACGCCGTGGCCACCGCATCGGCCACATCGGCCGCCTTCTCGACCGGCGCCACCATCACGGCGGTCAGTTGGCTCGCATTGACCACCAGGGCTGCGGGCGGGCTCAGCAGCGTGGCAAGCCCCGACCCGATGCGCAGCCCTGCCCGCACCGCCAGTCGCGCCGCACCGGTCGACGAGATACCGCCGCTCAGCACTTTCAGGTGCCCGCGCTGGTGCTTGTGATCCGCCATGCCCGGCTGCGGCATCAGGTGAAGCCAGAGCGCCGGACTGTTCTCCATCAGTCGGGTCTGCACCGGCACGCCGATATCGGCGACCACCACGTTCCCGCAAAATGCCGATGCCGGCCGCAGGACATGAGCCGGGCGGAGCGCCGCGAAAGTGATCGTGCCCTCAGCCACGAAACAGGGACCGAGCGGCGTCGCGCGAAGACCGCAGATTCCCGAGGGAACGTCCACCGAAATGACCCGCCCGCCCCGGTGGGCGAGCTGGGCCGCAACCCCGTCCAGCGGGCGCGTCAGGCCACCGCCATAAAGCGCGTCGAGGACAAGGTCGTGCGGCGCCTCAAGGGCCTCTTCCAGCGTGCCTACCGGCCCGGTCCAGTGCTGGGCGGCCTTGGCTGCATCGCCCTTCAATTCCGAGACCGGAACGGCGCAATAAACCTTCACGTCCCGCCAGAGTTTGGAGAGTTTCGCCGCCGCAATGAAGCCGTCGCCGCCATTGCCGCCGGGGCCACAGAGGACCTGGATACTGCCTTCCGGCCAGTTGGCGTGAACGAACTCGGCGACCGCATCGCCGGCCCGCTCCATCAGCGTGAAACTGTCGATACCACTAGCGATAACGGCCTGTTCGGCCGCCTGCATTTCCTGCGGTGTAAGAATTGGTCTGCCCATGGCGGGCTCATAGCACGCGAGTCGCAGCCTGGCTTCCGTATTCGACAACGCGCGGCACCGCGCCGCTGAAATCCACGCGTGTGATCGAACAATGGCCCGGCCGGAACACGGTCGTCCGGTCGTCATTGTCGATCAGGCTGACGACCGCATTGATCGCCACGAAGTGGGAGAACACTGCCGTATTGTCCGGGAGCAGCGCGAGCGCCTCCGCGATCTTGCGGCGCCAGGCGTCATGCGATGCACCCTCTGCCGACCAGGTGCCGGCCATATAGGACTGGAGCCAGGCGACCCGGTCCCCGATCCCGTCCGGCGTCTCGATCTCCGAGACGACCGGCTCGATCGCTGCCTTCACATCCGCGAGCCGCTCGAACGCGGCGGCCGTTTCCCGGCAACGCTGCATCGGGCTGCAGACGGCGCTGCGCGCCCCCAGCGACAGCAGCGACACAGCTGCCGCTTCGGCCTGCTTGTGCCCCAGTTCGCTCAGGCCCGGATCGGGGTGATTTCCCCAGCTCGCAGCCGCCTCTCCATGCCGGACCAGGTAGATCACGCGGCCACCTGCTCGTCTTGCGCCACAGGCACGCTCGGCTGGATGTCTTTCGCGGCAATGCCCGCTTCGGCGCAGACTTTCAGCGCATTGAGATACGCGGCCGGCCTCTGGATGTTCATCCGCTTGCGCGCGTCCTCGAGCGGCTCTTGCAGCAGCGCGACGATGTCCTCGCGGATGATACGGGACGCGACCTTGCCGTTGCGCTTCGCTTCCCAGAGGCAGTCCATGACATGCGCGTCCTTCGGCAGGTGCTTGTTCAGCTGGCGGGCGCCCATGTAGGCGATGAAGATGACACCGCGGCCCGGGTTCTGGCTGTACGTAAAGCCCAGCACGCAGGCTTCGCCAAGGGCGTCGCGGCCATAGCCGGTCAGGACATGGAACAGGTCGTGCGTGTCGCGCAGGCGGTTGCCATACCATTTGATGTCATCGTCGAAATCGACATCGCCGCGGCGCAGGCGCATCTTTTCGCTCTCGTCGACAAGCCCTTGCGCCGTGAGCCCCTCGCGTTCCATGAAGTCGACATAGGCGCGGCCCACAGTGCCTTCGGGCAGATCGCGGATCCAGGAATGGTCATCCAGAAGCGGCGGCAGGAATTCCCGGCGCTTCAGGAGGCGATTCCCCTCTTCGCTCCCGGCAAAGTCCGCCAGGTTGGTAACCTGCGCGCGGCCATTCAGCGCCTCGATGATGTGGAAGACCTGTTCGGTGTCCTCCTTGTTCTGAATCAGCTTCTGCATGTGGGACCATGCCTTGAACGGCCGGAAGCGCGGCGCGGGGCGATCTGGATGAATATAGACATTAGCCATGGGATTCGCTGGATCTTCACCTGTTCCGGGCGGTCTGCGTGCTTATCACGGCTGCCATCCGGACAAAAGATGACACACGTGTCACTAATTGGCAAATCGGCCCGCAAAAACGCCGACCAAATAAGTGGCATCGCTGTCCAAATTTCGACCACGCCTACATTGGACACGCCTTCACGCGCATGAATGTCTCGCATAGGCCCCTGAAGCCGCCTACCGGAGTCTTCAACAGACACTCAGCGGCTGGGAGAACACGGGCCATGAAAAAAATCGAGGCAATCATCAAGCCATTCAAACTCGACGACGTTAAAGAGGCACTGCAGGAGATCGGGCTGCAGGGCATGACCGTCATCGAAGCCAAGGGCTTTGGCCGTCAACGGGGCCATACCGAACTCTACCGCGGCGCCGAATACGTCGTCGATTTCCTGCCGAAACTGAAAATCGAGATCGTCCTGGCCGACAGCGCCGTCGATGCAGCTGTGGACGCGATCAAAAAGGCCGCACACACGGACAAGATCGGCGATGGCAAGATCTTCGTTTCCGATGTTATCGATGCCGTGCGGATTCGTACGGGCGAAACGGGCGATTCCGCGCTTTAATCCGGCACACCATTCAACACGATTCAGCAAATATACAGATGGAGGGCATTTCCAATGGCTGAAAATCTCATGAAGATCATGAAGGACGAAGACGTCCAGTACGTCGACCTTCGCTTCACCGACCCGCGCGGCAAGATGCAGCACGTGTCGTTCCACAAGAACATGGTCGACCAGTCCTTCTTTGAAGACGGCCAGATGTTCGACGGTTCGTCCGTTGCGGGCTGGAAAGCCATCAACGAGTCCGACATGCTGCTCATGCCCGACTTGTCCTCCGCCCTGATCGACCCCTTCTTCCAGCAGACCACGCTGGCCGTCCTCTGCGACGTTCTGGACCCGATCACCGGCCAGGCCTACAACCGCGACCCGCGCACCACGGCCAAGAAAGCCGAAGCCTATGTGAAGGCCTCGGGCGTCGGCGACACCGTGTTCTTCGGACCGGAAGCTGAGTTCTTCGTGTTCGATGATGTCCGCTGGAGCGTCGAGCCGCACAATACCGGATACTCCTTCGACTCCACCGAGCTGCCGATCAACACCGGCAAGGAATACCCGATGGGCAACATGGGCCACCGCCCGGGCCCGAAGGGTGGCTACTTCCCGGTTCCGCCGATCGACTCCGAACAGGACATGCGTTCGGAAATGCTGTCCATCATGGGCGACATCGGCCTTGATCCGGAAAAGCACCACCACGAAGTGGCGCCGGCCCAGCACGAACTCGGCCTCAAGTTCTCGACGCTGACGGTCATGGCTGACCGCATGCAGTACTACAAGTACGTGATCCAGAACGTTGCGGCTTCCTACGGCAAGACGGCGACCTTCATGCCGAAGCCGATGTACAAGGACAACGGCTCGGGCATGCACGTGCACCAGTCGATCTGGAAAGGCGGCAAGCCGCTGTTCGCAGGTAATCAGTACGCAGACCTCTCCGAGACCTGCCTCTACTATATCGGCGGCATCATCAAGCACGCCCGCGCGCTCAACGCCATCACCAACCCGTCGACCAACAGCTACAAGCGTCTGGTCCCGGGCTACGAAGCACCGGTCATGCTGGCCTATTCGTCGCGCAACCGTTCGGCTTCGATCCGGATCCCGTTCGGCTCGAACCCGAAAGCCAAGCGCATCGAAACCCGCTTCCCGGACCCGATGGCAAACCCCTACCTCGCCTTCGCTGCCCTGCTGATGGCTGGCCTCGACGGCATCGAGAACAAGATCCATCCGGGCGACGCCATGGACAAGGACCTGTACGACCTGCCGCCGGCCGAAGCCGCCGCAATCCCGCAGGTCTGCGGCTCGCTGCGTGAAGCCCTCAAGGCGCTCGACGAAGACCGCGGCTTCCTCAAGAAAGGCGGCGTGTTCGACGACGACCAGATCGATGCCTACATCGACCTGAAGATGGAAGAGAACATGAAATACGAACTCCATCCGCACCCGGTCGAGTTCGACATGTACTACAAATACTAATCACCCAGACGATCAGCACCCGACAACGGGGGACGGAAGGCCGGTATCGCAGGATACCGGCCTTTTCTAATTTCGATACCGTTTACAGAGGGGTGTCCACCCCTGCGTCCGTCTGCTCGTCCGCCGGTTCGACACGATTGTTGTTCTCACTCAACCGCTCGGCATTGGCAAACGCCCTTTTGTAAGGCGGGAGCTCGATTTCGTAGGTTTCCATCAACTCCGAATAAGCGGCATCAATCAGGTCCGGCGACGGCGCAGGCGTCGAAAGGCTCGCCAGGAGCTTGTGGAATGCCGTCTTGCGCTTTCGCTTCGTTTCGATTCCGACTTCGATTTTCTTCAGGGAATCCTGATAGTACTCACTCGAACCATAGGAATCCGCAGCGGCTTCGCGCCGCGTACGGACCAATGATTTCTCAAGCTTGTCGATGGTTGCGCCGTACCGATCCAGATCCACCACGAACTGACTTATGCGACGCTCTGGTAGCGGTTCATCAAACAGGATCACCGACGCATAAAAGATACCGATCATCTCGAACGAAAGAATGTCATCGAGCTTTGACGCGGCGGCCATGTTCAATGACAGGTCATCCCAGTCGGCAATCGACAACCGGTTTATTTCGCTGAAGGGATCAACGAAGCGGCCTATCATATCGATCGACGCAACCGACTGCTGCACACCGCCCTTGTAGGCCCGATAGCTGTCTTCTTTCACGAAGGTTTCGAGAAGGGAGATCGCCTGGTCGACAGATGTATTGATATCATGCAGGCGCGGTGTCAGATCCGACATCTGAGCAATGAGCGCACGGGTCGCTGCAGATCCACCTTCCGGAGCCGGCTGCATCATTCCGATCGACCAATCGAGATTGTCCGAAATCATGGACATGGCCGAGCGCGCCTGGTCGAGCTCGTACAATGCATTCTCCCGGTTCAATTCCCCGGTCAGGTATCTCGTGGCGGCGAGATTCGCCCGCTCCAACGGTTCAAGGAAATCGATGAAGAACTTCATCACCGGCTGCGAATCCCGCAGCCACACCATGTTCGCGGAATACCGCGGCTCCTCGCCCACAGCGTGTGATCCCGTGAGGAACACAAACGCAAAAAGCGTCAGCAACAGATATCTCATACCCTCGCCCCCCGCTCCGGCGCCCCCGCCGGTTACTCCTCTACACTAGCACGGATTGATGACATTAACGTCTGATTGGAAACCAGAAAGATAAAAAGCCCCGCAGGCGACCTGCGGGGCTTTTGAAGCCAATACTTGGAAAGTTGATCAGCCGGCTTCCGGCTGGCTTTTCTTGGAGTGCACGTAGAGCGGCTCTGCATTCCCGTCCACGACTTCGGCGCTGATCACCACTTCCTCGACGCCGCGGAGATTCGGCAGTTCGAACATCGTGTCGAGCAGGATGCTCTCCATGATCGAGCGGAGGCCACGTGCGCCGGTCTTTCGGGTAATCGCCCGCCGGGCAACCGCCACCAGAGCTTCCGGTGTGAAGGTAAGCTGGACGTTCTCCATGTCGAAGAGCTTCTGGTACTGCTTGAGCAGTGCGTTCTTCGGCTCTGTGAGGATCTGGATGAGAGCTTTCTCGTCAAGATCTTCGAGGGTCGCGATCACCGGCAGACGGCCGATGAATTCCGGGATCAGGCCGAAGCGCTGGAGGTCTTCCGGTTCGACATCGCGAAGAACTTCGCCAACGCCGCGCGATTCCGGGTCCTTGACCGCTGCGCCGAAGCCGATCGAGGCCGCAACGCCCCGAGCGGAAATGATCTTGTCGAGACCTGCAAAGGCACCGCCGCAGATGAACAGGATATTGGTCGTGTCCACCTGCAGGAATTCCTGCTGCGGGTGCTTGCGGCCGCCCTGCGGGGGCACAGCCGCAACCGTACCTTCCATGATCTTCAGCAGGGCCTGCTGCACGCCCTCACCCGAAACGTCGCGGGTAATGGACGGGTTGTCGGACTTGCGGGAAATCTTGTCGATCTCGTCGATGTAGACGATGCCGCGCTGGGCCCGCTCGACATTGTAGTCGGCAGCCTGCAGCAGCTTCAGGACGATGTTCTCGACATCCTCGCCGACATAGCCGGCTTCAGTGAGCGTCGTGGCGTCGGCCATGGTGAACGGCACATCCAGGATGCGCGCCAGCGTCTGCGCCAGCAGCGTCTTGCCGCAACCGGTCGGACCGACGAGCAGGATGTTCGATTTGGACAATTCAACGCCATCCGCCTTCCCGGCATGGGACAGGCGTTTGTAGTGGTTGTGGACGGCCACCGAAAGGATGCGTTTCGCGTGAACCTGGCCGATGACATAGTCATCGAGCACGTCGCAGATTTCCTGAGGTGTCGGCACCCCTTCGCGGGAACGGACCAGCGAGGTCTTGTTTTCCTCGCGGATGATGTCCATGCAGAGTTCTACGCATTCATCGCAGATGAACACTGTCGGGCCTGCAATGAGCTTTTTCACCTCATGCTGGCTTTTGCCGCAGAACGAGCAGTAAAGCGTGTTCTTCGAGTCGCCTGAGCCGTTTTGTTTGGTCATGCCGTCCTCAATGCCGGTTAAGGCTTAACGTGGTTTTAAACGCCCATGCCCAGTTCCTTAACAACAGAACAATATGGGCATTGGCCTGCACTGCAAGTGGCAGGCCGCAGAATGCGGGTGCGCCCGATCTATTTGTCATCCTCAGCAGCCCGGCGCTCGAACACCTTGTCAACGATGCCGAATTCGCAGGCTTCCTCCGCAGTGAGGAACGTATCCCGGTCCAGTTTACGCTCGATTACTTCGTATGGCTGACCGGTGTGCTTGACGTAAATATTGTTCAGGCGGCGCTTGAGATCGATGATCTCCTCAGCGTGACGCTCGATGTCGGTCGCAACGCCCGAATAGCCGCCCGACGGCTGGTGCAGCATGACGCGGGCGTTCGGCAGCGCAAAACGCGCGCCCGGCTCGCCTGCGGCGAGCAGCAGCGACCCCATGGAGGCCGCCTGGCCGATGCACACGGTCGATACCGGGCAGCGGATGAACTGCATCGTGTCGTAGATCGCGAGGCCCGACGAGACATAACCGCCGGGGCTGTTGATATACATGGCGATTTCCTTCTTCGGATTCTCCGATTCAAGGAACAGAAGCTGGGACGTCACGAGCGCGGCGAGGCCATCGTCGATACCGCCCGTCACGAAGATGATCCGCTCCTTGAGAAGGCGCGAGAAGATGTCGAACGCCCGTTCGCCGCGGCTGGTCTGCTCCACAACCATGGGGACAAGGTTCAGAGCGGTTTCGTACGGATTTGCCATAAATAGGGCCTCGGGCATCGGAAAAGGAATCTCTACTCCGCCAGAACTGGCAGAATGCCTGATATTTGTCCACGCAGGCATGGCTGCAAGAGGCGATGCGCTGTGGAAAGACCTAGCGAAACGGCCATTCAGCCGCCCCGCTGGGCAAATCGACGCCCGGGTTGAGCATAAAGGCCAGATAATCCTCATGCACGGTACCGGCCTGCAGGTCCCGCAGCAGCATGTGGAAGCCTTTTTCGTAATAGACCGTCCGGACATGCGACGGCAGAACCCTGGCAGTGCGGCGTACGCCCTCGACCGGCACGACATAGTCATTGGCCCCATAGGACATCAGCGTTGGCACGCTGGCCGGCAGGTCCGGCGCGCGGTCGTGAGCTGTCTCCATAAGCGAAACAAGGCCGTAGACCTGATCGATCCGGTTGGACGGCATCATCAACGGGTCCGACCAAGTGCGCTGGAGCATTTCGATATTGTCGGACGGCTCGATCCTGACGAAGCGCCGGGGCGGGCTGACGATCCAGCCCGGCCGGAGATGCGCCGACAGCCAGAGGCTCGCCCGATAGGCCGGGTTCATGGCACCCCAGCCACGCAGGCCCGGACCCGATGCAATGAACTGGTCGGCGGCCGGCGGGCGTTCGGATCCAAAGGCGGATATGGCGACGGCACCGCCCATCGATATGCCTACAACGGTGATCGTGGCGTCGGGATGACGCTGTCTTGCCACGGCGACAGCCGTGCGAAGGTCTTCCCGCATCGTCTCTTCGTCCGGCCAGATTCCCCTGACAGGCGAGCGGCCGAAGCCTCGCTGGTCGTAGGCGTACACGGTCACGCCCCGCTCCGCCCAATAGGGCGCTGCCATGTGGAAGGCGTTCGCATAGTCGCTCATGCCGTGCAGGCCGACGACGACATGGCCGGCGGCCGGCCCCTCCTGCCCATCCCAGGTGGTCAGACCGAGTTCGGCACCATCGAAGGAGATGAAGGTGTTCTTCTCGACCTGGAATTCGGGCGTCACGGTACGCGTCATGGACATGGGTTCCTGGACTTGGGGAGTTGCACACGCGCTGACGGCCAGCGCCGCCGACACCGTCAGCTTTCGGAGAGCGCGGAACGGACGGCGCGCCGCAGTTCGGGCAGTACGTCTGCCTCGAACCAGGGATTGCGCTTCAGCCATGCCGTGTTCCTCCAACTCGGGTGCGGTAATGTGAACATATGATCACTTATGTAGCATTTCCAGTTGGCAACTGTCTCGGTCAGCGTTTTTCCGGTGCGCTGCCCAAGATGCCAGCGTTGGGCATAACCACCGACCAGCAGAACGGCGTCGATCGAAGGAAGCTGGTCCAGAACACGCTGACGCCAGACCCCGGCGCACCGCTTCATCGGCGGAAGGTCGCCGCCCTTGGCGTCATAGCCGGGAAAGCAGAGGCCCATCGGCAGGATCGCCACTTTCGAGGCGTCATAGAATTCCTCGCGGGTGACGCCCATCCAGTCGCGCAGTCGATCGCCGGAAGGATCGTTGAACGGCGTACCGGTGACATCGGCCAGATTGCCCGGTGCCTGCCCGGCCACCAGCACTTTCGCCGTGGAAGAAAGCTGGAAAACCGGATTGGGCGCACGCTGCATGTCTGCTTCGCACAACCGGCACTGTCGCATCTCTTCGATCAGGGGCTGGAGATCGTCGCGCATGTTGTCATATTTGAGCGGGAATGCCTTACGGAAAAGGAGCCAACCGCATGAATGACGGAATCTCGCGGATAATTGAACCACGGGCCCACGATCTCGGCGGCGGATTCCGCGTCCGGCGCGTCCTGCCCTTTCATGCGCAGCGCATGGTCGGGCCTTTCATCTTCTTCGATCATTTCGGACCGGCGGAGTATGCACCGGAAGAGGGATTCGATGTGCGACCGCATCCGCATATCGGACTGGCGACCGTGACCTACCTGTTTGACGGCGCAATCCGGCACCGGGATTCGCTGGGTACCGACATCGTCATCCGTCCGGGCGCGGTGAACTGGATGACGGCCGGACATGGCATCGTCCATTCGGAACGCACGCCGGACGCCGAGCGTAGCGCGGGCCAGCGCCTGCACGGGCTGCAGACCTGGGTCGCCCTGCCGGCGACGCACGAAGCCTGCCCGCCCGCATTCGCCCATCACCCGTCCAGCACGCTGCCGGAGTTCGAACACAAGGGCGCACGCATGAAAGTGCTCGCGGGAGAAGCCTACGGACAGGTCTCACCGGTCGGGTTCCCCTGGCCCATTCTCTACGTGGCCATAGAAGCCGACGAAGGCGCGAATCTGATCCTGCCGAACAGCCTCGCAGAAGAACGGGCGCTGTATCTTGTCACGGGAAAGGCCGCGATAGAGGGCGAGACGTTCGGCGAAGGTGAAATGCTGGTTCTCGAGGAAGGCGTTGACGTCGCCGTCCGGCTGGAGCCCGGCACAAAAGCCGTTGTCTGCGGCGGCGCGCCGATGGATTCGCCCCGCAGGATCGAGTGGAATTTTGTCGCGAGCGACCAGGCACTGATCGAGCGGGCGAAGGCGGACTGGAACGCCGCCGCAGCAGGCGGATCTGACCGCTTTCCTCTCGTGCCGGGCGATGAAGCAGAGCGGATTCCCCTTCCCTGACCCCAATGCTTGCCCCTGGCCCGGGGCCGTGCAAAACCCGTTGCAACAGGAAGCACCACGGAGAATCCCATGAAGAAGCTGTTCCTGGCGGCTTCACTGCTCGCGCTTTCGGCATGTGGCGACAAAGCCACAAAGCCGGAGGAAGAAGCGGTGAAGGCGCCTGAGCCCGCGCTGCTGATGCCGTTGCCCGAAGGCACGGTACCGGAAATCACGGCGGAAGATCTTGCAACCCGCGTCAAGATCCTCGCCGACGACACGTTCGAGGGCCGCGGCCCCGGTACGCCGACTGGCGAAGCAGCTGCCGAATGGATCGGCGCCGAGATGGCCCGCATCGGCCTTGAGCCGGGCGGTGATAACGGCACCTACCTCCAGGAAGTGAAAATGGTGAACCAGACGATCGATCCGTCTGCGTCCTACCTCACCTTCATCAAACCGGACGGCACCGAACGCCCGACCACGCTGAAGACCGACTCGGTTATCTGGACCAAGCATCAGGATTCGACCGAAATTTCCGTCGACCCGAGCGACGTGATTTTCGTCGGCTACGGCGCTGTGGCCCCGGAATACGGGTGGAACGATTACGACAATCAGGACTATGCCGGTAAAACCGTCATCACGCTGGTCAATGATCCGGGCTTCGCAACGGGCGATCCGGAACTCTTCAACGGCAAGGCTATGACCTATTACGGCCGTTGGACCTACAAGTATGAAGAGGGGGCCCGCCAGGGCGCCGCGGCCGTGATCGTTGTCCACGAAACGGCACCGGCTGCCTATGGCTGGGATGTCGTATCGAACTCCTGGTCGGGTGCGCAATCTGACCTCGTGCGCAGCAATGGCGGTGACGACCGGGCCCAGATGGAAGCCTGGATTACACGCGACCTCGCCGAGGAACTGTTCGCCTCTGCCGGTCTCGACTACGAGACCCTGAAGAATGCGGCCAAGGAACGGGGCTTCAAGCCCGTCGCGCTGACCGGCCTCAAGGCAAAGGGCGAAATCAAGCAGACGATCGAGCCAGTCTCCAGCCACAACGTCGTCGGCATTCTTCCGGGCAAGACGAAGCCCGACGAGTATGTTCTGTATACGGCTCACTGGGATCACCTCGGCAAGAAATCGTCTGAAAAAACCGGCGCACCCGGCGAGGACTTCTACCAGGATCAAATCTTCAACGGCGCCGTCGACAACGCCACAGGCGCAAGCGCCCTGCTCGAAATCGCCGAGGCAATGAAGGCAGAGGACGTCGACCGCTCGGTCATGTTCCTCTCCGTGACGCTTGAGGAATCCGGCCTGCTCGGGTCGGAGTATTTTGCCCAGCATCCGACCGTTCCGCTGAACAAGATCGTCGCCGGCATCAACATGGACGGCTCGCTGCCCATCGGACGGACGCACGACATGGTCGTGGTCGGCTATGGCGCATCGGAACTGGAAGACATGCTCGCAGCCTATCTCGCCACGCAAGACCGTGTGATCAAGCCGGACCCGAAACCGGAAGCCGGTTCGTTCTATCGCTCGGACCACATCTCGCTGGCGAAGCGCGGCGTGCCGATGCTCTATGCCGACGGCGGCGAAGACAAGCTGGACGGCGGTATTGCAGCCGGCAAAGCCTATGCCCAGGCCTATAACGAGCAGCGCTATCACAAGCCGATGGACGAGTATTCCGACGACTGGGATCTCTCCGGCAGCGTGGAAGACTTCACGGCCTTGTTCGAAGTGGGCAAACAGATTGCCCAGTCCGATGCCTGGCCGACCTGGTATCCGGGCAACGAGTTCGAGGCGGCGCGCAAGCAAAGTCTCGGAGAGAACTAACCTCTTCCCCACCCGCCGGAGCGATCCGGCGGGTGGGTCACTTTGAGCGGAGCCTTTTCTGGCATGCTGTCCTACCAGCACGGATTTCACGCAGGTAATCGCGCCGACGTGTTGAAGCACGCGGTACTGCACGCCATTCTGGGCAATGTCGCAAGCGAGTCGCCGGACTGTCTCTATGTGGAGACCCACTCCGGACGCGGACGGTATGACCTTCAGGGTCCACAGGCCGTCAAGGGCGGCGAGGCCGAGGATGGGGTGCTGGCCCTTCTGGAAGATGGCGCACCCAAGCCGCTCGAACCGTGGCTGAAATACGTTCGCCGCAACGGGACCATGAACTATCCGGGTTCACCGGCCGTCGCGCAAAGCGTGTTGCCCGCGACGGCCCGGATGGTCTTCTTTGAAAAACACCCGACCGAACATGCCGAACTGGTCCGGGCGATCGGTGACGATCCGCGGATCCAGGTGAAGCACGCCGACGGCTATTCAGGTGCGTTGAAACTGTCGCCCCGCGGTCACGAGAAGATGATCTGCTTCGTCGACCCCAGCTATGAGACCAGCCGGGACATCGACGCGCTCGCCCTGTGGACACCGCGCGCACTGAAACGCTGGCCGAAGGGCATCGTCATCCTGTGGATACCGCTGTTCAAGGACGGCCGGGAAATGGAGTTCGGCGAATACGTCACGACGCTGGACGATGATTGCTTTGTGGCTGGCGCTCGCTGGCCGGTCGATCCGCTGGATGACGGCGCACTGGAAGGCACCGCCATGGTGGTCTATCGCGCCTCCTCCGCCGCGCGGAGCGCATCGCTGGCAATTGCCAATGCGTTGCAATCATGGTGGGCACGCTGACGGAAGCGGCGCGGCACATCCTGCTCGCCGGTGGCGGGCATGCGCACGCCGTCGCCTTGAGGCATCTGATCCGCAGGCCACCCTCATCCTCCGTCCGGATCAGTGTAGTGAACCCCGGCCCCCGCAACATGTATAGCGGCGCCTTGCCAGGCGTGATCGCGGGCCACTGGCCGGCCGATGCCATCGGCGTGAACGTGCAGGCACTCTGCGGGGCGGCAGGCGCAGAATTTATCGAGGACGCCGTGACCGGCCTCGATCCGGACCGCCGCATTGCCCGGCTGACCTCGGGTCGTGAAATCGCTTTCGACCTGCTTGGTCTCGATATTGGATCGTTGATCCGACCCCTGAACGTACCGGATCCTGGCTCCATGATTGCGCCCATCCGCCCGATCGGCCCTTTCCTGAGCCGCTGGGACATGGCCGTCGAAGGCATGGCAAACGGAAAGCTCTCACCCGCCGTCATGGTGGTGGGCGCCGGACTCGCGGGTGTGGAAGTCTGCCTGGCGATACGACACCGGTTGAGTGCGGCCTTTGCCGTTCCGCCCAGGATCTATCTTGCCGATGCACAGGAAGCCATCGCGACGACAAACCACCCGTCCCTCCGCCGGAAGCTGAACGCGGCGCTGCGGCGCGCTGACGTCACCTGCCTGTTGGGCAATCGGGTCGAGGCGTGTGAGGACGGCGTGGTGTATCTTTCTGGCGGACAAACCGCTGCGGTTTCGCTGATCGTCAATTGCGCAGGGTCGGCACCGCATGCCTGGCTGACCGATACGGGCCTTGCAATGAAGGATGGACGTGTGGAAGTCGACGAATGCCTTCGTTCGACAAGCCATCCGCATGTCTGGGCCGCCGGCGACACATCCTTCTTCAAGAAACACAAGCTGCCGCCGGCGGGTGTCTTCGCCGTTCGCGCGGGCCCGGTGATTGCAGAAAACATCCGTAGGTATTCGCTCGGCGAGGCCCTGACGCTATTCCGGCCGCAGGGGGATTATCTGAAACTGGTCAGTCTCGGCGAACGGCATGCCGTTGCGGAGAAATATGGCATCGCGCTGGAAGGCGGCTGGGTTTGGGACCTCAAGAAGTCGATCGACTTCTCATTCCTTCGCGCGCACGATTTCACCGCGCGCCACTGACAGGATCGCCTCTGCAGAAATCTCGGCAGAAGAACGGCCCTCTCCCTGCATCCGCGCCAATGCCGCGCGTTGAGCGACCTTCTGCGCCTCCAGCGCTTGCGGGTCCCTCAGCCAGCTGAGGGCTTTCTGCGCGATCAGGTCAGGCTTCTGCCGCGTCTGGACAAACTCAGGCACGATTTCCCGGTCGTCCGATACGATGTTCAGGAGCGTGATATGGTGCTTCTTGTAGAGCAGGCCGCGCGCCAGAGCCCAGGTGAGCCAGCCCGTACGATAGGCCACGATCATCGGTGCATCCTGCATGGCGACTTCGCTGGTCACCGTGCCGGAACAGGCGAGTACGACATCCGCCGCCGCCATGGCATCGTAACGTTCCTCCGGTGCGCGCTGAACCATGGCCCAGCCGGACGCATCCGGAAAAGCTGCATCGAAGGCTTCCAGCATATTCCCCGCCGGCGAGACGACGACGCGAACTTCCGGCATTTCGGCCTTGATCTGCCGCGCGGCCTCCAGAAGAACCGGCGCAACCTTGGTAAGCTCGCTGCGGCGGCTGCCGGGCAGGACAAGGCAAAGCTTTTCGTCCGGCGCGATACCGTGCGCGGAGCGGAAGCGAGCGCCGTCTCCCTTCGACTGGCGTGACAGGGCCGGATTGCCAATGACCGTCACTGGCAGTCCATATTGCGCATAGTACGGAACTTCCATCTCATGCATGCAGAGAAGGTAGTCGACTGTTGCTGCGAGCGTTTTTGCGCGACCGGGTCGTGTCGCCCAGACCTGCGGCCCGATCAGCTTGACGAGACGGATGTCCGATGCCCGTTCGCGCACCCGCTGCGCCACACGCAGGGTGAAGCCCCAGGAATCGACCAGGACAACGACATCCGGCGCAAAGGCAATGATGGCATCCGCCGCCGCGTCCGCGAGCTTCACGACCGTGCTGTAAGCCTTGATCCCTTCGGCAAAGCCGAGGACCGAGAGCGGCGAAATGTCGAAGGGCGACTGGATCCCGATAGCAGCAAGTTCCCGCCCGCCAATGCCGGCAAAAACGGTATCGTCCGTCTTCCGGCGGATTTCCTCGACGACTTCGCGGGCAAGTAGATCTCCCGACGCCTCGCCGGCGACCATGAAGATGCGGAGCGGGTTCACGACAGCTCGTCCGGCTGAAAGCCGTAAATGAAAACGCCGAGCTGGTTGGCCGTTTCTTCCATTTCGGTCCGCCGCAGCAGAAGCGCACCGCCCGCCTCGACAGCGAGACCGGCGAGGCCCGCGGCAGCGACCAATTCAACGGTCGACACACCCGTGGTCGGAAGATCTATCCGTCGTTCCTGAGAGGGTTTCGGACGCTTGGCGAGAACGCCCCTGCGCGCGCCCGGTCTGCCGCGGATCTCCTCCGGCAGGGCCGCACAGCGCTTCAGCATTTCGTCGGTGCCCTCCTGCGCCTCAACGGCGAGCACAAGTCCGTCGCACACCACGCAGCCCTGACCGATGTCGAGATTTCCGGTCGCAGCTGCGACACGGGCAGCGTGACGGATGTCCGCAAGGTCTTCCGGGCTCGGAGCCGGGCCAGCGATCAGGCCTGCGGGCGCCAGCAGCGCCCGATTGGCTTCCTCGCTGCCGATAACCTTGAAACCATGCTTCTCGAACTCCCCGACAAGGACACGCAGGAGGGCGTCATCTCCTTTGCGGGCCTCGGCAATGACCTTGGGCAACAACATTGCCCCGCGCATGTCGAGCTTCAGGTCCTTGAAGTTCGGCCGTTTCACGATGCCCGCAAAGACGACCTCATGGCATCCGGCGGCCTTAAGCTTGTCGATCACGTGGCCGATTTCACCGAGACCGACGACTTCGCCCGGAAACCCGGCAAGCGCCGGCTCTTCAAATCCTTTCAGGCGGAGGACATAGACCCCTTGCCCGCTGGCGACGGCATTGCTCGCAATGGCGACTGGAAGCTCTCCCAGTCCGGCGATAATTCCGAGCGGCCCTGACATGGCTCAGGCAGGCTTGCAGATCGGCCGGTCGCCGCCGGCCTGAATGAACGAAATCATCTCCATAGCGAGCGGCTTGTCCGCAAACGTCAGCGCAGCCTGCGCGAGTCGATCCTTGAACAGACCTTCGCCGAAGAAGATGGCTTTGTAGGCGCTGCGGATCTCCATCTGCTGTGCCTTGTCGAATCCGCGCCGCTTCAGGCCCACCATGTTGAGGCCTGACAATTTCGCGTGGTTGCCGACAACGGAACCGAACGGGATGACGTCTTCCACAACGATGGCGCCGCCGCCAATGAAGGCGTTCCGGCCGATGCGCGAGAACTGGTGCACAGCGGCTAGTCCGCCGAACCAGACATGATCGCCGACTTCGATATGGCCCGCGAGGGACACATTGTTCGCCATGACGACATTGTTGCCGATATGGTTGTCGTGCGCGATGTGCGCGCCGATCATGATGTAGCAGTTGTCGCCCATCTTCGTCAGGCCGCCGAACTTGGGCATGCCGGAATGCGCCGTGGCGTATTCCCGGAATGTGCAGCCCTCTCCGACTTCAAGGCGGGAGTCCGGCGAGGCCTGCAGGCCAATGACCTGAGGGCTGCAACCCAGCGTCGCGTGCGGAAAAAGCGTGCAGTTTCGCCCGAGCGTCGTGTGTCCCGTCACAACGGCGTGCGAGTCCAGACGGCATCCGTCGCCGAGCACCGCATTGGCGCCGACATGGCAGAATGGGCCGATCGTGACGTCCGTGCCCAATTGGGCGCCGGCTTCGACGAAGGCGGTGGGGTGGATCTGTGTTGGCATATCAACGTCTCTGCGCTGGGCGCGATGCTTGCGCCGGTCAGCCACTTTTCTTTGGGTTTGCCTGTTTCTGCAACCAGGCGACTTCGCGCATCCACTGGCGGATCGGCTTGGCTGGCGTACCGCCCCAGGTCTCTCCGTCCTCGATATCGCGGAAAAGACCGGCCGCCGCAGCCAGGCTGACGCCTTCGCCGACAGTGACATGGTCTGCAATCCCGACGCGGCCGCCCAGCATCGAACCGCTGCCGACACGTACCGAGCCTGAAATGCCACCAAACGCCGCCATGATCACGCCGCGGCCGAGAACGACATTGTGCGCAATCTGGCAGAGATTATCGACCTTGGTACGCTCTCCGAGGATCGTATCCTCGAAGACCCCGCGGTCGATGCAAGTGTTCGCTCCGATGGAGACGTGATCCTGAAGGATGACACGGCCGAAGTGCGGCGCGTCCCGCTGCCCGTCAGGACTACCCATGACGCCAAACCCGGTTTCACCGACGCGGGCGCCGGCAAGCAAGGTGACATTGTCACCGATGAGCGCACAGAACACTGTCGCTCCCGGTCCGATCTGACAGTTCCGCCCGATCTGAACACCCGGCCCGATGACGGCATTCGGACCGATCCAGGAACCTGTGCCGATCGTGGCACCCGGCCCGATGACAGCGCCCGGAGCGATCCGTGCATCGTCATGGACAGTGGCTTCCGGTGAAACCCGCGCCTCACCCTGCCAGTCGAGATGACGCGGGCGGAACATCGCATTCGCCGCAACGCTGTGCGCGAAGCGCGGCAAACGCGATACGAGTTTCGACGCGCCTTCCGGGACGTGTTTCAGGTTCGCTTCGTTCGTGACGAACAGACGCGCGTCCGGCGACAGTGTGGGCGCGCTCTTGCCGTCGCCGTCAAGGAACGCGAGCTCTCCAGCCCGTGCGCCCGAGGCTGCGGCAATGCCCGTGACGAGGGCCGAGCTATCGCCATCGAGCACCGCGCCGGTCAGGTCCGCGATCTGTTCAAGCGTCAGGGCCCCAAGTGGCGCATAGAACCGCGGATCGACCGTCACAACGAACTCCGGTTACTGGCCAGCCGGCTTATCGGGGATCGTCTGACGGGTAACGGTCAGGGTCGGCGACGCGGCGTCGAGCTTCTGGATAACCAGGGCCGTCGCATCGATCGTGTCAGCCGAATAGATCACCGCGCTCTTGGAGACCACGACCTGGGCGTTCTTTTCCTGGATGACCTGGAGCAGAACCGGCTCAAGCGCCTTGTTGAAGTTTGCCAGGGCGACGCGCTCGGTGAGCGAGAATTCCTGGGAGTACTTCTGGGCTTTCGCCGCGAACGTGTTCGCCTTGGTCTGATAGGTGTTCAGTTCCGTGACGAGCGCCGTGTCAGCGCTGACCTGTGCGCGGGTCTTGCCTTCCAGCTTGGCGTCGAGCGCCTTGCCTTCGGTTTGCAGCGAGGTGCGCGTCGGGGTCAGCTCGTTGTTCATCTGGGTTTCGATACTGTCGAGCTTGGTCGCCATATCCTTGCCGGCCTTGCTTTCGCGAAGGATCTTCACTTCGTCGATCGCGATGACCGTGGTTCCCTGGGCTGCAGCAACCGGAGCGGTCACTGCAGCGCCGCCGATCAGGAACGCAAATGCGAGCAGGAGTTTCTTGAGGTGGGACATGCCAATCTCCATTCTGGGGGCTTGGTATCAGAAGCGGGTTGAAGTCGAGAACCGGAACGTCTCTGTCCGGTCATATTCCTCACTGCGGAGGATTTGCGAGAAGTCGAAGCGGATCGGGCCGAACGGCGAATTCCAGAACACGCTGAGGCCGCCGGCAGCGCGCAGGGATGCGGCTTCTTTGGTGAGGCGAACGGCAGGCAGGCCCGTCTCGTAGTCCGTCAGGTAGATCGGCGGGCTCGAATCCGGACCGCGGAGCGATCCCAGCGAGCCGGCGTCGACGAACAGGGCGCTCTTGATCCCGTATTCCTCGGGGAACACGTTCGGGAGGCTGAGTTCAAACGTACCCTGATAGTACATGTTGCCGCCCTGCGCGTTGAGGCGCCGGGTCTTGACCACTTCACCCGTCGTCGGATCGACCACACGCTGGATTTCGCGCGGGCCAAGACCCGCCACGTCGAAGCCGCGGAAGTTCGAGCCGCCCCGGAAGAAGCGGTTGTTGATGCGGATGCCTTCTCCGTTTTCAAGCGGGAAGACGTAGCCGCCGGAAAGACGGGCGCTTGCGACAACGCCTTTCCAGATACCCCGGTATGCCGAAGCGCGGGTTTCCGTACGCAGATAATGGACGTCGCCGCCGATGCCGGCGAGATCCTGGTTCAGCGAGAAATCGAAGCCGCGCGTCGGGCTGATCGGGTCGTTGGTGCGATCCCAGTAGAACGAATAGCCGAGAATGCTCGAAAGGTCAGCGCGTTCCGAACGGCAGATCGTATCCCGGGTGAGATAGGCGCGATCACAGCGGTCGACCAGGAACTCGCCCGGTCCGACGTCCGCTTCGACAGGCTCGCGGTAGACGTCGTCAGTAAACACGTCCGGCGTGTCCATCCCTTCGATCTGGGTCCGGAAGCTGACAAGCTGACCGGACGCGTCGATGATGATGTTCCGGTCGGTGACCTGAACGTCGTCATACTGGACGCGGTAGCGCAGGCCGAGCTGGGTGCGTTCGCTGAGCGGGAAGCCCATGCGCAGGCCGACACCGTAGGTCTCGCTCTTGAAGTCCGAATAATCCTCGAAGTCCTGCGTGGTGATATAGGCATCTACGCCCGCGGACAGGTTCCGGTCGAGGAAGTGCGGTTCCGTGAACTGGAGATCGAGCACTTTCTGACGGCTCGAAGCCGACACGCGAGCAACCACCGACTGGCCGCGGCCTCGCAGGTTGCGCTGGCTGGCGGACAGGTCGATCAGGTAGGAGTCGACGGACGAGAAGCCAGCGGCGAACGAAAGCTCACCGGTCGGCTGCTCCTGAACCTTCACATTCACAACCGTACGGTCCGGTTCATCCGTCGGAACTTCCTCGATCTCGACTTCCTTGAAGTAGCCGAGCGCTTTCACGCGGTTCTTCGAACGGTCGAGCAGGATCCGGTTGAAGGCATCGCCTTCGGAGATGCGCAGCTCGCGGCGGATAACCCGGTCCAGCGTCTGCGTATTGCCGACAATGTTGATACGGTCTATGTAAACGCGCGGGCCTTCGTCGACCACAAACGTCACGTCGATACGGCCGGTCTCAGGGTTGACGTCGAGTTGGGGCCGGATGTCCACGAAGGCGTAACCGGCGATACCGGCAGCGTAGGTCAGCGAGTCGATCGTATTTTCGATCAGGTCACCCTTGAAGAGTGTTCCCTCCTGGATCGGCACGGCGGCGCGAAGCGCGCGGGCATCTAGCTTCTCCAGCGCGGTCTCGACCTTGACCTCGCCGAAATCGTATTGACGGCCTTCGTCGACCGTCATGGTGATGTAGAAGTCTTTCTGGTCCGGCGTCAGTTCCGCAACCGCGGACGTCACGCGGAAGTCGTAATAGCCGTTGTTCTGGTAGAACTGGCGCAGCTTGTCGCGGTCGTACTCAAGGCGACCGGGGTCGTAGTTGTCGTTCGAGCTGAAGAAACGCCACAGGCGCGACTGCTTGGTCACGATCTCGCTGCGCAGACGCGAGTCCGAATAGGCCTTGTTGCCGATGAAGTTGACCGAGCGAACGCCGGTCACGGGACCTTCCGTGATCTGGAAGATCAGGTCGACGCGGTTCTGCTCCAGCGGCTTGTACTGCGGCTCGACCTTCGCGGCAAAGCGGCCCGACTGGCGGTAGAGTTCGAGAATCCGCTGAACGTCGCTCTGGACGCGCGCGGCCGTGAAGATGCCCCGCGGCTCAGCCTGGATCTCTTCCTTGAGCTTGTCTTCCTTGAGCGCCTTGTTGCCCTCGAAGATCACGCGGTTGATGATCGGGTTCTCGACCACGCGGACAACGAGATCGTCGCCGCGGCGGTCAATCGAAACGTCTGCGAAGAGATTGGTCGCGAACAGGGTCTTCAGCGACAGGTCGATCCGGTTGGCGTCGAATGTGTCGCCCGGCTCGAGCAGCAGGTAGGACTGGACGGTACGCGCCTCGATACGCTTGTTGCCCTCGACTACGATCGAACGGATCGTACCGCCATAGCGGCTGTCTTCCTGCGCCTGAGCGGAACCGGCATTCCCCGGTGCACCGGCAAGTGCGAAGACGCTGGTCGCCACAAAGGTCGCTGCAAGGAACTTACGCATCGTCAAACAAACTCTCTGATTAGTCTCTGGTCCGGCCGGTTCAGCCGCCCCCGTTTCCGAAAAGGCCGGTCTCCAGGACGTCGCCCCATGTGATGACGAACACCATTCCCAATAGCAGGATCAAGCCGAATGTCAGGCTCACCTCCTGCACTTTTTCCGGCAAGTGGCGGCCGGTAATGGCCTCGTATGCATTAAATACCAGGTGTCCGCCATCCAGCACGGGCAGCGGCAGCAGGTTGAAGAAACCAACCCCGACGGAGATCGACGCACAGATGCCCAGAAGCATCCAGAACAGTTCCGAAAGCCGGGTGCTGACGGGGACGTTTTCCTGCTCCCAGACCTTGGTCACAACCCGACGGGAGACATCGCCGATACCGACCGGGCCGGACATTGTGTGAATGGACATCCGACCGGTGATGATCCGCGAGAGCATCGTCACCGTCTGCTCCAGCGTTTCGCCGGTCTGGACCACACCCTGCCCCATCGCCTCGATGGGATTGTAGCGCGTCGGCGGCAGGACACTGACATTGCCCAGCGCAACACCAATGGATGCCTGGGGAACAATCTGGCCGAATTCGTTTTTGCGGACGGTTTCTTTCGGGGTCACGACGAGTGTCGTCTCGGCATCGTCGCGGCGGACCACAAACGTGACGGGCGTACCCGGATTGAGAATGACTTCGAGTTGGACGTCACCCGGGCTCTTGATGGGCTTGCCGTTGGCCGTCACGAAGATGTCGCCCGTCTCGAGACCACCCAGGGCAGCCGGCGAGTCCGGCGTTACAGCCGTCACACCGACTTCGACATTTGGACGGCCGAAAACGCCGGCAAACAGCGCGAAGATCACGCTTGCGAGCACGAAATTGGCGAAAGGCCCGGCGAGGCTGACGATCGAGCGTTGCCCGACGCCCAGCTCCGGATAGGCGCGACCGGTCAGGCCACCCTCGACCTTGCCGACGTCACCGGCAAGCTGGCTTTCACCGGCAAACTTCACGAAGCCGCCAAGCGGGATCCAGTTGATGCGCCAGCGCGTGCCGCGGCGATCCTTGCGCTCGTAGAGGGGGCGGCCAAAGCCGATGGAAAAGGATTCAACGGCGGCGCCGAACGCCCGGCCCGCGATGTAGTGGCCGAATTCGTGGACGATTACCACGATGCCCATCATGAAGATGAGGCAAGCCAGAAACAAAGGACCTTGGCTTAGCGACTCACCCAAGCGTACTACCCTCCGCCCCACCACCCGGGGCCCGCTTCAAGACATCTTCAGCCGCAGACCGCGCGTATCGGTCCAGCAGGCCGATCTCTTCTAGCGAACTACATGCCATACCGGCCATATTGCCGGAAAGGAAACGACTCAACACTTCCTTTACCACCCAGCTTATGTCCAGAAATCCGCATTGGCCTGCAATAAATGCAGAAACCGCTGATTCATTAGCGCAATTTAATACCGTCGTCGCTGCAGGACCGGCCGCAATTGCCTCGCGCGCAAGGTGAACAGCCGGGTATTTTTCACCATCTACGGCTTCAAAATCGAGCTTTCCAAGCTTCACCAAGTCCAGGCGGGACACAAGGGTCGGCACCCTGTCCGGCCAGCCAAGGGCGTACGCAATCGGGGTCCGCATGTCTGGCGCGCCGAGCTGGGCAATGACCGAACCGTCCGTAAAGTGCGCCATCCCGTGAATGATCGACTGCGGGTGGATGATCACGTCAATCATTTCTGCCGGGACGTTGAACAGATAGGCCGCCTCGATGAATTCGAGCGCCTTGTTCATCAGGGTCGCGCTGTCGATGGAATTCTTGATGCCCATGGCCCAGTTGGGATGGGCTGCCGCCTGTGCGGGGGTCGCATGACGCATCTGCTCCAGCGTCGCCGTGCGGAACGGACCGCCGGAAGCGGTAATCGTCAGGCGCTCCAGCTCACGACCGTCGCCGAGGCACTGATGGATGGCACTGTGCTCGGAGTCGACCGGCAGGACGCGGGCACCTGTCTTCTCGGCTTCTTCAAGAATCAGCCGCCCGCCGCAGACGACGCTTTCCTTGTTGGCAATGGCCACATCATTGCCGGCACGCACGGCCGCAAGTGTCGATTCCAGCCCTGCAGCCCCGACGATGGCAGCCAGCACCCGGCCAGCGGGCCGCGTCGCTGCCTCGGTCACAGCCGTCCGGCCCGCCGCAGCTTCGATCCCGCTGCCGGCAAGCAGGTCCCGTAGGACCGGCAGCTTGGCTTCATCGGACACGACCGCGACCTGAGGGCGGAATTCCAGGGCCTGCTCGGCGAGCATTTCGACATTGTTGCCTGCGGCCAGCGCCACGAGTTCGAATGCGTCGCGACCATCCCTATTGGCGGCGCGGATCACATCGAGCGCAGAACACCCGATCGAGCCCGTCGAGCCCATCACACTCACTGTACGCCGGGTACTCATTCTACAGTCCCAGCATTTCAGGCAGCTCAGGTACAGAGTGGAACAGCAGAACCGTCACGAACGCGACAGCGCCCAACCCGTCGACCCGGTCCATGACGCCGCCATGCCCCGGCAGGATCGTCCCGGAATCCTTGACCCGGAACCGCCGCTTCAGGCCGCTTTCGAACAGATCACCCGCCTGCGCCACGATCGAGATCGCCATGCCGGCGAGAATCCAGTGAAGGAAGGGAACGCGCTCGATATCCGCCGCCGCAACACCGCAGCCAATACAGGCGATGACCGCCCCAATGGCGCCGCTCCAGGTTTTGTTCGGGCTTTCCTTCGGCAGGAGACGCGGGCCACCGAGCCCTCGCCCCGTAAAATAGGCCGCCGCATCGGACGCCCAGACGAAGGACATGAAGTAGAGCGCAGCCGAGCGGCCGTCCCAGGGTCCTTCCCGCAACAACCAGAGCGACATGGGCAGGAGGGTTACATAGAGCAGGCCGAAGACGGCGCTCCCGCGATGGTTCCAGCCACCTTTTGCACCGATCGCCGCAAAGACCAGTCCGGCCGCCATGACGGCAAGCGTGACCACCGGCATGCCGAGCGGGAGGCTGAGGCAGGCCAATATAGCGAAGACAATAAGTCCGTTCGTCCGCGTATACGCGCTGATATGACCCCATTCCCACGCCATGACACCAGCCGTTGCCGCACAGGCCAGAGCGAGCCCCCATCCGCCCGACCAGACGGCCGCAAGGCCCAGCGGGATCAGGATGGCAGACGACATCAGCCGAAGCCCGAGATTGGAGAACCTGAGCTCCCGGGGCGTCCAGTCACCCATCAGAGCGCTCCCGGCGACACCGCGCCGAACCGGCGCTCCCGGCTGTGGAATTCAGCGATCGCCCGCTCAAGCGCCGCCTTGTCGAAATCGGGCCAGAGGACATCCGTGAACACCAGCTCCGTATAGGCCGCCTGCCAAAGCAGGAAATTCGACAAACGGTATTCGCCGCTCGTCCGGATCAGCAGGTCCGGATCGGGAATGCCGGCCGTATCGAGGAAACTTTCGAAGGTTGACTCATCCACGGCATCGACGGCGATCCCACCGCTCTGGACCGCGAGGGCGAGTTTCCGGGCTGCACGGAGGATCTCCTCCCGGCCACCATAGTTGAAGGCGATGTTCAGGCAGAATTCGGAGTTCGAGGCTGTCTCGCGCTCTGCCTTGTCGACGAGTTCCGCAATGTCCGCCGGCAGGCCTTCGCGGCGGCCGAGGATACGGATGCGCACACCCTCTTTTGTGAGGCGGCTCAGGTCGCGCTGAACATAGGCTTTCAGGAGTCCGAACAGGGTGCTGACCTCGGCAGCCGGACGGCGCCAGTTCTCGGTCGAGAAGGAAAAGACAGTGAGGTGTTTGATACCCAGCAACGGCGCTGCTTCCACGGTCCGTCGCAGGGCCTCGACCCCGCGCTCGTGCCCTGCCGCGCGCGGCAGACCGCGTGCTTTCGCCCAACGCCCATTTCCATCCATGATGATGGCGACATGCTGTGGGCCCGGAAGCCGCTCTGCCCCGGCGCCCTCTGAAGCGGGGGCAGAATGGCCGGACATCAGACCTGCATGATCTCCGCTTCCTTGGACTTCAGGGCCTCGTCGACCTTGGCGACATAGGTATCCGTCAGCTTCTGGACTTCTTCGGAGAGGGACCGGTGACGATCCTCGCTGATCTCGCCGTCCTTTTCCATGGCCTTGAGGCTGTCCATGCCATCGCGCCGAATGTTGCGGATGGCGACGCGGCACGCCTCGGCATATTTGCCGGCGACCTTCTGGAGTTCCTTGCGGCGCTCCTCGTTAAGCGGCGGGATCGGGATACGCAGGGTCTGCCCGTCCATCACCGGGTTCAGGCCAAGACCGGAATCGCGGATCGCCCGGTCCGTCGCGCCGACGACGCTCTTGTCCCAGACGTTCACGGACAGCATTCGGGTGTCGGTCACGGTCACCGAAGCCACCTGGTTCAACGGCACGGTGGAACCATAAGCCGGGACCATGACGGAATCGAGCAGGTTCACCGAGGCGCGGCCCGTGCGCAGACCGCTGAATTCGGTACCCAGAGAGGCCAGCGCGCCATCCATGCGGCGCTCGAGATCCTTCTTGTCGTAGCTCATTTGGCGGGTGCTCCCTTGTTCGTAATCGTCGTTGACGTGCCCTGGCCGTGCAAGACCTTGAGCAGCGATCCTTCTTCCTTCAGCGAGAACACCACGATCGGGATGTTGTTGTCACGCATGAGGCTGACAGCCGACGAATCCATGACGCGAAGGTCCTTGGCCAGGATTTCCTGGTAGGCGACCTGTTCGTAGCGCGTCGCGCTGGCGTCGAGCTTGGGGTCGGCGGTGTAGACGCCATCGACCTGCGTACCCTTCAGGAGCGCGTCGCAGTTCATCTCGATGGCGCGCAGGGCGGCGCCCGTATCGGTGGTGAAGAACGGGTTGCCGATGCCGGCCGCGAAGATCACGATCCGGCCCTTCTCCATGTGGCGCTGGGCGCGGCGGCGGATATAGGGCTCGCAGATGGCTTCCATGTGGATGGCCGACAGGACGCGGGTCGGTACGCCCATGTTTTCAAGCACGCTCTGCATGGCGAGGGCGTTCATGACGGTGGCCAGCATGCCCATGGAATCGGCCTGAGCGCGCTCCATGCCCTTCGCTGCGCCCGCAACACCACGGAAGATATTGCCGCCGCCGATCACGAGGCAGATCTCAGCCCCGGCGGAGCGCGCCTCGGCGATGGCTTTTGCGAATTTTTCGCAGGTGGGGATATCGATACCGAACTGACCGGGGCCCATCAGGGCCTCTCCCGAGAGCTTCAGAAGCACACGCTTGTACTTAAGGTCGCTTGTCTCAGGTTCCCCGCTCGGCATGGTCGTATCCTTTGGCTGAAGGCCTTGCAGCCTCCTAAAAGATTCCCGGCCGCCTGTCATGGGCGACCGGGATGTTCAAAGCCCCTTGCGGGCAGAAAGGCAAGCCCGATCAGGCGCCTTTCGTCATGGATGCAACTTCGGCTGCGAAGTCCGATTCTTCCTTCTCGATGCCTTCACCGAGCTTGAAGTGGACAAAGCCGTTCAGCGTGGCGCCGGCGCCTTTGAGGAACTCGGCAACCGACTGGTCCGGGTTCATCACGAACGCCTGCTCGAGCAGCACGACTTCCTTGTAGAACTTCTGCATGCGGCCGACGATCATCTTCTCGATGACGTTGTCCGGCTTGCCGCTTTCGCGGGCCTGCTCGGTCAGGACGCGCTTCTCGCTTTCGATCAGCGCCGGGTCCAGTTCTGCCGTGGTGGCAGCGGCCGGCGAAGTTGCGGCGATGTGCATGGCGACCTTGCGGCCGATGTCGTCCAGATCACCCGAACCATCGAGCGAGACCAGAACGCCGACCTTGCCCATGCCAGGCGCTTCAGCGTTGTGGATGTAGGACGCAACTTTGCCACCGGCCGTCAACTTGGCGGCGCGGCGCAGAGCCATGTTCTCGCCGATCGTCGAGATCAGGCGTTTCACGAGGTCGTCGACCGAACCGTCCCCGTCCGGCGAAGCGGCAGCCGAGATTGCCTCGACCGAACCGTCCGTGCCGAGCGCAGCCTTGGCAATACCTGCCAGTGCCTTCTGGAACTGCTCGTTACGGGCAACAAAGTCCGTCTCGGCGTTCAGCTCGACGATTGCGCCGGTCTTGCCGTCGTCGGAAACGACCACGGCCACGAGGCCTTCGGCGGCCGTACGGCCCGATTTCTTGGCAGCCTTGGACAGGCCTTTCGCGCGCAGCCACTCAACGGCGGCGGCTTCGTCGCCGTTGTTTTCGACAAGCGCCTTCTTGGCGTCCATCATGCCGGCGCCCGTTTTTTCACGGAGCGCTTTCACAAGCGCAGCTGTAATCTCAGCCATAGCTGTATTCCCTCAGTCTGGATTGTATCCGGCGCGGCTTATGCGCCGGCTTCGTCAGCCGTTTGGTCTGCCGTTGCGACATCCGCATCTGCAATCGCGCCGACATCTTCCAGCGCGCCGAGGTCAACGCCGAGGCCGGCGCTGGACTCTGCCAGACCGTCCAGAATGGCGTCGGCAAACAGGTTGCAGTAGAGCGAGATGGCGCGGGCAGCGTCATCGTTGCCCGGGAAGCCGTAGTCGGCGTCGGCCGGGTCGCAGTTCGTATCGAGGACGGCCACAACCGGGATACCCAGCTTGCGGGCTTCCTGTACGGCGATGGCTTCCTTGTTGGTGTCGATCACGATCATGGCCGACGGCAGGCCGCCCATGTCGGCGATACCGCCGAGCGATTTCTGGAGTTTCTCGCGACGGCGCTCAAGGTCGAGCAGCTCTTTCTTGGTGAGGCCCTGGCCGCCACCGGTCTCGAACATGGCGTTCAGCTCGCGCAGTTGCTTGATCGAGTTGGACACGGTGGACCAGTTGGTCAGCGTGCCACCGAGCCAGCGGTGGTTCATATAGTACTGGGCGCAGCGCTGAGCGGCTTCGGCGATCGGCTCCTGGGCCTGACGCTTCGTACCGACGAACAGCACGCGGCCACCCTTCGCGGTGGTATCGCGAACAAAAACAAGAGCTTGGTGAAGCGCGGGGACCGTCTTGGACAGGTCCATGATGTGGATGCCGGAGCGCTCGCCGTAGATGTACGGCTTCATGCGCGGGTTCCAGCGGTGGGTCTGGTGACCGAAGTGAACGCCGGCTTCGAGCAGCTGACGCATGGTGAAGTCAGGAAGGGCCATAGATTTTCTCCATCCGGTTGGCCGTCACGGGTGGAACTCTGGACCACAATGGCCCTCGGCACCGGATGCACCCGTGAACTGGTTTCAGGTGAGGCGGCTTATACAGATATTCCCCTGTCGGGCAAGCGGCCTGACGGGGGTTTTGGCAGGTCAGATAGCCCGTACTTGCTGCGATTAACCTGCTTGCGGGCGTGATCGGGATACGTGCGACCGTGATCCTGGTGCGTGCAACGGTGATCCTGGCGATTCCTCAGGCGACTTTCAGGGCTTCCACGCGTTCGACCCCGGGCAGGTCCTTGAGGGCCCGCTGGGCCCGGATGTTGATCGTGTAGGACTGGGGCAGCTTCAGGGTGACGACCCGGCCATCCTCAAGCGGCATCTCGACCAGGATATCCCCCCGCTCGGCATCCGGCAGGGTGGCGAGGCGCTGGACCACGTGGGCGATCTCCCCGGCATTGGCCCCGACCGCGAGGCGCACCTTCAGCGCCCCCATGCCCCGGCTGAGGCGGGCAGCTTCCAGCGGCAGGACCCGTTCGGCATTGAGCCGGATCTCCTCCCCGTTCCGCTTGACCCCCACGGTAATCGCCACCGCATTGCCGACCTGAAGCAGGTCGTAGTGCTGGGACAGGGTTTCCGGGAAGACCATCATCTCCACCTCCCCCGTCGGGTCCGACAGGGTAAGGAAGGCGAATTTGCCGCCGTTCCGGGCCGGCTTGTCGGAGCGCAGGCGCACGATGCCGATCATTTCGAGTGGCTTGCCGTCGGCGGCGCGCTCCTCGATCTCCATAGCGAGGGTCACACGTTCCCGGTCGACCCCGGCGAGGACATCGTCCAGCGGGTGGCCGGAGAAGTAGAACCCGATGGACCGGAACTCCTCGTCCAGCTTCTGCTGGCCGTTCCAGGCCTTCACGACCGGCATGGCGGGCCGCAGGGCCGGCTCGGCCTCGCCGAACAGGCCGCCCTGCCCGCCCATCCGGTCCTCGGCGGCACTTGCCGCCATCTGGGCCAGCATCGGGGCTGCCGCGAGCACCTTCGCCCGGTTCTTGTCGAAACTGTCGAACGCGCCCGCCTTGGCGAGGGACTCGAACGCCTTCTTGTTGATGTGGCGCGGATCGACCCGCTCGGCGAAATCGTAGATGTCCTTGAAGGGGCCATCCTGCTCGCGGATCGCGACGACGTGCTTCATCGCCTCGAGGCCGACGCCCTTGAGCGCGCCGAGCGCGTAGACAATCGACCCGTCGCGCACGTCGAAATCGGCGGAGGACGTGTTCACGTCCGGCGCGATGACCGGGATCTTCAGCCGGCGGGCCTCCTGGAAGAAGGCCGCAAGCTTGTCGGTGTTACCGAGATCGAGGCTCATCGAGGCGGCGAGGAACTCGACCGGGAAATGGCATTTCAGGTAGCCGGTATGATAGCCGATCAGGGCATAGGCCGCGGCGTGGGACTTGTTGAAGCCGTAGCCCGCGAACTTCTCCATCGTGTCGAAGATTTCGTTGGCGAGCTGGGCTTCCATGCCCTTGTTCTTCGCAGCACCTTCCACGAAGCGCTGGCGCTGGGCGATCATCTCTTCCAGCTTCTTCTTACCCATGGCGCGACGCAGGAGGTCAGCGTCGCCGAGCGAATAGCCCGCGATCTCCTGCGCCATCCGCATCACCTGCTCCTGGTAGACCGGCACGCCATAGGTGGCTTCCAGGACAGGCTTCAGGTCCGGGTGGGCATACTGGACACCCTCGGGATTCTCCTTGCCCTCGATATAGACCGGGATGTTTTCCATCGGGCCCGGGCGGTAGAGCGAGATGATAGCGATGACGTCTTCGAGACTGTGCGGACGCACCTTCTTCAGCGTGTCCCGCATGCCCGCGCCTTCGAGCTGGAACACGCCGAGCGTGTCCCCGCAGGCCATCAGGTCGTAGGTCTCCTGATCGTCGAGGCTTCGCCATTCCGGGCCGACTTCCTTGCCGTCCCGGTGAATGAACTTCAGCGCGCGGTCGATCACCGTCAGCGTCTTCAGGCCAAGGAAGTCGAACTTCACGAGTCCGGCCTGCTCGGCATATTTCATGTTGAACTGCGTTGCCGGAAGGTCCGCCCGCGGATCGTTGTAGAGCGGCACAAGCTCGACCAGCGGCCGGTCACCGATGACCACGCCGGCGGCGTGGGTACCGGCGTTCCGGTACTTGCCTTCCAGCGCAAGCGCGATTTCGAGGAGCTCGCCGACGCGCTCGTCGGCGTCGATCTCGTCCTGGAATTTCGGCTCGTCGTCGATGGCGTCCTGCAGCTTCGGCGGGTTGGCCGGGTTGAACGGGATCAGCTTCGCCAACCGGTCGACCTGGCCATAGGGCATCTGCATGACGCGGCCGACATCGCGCACCACGGCCTTTGCCTGCAGCGTGCCGAAGGTAATGATCATGGCCACCGAGTCCGCACCATACTTGTCGCGGACATAGCGGATCACTTCGCCCCGGCGTTCCTGGCAGAAGTCGACGTCGAAGTCGGGCATCGAGACGCGTTCCGGGTTCAGGAAGCGTTCGAACAGGAGGTCGAAGCGAAGCGGATCGAGGTCCGTGATCAGCAGGACCCAGGCCACCAGCGAGCCAGCGCCCGACCCCCGGCCCGGACCGACCGGAATGTCATGTTCCTTGGCCCATTTGATAAAGTCCGAAACGATCAGGAAGTAGCCGGGAAAGCCCATCCGTTCGATCACGGACAATTCGTAATCGAGACGTTTGAAATAGGTTTCGCGGTCGGCATAAAGCTTGTCGGCAGCCGAGAGGCGGAATTCGAGGCCTTCGAGCGCCTGCTTGCGCAGCTCCTCGGCCTCCGAACGGCCCTCGTTCGAGAAGCTCGGCAGGATCGGCTTGTGCGTCTCTGCCTTCACCGCACAGCGGCGGGCGATTTCCGCCGTATTGGCGATGGCTTCCGGAAGGTCCGCGAAGAGGAGTTTCATCTCCGACGGCGATTTCAGGTATTGCTGCGGGCTGACGCGCTTGCGGTCCGGCTGGCCGAGATATTCGCCATTCGAAATGCACATCATCGCATCGTGCGCCTGCGCATCGTCCGGCTTCAGGAACCGGGCATCATGCGTCGCGACAATGGGCAACGCCAGTTCGTAGGCGAGGTCGATCAGGCCGTCCTCGACCGCGCGCTCTTCCGGCGTGCCGTGGCGGGTGAGCTCGACATAGCAGCGGCCGGGATAGGCATGGGCGAGCGTCGAGAGCTCCGTGCGCGCATCGGCGACCCGTCCCTTCTGGATCAGCTTCGCCACTTCGCCTTCGGCGCCGCCGGTCAGGACGATCAGGCCGTCGGTGTTTTCCAGCGCCAGCGATTTCGCGAGCTTCGGCACGCCGTCCGCCGCATCGAGATAGGCGCGCGAGGACAGGAACATGAGGCGGCGGTAACCAGCCTCATTCTGGGCGTAGAGCGTCAGGCGCGAGGGCTCGGCCCGGTGGCCGGCCTCCACGACATCGAAGCAGCAAGCCATGATCGGCTGGATGCCGGCTTCCGACAGGGTGAGCGAGGTTTCGAGCGCGCCGAACAGGTTGTTCCGGTCGGTGATCGCAACGGCCGGCATCTCGTGCTTCAGGCACCAGGACTTCACGTCCTTGGGCGAGATCATGCTTTCCAGCAACGAATAGCTGGAGCGCACGGCCAGATGGATGAAGGGCGACTCGGACACGGGGCTATTCTCCTGGGGGAAGAATAAACTGACCGGTCCGGCGCCGCCAGACCAGAGCGCAATGCCCGGATTTCACAGCTTATTCCGGTGCGTAGGGCACCAGCTTGCCGTCGGCCAGCGTGAGGACGCGGTCCATATGGGCTGTCAGGGCGTGGTTGTGGGTGGCCACCAGCACAGCGGCGCCCTCCTCGCGGGCCATCTTGATGAAGGTGGCGAAGACGCGCTCGGTCGTGGCCGGGTCGAGGTTACCGGTCGGTTCGTCGGCGATGACGAGGCGCGGATTGTTGGCCAGCGCCCGGGCGATGGCGACCCGCTGCTGTTCCCCGCCCGACATCTGGCCCGGCTGGTGGTCGGCGCGGTGTTCGAGGCCCATTTCGGCCAGCAGCTCAGCCGCCTTGGCGCGGGCTTCCTTACGGCCGACACCGGCGATCATCAGCGGCATGGACACGTTGTCGGCCGCGTTGAACTCCGGCAGCAGGTGATGGAACTGGTAGACGAAGCCGATCTTGGAGCGGCGCACAGCGGTGCGGCCCTTGTCGTCGAGCTTCAGGCAGTCGATGCCGTCGAGCAGGACCTTGCCAGCTTCCGGACGCTCCAGCAGGCCCGCCGTGTGCAGCAGGGTCGACTTGCCGGACCCGGACGGGCCGACGAGGCCGACCAACTCGCCGGCTTCGAGCTTCAGGTCGGCGCCGGACAGCACGTTCAGTTCGCCGGCCGCGGTGCGGTAGACGCGTTCGATGCCGGAGAGTTCAAGCACGGGCGCCGCCATCACTCGAACCTCAGCGCGCTGACCGGATCCTGGCGGGAGGCCCACCAGGCCGGGATGATGGAGACGCCGGCCGACATGCCGAGCGCGTAGAGGCCGGTGCTGAACACGTCGCCCCAGTCGAGGATCGCCGGTAGGTGCGCGAGGCCGTAGGTCTCCGCGTCGAACACTTTGCCGCCGTCCATGAACAGGTTGATGAAGGCCTCGATGGCACCGATGTTCAGGATGAACAGGACGCCCACGGTCATGCCCAGCGTCGCGCCCATCATGCCCAGCACAGTGCCGACCATCAGGAACACGCGCAGCACTCCGCCCCGGCCGAGGCCAATGGTGCGCAGGATGGCGATGTCGCGCGTCTTGTTCTTCACCAGCATGACGACGCCGACGATGATGTTGAGCGTGGCGATGCCCATGATGACCATGACCAGGAGGCGCACCATGGTCCGCTCCACCTTCAGGGCGTTCAGATAGGCCGCGCGCTGGCTTTTCCAGTCATACATGTAGACCGCATTGCCGGTGGCGGTGGAGATCGCACGCATCGCCTCCTCCGTCTTGTCGGGATCCTTCAGCCGGATGTCGAGCATCTGGTAATGGTCCTTCGACTGGAACAGGATCTGTGCCTGGTCCATCGGCATGAAGATATAGGCCATGTCGAGCTCCACGCTGCCGGTGGAGAAGGTCTGGCCGACCGTATAGGCCTTGGAGCGCGGAGTGGCGCCCATCACGCTCGCATTGGCCTGGGTGGCGATGATGTCCACCTTGTCGCCGGGGCCGACGCCCAGCCCTTCGCGGCCTGCAGCAAGGAACGAGCCGATCATGATGACGTTGCCGCCATTCTTGCCCTCGCCGAACCCGGCCTCCAGCGCCGCCTTGCCGCCATCGTCCAGGAAGGGCATGGTCTTCAGGTCTTCGGGGCGGAGCCCCCGCACCACAGCCGCCGCCTTGCGGCCATTGGCGGTGGCGAGCACGAATTCCTCGATGTAGGGCGAGGCGCTCTGCACACCGGGCACGGTCCTGATCGTCTCGGCAAGTGCTTCGGCTTCCGCTTCCGTATACTGATTGACCACTGCATAGACGTGCGGCTGCCCGCCCAGGAGCGCATCCAGCAGCGTCGCGCGGAAGCCACTCATGATCGACATGGTGATGATCAGCGCCGCTACGGCAAAGAAAATGCCGATGAAGGAGATGATCGAGATCAGGCTCGCGCCGCCATGCTCGCGTTTTGCGCGCAGATACCGCCAGGCCAGCGTCCGTTCGAGACGTCCGAAGGGCGCGGCGGCATGACTCATGCGGGCGAAACCTTAGCAAGCACTTCGGCGAACGGCAGTTCCACCTTCTCGCCCGTCTTGCGGTTTTTGACTTCGACTACGCCTTTTTCAAGGCCTTTCGGGCCAATGACGAGCTGCCACGGCAGGCCGATCAGGTCCATCCGGGCGAATTTTGCGCCCGCGCGGTCGTCAGTGTCGTCGTACAGGGTCTCGATGCCGGCCGCTTCGAGCTGTTCGTAGAGATCGCCGCAGGCCTTGTCGCAAGCTTCGTCGCCGGCGCGCATGTTTATCAGGCCGACATGGAACGGCGACACGGAGTCCGGCCACACGATGCCATTGTCGTCATGGCAGGCCTCGATGATGCCGCCGACGAGGCGCGAGACGCCGATGCCGTAGCTGCCCATCTGGACCGGGACCATCTGGCCGTCCGGCCCCTGCACGACGGCATTCATCGGCTTCGAGTACTTGGTGCCGAAATAGAAGATGTGGCCGACCTCGATGCCACGGGCCGAGACCTTGCGGTCTTCCGGCAGGGCGTTGAAGGCCGCTTCATCATGCATCTCTTCAGTCGCCGCATAATACTGCGTGCGCTTCTCGACTTCGCCGGTCAGGTCTGAGTCGAAATCGAGGTCGAGCCCCGGCGCAGGCATTGTCAGAAGTTCCCGGTCGCAGAAAACCGCGCTTTCGCCCGTGTCCGCCAGGATGATGAATTCGTGGCTGAGATCGCCGCCGATAGGGCCGGTATCAGCGCGCATCGGAACTGCCGTCAGGCCGAGCCGGTCGAACACGTTCAGATAGGCACAGAACATCTTGCGATAGGCGGCGCGGGCGCCCTCTTCCGTCAGGTCGAAGGAATAAGCGTCTTTCATCAGGAATTCGCGGCCGCGCATCACGCCGAAGCGGGGGCGGATCTCGTCCCGGAACTTCCACTGCTGGTGATACAGGTTCAGCGGCATCTGCTTGTAGCTTTTCACGTAGGTCCGGAAGACATCGGTGATCAGCTCTTCGTTCGTCGGCCCGTAGAGCATCTCGCGCTCGTGACGGTCCTGGATGCGCAGCATTTCCTTGCCATAGGCCTCGTACCGGCCGGATTCCCGCCAGAGGTCAGCCTGTTGCAGGGTCGGCATCAGCAGTTCGATGGCGCCGGCGCGGTTCATTTCCTCGCGTACAATCTGTTCGATCTTCGTCAGGACGCGCAGGCCCAGCGGCAGCCAGGTGTAAATACCGGCGCCGTTCTGGCGCACCATGCCGGTGCGCAGCATCAGCTGGTGTGAGACAATTGCCGCATCGGCCGGCGCTTCCTTGGAAACGGGCAGGAAGTATCTGGAAAGCCGCATCGAATCCCCGGGGGCTGGTTGTAAAACGCGGCTCACCTAGCCGCAGGGGGCCCTATTGCGCAAGCAGCCGTGGCACGACCACGGCCGTGATGGCTGTGATCACGACACCGCCGATCGTGGCCCAGATGGCCTTCTTGCCGAGCATGTGATCCTTGGGGGCCGCCTCTTCGGTGCCCTCCACGGTCGAGCCGTCTTCCCACTGGCTTTTCACGCCAATGGGAAGGACCGCAAAGAAGGTGATCCACCAGCCTAGCGTGAAAACGACGAGGCCGCTCATGAAGTCCATCAGTGATGGCCCTTCGGGGTTTCCATGAGTTCGACGAGGACGCCGTTGGAATTCTTCGGGTGCACGAAGATGATCAGTGTGCCATGGGCACCGATCCGCGGCTTGCCGAGGACCGTGGCCCCGCGCTTGCCCATTTCCTCGACGGCCTGGTGGATATCTTCCACCTCGAAGCAGACATGGTGCTGGCCGCCCTTGGGGTTCTTCTGGATGAAATTATGGATCGGCGACTGTTCGTTCAGCGGTTCGATCAGTTCGATCTGGGCGTTCGGCAGGTTCACGAAGCAGACCTTCACGCCCTGCTCCGGCATGTCGAACGGGGTCGTGATATCCGTCGCGCCGTAAAGCGTGCGGTAGGTATCGCAGGCCTCTTCGAGATCCGGCACGGCGACACCGACATGATTTAGCGGTCCGAGCTTGAATTCACTCATTTTTCTAGTTCCTCAAAACAACGACTTCGATCATCGGACGCAGGCCATAGACTGTCTCTGCGGCCTTTCGAAGCGCGCGGCCGATGGCCCGTTCGACCGCCTCGTCGTCGAGGCGGTCCTTGCGTTTCATGCCGCTAACAGCCATTTCGGCCGCCTCTTCGAGGGTTTCAAGCCCTTCATCCGCCAGCCGGCCATCCGGTTCGGAAAAGCCCTTTACGACCACGACCGGCCCGTCCTCGACATCGCCATGATCGCTGATCGAGACCGTGGCGAAGAGGATCCCGCCCCAGGACAGCTTGCGCCGCTCCTGAACACCAAGGGCACCCTCGGGCACCAGATGCTTGCCATCGAGGAAGAGACGCCCGGAAGGCACTTCGTCGATGATCTCGGCCGGGCCGGGTGCAAGGCGGATCAGACTGCCATTACGGGGCGTGACGGCCTCGGCCACCTGCAGCGACCGCGCATAGGCCGCGTGCTCCATGATGTGGCGCCGCTCTCCATGCACCGGCACCGAGATGTGCGGGCGGACCCATTGGTACATGCGGCGCAGTTCGTCCCGGCAGGGATGGCCCGAGACGTGAATCTTCTGCGGCACCATGCGCGGCGTGATGACCCGGATGCCCTGGTCGGCGAGCGAGTTCATGAGCGCGAAGATGCCCTTCTCGTTGCCGGGGATCTGGCGCGACGAGAAGATCACGCTGTCGCCTTCACGCAGAATGACGTTCTTGTGGTCGCCCCGCGCAATGCGGGAGAGCGCGGCGCGCGGCTCGCCCTGGCTGCCGGTGCAGAGATAGAGAATGTGTTCCGGCGGGAAATGGCCGGCATCGGCCTCGTCGACGAATTCGAGCTTTGCCGGGAGGATGCCGACCGCTTTCGCCGCGTCGGTGATCTTGTGCATGCTGCGCCCGACGAGGCAGACGTGGCGCTCTGCCAGCGAGGCCGCCTCGATGATGGACTTCACGCGGGCGACGTTCGAGGCGAAGGTCGTGACGGCGACGGCGCCTTCCTGTTCGGCGATCAGTTCCACAAGGCCCTGGCGGACAGTCTCTTCCGAGCCTGCCTCCCCTTCCTCGAAAACGTTGGTGGAGTCGCAGACCATGGCGAGCACGCCTTCGTCACCGAGCGCCGTGAGGCCGGCGATGTCCGTGGTCGAACCGATCTGCGGATCCGGGTCGATCTTCCAGTCCCCGGTGTGCAGGATGAGGCCGGCCGGCGTTCGGATGGCGAGGGCGTTCGGCTCCGGAATGGAGTGCGTCAGCGTTACATAGGTGACTTCGAACGGTCCAGCCTGAACCGTACCGCCCATGGAAATCGTCTTCAGGAAACGCAGGTCGACGCCGCGCTCATCCATCTTGGCACGGACAAGCTCCGCCGTGAAAGGCGTGGCATAGATCGGCGCCTTGGTCTCCAGCCGCGGATAGATCAGGCCGACGGCACCGATATGGTCTTCGTGGGCATGGGTCAGGAAAACCGCGTCGATGTGCTCCCCGACAAGGTATTCCGGGTCCGCACAGATGAGGTCGATGCCCGGCGTGTCGTCGCCGCCGAAGGTGACGCCCATATCGGCGATGATCCAGCGGCGCGCGTGCCTGGGGCCATACCCGTAGGCGTTCAGGTTCATACCGATTTCGCCGCAGCCGCCGAGCGGCAGGAAGACGAGTTCTTCAGGGGATTGCGACGAGTCTGCCATGAGCCCTTATTTTTTGTTGATCCGGTAGAATTCGAGCAGGCCTCGCATGAGGATGTCCTGGTCGTAATGGTCGATGGTTTCGCTGGCGTCCTCGAACAGCGAGGCAACGCCGCCAGTGGCCACGACGGTCATCGGCTTTCCGTACTCGGCCTTGATACGCCGCACGAGGCCGTCGATCAGGTCGATATAGCCCCAGAAGACACCGGACTGCATGGCGCTGACCGTGTCCTGCCCGATCACGCGCGCTGGACGCTGGATCGCGATGCGCGGCAGCTGGGCGGCGGCATCGTGCAGGGCCTTCATGGACAGGTTGATACCGGGCGAGATGATGCCGCCCTCGAAGGCGCCGTCCTCGGCCACGACGTCGAAGGTCGTGGCGGTGCCGCTGTCGATGACGATCAGGTTGCCGGGATAGGTAACGTGCGCGCCAAGCGCGCTGACGATCCGGTCGGCGCCGACCTGTTCCGGGCGGCGGATGCGGATTTCCATGCCCGTCTTCAGGTTCGTGTCGCCGATGAACATCGGCTCGACGTGAAGGTAGCGGCGCGCGAGGTTGCGGAAGTTGAACACTGCCTGCGGCACCACGGTCGCGATCACGCAGCCGTTGATCTTCGACAGGTCCACGCCGTGCATGTCGGCAAGGCGCCAGAGCCAGGCGGCATGATCGTCGGCGGTCTTCGTCGGATCCGTCGCGCTGCGCCACTGGTTCACCCAGGCCGAGCCGTCATGGATGCCGAAAACCGTATTCGTGTTGCCAACGTCGATGGCGAGCAGCATGCGGGGTCAAGCCTCTCCGAGTAGATGTACGTCGCCTGCCCTTATGGTCTGTTGCGACCCGTCCGGCAATCTGAGGATCAGTCCGCCGTCGGGAGCCATATCCTCGAAAATACCATCGATCGGCACCCCGCCAGGCGACACGCGGACCATGCCGCCAAGGCCTTCCGCACGGGTCAGCCAGTCGCGCCGGACAGGCTCGAACGACTCCCTCGCCTGCTCCAGACGGCGCTCGAAGAAGTGCGTCAGACGGCCAAAAACCTCAATAGCATCAAAGTACTTACCCGGCGCAAGCAGAGATAGGCTGGTCGCGGACTGGCCGGCGCCGGGTGGCACCTCGGCGACATTGATGCCCATACCTGCAGCGATCCAGAGACCGGTCGCCGGATCGTTTCCGGTCTCGATCAGGATGCCGGACACCTTCGCGCCCCTCACGCGAACGTCATTGGGCCATTTCAGGCGAACGTCCGCATCCGGCGCAAAATGGAGGGCCACGTCGCTGACGGCGAGCGCGGCGGCGAACGGGATGCGCCCGGCCACGCGGATGCCGCCCGGTTCCCGGAACAGCGCGGTGCAGAACAGATTACCCTTCGGCGACGCCCAGTTGCGCTGCAGCCGACCTCGCCCGGCCGTTTGCTCGTCGGCGACGATCCAGCAATCGCTGAAATCGCCGGTCTGCGCGCGGCGCTTGGCTTCGGTATTGGTACTGTCGAGCGTGCCGAAGCGATGGACCTGCCAGGCTTGGCTCAAGCGCCAATCCCCAGCGCGGCCGTCGTCGTCCACCCGCTGAGGAGGAAGAAGAAGACCATGAACACGATCACGAACATGGCCGAGGCCAGCACGACGAGCGTGACCGAGCCGTCGATGGCTTCGAACCGTTCCGTCGGCTCATCGAACCACATGATCTTGATCAGGCGCAGGTAGTAACCGAGCGAGACGACCGAGGCGATCACCAGCACAATGGCGAGCGGATACAGCCCCGCGCTGATGCCGGCCTCCAGCACGACCCATTTGCCGAGGAAACCGCCAAAGGGCGGAAGGCCGGCAACCGACCAGATAAGGATGGAGAGCGAGATCGCAAGCCACGGACGCTTGCTCATCAGGCCGCCGAGTTCGCCGATGCCCTCGACCATGCCGCCCTGACGGCGCATGGCAAGCACAGCCGCAAAGAGACCGAGCGAGCTGACCACGTAGAGGGTCATGAAGGTGAGGAGCGGGCCGGCACCAAGCGTCTTGCCCGCGGCCACAGCGACGAGTGCGTAGCCGACATTGGCGATAGAGGAATAGCCAAGCAGGCGCTTGATGTTCGTCTGGGTCAGGCCGCCGAATGCGCCGATCAGCATGGAGAGTCCGGCAATGATGCAGATGATCAGCTGCCACTGGTCCGTCGATTCACCGAAGACCTGGAACATCACGTTTGCGAAGACGACCATGGAGGCCATTTTCGGGGCGGCACCAAAGAACGCACCGACCGGCGTCGGGGCACCTTCATAGACGTCCGGCGTCCAGATGTGCATCGGCGCGGCCGAAACCTTGAACGCGAGGCCGACGATCATCAGCACCATGCCGAACATGAGGCCGATGGACGGCTCTGCCGCGGCGATGCCCATATAGTCGGTCGTGCCGGCGAAGCCGTAGACCAGTGAAGCACCGTACAGCAGCATACCGGACGCCAGCGATCCGAGGACGAAGTATTTGAGGCCCGCCTCCGAGGAGCGTGCGGAGTCACGGTGGAATGCGGCGAGAACGTAGGATGCGAGGCTGAGCGTCTCGATGCCCATATAGAGCGTCATCAGGTTCGCGGCCGACAGGATCATGCCCATGCCGAGCGCGGCGAAGATGGTCAGCAGCGCGTATTCGTAACGGTTCGTCTGGTGGCGCTTGAGGAAGCCCTCGGACATCACCAGCGCAAGGCCGCCGACGATGAAGCTGACGATCTTGGCGAAGTTGACGAACGTGTTCGTCTCCACGAGGCCACCGAAGGCCTCGCCGCCCTGATAGAACACGGCTGCGATACCGGCTGCGCCGAACAGCGACAGTGCGCCATATTTGAACGACAGGCCGTTGAAGTTGTCCTTCAGCAGCGCGCCCAGCAGCACGCCGATCAGGCCTGCGGCGGCAAGCCAGAGTTCCGGCCCGATTGCCAGCGTCATGGCAGTGAAGTCGAGCATGGCGTCAGCCTCCGGCCATCATCGAGAGGATGCGAAGCGCAGCGCCCTCGGTCAGATTGAAGATCAGGTTCGGCGCGACACCGAAGATCAGGGTCAGCACAGCCAGCGGCACGATGCAGACGAGCTCGATCCGGTTCATGTCCGTGATGGTCTTGAGTTCCGGATTGGTGATCTGTCCGAACACGGTGCGACGGTAGAGCGTCAGCATGTAGACAGCCGAGAAGATCACGCCGAGGGCAGCACCGCCCGCGGCCCAGGTGGAGGCCTGGAAGCCGCCGACCATGGAGAGGATCTCGCCGATGAAGCCCGACGTGCCCGGCAGACCGACGTTCGCCATCGTGAACAGCATGAAGAAGGTCGCGTAGACCGGCATGCGGTGCACGAGGCCGCCATAGGCAGCGATGTCACGCGTGTGCATGCGGTCGTAGACGACGCCGACGATGAGGAACAGCGCGGCCGAAATGAAGCCGTGGCTGAGCATCTGGAAGATCGCGCCCTGAAGGCCGACTTCGTTGAACGAGAACACGCCGAGCGTGACGAAGCCCATGTGCGCAACCGACGAATAGGCGATCAGCTTCTTCATGTCGGTCTGGCGCCAGGCGACCAGCGACGTGTAGACGATGGCGATCACCGCCAGCGCGAACATGGCCGGCTGGAACAGGTGGCTCGCATCCGGGAACATCGGCAGCGAGAAGCGCAGGAAGCCATAGCCGCCCATCTTCAGGAGGACGCCGGCCAGGATGACGGAACCGGCCGTCGGAGCCTGAACGTGGGCGTCCGGAAGCCAGGTATGGACCGGCCACATCGGAAGCTTCACCGCGAACGAAGCGATAAAGGCGAGCCAGAGCCAGGTCTGCACTTCCGGCGCGAATTGGAACTTCTCAAGCACTTCGAAGTCGGAGCTGCCGGCCGCAATGTACATGTACACGACAGCGACAAGCATCAGCAGCGAGCCGAGCAGCGTGTAGAGGAAGAACTTGAACGCGGCGTAGATCTTGTCCTTGCCGCCCCAGATGCCGATGATCAGGAACATCGGGATGAGGCCGGCTTCGAAGAAGATGTAGAACAGCACGAGGTCGAGCGCGGTGAACACGCCGATCATGAAGGTCTCGAGCACGAGGAACGCAACGACGTATTCGGTCACGCGCGTATGGATCGAGTTCCAGCTGGCCAGAAGGCAGATCGGCGTCAGAAACGTCGTCAGCAGGATCAGCGGCAGCGACAGGCCGTCGACGCCGAGCTTGTAGCTGATCGACGCGTACCACGCATGCTGCTCGACCAGCTGGTAACCCGGTGCGGCTGGATCGAAGTAGAAGAAGGCCGCCAGCGAGACGAGGAAGGTCGCGCCGGAAATGACGAGGCCGGCCAGCAGTGCCGTGCGGCCTTCGTTTTCCTTGTTGGCAGCCGAATTGCTGCCCGCGGTCGCTGCGCGCACGAGCATGATGATGAGCGCGCCTGCCAGGGGCAGGAAGGTCAGCGCCGAAAGAATGGGAAACCCGCCCATTAGTTAGCCCCTCCGGCGTGCAGCCACATGAGCGCCCCGAAGACGAGGGCTGCGCCAATAATGATGAATGCGTAGTGATAGAGACGGCCGGTGTGCATGACAGACAGGCGGCGGGCGCTCGCCAGAGTCACGGCCGTCATGCCGTCTGCACCGAGACCGTCGATGATCTTCTTGTCCGCCTTCCAGAAGATGTTGCCGAGGAAGGCCGCTCCGCGGACCAGCGTCGCGTTGTAGATCTCGTCGAAGTACCACTTGTTGTAGAACAGCGAGTAGAGCGGACCGCCGCTGTCGGCGATGCGTTTGCCGACGCCGCGATTGAACAGGTAGGTGAAGGTCGCGAGCAGGAGACCGCCAAGGGTCACGATCAGCGGCGCATAGATCACCCATTCCGGCACGTCGTGGCGGGCGTGCAGCACATGGTTCTCGTCGCCGCGATAGATCGCACCGGCCCAGAAGGCTTCGCTCGAGTGATCGACGAAGAAGTCGTGGAAATAGAGACCGGCGAAGATCGCCCCGAGGCTGAGCAGGCCGAGCGGGATCAGCATCACGACCGGGCTTTCGTGCGGCATGTGATCGTGGCCGTGGCCATGATCGTCGTGGGCGTGATCGTCATGGGCATCATGCGCGTCGTGCGCGGCATGGCCGTGATCGTCGTGCGCCGCTTCCGAAGCCATCGGCCCGTGGAAGGTCATGTAGATGAGGCGCCAGGAATAGAAGCTTGTCAGGAAGGCCGCGACGATACCGAACCAGAAGGCCATCAGGCCGAAGGAGACATGCTCCGTGCCGCCGGCGAAGGCGCTCTCGAGGATGGCATCCTTGGAGAAGAACCCGGCAAAGCCGATCTGGGTGTGCGGAATGCCAAGGCCGATGATGGCGATGGTACCGATCATCATGGCCGCATAGGTCAGCGGCATGAACTTCGCGAGGCCGCCCATTTTCCGCATGTCCTGCTCGTGGTGCATGCCGTGGATCACGGAGCCGGCGCCGAGGAACAGAAGCGCCTTGAAGAAGGCGTGCGTGAAGAGGTGGAACATCGCCGCCTCATAAGCGCCAACGCCCGCGGCGAAGAACATGTAGCCGAGCTGCGAACAGGTCGAATAGGCGATGACACGCTTGATGTCGTTCTGCGCCATCCCGACGGTGGCTGCGTAGAGCGCGGTGACGGCGCCGACGAGCGTGATCATGCCGGCGGCAACGATCGTGTACTCGTAGAGCGGCGACAGAAGGCAGACGAGGTAGACACCTGCGGTCACCATCGTTGCGGCGTGGATCAGGGCGGAGACCGGCGTCGGGCCTTCCATGGCGTCCGGAAGCCAGACGTGCAGGAAGAACTGGGCCGACTTGCCCATCGCGCCGATGAACAGAAGCACGCCGATCACTTCGACCGCCCAGACGCGATGGCCAAGGAAGGTCATGATGACTTCGCGGGCCGGTGCCGGATCGGCAAAGGCAATCGGATTGACGACAGTGTTCTCGCGCAGCGCGTCAAGGAAGGGCGCGAACTCGACCGTACGGAAGATGCAGAAGACCGCCATGATGCCGAGGGCAAGACCGAAGTCACCGACGCGGTTGGTCACGAAGGCCTTGATCGAGGCGTCGTTCGGCGCCTTGTTCTGGTACCAGAAGCCGATCAGCAGGTAGGACGCGAGGCCCACGCCTTCCCAGCCGAAGAAGAGCTGGATGAAGTTGTCGGCAGTCACCAGCATCAGCATGGCGAAGGTAAAGAGCGACAGGTACGCGAAGAAGCGCGCCTTGTGCGGCTCCTCGCTCATGTAGCCCCAGGAATAGAGGTGCACGAGGCCCGACACGCCGGTGATCACGGCCATCATGACGATGGAGAGCGTGTCAACGCGGATCGCCCAGTCGGCCTGGAACTCGCCGACATGAATCCAAGGCATCAGCTTGATGATGTGCTGAGTGATTGCCGCGCCATGTTCGGCGCCGTGGCCAGCTGCTTCGGCATGGCCACCGACACCGGCGGCATAGGCGAACAGCTGGAACAGCGACAGGGCACCGGCCGTCAGGACGACGCCGGTCGTGGCGATCATGACCGCGCGGTCGCCGATCTGCTTGTGGATCAGGCCCGTCAGCGCCACGAAGCCGGGCGCCAGGACGATGAACATCAGAAGTGCGTCAGAAAGCATGTCCGCCTAGCCCTTCATCAGGTCTACGTTCTCAACCGAGATGTCACCTCGGTTGCGGAAATAGACGACCAGGATGGCAAGGCCGACCGCGGCCTCTGCGGCAGCGACCGTCAGCACGAGCATGGCGAAGATCTGCCCTGTGATCGTGCCGCTGAACACCGAGAAGGCGATCAGGTTGAGGTTCACCGAGAGCAGGATGAGCTCGATCGCCATCAGGATGACGATGATGTTCTTCCGGTTCACGAAGATACCAACGACCCCGATCGTGAACAGGGCGGCAGACACCGCGAGATAGTGGGAAAGCCCGAGTTCCATCTGTATCAGATCCCCTGCCCCGGCTTGGGGTCCTTCAGTTCGTAGGCATCGGCACGGCGGCGCGACGTCTGCTTGGCAATGTTCTGGCGTTTGATGTGCGGGCGGTGGCGCAGCGTCAGCACGATGGCGCCGATCATGGCGACCAGCAGGACCACACCGGCCATCTGGAACAGCAGCAGATAGTCGGTGTACATCACCTGCCCGATGGCCTCGGCATTGGTCTCAGCGCCCGGTGCGGCGTCAAACGAGTCCGGTCGCGAATGCACGCCCACCACGGAAGCCATGAAGATCTCGGCGGCGAACACGATGCCGACCAGCATGGCGAACGGCCAGTAGCGCAGCGTGCCATCCTTCAGCTCGACGAAGTCCACGTCCAGCATCATGACGACGAACAGGAACAGAACCGCCACCGCGCCGACATAGACGACCACCAGCAGCATGGCGAGGAACTCCGCCCCGATCAGGACCAGTAGGCCGGCTGCCGAGAAGAATGCTGTAATGAGCCACAACACGGAGTGAACCGGGTTACGCGCCATAATGACCATCAACGCGGAAAACAACGTCACCGCGGAGATCAGGTAAAATGCGTAGAGTGCCACAGCCCTCTAACCCCTCTTGTGTTTGGGGTGCGACTTGCACCCCCGGTTACTCGTTAGCGGCGCGCCCTAGCGGTAGGGCGCATCCAGTTCCAGGTTTTTCGCGATCAGGCGTTCCCAGCGGTCGCCGTTCGCAAGCAGGCGGTCCTTGTCATAGAACAGCTCTTCCCGCGTCTCGGTCGCGAATTCGAAGTTCGGTCCCTCGACAATGGCGTCCACCGGGCAGGCTTCCTGACAGAAGCCGCAATAGATGCACTTCACCATGTCGATGTCGTAGCGCGTCGTGCGGCGGGCGCCGTCTTCACGCGGCTCGGCCTCGATCGTGATGGCCTGTGCCGGGCAGATCGCCTCGCACAGTTTGCACGCGATGCAGCGCTCTTCGCCGGATGCGTACCGGCGCAGCGCGTGCTCGCCGCGGAAGCGCGGCGACAGCGGGTTCTTCTCGAACGGGTAGTTCACCGTGGGCTTGCGGCGGAACATTTCCACCGTGGCCAGCCAGAGGGCGCCGAGGAAATCGGTCAGCAGCGCACCGCGGATGGTCTGCGCGAGGCTCATGCCTGAACTCCCATGTAAGCGACATAACCGGCGACGACGAGCACGGCGACAAGCGAGGTGGGCAGGAAGATCTTCCAGCCAAGGCGCATCAGCTGGTCATAGCGATAGCGCGGCACGATGGCCTTCACCATGGCGAACAGAAAGAAGAAGAACAGCGTCTTCAGCATGAACCAGAACAGGCCGGAGAAGCTCGTGACGAACGGATGGGCGCGGACGAAGTCCTCCCCCAGCGAGATCGGGCCGTGCCATCCGCCGAAGAAGAGAATGGTCATCATCGAACACATCAGGACGATGTTCAGGTACTCGCCAAGCATGAACAGCAGGTACGGCGTCGAGCCGTACTCCACCTGGTAACCGGCAACGAGCTCGGATTCCGCTTCCGGAAGGTCGAACGGCGGACGGTTCGTTTCGGCAAGCGCCGACACAAAGAAGATCACGAACATCGGCAGCATGACCACGACCAGCGGGAAGTTCTGGAAGCTGAGCACGTGCCAGTTCCAGAAGCCGCCTTCCTGATTGTTCACGATGTCTGCGAGGTTCATCGAACCGGTCAGCAGGATCACCGTCACGATCACGAAGCCGATGGAGACCTCATAGGACACCATCTGCGCCGCCGAGCGCAGCGCGCCGAGGAACGGGTATTTCGAGTTGGAAGCCCAGCCGCCCATGATGATGCCGTAGACACCGAGAGAGCTGATGGCGAAGAGGTAGAGAACGCCGACATTCAGGTTCGAGATGACCCAGCTCGTACCGCTGACCGTACCAGGCGCCACGGGAATGGCTGCCCAGGCCGCGAAGGCCAGCGTACAGGTCAGGATCGGTGCGAACAGGAAGACGAACTTGTTCGCGCCGGCCGGGATCACGATCTCTTTCAGAAGGAACTTGCCGAAGTCTGCGAAGGACTGGAGCAGGCCGAACGGGCCGACCACGTTCGGGCCTTTCCGCATCATAACGCCAGCCCAGACCTTGCGGTCCAGAAGCAGCAGGAAAGCGATCGAGAGAAGCAGGACCAGCGTGAAGAGGCCGATCTGGCCGAGGACCATCAGCGGTCCCCAAAACTGACCCAAAGACTCGACGTAGTTGCTCATGGCGCCCGCCCTACTCCGCTGCCACCGGAGTGTCCAGCGCTGTCGCCAGCGCGGAGCATTCCGCCATGGTTTTCGATGCGCGGGCGATCGGATTGGTCAGGTAGAAGTCCCCGATGACCCGCTTGAACGGTGCGCTGGAAAGGCTTCCGGCAGCTTCCGGCACGGCTTTCAGGGCCGCAGCACCTGCTGCGCCCGGCGCGTAACCGATACCGGCGAAAACCGGGTTCGCACGCAGCTTTTCGCGCAGCGCGTCGACCGTGTCGTAGGGCAGCGTCTTGCCCATCACGTCCGACAGCGCGCGGAAGATGGCCCAGCCTTCGCGGGCCTCGCCTTTCGGCTGGACAGCGCGGGACGTGACCTGGACGCGGCCTTCGGTGTTCACGAAGGTAGCGGCCAGTTCCGAATAGGCGGCCGACGGCAGGATGATGTCGGCACGCGAGGCACCGGCATCGCCGTGCGAGCCGACATAGATGACAGTGGCAGAGCCGAGCTTCGACAGGTCCACTTCGTCGGCGCCGAGCAGCACGACCGTTTCCATCGCGCCCCCGAGGATGCCGGCAGTGGCTTCACCGCCTTGGCCCGGCACGAAACCGGTGTCGAGCGCGCCGACCCGGCCGGCCGCGTTGTGCAGCACGCCGAACCCGGCCCAGCCATCGGCCACGGCGCCGGTCTCGTTGGCGAGCTTCAGCGCGGCGGCGAGCACGGCGGCGCCATCCTCACGGCAGAGCGCGCCTTCACCGACCACGATCATCGGGCGCTTGGCGCCTTTCAGGAAGTTCGCCGTCGCCTCGGCTGTCAGCGCGTCTGCGCCCGAACCGAGATGGGTGTACTTGTAGGTGAGGTCAGCCGCCTCGCCGATCACGCCGACTTTCAGGTCGGCCCACAGCCAGGTCTTGCGGATACGGGCGTTCCAGACGGCCGCTTCGACGCGCGGATTGGTGCCGACGAGCAGCAGCGCGTCCGCCTCTTCCACGCCAGCCAGCGTCGGGTTGAGAATGTAGTGCTCACGCACGCCATCGGCGCCATATTGAGCACCAGCCGGACGGCAATCGGTGCTCTGCACGCCTAGGGCGCGGAACAGGTCCAGCGCGGCCTTCGCCTGCTCGACCTCGATGAGGTCGCCGGCCACGACGCCGATCTTGCCGGCCGGCTTCGACAGCGCGGCTTTCACGGCGGCAAAGGCTTCGCCCCAGGTTGCGGGCTTCAGCTTGCCGTTCTCGCGAACGTAAGGCTTGTCGAGGCGCTGGCGGGCGAGACCGTCCCACACGAAGCGGGATTTGTCCGACAGCCATTCCTCGTTGATGTCCTCGCTCGTCTCCGGCATGATGCGCATCACGCCGTCGCCTTTCGCATCGATGCGGATCGAGGCGCCCATGGCGTCCATCACGTCGATGGAGGACGTCTTGCGCAGCTCCCAGGGGCGCGCATTGAAGGCGTAGGGCTTGGACGTCAGTGCGCCAACCGGGCAAAGGTCGATCACGTTGCCGGAAAGCTCAGAGGTCAGACTTCTCTCGAGATATGTCGTCGTGATCTCGGCGCTTCACCACGCGAGATCATGCCGATCTCTTCCACGCCGGCGACTTCCGCGACGAAGCGGACGCAACGCGTGCACTGAATGCAGCGGTCATGATCGTCTTGACCAGCGGACCCATATACTTGTCTTCGACAGCGCGCTTGTTCTCGTCATAGCGGCTGGTCGGACGGCCATAGGCCATGGCCTGGTCCTGCAGGTCGCACCTCGCCGCCCTGGTCACAGATCGGGTAGTCCAGCGGGTGGTTGATGGCAGGAACTCCATCACCCCATTGCGGGCTTTCTCGACATAGGCACCCTTGGTACGCACGTTCGGCGGAGAGCCGTCGCGGTTGGGACGCATGTCGCCGACCATCTGGGCGCAGGAAGCGATCGGCTTCGGCGCGCCTTCCCACTCGACAGACACATGCGGTAGTTGCCGGCCACGGACAGGCGTTCGTGATAGCAGAAGCGCGGGATCTCGGCGCCGGCCTCCTCACACGCCTGCATCAGCGTGTAGGTCTTCGGAACCTCGACTTCCTTGCCGTCGACATTGAGTTTGAACAGATCGGACATGGGCCCCTACTCCGCCGCGATGACTGCGCCCTGCACCATGGCGCGCGGCAGTCGGTACTGGTTGATGCGGTCTTCGATTTCGTGCCGGAAGTGACGGATCAGACCTCTTGATCGGCCAGGCGGCTGCGTCGCCAAGGGGCGCAGATCGTGTGGCCTTCGACCTGCTTGGTTACGTCCAGCAGCGTCGATCTCGTCGTGCTCGGCTTCGCCCTTGCCATGCGCTTTCCATCACGCGCCACATCCAGCCGGTGCCTTCGCGGCACGGCGTGCACTGGCCGCAGGATCTGCTTTATAGAAATAGGCGAGACGGGCAATCGCCCGGATCAGGTCCGCATCCTTGTCCATGACAACACGCTGCCGTGCCGAGGCCGGATTTCCGTCGCGCAGCGTGTCGAAACTATAGGCGTCCATGATCTGCTCGGCCGGCACCATCGGAACCGAGGACCTGCCGGGGATCACGGCCTTCAGGTTTTCCCCAGCCGCCGCGGATACTGCCGCAATGGGTGTCGATCAGATCACGGAAGGTGATCGACATCTCTTCTTCCACGTTGCACGGCTTGTTCACGTGGCCGGAGATGCAGAACAGCTTGGTACCGGCATTGTTCGGCGGCCGAAGCCGGCGAACCATTCGGCGCCGCGGCTTCGGGATCGTGCCGGCAACGGCAATCGATTCCACGTTGTTCACGGTTGTTGGGCAGCCATAGAGGCCTGCGTTTGCCGGGAATGGCAGTTTCAGCCGCGGCTGGCCCTTCTTGCCTTCGAGGCTTTCCAGAAGCGCAGTTTCCTCGCCCGCAGATATAGGCGCCGGCGCCGTGGTGGACGTAAGTCGAAATCCCAGCCGTTCACGTTGTTCTGGCCCGATCAGCTTCGCTTCATGGAAGCTTCCTTCACGGCCTTCTCGAGCGCGTGACGCTCGTTGATGTATTCGCCGCGAATGTAGACGTAGCATTTGTGGGCGCGCATCGCGCGCGGCGCGATCGTACAGCCCTCGATCAGCAGGTGCGGATCGTGGCGCATGATTTCGCAGTCCTTGCAGGTGCCTGGCTCCGGACTCGTCGGCGTTGACGACGAGATGTAGATACCGGCGGTCCCGCACTTCCTTCGGCATGAAGGTCCACTTAAGGCCGGTGGGGAAGCCGGCGCCGCCGCGGCCACGCAGGCCCGAGGCCTTCATCTGGTCGCAGATCCAGTCCGGACCCTGGTCCAGGATTTCCTTGGTCAGGTGCCACGCACCGCGCTTCTTCGCGGCCTCAAGGTCCGGCGAGTGAAGGCCGTACAGGTTCGTGAAGATGCGATCCTTGTCCTGCAACATGGTTTAGCCCTCGCTACCCTTCTTGGTGCCGTCGATCAGCGTCGTCTTGCCGGTCGCTTCCGGTGCTGCCGGAGCGGCCGACGGAAGGTTCGGCAATTTGGCGATGGAATTGCGGCTGCCGTCGAACAGGGCCGGATCGTTCAGCGAGGTTGCGCCACCCTGAGGAGCGCTGTTCACGCGGTCGACCTGCGGACCCGGATGGACCTCGACGCCGTTCTTCAGCTTGCCAAGAATCTGCGCCAGGGAGTCCGGCGTCAGGTCCTCGTAATAATCGTCATTGATCTGCACCATGGGCGCGTTCACGCAGGCACCGAGGCATTCCACCTCTTCCCACGACAGGCGGCCATCGTCGGTGACATACATGATGTCGCCGATTTCCTTCTTGCAGATCTCTTTCAGCTTGTCGGCCCCGCGCAGCTGGCACGGCGTCGTACCGCAAAGCTGGACATGGTATTTGCCGACCGGTTGAAGGCGGAACATCGTATAGAAGGTCGCGACTTCGTAGACGCGGATGTACGGCATTTCCAGCCGGTCCGCGACTTCGCGCATCGCCGGCTCGGACAGCCAGCCATGATTGTCCTTCTGAGCGAGCCACAGAAGCGGAATCACGGCCGAGCGCTGCTTCTCTGCCGGATACTTGTTCCGCCAGAAGGCAATTTTCTCTTCCGTATCCGGCTTGAAGGCGAACGTGTCGCCCCCGGCCTCAAGATCAAAACGGCGCAGTGCCACTACTCGCCCTCTCTCACAAAGTGCATTTGGATTTCATCCCGGAACGGATGAGAAATAATCTTCAGGCTCACGGCTGGACGCACGATGGACGACATCATCTCAGACGGCTCCCCGCGCGAAATCCACCCGGGCAATTTTGCCATCGCGGATCGTGTAGATCGCCGCCACCTGAAACCGCTCGCCGCCAGGTCCGCGCGACACGTCCTCGTGATCGATCACGGTCGAGCCGAGGTCGATCCGGTTCACCAGTCTGGCGTGGTTCTTGGGGAACTGGAAAAACAGGTCCTCATGACGTTTGCGGATGGCTTCAAGACCCGTGTGGGTGACGTCGCCGTTCAACGAGGCGAGCATGGCGTCATCCGCAAAGCACTGCAGAAATGCTTCGATGTCCTGCTTGTTATAGGCATCCAGCTGGCGCTGGATCAGTTCCGAAGAGGCGCTCACCGGTCGATCTCCCCGAACACGATGTCGAGCGAACCCAGAATGGCCGAGACGTCGGCTAGCATGTAGCCCTTGCAGAGGAAATCCATCGCCTGAAGGTGGGGATAACCCGGCGCGCGGATCTTGGCGCGGTAGGGGCGGTTCGTGCCGTCCGAAACGAGGTACACACCGAACTCGCCCTTCGGCGCTTCGATGGCCGCGTAGCACTCGCCGGCGGGAACGTGGAAACCTTCCGTGTACAGCTTGAAGTGATGGATCAGCGCTTCCATCGAGTTCTTCATTTCGGCACGCCGCGGCGGCGAAACTTTCGAACCCTTCAGAAGCACCGGGCCGGGGCCCTCGCGGTTCATCAGGTCGATGCACTGCTGCATGATCTTGGTCGACTCGCGCATCTCTTCCATGCGGCAGACATAGCGGTCGTAGTTGTCGCCGTTCTTGCCAACCGGAATCTTGAAGTCGAGTTCGGAATAGCACTCATAGGGCTGCGCGCGGCGCAGGTCCCACGCATAGCCGGAGCCGCGGACCATGACGCCGGAGAATCCCCAGTCCATGATCGTCTTCTCGTCGACCACGCCGATATCGACGTTGCGCTGCTTGAAGATACGGTTCTCGGTGACGAGGCCCTCGAGATCGTCGAGCTTGCCCGGGAACTGCTCGCACCATTCGGAGAGGTCATCGAGCAGCGCCTGCGGCAGGTCCTGGTGGACACCGCCGGGGCGGAAATAAGCGGCGTGCATGCGGCTGCCGGAAGCGCGCTCGTAGAAGACGCAAAGCTTCTCGCGCTCCTCGAAGGCCCAGGTGATCGGCGTCAGCGCACCGACGTCCAGAACCTGAGAACCGATGTTCAGAAGGTGCGACATGATCCGGCCAAGCTCGGAATAGAGCACGCGGATGAGGCTGCCCCGGCGCGGAACTTCAAGGCCGAGCATCTTTTCGACAGCCAAGCACCAGGCATGTTCCTGGTTCATCGGCGAGCAGTAGTCGAGCCGGTCGAAGTACGGCATGCCCTGCAGGAACGTCTTGTACTCGAGCAGCTTCTCGGTGCCGCGGTGCAAGAGGCCGATATGGCAGTCGACGCGCGTGACGATCTCGCCGTCGAGGTCGAGGATCATGCGCAGCACGCCGTGGGCGGCCGGGTGCTGAGGCCCGAAGTTCAGCGTGAACTTGCGGTCGTCCATGTCGGAGATGTGGGCGGTGTCGGCCATGTCTTACGACTCCGTCGCTTTCTCGTCGCCGGGGATCTGGGACGTCATGCCCTCCCACGGAGAAAGGAAGTCAAAGTTGCGGTATTCCTGGATCAGCTTGACCGGCTCGTAGACGACTTTCTTCTCGAGGTCGTCGTAGCGGACTTCGTAATTGCCGGTCAGCGGGAAGTCCTTGCGGAGCGGGTAGCCCTCGAAACCGTAGTCGGTCAGGATGCGGCGCAGGTCCGGGTGGTCGGCGAACTGTATGCCGTACATGTCGAAGGCTTCGCGCTCGAACCAGTTGGCAGCCGGCCAGACGGCGCAGGCACTCGGCACAGCCGTGTCCTCATCCGTCGAGACGCGCACGCGCACACGATGGTTCAGGTGCATCGACAGGAGGTGATAGACGACCTCGAAGCGATCGGTTCGCTCCGGATAGTCCACGCCGCAGATGTCGATCATCGTCTCGAAGTCGCACTGCGGGTCTTCGCGCAGGAAGCGCAGAAGGCCCACAATGTGGTCGCGCTCGGCCATCACGACGAGTTCATCGATATTGATATGGAAGCTCTTCACGGCGTCCGGTCGGGACGCCGCGATGTGCGCGCCGAGATCCTTGAGGGCGTCGATGGCGTCTTGGTTCAGCATGTCTTTCCCCTAGCGCTCCAGCGAGCCTTCCCGGCGGATCTTCTTCTGCAGCTGCAGGAATCCGTAGACCAGCGCTTCGGCGGTCGGCGGGCAGCCCGGAATGTAGATGTCAACCGGCACGATCCGGTCGCAGCCGCGCACGACGCTGTAGCTATAGTGGTAGTAGCCGCCGCCATTGGCGCAGCTGCCCATGGAGATCACATAGCGCGGCTCCGGCATCTGGTCGTAGACCTTGCGGAGGGCGGGCGCCATCTTGTTGGTCAGGGTACCGGCAACGATCATCACGTCCGACTGGCGGGGCGACCCGCGCGGGGCCATGCCGAAGCGCTCGAGGTCGTAGCGCGGGTTGCCGGCGTGCATCATCTCGACGGCGCAGCAGGCGAGGCCGAATGTCATCCACATCAGCGAGCCGGTGCGGGCCCAGGCGATCAGGTCATCGGCCGCAGCCGTGAAATAGCCCTTGTCGGCCAGCTGGTCCGACAGGCCGGTATAGAAGGGATCGTCCTGGCCGGGCTGGAACCCGCCCTCGACCCCCGAACGGGCACCGCCCAGTGCGTATGTTTTGTAATCGTCGGACATTATTCCCACTCCAGCGCGCCGCGGCGCCATTCGTAGATGAAGCCAACGGTCAGGACGCCCAGGAAGCCGACCATCGACCAGAAGCCGAGCAGGCCGATCTTGCCGAGGCTGATCGCCCACGGGAACAGGAAGGCCACTTCAAGGTCGAAGATGATGAAGAGAATGGCGACCAGGTAGAACCGGACGTCGAACTTCATGCGGGCATCGTCGAAGGCATTGAAGCCACACTCGTAAGCCGAGTTTTTTTCCGGATCGGGTTTGGACGGTGCCAGCAGGACCGAACCAACCACGAACAGGCCGGAAATGATGGCGCCGAGAACCAGGAAAATGATGACCGGAAGATAGTCGAGCGCCAGCCGTTCGATGTCCGACATGAGAGAGGGCCTCCTAGCCTGTGCTGGCGCCGGATTAGGACGGTTTTGCCGTCCGCGCAACATATCCACGCCACATATCCGTCAGACTTAGCTTAACGCCTGTTTTCAGCCACCTCACGGGCTGCAATGTGCGGCGGTGCGTCACGGCTGGAGGGCGATCCGGCCCCCTTGCCGGCCCGTACCGGACTGAAATCCGGCCTAGTCTGCCGACAGTCCCAGCGACTCGACCGTGCTGATCGTGAGATAGCCGACCGGCAGGCCATTGGCCTTCTGGTAGGCCTCCATCGCTTTCAGGGTCGCCGGGCCGAAAGCTCCGTCGGCCTGGACATTATACCCCTTCGCCGCCAGCGCGCGCTGCACTTCGGCGATTTTCTCCGTGGTCGCGTTCGAGTCGCACAGGACTTCACGCCATTCGACGGTTCCGCCGCCGGTCACGGTACGCTTCTCGACGGTCTTGTAGGTGGCCGGCACGACGATGGTCTCCTGCCGCTCTGGCGTGACCAGCCGCTGGACCGGTACGTCCTCGTAAACGGCCGGGACCAGTTCCTCGACCACCCGGGCCGGAGTCTGCAGGACCTGCCGCTCGATCGTACGGTAACGGGCAGGAATCACCTTTGTTTCAACGCGCTCGGGCGCTTTCAGGCGCTTTCGGGTGACCGTGTCGTACTGGGCCGGCACCTCGACGCGGCAAAGAAGTTCGCCGGTCGGCAGGGTCATCGTCTCGTCTGCGGCAAGCGTGCGCCCGTAGAGGCCCGTGCCGGGTTTCCATGTGACATAGGCCGGACGGACGAGCACCTGTTCGGTGAAAGTCTCGTATTCGGCAGGAATAACCACCGTCTCGGTCCGCTCCGGAACCTCAAGAAGCTGTTCCGTCTCAACCACATAGGTGGGCGGCACGACCGAATAGGTCAGCGCCTGCTCCTTCACCAAAACCTTTTCGGTATGGGTCTCGTACACCGCCGGAATGACTCGCGCCTCGGTATGTTCGGGCTCGTCGAGGACCTGCTCTGTCTGGATCTCGTAGGTTTCCGGGATCAGCACGCGGGCATAGCACGAGCCCGGCTCGGCATCCGGAGGATAGTCTCCCGTCCCCTGAGCCGACGCGAAACCGGCCAGGGCCACTGAAACAGCCGATGCCAGCAGAAACTTGCCCATGACGGGTCCCCCTGTTCCCTGTCCGCTCCGTTCTGGATGCGGCAAAGCGCGGGCAACTTAGCGTACACAGCCCGTATACGCCACTTGGTTTAAGGCTTTTCACCCGCTTTGCGCCTGACGGATATGGGATTTTCCGGCCGGGCTGTGGTGCGGGCACAACAGTCTGCACCGGCCTGCCGCGGGGGGTGGCATTTGGAGCGGTTCAGCGTATTAGAGGCCGAAACATCCAGGACGCAGCCCATGATCCCCCGTTATACCCGTCCCGAAATGGCGGCCATCTGGTCTCCTGAATCCCGCTTCGGCATCTGGCTCGAGATCGAGACCCTCGCCGCTGAAGCCATGGAAAACCTCGGCATCATCCCGGCCGGCACCACAGCCGCCGTCCGCGAGAAAGCCGCCTTCGAGGTCGACCGGATCGACGAGATCGAACGGGAAGTGAAGCATGACGTCATCGCCTTCCTGACCAATGTCGCCGAACATGTGGGCGAGCCCGCCCGCTTCCTGCACCTTGGCATGACCTCCTCCGACGTGCTCGACACCTGCCTCAACGTGCAGATGGTGCGCGCGGCAGATCTGCTGCTGGTCGGCATCGACCGCGTGCTCGCCGCGCTGGAAAAACGCGCCTTCGAGCACAAGCTGACCCCGACCATCGGCCGCAGCCACGGCATCCACGCCGAGCCGACCACGTTCGGCATCAAGCTCGCAACCTTCCATGCCGAGTTCCAGCGCGCCCGCGCCCGCCTCCTGCTGGCACGCGAGGAAGTCGCCACGTGCGCCATTTCCGGTGCCATCGGAACCTTCGCCAATATCGACCCGCAAATTGAAGCGCACGTTGCCGAAAAACTTGGCCTCCAGATCGAGCCGGTCTCGACTCAGGTCATCCCGCGTGACCGCCATGCCATGTATTTCGCCGTCCTCGGCGTAATCGCGTCCTCGGTCGAGCGTCTCGCCACCGAAGTGCGCCACCTTCAGCGCACGGAAGTCCTCGAAGCGGAAGAGTACTTCTCGGCCGGTCAGAAAGGTTCGTCGGCCATGCCGCACAAGCGCAACCCGGTGCTGACGGAAAATCTGACCGGCCTTGCCCGCCTCGTGCGCTCCGCCGTGACCCCTGCGATGGAAAACGTCGCCCTCTGGCACGAACGCGACATCTCGCACTCCTCGGTCGAGCGCGGCATAGGTCCGGACGCTACCGTCCATCTCGACTTCGCCCTGCACCGCCTTGCCGGTGTGGTCGAGAACCTTGTCGTCTATCCGGAGCGCATGCTGAAAACGCTGAACTCCATGGGCGGCCTGCACAATTCCCAGCGCGTCCTGCTCGCTCTCGTCGAGGCCGGCACCAGCCGCGAAGAAGCCTACCGCATGGTCCAGCGCAATGCGATGAAGACCTGGGGCGGCGAAGGCCCGCTTTTGGAGCTGCTCCAGAAGGATGCGGACGTGATGGCGAAACTGTCGAAGGAACAGATCGAGTCCCTGTTCGACCTCGACTATCACTTCAAGCATGTCGACACGATCTTCCGGCGCGTCTTCGGCCACGCCTGAGGTTCAGCGCCCTATTGAGCGAAGTGCCTCGCGCGCTTTTGCTACGATCGCATCCCAGCGGCCGGCTTCCGCATCGTCCCTGGTGGCGATCCACGATCCGCCCACGGCAAATACGTTCGGCAACGCCAGATAATCCCCGGCATTCTCCGCGCTGACACCGCCGGTCGGCATGAATTTCAGGTGCGGCAACGGCGCGCCCAGCGCTTTCAGGGCCGGAATACCTCCGGCAATGTTTGCCGGGAACAGTTTCAGCAGCTCGAAGCCTTCTTCATACCGGCTCATCGCCTCGCTGGCGGTTGCGACACCGGGGATCATCAGCCCGCGGCCCGGGCCCAACGCCTCAAGCAGGCCGGGACTCATGCCAGGCGAAACGAGGAAGTCGGCGCCAGCATCGAGCGAGCTGCGCGCGTCCGCGCCATTCAGCACCGTGCCTGCGCCGACCAGCAGCTCAGGTGCAGCCTTCTTCATCGCCTCGATGACGCGCACGCCCACCGGCGTTCTCAACGTGACTTCCGCGATGGTGAGCCCGCCATCGAGCAGCGCCTTCGCGAGCGGCGCCGCATGATTGACAGAACCGACAACCAGAACCGGCACGACGGGCGCCCTGTCCGCAGCCTTCTGCAGGGTCGCGAGAGGAGAAGTCATTTGCGTAGCTCCTGATCGTAATAAGCGGCCGCGCCGATCAATGGCGCTTCCGGGTCGTGCATAAGATCGACCGGGCAGTCGGCGAGGAATCTGCTCATCGGGCCGCGCTCATGGAAGCGCTGCGTGGCCTCCGGCGTCCGGAGGAAATCCACGATCCGCTCGGTCACACCGCCCGCGAGTACGACACCGCCCAATGCGCCGTTCGCCAGCGCAAGGTCGCCCACCGCCCCCATGACCGTGCAGGCGCGCACCATGATGAGCTTGTGGAACATCTCGTCCCCCGCGTCGGCGCGCTTGCGCATCTCTTCCGGCGACATGGCCTCCACCGGCCGGCCGAATATCTCGCAGAAAGCCTCGTGCACCGGCTCCAGCCCCATGCCGGACGCGACCAGTTCGTTCGAGACATAACCGAAGCGCTTCATCAGGATTCCGGCGAGCTGGAATTCCAGATCCGTCCGTGGTGCAAAGGCGATGTGCCCACCCTCGCCGTTCAGCACGTGCCAGTTCCCGCAATCGTGAAACAGCGTCGCCACACCGAACCCGGTACCCGGCCCCGCCACGATCACCGGCGCTTCCGGTTCCGGCGTTCCCGGCAGAATACGCTCGAAAGCGTCCGGACCATGTTCAGGAACCGACCGCGCCATGGCAGTGAAGTCATTGATCAGCCGGACATCGAAAAAGCCGAACCGGTTCTTCAGCGCCTGTTCGGCAACATGCCAGCCACGATTGGTCAGCGTCACCTCGCCATGCTGCACCGGACCTGCCATCGCAAAGCAGGCCCGGTCCACACGCGCATTTGTCTTGTCGAGATAGGCGCCCAGCGCATCGTCGAACGCATCGAACGCATCCCCGGAGAGCTTCTCGAAACTGTCCGCAACGATGCGGCCGTTTTGGCGGCGCGCAATCGCGAAGCGGACATTCGTGCCCCCGACGTCTCCGACCAGAATACCGTCGCTCAAGGATCAGTCCTCCTTCGCAACGAAGGCGAACTGGCTCGCGCCCGTATCCGCGGTGCCGCTCATCTGGCGGAAATACGAGAACATCTCGCGGCCGAGACCGATGGACGACTCGTTTGGGCGGAACTCCGCCGGCGGCCTTGCTGCGAACTCTGCCGGATCGACCTTGATGTCGAGCGTGCCAGTCTCTGCATTGAACACGATGACGTCGCCATCCTGCACGCGCGCCAGCGGGCCGCCCCGCGCCGCTTCCGGACTGACATGAATAGCTGACGGCACCTTTCCGCTCGCCCCGGACATGCGCCCGTCTGTGACCAGCGCAACCTTGAACCCACGGTCCTGCAGCACGCCGAGCGGCGGTGTCAGGCTGTGCAGTTCCGGCATGCCGTTCGCCGCCGGCCCCTGGAAGCGAACAACCGCAACGAAATCGCGATTCAAGCGCCCCGCCTCAAAGGCTTCCTTCAGCGCCTCCTGCGACTCGAATACGATCGCGGGCGCCTCAACGACGCGCTTGTCCGCCTTCACGGCCGACACCTTGCTGACACCCCGCCCAAGCGGACCGGTCATCAGCCGCAATCCGCCATCCGAAGAAAACGGATCGCTCGCCGGGCGGATGATGTCGAGATCGCCGCTTGTCGCCGGTGCTGGCCGCCAGGCCACCTTGTCTCCATCGAGGAAAGGCTCTCTGGAATATCCGGAGATCGGCCCGCCCACGCCCATGGCATCGCCCTGGATCAGTCCGGCCTCGATCAGTTCCCGCACCACGAAGCCCATACCACCAGCGGCGTGGAAGTGGTTCACGTCCGCTGGTCCGTTCGGGTAGATTCGCGTCAGCAGCGGCGTCACATGGCTGATGTCGGCGAAGTCCTCCAGCGTCACGACAATACCCGCGGCCGCGGCCATGGCCGGAATGTGCAGCGCGTGGTTCGTAGAACCGCCCGTCGCCATGAGACCGACGATACCGTTCACGATGGAGCGTTCGTCGATCATCTCGCCGGCAGGCAGGTAGTTGTCCCCCTGCGCGGTGATCGCAGCGGCGCGGTGAGTTGCAGCGCGCGTCAGCGCCGTGCGCAGTGGCGTACCGGGATTGGTGAAGGCGGCACCCGGAAGATGGAATCCCATGATCTCCATCAGCATCTGGTTGGAGTTCGCGGTACCATAGAAGGTGCAGGTGCCCTGCGCGTGATAGCTTTCCGCTTCCGCCTTCAGCAGCGCATCGCGGCCGACTTTTCCTTCAGCAAACAATTGCCGGATACGGACTTTTTCCGGGTTCGGCAGTCCGGACGGCATCGGTCCGGCCGGAACAAAAACAGAAGGGATCCAGCCAAAGCGCAACGCCGCGATCACGAGGCCGGGCACAATCTTGTCGCACACGCCAAGATGCAGCGCCGCATCAAACACATCGTGGCTGAGCCCGATGGCAGACGCCATGGCGATTACGTCGCGCGAGAAGAGGGACAGTTCCATGCCCTGCTGGCCCTGGGTCACCCCATCGCACATCGCCGGAACGCCGCCGGCTACCTGCGCCACAGCATGCACTTCACGGGCCGCTATACGGATAATCTCCGGATAATTTTCGAACGGCGCATGCGCCGAGAGCATGTCATTGTATGAAGTGATGATCCCGATGTTCGGCCAGCCCGCGCCAAGCAGCTGGGTTTTCTCGATCACCGCACACCCGGCCGAAGCATGAGCAAGGTTGCCGTCCGTCATCTTCTGGCGGGCAAAGCCCTTCGGACGCCGGGCACGGATCATTTCGAGGTACGCCCCGCGCGTATCGGCCGACCTCTGCCGGATGCGCTCGGTAACTTCAACGATCTTCGGATGGATGTTCGTCATGATCAGGGTGCCCAAACAATGGTGAGCCGGTCACCCAGCCCGTCGATGGCGTGGCGCACCGGCATATCCAGCGGATCGGCTGCGCGTGCGCGTTCCAGCACCTCCAGCTTGTCATCGCCGAACAGCAACATCAATGCCTGCCCGGCCGAGGTGACCGCCGGGCCCGTCAACGTCAGCCGTTTCACATTCGCGCCCGCGCCCGGGCACCCGGTCGCGTCGATCGCCGCAACGACTTCTCCGCGCGATGGCGATAGAGCCGCGTCCAGCCCCTTGGAGTGCGGGAACCAGCTGGCCGTATGGCCGTCCCCCCCCATGCCCAAAAGCACCATGTCCGCAGGCGAAACGCGCGGCTTGTAGGCCGTATTCCGGTCCGCAACGGCCTCCTCGGGCGTCTCAACGGGGGCCCACAGGGGCAGGAAGCCCGCGGCTCCCGCACGGCCAACGAGGAGGCTGGACCGCACCAGCCGCTCGTTCGAAAAAGAATCGATCGGCGGCACCCAGCGTTCATCGACAAGCCCGACCGTGACCTCGGGCCAAGCCATGGGCGCCATTGACAGACGGACAAACAGTGGTCCGGGCGTCGATCCACCTGAAACCATCAGGTTCGCCCGCCCACGTTCGGCGATCGCCTGCTTCAGCGCATGGAGAACGCGTCCCGCCGCAAAGTCGGCGACCTCATCGCGTGTCCCGAACCGGACGAGTTCATACCCCATCCGCTTACTGACCTTCCCACCAGGCACGACCGTCGCGGTCCATCATCATGGCCGCGGCCAGCGGACCGTCGCTGCCGGCGGCGTAGGCTTCCGGCGCGTCGCCGGACTGGTCCCAGGCCTCGATCAGGCCATCGACCCAGGTCCAGGCCGCCTCGACCTCTTCCTTCCGCATGAACAGAGACAGGTTGCCCCGCACGACATCCATCAGGAGGCGTTCATAGGCATCCGGATACCGCACTGTGAAACTTTCCGCGTACGAGAGGTTCAACGGCATGGATTTCACCCGCAGGCCACCCGGGCCGGGTTCCTTGATCTGCACGAACAGGCGCACGCCCTCGTCCGGCTGCAGGCGGATGACGAGACGGTTAGCCATGTCATTGCCTTCCCCGAACAGGGAATGCGGCGTCTTCTTGAACTGGATAACGATGTCGGAATGCCGGTGCGACATCCGCTTGCCGGTCCGCAGGTAGAACGGAACACCCGCCCACCGCCAGTTGTCGATCCCGGCCTTGATGGCAACGAAGGTCTCGGTGTTGCTCTTCGTCTCACCGGAAAGCTCGTCGGCATAGCCTTTGACCGGCTCGCCTCCCTTCACGCCAGCCTTGTACTGCCCCCGTACCGTCTGCTTCTTCGCCGCCTCACCCCGGATCGGCATCAGGGCGTTGAGCACCTTGATCTTCTCAGTTCGGACGTCGTCGTCATCCAGCTGGTTCGGCGGCTCCATGGCAGTGAGACAAAGCAGCTGGAGCATATGGTTCTGCACCATGTCACGCAGCGCGCCCGACCGGTCGTAATAGTCCGCCCGGCCTTCCAGCCCCAGGTCCTCGGCCACGGTGATCTGCACGTGGTCGATATAGTTACGCGACCAGAGCGGTTCGAACAGGATATTGCCGAAACGCAGCACCATCAGGTTCTGCACCGTTTCCTTGCCGAGATAATGGTCGATCCGGAAAACCTGCCGCTCGGAGAAGACGGCACCGACGCCCTCGTTGATGGCGCGGGCAGAGTCGAGGTCGGTCCCAATCGGCTTCTCCAGCACGACGCGCGTGTTACCCTTCGACAGGCCCACGCGGCCGAGTGCATTACAGATCTCGACATAGAGGCTTGGCGCCGTCGCCAGGTAGAACACGCAGGGCCGGTCCACATTCTCGGTCAGCTTCGAGCGGAGCAGCGGCCAGTCGGCATCGGGGCTCGTCGCATCAATCGACACATAGTGGATCAGTTTCTCGAACTTCTTCCACTCCTTGTCGTTCCAGTTGTCGCCGGTCGCTTTCTCGCAGGCCTCGCGCGCCATGGCGCGATAGCCCTTGTCATCGAGGTCCGACCTGGCCGTGCCGACAATGGCGCTCGTTTCCGGTATCTGGCCGTCGAGCCAGCGATGGAACAGGGCCGGCAGGAGCTTGCGCCGGGACAGGTCGCCGGTGCCCCCGAAAATGACGATGTCGAATGGATCGACCGGTATGAATTTGGCCATGTCGCGCTCCCTTCACGCGGCTTGTATGCGGAACTGATCTCTTTTTTACTAGGTCATTCCAAATGGACTGAAATTTTTTTGCGGCCGGAACAGGCGCGCACCTGAAGACATTCCTTTTATAAACTGACCCTTACTCTGGCCCTCACATCACCCGGGTTTTCCCTCCCGCTCACGCTTTGCAAGATTTGCATCGCAGGAATAGAACCCTCTGGACTTTGGCACAGAACTTGTGACAACGTTGTAAATAACATAAATAAAGGGAGGCGGCATACCATGTCCAGCAGAACTCGTTTGGAAGACCTGGCGGTCATCGCCGGCGTATCCATCGCGACGGTCTCGCGAGCCCTGAACAACAGCCCCGCTGTAAACGACGAAACCAAGCGCCGTGTCTGGAAAATCGCGCGGGAACAGAATTACCATTTCCGTCCTTCCATGCCTGCGCTGCTGTCCGGGGCCGCTGCCACGATTGCGGTGGTCATCCCCACCCCGCTCGGCCGCCAGACGCAGGTTTCGGACCCCTTCTTCCAGGAACTGATCGGCGGAATCGGCGAAGCTGCCCGCGATTCGGGCTGCGATGTTCTCGTCTCGCACCTCGCCCCGAAAAGCCAGGACGATCTCGCCTCGCTGATGACGGCGAACCGCGCCGACGGCGTGATATTCCTTGGACAGAGTTTCCTTCACGAGCGGTTTAACCGCCTTGCCGAAACCGAGAACCGCTTCATCGTGTGGGGCGCCGAGCTGCCGGGGCAGAAATACTGCTCCATCGGATCGGACAACACCCGCGGCGGCGCCCGTGCGACGTCCCACATGCTGAACCTCGGCCGCCGCCGCATCGCCTTCCTCGGCGATACCGACGCACCGGAAATGCTTCAGCGTTACGAAGGCTATATCGAAGCCCACCGTCGGGCTGGCCTCAGCGTTGATCCGGAACTCACCGTACCGGCGACGTTCGAGGTCGAATCCGCCGAAGCCGCTCTCGGCATGCTTCTGGAACGAAGCATCCCGTTCGACGGCGTCTTCGCCGGATCGGACCTTATTGCCCTCGGCGTCATCCGCGCGCTGCTGAAGAACGGCATTTCTGTGCCGCGCGATGTTTCGGTCGTCGGCTACGACAATCTCCAGCTTGCAGCCTATTCGCACCCGTCGCTGACCACGATTTCGCAGGACATGGCGAAAGCCGGCCGCATCATCGTGTCGAAACTGCTCGCCTCCAGTGAAAACGGCACCATGCGTTCCGAACGCCTGCCGACCGAACTGATCGTGCGGGAATCCTGCGGCCTCGCCTAAACGTTCAGCGCTTCAGGAGCAAAACAGAATAAGGCGGCACGCTGCGGCCGGGCCGCCCTTTCGGCCACCCGGACGAAATCTGTACTTCCCCGTCGAGGCTGACGCTCGCCGGAAGGTCCCCCGCCTCACCGCCCAGATTGAAGACGCAAGTGACAGCCTCACCCGCCAGCGTACGAGTCATGACCAGAAGGTCGCCGGGCGCATCGGAAAATGAAATCTCGCCCCGCCGCAGCGCAGGTAATGCCGCGCGTATCGCCAGGAAACAGCGCGTAAAATTCAGCACTGAAGCCGGATCCCGCTCCTGAACGGCGGCCGACATCTCCAGGTGGTCTTCACCAACAGGCAGCCATGGCTTCGCCACGGAGAAACCCGCATAGGCGTTCCCGCCCGACCAGGCCATCGGCGTCCGTGCGCCGTCCCGCCCAAGCGTCAGCGGCCAGTTCGCGATGGCTTCCGGGTCCTGCAGGTCCTCGAACTTTATATCCACCTGAGTCAGACCGAGTTCCTCCCCCTGATACAGGATCGGATTGCCGCGGAGGCACATCAGCAGCGCATTGGTCAACTTCGCAAACCGCGCCCGGTCCGGCCCCTCATACCAGCGGCTGACACAACGCGGCGCATCGTGGTTCGAAAATGCCCAGGACGGCCAACCCTCGCTCACTGGCCCCATCCAGTTCGATTGCGACCGCCGAACGCGTTTTGCCGTCAGGCTCGGCGCGTAGAGAAAGTCGAAATTGTAGGCGGCGTTGAGATGCGTCCCGCCTTCCGTATAGGCCCGCATGACCGGCAAAGGATCCTCGCAGGCGACCTCGGCCACAGTAAAGACTGCGCCATATTCGTCCGTCAGCGCACGGACGCGTTCCAGGAATTTCGGCACGCCGGGCTGCGACTGGTTGTAGACACGGTGCTGCAGGTCGAACGGACGCGTGATCGTGCGGCCTGCCGGATCCCAGGGCGGATTGTCCCGGAACGCCTCATCGTGCATGCCGAAATTAATCGCATCCAGCCGGAAGCCATCGACACCCCGGTCCAGCCAGAAACGCGCTGCAGCCAGCAGCGCCTCCTGAACGTCAGGATTGTGCAGATTGAGTTGTGGCTGGCTCGGCAGGAAATTGTGCATGTAGTATTGCCGGCGCCGCGCGTCCCAGGTCCACGCCGCCCCGCCGAATACCGCCTGCCAGTTGGTTGGTGGCGTGCCGTCCGGCTTTGCATCCTTCCAGACATACCAGTTTGCCTTCGGATTGTTTCGGTCGCCACGGGACTCCGCAAACCAGGAATGCTCCTCAGATGTGTGGGCGTAGACCTGGTCGATCACCACTTTCAGCCCGCACGTATGCGCTGCCTCGAGAAGGCGGTCGAAATCCTGCAGCGTCCCGAAAATCGGATCCACCGCGCAGTAGTCGGAAACATCGTATCCGAAATCCTTCATCGGCGACGCGAAGAAGGGCGAGATCCAGATACCGTCGACGCCCAGTGCAGCGATATAGTCCATCTTCTGCGTGATGCCTTGCAGGTCGCCGATGCCGTCGCCGTTCGCATCCATGTAGGAGCGCGGATAGATCTGGTAGATCACCGCGCCGCGCCACCAGGGTTCGCCCGTTCCTGTCATCGCACCATCTCCCGCGACACCTTGTCTGCAATCATGATTGTCGGCGTGTTCGTATTCCCGGACGTGATCGCCGGCATGACCGACGCATCGATCACGCGCAGCGACTCCACGCCTATCACGCGCAAATCCTTGTCCACGACGGCCATTGGATCATCCACTCTCCCCATCCTCGCCGTCCCGACCGGATGGAAGATCGTCGTGCCAATATCCCCGGCCGCCTTCGCCAGCGCGGCATCATCGTCTCCGACCGCCGGCCCCGGCAGCATCTCGTCGGGCTTGTAACGTTGCATTGCCGGCTGCGCCATCAGCTTCCGCGTCACCCGGATCGCATCTGCGGCAACGCGCCGGTCCTCCTCCGTCGACAGATAGTTGGGCGCGATCACCGGCTTTTCGGCCGGATTGGCAGATGCGATCCTCACCTGTCCGCGCGAGGTCGGCCGCAGGTTACAGGCGCTCACCGTGATCGCGGGGAAGCGGTGCAGCGGATCGCCGAACTTGTCGAGCGACAGCGGCTGGACGTGGAACTCGATATTCGCACGCTCATGTGAAGCATCCGAGCGCGTGAAGATGCCGAGCTGCGACGGCGCCATGGTCAGCGGGCCGCGCCGGCGCAACGCATAGTCAAGGCCCATCAGGCCACGGCGAAACAGGTTGTGATAGGTCTCGTTCAGAGTCCGTGCGCCGCTCACGCGATAAATCGCCCGCTGCTGCAAATGGTCCTGGAGGTTCCGCCCCACGCCCGGGCGCTCGACACGCACCTCAACGCCTGCATCGCGCAGCACATCTCCGGGTCCAATTCCCGAGCGCTGCATCACCTGCACACTGCCGACAGAGCCTGCGCAAAGGATAACTTCTCCACGGCACAGCGCCCGCCGCCGCACACCGCCTTGCTTGTATTCCACACCCCGCGCGCGGCCGCTCTCGAGCACCAACCGGTCAGCGAGACACCCGGTCTCTACACGCAGGTTCGTCCGCCCCATCGCAGGCTTAAGGAACCCCCGCGCAGCCGACCAGCGCACACCACCCTTCTGGTTCACGTGAAAATAGGACGAGCCTTCATTGTCGCCGGTATTGAAATCCGCGACCGGCGACACACCCATCTGTTCGGCGGCCTGCCGCACGGCGTCCAGGATGTCCCAGCGCACACGCGGCGCCTCGACACGCCATTCCCCACCCGATCCGTGGACGGTGCTTTCACCAAGAAAGTGATCCTCGATCCGCCGGAACACGGGCAATACATCGTCCCAACCCCAACCGGGCAGGCCCAGGCTTTTCCAGCGCTCGTAGTCCGCTGCCTGTCCGCGCATGGAAATCATGGCATTGATCGCAGACGACCCGCCGAGGACCCTGCCGCGCGGATAGTTCAGCTTCCGTCCATTGAGGCCCGGCTCCGCCACCGTCTCGAACATCCAGTCTGAACGCGGGTTACCGATGGCGAACAGGTAGCCGACGGGAATATGGAACCAGATCCAGTTGTCGCGCCCACCTGCCTCCAGAATGAGAACGCGATGTGCGCCGGACGCACTCAGCCGATTCGCCACAACGCAGCCGGCAGACCCTGCCCCGACGACGATGTAGTCATATTCGCCCTCAAGGTCCCGCACGTCGCTCACCGGCGCCTCCTGTTGCACCCATTAGGCCGCAAGGCGCGTCCCGCGTCCAGAGCCGGACGCGGGCGCCAGGCCTTACCGGAGGGACGAGAGCACGCCGAACGGGCTGTCCGAAGGCTTCCGGTCCTGCGCCTTGGCAGGCGCTTTCCCGGCAGGCGCCGCAGCGCGTCCGCCAGCCTGCTTCATGCTGAGGCCGATCCGCTTGCGCGCGACATCGACGTCCATAACGGTTACCTGAACGATCTGCCCGGCCTTCACCACCGTATGCGGATCTTTCACGAACGTGTCGGCCAGTTCCGAAATATGGACGAGGCCATCCTGGTGCACGCCGACATCGACGAAAGCCCCAAAGGCCGTGACATTGGTGACGACACCTTCCAGCCGCATCCCCGGCTTCAGGTCGGAAACCTGTTCGACTCCGTCCTTGAACGTTGCGGTCTTGAATTCCGGACGCGGGTCACGGCCCGGCTTTTCCAGTTCCTTCAGGATGTCCTTCACCGTCGGAAGTCCGAAGGTTTCGTCCACGAATGCTTCCGGCTTCAGCTTCGACAGGAAGGCCTTGTCGCCGATAATCGCGTCCACCTTGCGGCCGCTCTGCTTCGCAATCCGTTCGACCACCGGATAGGCTTCCGGGTGCACGCCCGAAGCATCCAGCGGGTTCTTGCCGTTCATGATGCGCAGGAAGCCCGCTGCCTGCTCATAGGCTTTCGCGCCGAGACGCGGCACTTTCTTCAGCTCACTGCGCGTCTTGAACGGCCCATTCTGGTCGCGATAGGCGACGATATTCGCAGCGATGGCCGCGTTGAGGCCTGCCACGCGAGACAGAAGCGAAGCCGACGCCGTGTTCACGTCCACGCCCACCGCGTTCACACAGTCCTCCACCACGCCGTCCAGCGACTTCGCCAGTTGCGTCTGGTCCACGTCATGCTGGTACTGACCGACGCCGATCGCCTTCGGCTCGATCTTCACCAGTTCGGCCAGCGGGTCCTGCAGGCGCCGCGCAATGGAAACCGCCCCGCGGATACTGACATCGAGGTCCGGGAATTCCTTCGCCGCGAGTTCCGACGCCGAATAGACCGACGCCCCGGCTTCCGACACCATCAGGCGCGTGAGCTTCAGGTCCGGTATCTTGTCGGAAAGGTCCGCAACCAGCTTGTCCGTCTCCCGGCCCGCGGTGCCATTGCCAACGCTCACCAGTTCCACCTTGTGCTTCTTGCAGAGCTTCGCGAGCGTGGTCAGCGCGCCGGTCCAGTCCTTCTTCGGCTCGTGCGGATAAATCGTCGCCGTGTCGATCAGCTTGCCGGTGGCATCCACGACCGCCACCTTGCAGCCCGTGCGGATGCCGGGGTCGATCCCCATCACCACCTTGTGGCCTGCCGGGGCCGCCATCAGCAGGTCTTTCATGTTGCGGGAGAAGACGCGGATCGCCTCGCTGTCGGCCGAGTCTTTCAGCCGGTTGATCGACTCGCGTTCGCTCGACGGGCCAAGCCGGCTCTTCCAGGCGGCCTCCGCCGTCTCCATTAGCCACTCATCGGCCGCACGCCCTTTCTTGGCGAACCCGAACTCGGAACAGATTTCCCGCACTGCGGGATGGCTGCGCGTGTCCGTATGCGGCACCGCCACCTTGACCTTCAGCACGCCTTCCTTCTGGCCGCGCAGCATGGCCAGCGCGCGGTGCGACGGCATCTTGTCCAGCGGTTCGTCGAAATCGAAATAGTCCGCGAATTTCGCGCCTTCGGCTTCCTTGCCCTTCACCAGCGACGAGCCAAGCTTGCCCTGCTTCCACACAGTCTCGCGGATCTTCCCGGCAAGGCGCGGCGTCTCGGCGATCTTCTCGACGATGATCTCGCGGGCGCCCTCCAGCGCCGCATCCGGCGTCTCGACGCCCTTCTTCTTCGACACGAAGGCTTTCGCCTCAGCCGACAGGGCAAGCGCCGGATTGGCGAGAATGCGCTCGGCCAGCGGCTCGAGGCCGGCTTCCTTCGCGATGGTCGCCTTGGTGCGGCGCTTCTGCTTGTAGGGCGCGTAGAGGTCTTCCAGCGCCACTTTGGTCTTCGCGGCCATGATCTCGCGTTCGAGGTCCGGCGTCATCTTGCCCTGCTGGCGGATCGCGTCGAGGATTGCGTCGCGGCGCTTCACCAGATCGGTCAGGTATTCGAGGCGCTCGGCCAGCATGCGCAGTTGGGTATCGTCGAGGCCGCCCGTGCGCTCTTTCCGGTAGCGTGCGATAAACGGCACCGTGGCGCCTTCTTCCAGCAGTTCGATAACGGCTTGCACCTGCCGCTCGGCAACCCCGAGCTCGTCGGCGATCTGCCGGGCAATCGAAAGGACGGAAGTCGGGGCGGACGTACGGGATTTGCCGGTCATGTAAGGCGCCTTCTGGCTGGAAATGGACGGTCGCGCGACAAGCGCGGGAACCGATCAATTCACCGGAAATCGTTCACACCTCGTTTACGCCTTGCCGGCGGCGCACGAATTTTTGTGACGCAGGGCTGCGGATGGCAGCGCGCTTCAATTTGCTTGCTGTTTGAGGAATGAGCGACCCGAGACATAGGTGACAGATTGTACCGGACACATGGGTAACACTTTCCGCTTTGGCGGGAGGTTGAGATGCCATGGAAGGAACAATCGAAAATGGATGAGAGGCTACGCTTTGTTGCCCGCCGGCTTGACGGAGAGTCGATGACGGATCTTTGCCATGAGTTCGGGATTTCCCGGAAGACGGGCTACAAGATCTTCAATCGCTACAAGGAGGAGGGGCTGATCGCCCTGGAGGACCGCTCGCGTCGGCCTGTGCGGTATGCCAACCAACTGCCTGTGCCGATCGAGCGGGCGATCATTGATGCCAAAAAGGACAAGCCCCATTGGGGGGCACGCAAGATCCGGGAACTGCTGGTACGACGTCTGGCAGGTGATGTGCGCGTTCCCGCCCATTCGACGATCCACGCCGTTCTGGACCGTTACGGCCTGGTGAAGAAGGCCGGCAGGAAGCACCAGAGGGCAGTGGGAACCACCCTGTCCTCCGGATCGGTTCCCAATGCCCTCTGGTGCGTCGACTTCAAGGGGGAGTTCCGTCTTGGCAACCAGGCCTACTGTTACCCCCTGACGGTCACCGACCATGCCTCTCGCTTCATCCTGGCCTGTGAGGCCCTGGAGAGCACAAAGGAAGCCCCCGTCATCGAAGCCTTCCATACCCTGTTCCGGGCACGTGGCCTGCCCGATGCCATACGTTCGGATAACGGCGTGCCCTTTGCCAGTCCCAATGGGCTCTACAATCTCTCGAAACTCTCGGTCTGGTGGCTGAGGCTCGGCATTGCCATCGAACGTATCAAGCCAGGCCACCCCCAGCAAAATGGCCGGCATGAGCGCATGCACCTGACCCTGAAACAGGAAACCACCCGGCCGGCTTCAGCCAATGCCCTCCAGCAGCAGGTCCGCTTCGATGACTTCGTCAGCGAGTACAACACAGAGCGCCCTCATGAAGGGCTCGATATGGCAACGCCTGCAGAGGTCTACACACCCTCGCCCCGTATCTATGACGGCCTGCCGGACATCGATTATCCCTTCCATGATCGCGAGGTCCTGATCACCGCCTGCGGCCGGATCTGCATGCATCGGAAGAAAATCAATATCTCAACCGTGCTCGCCGGTCAGCGGGTCGGAATCAAGGAAGTCGATGACGGCATCTGGCTCGTCACCTTCATGCACTATGACCTCGGATACATTGACCTAGAGCAGCGAACCCTGCAGACCATCAACAACCCGTTCGGAGCGAATGTGTAACCCATCTCTCCGGTACAAAGTGTTACCTATGTCTCCGGGTCGGACAGAAATCGGCCTGGCAGGGGCAGAGGGACTCGAACCCACGACCTACGGTTTTGGAGACCGCCACTCTACCAACTGAGCTATACCCCTTCAGGCCTGCGGAGGGTTTGCCCCAAACTCCCCCTCGCTGCAAGCCGGTAGGTTCAGCACCGAGCGGAAAATGCGGGGGTTATCCGGGAAAGGCGTTCAGACGCTCCAGCCCTCGCGCCGCCAGCCCAGCAGCTCGCATGTTTCTGCCGCATCGTGACGGAACAGGCGGCTCAGGAAGGCGCGCTCGTGCGACGGGATACCCCGCGCTTCGGGCGCCGCGTTCGGACGGTGGCGGAAGTCGAATTCATGCCGTGCTACACCGAGGAAGTCGCACACCTCCGCAAGCGCGACCTGCGGGTGAACCGACAGGCCCTCGCTACGCAGGAAGAGGAGCTGGGAATCCGGGAACAGGCGACGCATCTCGCGCACCTGCGGGGCGTAGAAACTGCGTGACAGGTAAGAGCGTTCCCGGTCCTGATGGGGCAGCGACCGTCTCGCCCGCTCCCGTTCCATGCGGATCGCCTCGGCGAAGGACAGCGTCTCCCGTCCCCGGCGACAATCCATCCTATAGTGTGACCAGGCTCGCTCAACCGGATCGCGCAGCAGCATGATCAGCCGGATTTCCGAATTATAGTCCCAGACCCGCTCCAGCGCGCCCTGCCACCAGCAGGTTATCGGCGTGGCCTCTCCCAGCCGGCATCCGTCGCGCGCTGCGCTCCAATCGAAGTTGCGGTGATAGATGGCGCGGTCGATCGCGCCGATCCCTGTCGGTGGGCGGCGGTCGAAGAAGTGGGGTTCCTTCTTCTTTGCCATGCAGATTTCGGGATGCTGGCGCAAATAGGCGTCGAGGGCGGTGGTTCCGCCTTTCTGGACGCCCGCAATCAGAAAATCGATCCGGTCCTTCATGCTGCCGGACTAACCTGAACGTCTTGCGGGCGTTTGCCGGAATCCCTCGCGTTTGTTGCAACGCGTAACAAGAGGCCAAACAAAAAAGGCCGCCCATTGGGCGGCCTTTTCGATTCTGTGGCGTTCAGCCTGAGGACTTAGTCCTTGATGGCCGAGACGACGCCGGCGCCGACGGTACGGCCGCCTTCGCGGATAGCGAAGCGCAGGCCCTGGTCCATGGCGATCGGGGTGATCAGCTCGACGTCCATCTTCACGTTGTCGCCCGGCAGGACCATTTCCTTGTCCTTCGGAAGCGTCACGATGCCCGTCACGTCCGTCGTACGGAAGTAGAACTGCGGACGGTAGTTCGTGAAGAACGGCGTGTGACGGCCGCCTTCTTCCTTGGTCAGGATGTAGGCCTCGGCTTCGAACTTGGCGTGCGGCGTGATCGAGCCCGGCTTGGCCAGAACCTGGCCACGCTCGACGCCTTCACGGTCCACACCGCGCAGAAGCGCACCGATGTTGTCGCCGGCCTGGCCCTGGTCGAGCAGCTTGCGGAACATCTCGACGCCCGTGCAGGTCGTCTTGGTGGTCGGGCGGATGCCGACGATTTCGATCTCGTCGCCGACTTTCAGGATGCCCTGCTCGACGCGGCCCGTCACAACCGTACCACGGCCGGAGATCGAGAACACGTCTTCAACCGGCATCAGGAACGGCTTGTCCAGCGGACGCTCCGGGGTCGGGATGTAGCGGTCGACTGCGTCCATCAGCTCGAGGATCTTCTTCTCGCCGATTTCTTCGTCGCGGCCTTCAACGGCGGCCAGGGCCGAACCCTTGACGATCGGAATCTCGTCGCCCGGGAAGTCGTAGGACGACAGAAGTTCGCGGACTTCCATCTCGACCAGCTCGAGCAGTTCCTCGTCGTCGACCTGGTCGACCTTGTTCAGGAACACGACCAGCGCCGGAACGCCGACCTGGCGTGCCAGCAGGATGTGCTCGCGGGTCTGCGGCATCGGGCCGTCAGCCGCCGAGCAGACCAGGATCGCGCCGTCCATCTGGGCAGCACCGGTGATCATGTTCTTCACGTAGTCGGCGTGTCCCGGGCAGTCGACGTGGGCGTAGTGACGGTTGGCCGTCTCGTATTCCACGTGTGCCGTGTTGATCGTGATCCCGCGGGCCTTCTCTTCCGGCGCTGCGTCGATCTCGTCGTATTTCTTCGCCGTCGCGCCGCCCGACTTCGCAAGCGTCATCGTGATCGCTGCCGTCAGCGTCGTCTTGCCGTGGTCAACGTGGCCAATCGTGCCGATGTTCACGTGCGGCTTTGTACGCTCAAACTTTGCCTTGCCCATCGGGCCTCTCCTTGAATTCGTTGGTTCTGTCCGGCCCGCCGGACGGGTTCGCAGTCAGGCCGGCGGCCTGTTAAACGGGCCTCATACCCATGTGTGACGCGGGTTTCAAGCGCGCAATTGCGTTCGGCTGCACCTGCCGGGCTCCACCTTGCGTCTACCCCCAAACCCCGGATAAGCCGGGACTTCCAGTTACGGAAAGGACCCGCCTGATGAGCGTTGACCTCGGTTCCCTCGCTGCCACCCTGAAAGATACCCCTCTCAAGGACCTCGCCTGGGCCCGTGCAGGCACCTCTTCGCTCGCTGCTGCTGGATGGACGGCCGACCTTTCCCGTCACTACCTGGACAAGCCCTCGGAGGCCGCCCTGATCGCCCACGGACGCGCGGCCGGGCTCGAATCCGCTGCCGCAAGCCTGTTCGGCGCCGAAATCGTGAACCCTTCCGAGAACCGCCCCGCCCTGCACTGGGCCCTTCGGGCGCAGGCCCCCCTCTCCGGCGAGGCCGAATCCGTCCGCCAGAGCGTGCTTCCCGCCCTCGCCTTTGCCGACCGGGTGCGCTCGGGGAAGATCGAATGCCGCGCCGGCGGACCGTTCAAAGCCATCCTACATATCGGCATAGGCGGGTCTGACTTCGGCCCCCGCCTGATCGCCGACGCCTTCGCTGACCTCGCCGCGCCGGGCATCGACCTCCGCTTCTGCGCCAATGTCGATCCCTACGATCTCGACCGGGCGCTGGTCGGTCTCGACCCGGCGAGCACGCTCGTCATCGGCGTCTCCAAATCCTTCGGAACCGAGGAAACCCTCTACAACCTCGCCCGTGCCCGCAAATGGCTGGAGGCGACGCTCGGCGAGGACTCCGCGCACCACCTTGCCCTCGTCACCGCCAATCCGGAGCGCGCGACCGCCTGGCTCGGCGGACAGGAAGCGCACCTCTTCGACATGCCCCTTTCCGTGGGCGGACGGTTCTCGCTCTGGTCGGCCGCCTCGCTCGCCTGCATGATCTACCTGCGGGCCGGAACGTTCGAGGCGATCCTCCGCGGGGCTGCTGCCATGGACGACCATGCCCGCGCAGCGCCTCTGGAATCGAACCTCCCCATGCGCCTCGCGCTGATGGACTTCTGGAACACCTCGATTCTCGGTCAGAAAATGCGGGTCCTGCTCGCCTATGCGAACCGCCTGCGCATGCTGCCCACGTATCTCCAGCAGCTCGAAATGGAATCGAACGGCAAAACCGTCGGCCCGGACGGCGAGGATGTGCCTTACCCGACCGCACCGGCCCTCTGGGGCGGCGAAGGCTCGGTCGGCCAGCACTCCTATCACCAGTGGCTGCACCAGGGCTCGCAGGACGTGCCGTGCGAGTTCATCCTCGCGCCGGACTATGAACGCGACGCCGAAGGCCTGACCGCCCTTACCGCCCACGCCCTCGCGCAGGCCGAAGTGCTCGCCAATGGCCGTTCGCTGAAAGAGGTGAAGGCCGAGGAGCCCGGCCTGAAGGACGCCGTCGCCCACCAGAAGGTCCATGCCGGCGGGCGCGCCTCCTCTTTCCTGCACCACAAGGCCTTTGGACCTGAAGCCTTCGGCAGTCTCGTCGCCCTGTTCGAGCACCGGACCTATTTCGCAGGTCATCTCTGGGGCCTGAACCCGTTCGACCAGTGGGGCGTCGAACGCGGCAAGACGATGGCCACGCGCCTGAAACCGGCGCTCGCCGGTAAGACCGCCGCCGGCGACCCGGTCACCGCGGCCCTGATCAAAGCCCTCGGCTGAGCCTTGGCCATCCGTCGCATCCTTGTCGAAGACTGCGTGGGCGAAACCCGCGCGGTTGCGATGGATGAAAGCGGACGGCCAGTCGCCCTGTGGCTGGACCGGTGGAGCGACGGCACCCTCCGGCCTCGCCTCGGTGATGTCCGCGAGGCCCGCATCCGCAAGTTCGATCCCGGCCAGGGTGGCGCCTTCGCCGAACTGGCTGACGGAGCGGGCGAGGTCTTCGTCCGCCTTCCACCCGGCCTCGGCATCACCGAAGGCCAGTCCATCCGCCTCCGCATCGAAGCCGAGGCACGGGACGACAAACTGCCCCGCGCGGCAGTCGCCCCGGAATCGAATCTCAACCGCGCCGGCTTTGACGACTGGGTCAGGCGCCTTCCGGGCGCCAGCGACACGTCGATCGAAAGCCTTGCCCCCGGCGCCGCGGAGATCGAAGCCGCGTTCAACGACGCCCTGTCCCCGGCCGTCCAGATCCCCGGTGGCGGACGCATGCGCATCGAGCGCGCCGCCGCGCTCATCGCCGCCGACATCGACACGGCAGGCCGCACCGCCCGGGGCAGCGCCGCCAGCCGGGCGCTTCAGGTGAACAGCGCCGCCGCCGCCGAACTCGCCCGGCAGTGCAGCCTGCGCGGCCTCGGCGGCCTGGTCGTGCTCGACTGCGTCGCCCCGCTGAACCAGGATTCGGGTCGCAAGGTGCGGGACGCCTTCCTGACCGCGTGGCGCAAGCTGAGCCATCGGACCGTCCGGGCCGAGCCACCCTCGGTCTTCGGCCTGATGGAAGCCGCCCTCGCCTGGGGTGAGACACCCCTCGCCGGACGCCTGCTCGACGCCGCCGGCGTCCAGACCCCTGAAACCCTCTGCCTCGCCGGCCTGCGCAGCCTGCAAAAAGCCCTTCATCACAACAGGATGGACCGGCTGACCCTGCGCCTACCGGCGGCGGCCCATGCCTGGATGCAGGCCAGCGGCCTTGATCTCGCCGGCGCGCTGGCGGAAAAGCACGGGGCGCGATTCGAGATCGCCGCTACAGAGAGTCCGCAGCCGGAGGTCGCCTGACCCCAGATGAGCCAGCCCGTGCCGCCCGAGAAACGCCAGCCCAAGTGCGCCCAGTGCCGCAAGAACCCGGTTTCCGCCGAGTACCGGCCGTTCTGCTCCAAGCGCTGCGCCGATGTGGACCTCGGCAAGTGGCTGAATGAGGGCTATTCCATCCCCGGCGCCCCGATGGACGAGGAGGAAGACTCCCCCCGCCCCGGCGGCAACGGGGATATGTCAGCGGATGACTGAAATCGGCATGGACAAGGCCGAAACGCTTCGTTAGATAGCGCCCTTCCCCAAAGGCCCGCCCGGGTAGCTCAGGGGTAGAGCAGCGGATTGAAAATCCGCGTGTCGGTGGTTCGATTCCGCCCCCGGGCACCATTTTCCTCCATCTGAAACCTCAATTCACTTGTGACGCCATCCGCGTCACATGTTGCAGACCGCCATACCTCGGGCGGCAATGTCTCGGCCGGGGCAAAGTCGTGACACAGCTGGTTCCTATCTCCTCCCCATGCCGGGCTCTCCTCCCACCCGGCAAACCATGGAGTACACGCTGTGACGACTACAAGCTTCCGACTCTTCCTGGCCGCTGCCGCAATGGCCGTGTTCATGACGGCGATCCCCGCCGCCTCTGCCCAACCGCAACCGCAGCCGGAAGGCCCCCGCTATGTGAAATCGGAGTCCGTGAACGTTCGCGGCGGTCCCGGCACCGGCAACACCGTCATCGAAGTGCTCATTCTCGGCACCGAAGTCCAGATCTATGCGACCAACGGCAACTGGAGCCGCATCTCACCGCCGGACAAGCCGGAGAAGTGGATCTATTCGCCCCTGCTCCAAAAGGACAAACCGCCAGCGAAGGCGAAGGCCGGTGACAAGCATCCCGACCAGAAAGCCAAGTCCGACAAGGACCGGAAAGACGAGCCCTCAGGCAAACAGCAACAGCCAGTAGCCGAAAAGGCGCCCCAGCCGGGCAAGACGGATGCGCCGGACAATCATGACGGCCAACCCAATCAGCAGGCTAAACCCGGCCAGCCCCACTGACCGGCTTGTAGGGGAGGCGGCCGGATCCTCTGCCGGCCGCCTCATGCCGCCTCTTCCTGTCCCATTCGCCTTCTGGGCGGATGATCACATAGGGATCGCTCTCCATGGGCAGCGCCTCCGGGTGCGGCGGCACGAAGATATCGATCTCGCGATACTCGAAATCCGAAAACCAGAACGGTGCCCGGCCCGGCAGCAGGCAGCACTTGAACGTGCGCGACCAGGCGGATGGCCGCCACCATCTGGTAGTCCTCCAGCGTTCGCGCCGGCCGCGCGCTGTACCGCCGCCACGCCGCTTCCGGCACCGGCTCGAACGCTGCGCCATCGCGCTCGACTGGCTGCGCGGCCTGCTCGACGCAGAGACGCACGCCTGCTTCCGGCAGAACCCGGTCCAGGCCCTTCGCATGCCCGGTGCCGCGGCCCCGCTCCGCCGTCTGGCCTGAGATCAGGCCGCGACAAAACCCTGCAGTTCAGCTGCCGTCTGGCGCACCTGTTCCGGGCTGCCGAACAGTTGCCGGTTCACCCCGATGCGCTTGAACCAGTAGTGCAGGCCGACAAGGTCCGTGAAGCCCATGCCGCCATGCACCTCCGTCGAGATCTTGGCGACGAACGTGCCAACTTCAGCCAGATGCGCCTTGGCAAGGTTCGCCATCACCAGCGCTTCCGGATCGCCCGTGTCCATCGAATAGGCCGCATGCCAGACCAGGGCCCGCGCCGGCTCGATCTTCGCCGCCATCTCGGCGCACAGGTGCTTCACCGCCTGGAACGATCCGATCACGCGGCCGAACTGCTTGCGCTCCTTCGCGTACTCCACCGCCTTGTCCAGCATGGCCTGCGCCGCGCCGAGCGTATCCGCGGCGACCAGAAGGCGCGCCACCGCCAGCGCATTGTCCTTGCCGTCCGACTTCGCCAGATCTTTCTGACCGGCGAAAGTCACCTCATGGAATATCCGCGTCCGGTCGATCGTGCGCATGGGCGCAGCCGCCCAGTCGTCCACCACATGAAGCGCGCCCGAGGTATCCGCCACCAGCAGATGAGTCGCACCGGCCGGCACATCGGCGAGCAGCGACTTGCCGGTCAGCTTGCTGCCAGCCGCGGTCACGCCCGCTCCGTCCCGCCGCGAGGCAAGCTCGGTCAGAGCAAGGCCGAACACCACATCCCCGGAGGCGATGCCTCCGGCATATTCGGAACCGGCCTGCGCCAACACATGGCTTGCCACCGTCGCCGCCATGAAGCCCGATGGCGCAACCGCGTAACCGAGCGCTTCCTGCACGAGGCACGCTTCCAGCAGGCCGAGGCCCGAGCCGCCCGTCGCTTCTGGCACATGCAGGCCTGCCAGTCCCATCTCCGCGATGCCGCCCGCCAGTCCGTCCGCTGCCGCCGCATCGCCGTCCGCAATCTTCCGGATCACATCCAGCGGCGCAGCGTCCTTCAGGAAGCCGTTGACCGAATCCTGCAGCAGGCGCTGGTCTTCAGAGAGTGCAAATTCCATCGCCTTACTCCTTCGCCGGTTTCGGCTCGCGCGGCATACCGAGGCCGCGTTCGGAAATGATGTTCTTCTGGATCTGCGCGGTGCCGCCGCCAATGATCAGGCCGAGGTCGTACATGTAGCGCCACTGCCACGAGCCATCCGCCCTCAGATGGTCGCCTTCACCATAAAGGATGCCCAGCTCGCCCAGCGCGTCGATGGCAAGACCGGCAATCTGGTGGTTCAGCTCGCAGCCCTGAAGCTTCACGATCAGGCCCGCAAGGCCCGCGCTCTGTTTCTGCAGGCTCGCTGTCGTTACACGCAGGCCGTTCGCCTGCATCGCATAGACTTCGCCCTGCAGCTTCAGGAGGCGGTCGCGCAGAAGCGGATTGTCGATCAGCCGCTCGCCGTTCAGCGTCTCGGCCTTCATCATCTCCACCAGTTCCAGGAACCGCGCCTTGGTTGCGTTCGGGTCGCCCAGCATGCCGCGTTCATGCGTCAGCGTGGCGTTTGCTACCTGCCAGCCCTTGTTCTTTTCGAACACGATGCCGCTCTTCGGCACGCGCACATCGGTGAAGAACACTTCGTTGAAGTTCGCATTCTCCGTCATGTCGACCAGCGGGCGCACTTCGATGCCCGGCGTCTCCATGGAGAAGAGGATGTAGGAAATACCCTCGTGTTTCTTCGCGTTCGGGTCCGTCCGTACAAGGCAGAAGATCATGTCGGCCTGTTTCGCGGTCGAGGTCCAGATCTTCTGGCCGTTGATCACGAAATCGTCGCCATCCTCCACAGCCGAAGTCCGCAGCGCCGCAAGGTCGGAGCCTGCGCCCGGTTCGGAATAGCCCTGGCACCAGATCATCTCGCCATACAGCGTCGGGCGAATATAGGCCGCCTTCTGCTCCGGCGTGCCAAGTTCCAGCAGCGTCGGCACCAGCATGGAAATGCCCTGCCCGCCCATCGGCCGCGCGATGCCCGTGCGGGCGAACTCTTCCGCGATAATGCGCGATTTGAGCAGGTCCGGCTCGGCGCCATAGCCGCCATATTCCTTCGGAATGGTGCGCGCCGTCAGGCCCTGGTCGATGAGGAATTTCTGCCAGGCGAGACGCTTGGGATGTTTCATCCCCCTGTCTTCCGGTCCGGGCGCGAGATGGGCATTTTCCGTCAGGACACGGTTCACGTCCTGCCGGAAGGCTTCGTATTCGGGGCTGAGATCGAGTTTCATGCTGCCATGCTGAATCGGCTTCCCCAAGGTTCGCCAAGTGGAAATTCGCTTTTCGCAACCGCACAAAAAATACCGGCCACTCCGGCCCTTGCGCGGACGCAGCGTCAATCCGTTTACCTCGCCCCACAACACTCAGGGAGCGAAACCACAATGCCCGTCGAATACGTCAAGAAAGGCCACGTCGCCGTCATCACCATGAACCGGCCCGAGGCCCGCAACGCCATCAACGGCGAGATGGCCGCCACGATGGAAGCGGCGCTCGACCAGATGGAATCAGATCCGGACGTCTGGGTCGGCATCCTCACCGCCGTCGGCAAGGCCTTCTGCGCCGGCGCTGACCTGAAGGAAATCTCGGCCGGCAACGGCGCCGCGCTCTCCACCAAGAAAGGAGGCTTCGCCGGCATCGCCAAGCGCGAGCGCACCAAACCGCTGATCGCAGCCATCACCGGCTCGGCCCTCGCCGGCGGCACGGAAGTCGCCCTCTCCTGCGACATGATCATCTGCGCCGACGACACGAATTTCGGCCTGCCGGAAGTGAAACGTTCGCTCGTCGCCGGCGCCGGCGGCCTCTTCCGCCTGCCGCGCGTCATCGGCAAGGCCATGGCGCTGGAAGTCATCCTGACGGGCGATCCGCTTTCGTCGCAGCGCGCCTATGAACTCGGCATGGTCAACAAGGTGGTTCCGGAAGCCGACGTGATGGCCGAAGCCGAAAAGCTCGCCGCCCGCATCACCGCCAACGCCCCGCTCGCCGTCGCAGCCAGCCGCGCCGTCGCCATCGAGGCGACCAGCAAGACTGACGAAGAACTCTGGAAAGACAGCGGCAAGGCCTTCGCCAGCATCATCGGCACCGAAGACTACAAGGAAGGCCCCCGCGCCTTCATCGAAAAACGCGCCCCCGTCTGGAAGGGCAAATAAGACCCGTTCCGCCTCCCGCCGCCAAAGCTACCGGCCTGGCCCTCTTGCGGCGGGACCGTGCATCGAACACACCAAGGACAAAAAAATGCGGCCACCTTCTGGTGGCCGCAACGTTTGTCTCAATGTTTCGGAATCGCCGCCTGCTCAGGCCGCTTCCTCGATGTCCTCTTCGCCGTCGTCTTCCTCGTCCACGACTTCGTAGAGGGCGCCGTACACGACTTCTTCGGGAATGGTGGCGAGGCGGGCGAGGATGTCCTGGCCCTCGGCTTCGCCTTCCGCGTCAGCCCATTCAACTTCCGTGGCGACCGTAAGCCAGTCGGCATCGACCAGCGCGTAGCCTTCCTCGTCGAACGACTCTTCGAATTTCGTCATCGCTTCTTCTTCGCTCGCAGCGTAGACCGCGACGATCACGTGAGCGTATTCCATTCCCTCGAGGGCGCCATCGCTCCCCTCACCGCATTCCACTTCGCAGGACATAAGATAGGCAGTTTGCGACACAGTCTTTCTCCGTCATTGTTCGCAGGGAACCGGACTCCTGAGGGTCAAGCCGCATGGCAATGACGTCTCCGGCGATCCGGCGGCAACAGTCTCAGGAAGCGCAGCAGACCAGATCGCCAGCCATGTGCACCACGCCAGCCAACCCTTATCCGCAAGCCTACTGCTTCATGATCGGGAGAAAATTCGCACGAATATTTTAATGACTCGCTAACTGTTGGCGGGCCGTTCGACCTGGCGCGATTTTCCGGCTTCCTCTGCCTTCAACCAGGCCGCAACGCCTTCCCCAGCTGCCTTTCCGGTCGCGAGGCAGGCCGTGATCAGGTAGCCGCCCGTCGGCGCGTCCCAGTCCATCATTTCGCCGGCCACAAAACAGCCCGGCCGCGCCTTCAGCATCAGGTGCCCGTCCAGCGCGTCGTATACGACGCCGCCTGCCGTCGAGATCGCCTCGTCCAGCGGCACCGTGCCGGTCAGCTGCAGCGCCAGCGCCTTGATCGCCTCTGCCGCCCGCGCCGGATGGTTCAGCGCCTCGCGGTCTGCGCACTCGTACAGCAGCGCCGCTTTCACACCGGACAGGTTCACTGCCTTGCGCAACCGGTTGGACAGCGACTGCTTCCCCGGCGCCGCGTCCAGCCGACGCGCGATCTCCGCCGCGTCGAGGTCCGGCATCAGGTCCAGCCAGAGCGTCGCCCAGCCCTTCGCTTCGATCTCGTCCCGCAACGGCGCCGACAGCGTGTAGATGCCGCCGCTCTCCACGCCGCGCTCTGTGACGACAAACTCCTCGCGCGTCTCCTGCCCGCCGGCGGACAACCGCACGCCTTTCACCGGCGCACCCGCAAAATCCGCCCGCATCCGGTCGGACCAGTCCACCGTGAAGCCGCAGTTCGACGGCCGGAACGGCGCCACCGGAATCCCTGCCGCCGCGAACACGTCCGCCCATCCGCCATCCGAGCCGAGCCGCCGCCAGCTGCCGCCCCCCAGCGCGAACACAGTCGCCGTGGCCTGCACCGTAGTCTCACCCTCCGGCGCTTCGAATACGAGCGCCCCGTCCGCCGTCCATCCTGTCCAGCGATACTTCAGGTGCATCCGCACGCCCCGGTCCGCTAGCCGGTGGAGCCAGGCGCGGAGCAGCGGCGATGCCTTCATCGTCTCGGGGAAAATCCGGCCCGTCGGTCCGACATGGGCTGGCATGCCGAGACCTGCCATCCAGGCAATCACCTGATCCGGTCCGAACCGCGCCACTGGATCACTTACGCATGCACCAGGATCGCGGTAACGCGCAGCGAAATCACGCTCGCTACCAGTATGGGAGATGTTGAGACCGCTCTTGCCGGCCATCAGGAACTTGCGCCCTGCGCTCGGCATCGCCTCGTAGATGTCGACGCCGATCCCCGCTTCCGACAGCACTTCCGCCGCCATCAGGCCCGCCGGACCTGACCCGATGACCGCGACGCGTTCAGTCCTCACGGATGACCCGCGCCTTGCCCCGGCCCAGCGCCAGCGCCTTGATCGCGCCCCGGAAGGTCTGCACTTCCTGCTGCGTCCAGTCGGCCCGGATCAGGGCCGCGCGAAGGTTGTCCTTCATCAGCGCGGTCTTCTCGGGCGGGAAGAAATATCCAGCTCTTTCTAGCTCTTCCTCGAAGTGCTCGAACATGCGGTAGAGCTCGTCCCGCGGCGCGAGGTCGCCGAGCCCGGCCTTGTTGTCCCCCTCGTCGGCGCGCGGCCCGATCGCGATCTTGCCCCACTCGGCGCAGAACACGCACACGGCCTGCGCAAGGTTTAAGCTCTTGAACTCCACGTCCACCGGGTAGGTCATCAGGAAATCCGAGACCGCAACAGCATCGTTCGGCAGGCCGGATTTCTCCGCCCCGAACATGATCGCCGACTTTCCGGCGCCGAGGCGCTGATGCGCTGTCCGCGCCGCCTCTTCGGCATCGCCAACCCGCTTCTCGATCCCTCTCAGCCGCGCCGTCGCCGCCGCCAGCCAGGTCACACCCTCCAGCGCCTCCTGCAGCGTTTCATGCACTGAGACGGTCACGCCCGCGTCGAAGGCACCGGCGCTCATCGTGTCCGCAGCCGGATTCGGCCACCCGTCTCGCGGGGCCACGAGGCGCAGGTCGGTCAGACCGAAATTGCGCATCACCCGCGCCGCTGCGCCGATATTCTCGCCCAGCTGGGGCGAATGGAGAATGATCGCTGGGGCCGCACTCATACCGGGCGCCTCCGGACCTTTGACTCGTTCCACATCTGCATCACCGTATCGTACAGCACCTCGAAGCCGATCCGGCTACCGCCTGTCAGCATCGAATAGGGCGGCAGGCCATTGTCGGCCACCAGCATCAGCCAGCGCGTACCCCGTACCTGCGCCACGTCGATCCGCGCTACCTGGTCCCAGTTCAGGCGCCACTTGGTCCGGTGAAAGCTCTCGATGCCCTTCCGGTCGATCACATACATCAGACGCGGACGGATCAGGTCCCGCGCGAACACGATGACGGCCAGCAGGCCGAACGGCACAGCCAGCCCGCCCACAGCCAGCTTGAAAGTCACCGTACCCGACAGCATTTCCCGCGCCATCAACGCTCCGACCGCCACGAAGCCCAAGCCTGCGAGGCAGTAGATCGCGGCCATTGCCCGGGAGGTCCAGATCCGGATCTTCCCGTCCAGCTCCATCTGCAATGGCGGCGACGGAATCAGCTCGCTCGCCCCAACCAGGCCGCAGCCTCCGAAAAACAGGGTACAGGCTCCGCCGATCAATTGGTCGTCAGGGGTCGTGGCGTCCAGCATCATCCAGATGCCGGCCGCGGCAAACCCGAAGCCGATCACCGTCAGGGCAATGTTTCTGAAGCGGCCCATGCACAAGATCCTGTAGAAGCGCCCCCGGCCGGCGCCTGTGCGCGTTTGCCCTTTTTGACGCCGGTAAGCAATCTGCTATAGCCCGCTCCAACCTACTGCAGCGCAAGGATTCCAAACATGGCGAAAATCAAGGTCAAGAACCCGATCGTCGAGATGGACGGGGACGAAATGACCCGCATCATCTGGCAGCTTATCAAGGACAAGCTGATCTACCCCTACCTGGACGTCGATCTGAAGTACTACGACCTCTCGATCCAGAAGCGCGACGAAACGGATGACCAGATCACCGTCGACGCCGCCAACGCCACCAAGCAGTACGGCGTCGCAGTCAAATGCGCCACGATCACCCCGGACGAAGCCCGCGTCGAGGAATTCGGCCTCAAGAAGATGTGGAAGTCGCCGAACGGCACGATCCGCAACATCCTTGGCGGCGTTGTCTTCCGCGAGCCGATCGTGATCTCGAATATCCCGCGCCTCGTGCCGGGCTGGACCCGTCCGGTCGTCGTCGGCCGTCACGCGTTCGGCGACCAGTACAAGGCCACCGACTTCCTGGTGCCGGGCAAAGGCAAGCTGACCATGAAATGGGAAGCTTCCGATGGTTCCGACTCAAAGGAATACGAAGTGTTCGACTTCCCGTCGGCCGGTATCGCCATGGGCATGTACAACCTCGACGAGTCGATCCGCGATTTCGCCCATGCCTGCTTCAACTACGGCCTACAGCGCAAATGGCCGGTCTACCTGTCCACGAAGAACACGATCCTGAAAGCCTATGACGGCCGCTTCAAGGACATCTTCCAGGAAGTGTTCGACAGCGAGTTCACCGACAAGTTCAAGGAATTCGGCGGCACCTACGAGCACCGCCTGATCGACGACATGGTGGCAGCCGCCATGAAATGGTCCGGCGGCTATGTCTGGGCCTGTAAGAACTATGACGGCGACGTCCAGTCCGACACGGTCGCGCAAGGCTACGGCTCGCTGGGCCTGATGACCTCCGTGCTGATGACGCCGGATGGCAACACGGTCGAAGCCGAAGCCGCTCACGGCACGGTCACGCGCCACTACCGCAACTGGCAGAAGGGCGAAGCCACCTCGACCAACTCGATCGCTTCGATCTACGCCTGGACGCAGGGCCTCGACCATCGCGGCCGGATGGACGGCACGCCGGAAGTCCGCAAGTTCGCCCAGACGCTCGAACAGACCATCGTGAAAACCGTCGAAGCCGGCTTCATGACGAAAGATCTCGCTCTGCTGGTCGGCCCGGATCAGGGCTACCTGACGACCGAAGGCTTCATCGAGAAAGTCGCCCGGAACTTCGAAGACGCGATGGCGAAAGCCTGATCCTTCCCGACATCCCGGAAACAGGAAACCCCGCAGCACCCGCTGCGGGGTTTTTCATTGGGCCTCGGATTGACTGGCTGGAGCTTCAGCAGCCGGCGCGTCGCCGGACCGGTCGCCGCGCAGGACGAACCAGACCAGCCCGACCAGCGCTGCCATGGGGATCAGCCAGAACAGCCAGACGGGACGCGCCGGGGCACGGTCGGGCATCGCCTTTTGCTGATCGCCAGGGGTCGTCATTCAGGGAAACCTTCGGGTGAATGGCCCCAAGCGTGACGCGCGGGGCCCGCAAGTCAAGTTAGGGTGCGCTCAGGCTTCGCCCAGGAGGCGCCGGACATGGTCTTCGAGGTCCAGCTGGCGCAGGCGCTTCAGGCGTTCCACCAGCAGGATACGACGCAGGCGCTGGTAGGCGACCTCGAGGTCCTCGTTGACGATGACGTAGTCGTAGCGCCGCCAGTGCATGATCTCGCGCTTTGCATCGTCCATCCGGCGCGCGACGATTTCCGGCGTCGACCCCGGCCGCGCGGCCAGGCGCTCCTGAAGCGCGCTGATGCTCGGCGGCAGGATAAACACCGAGACGACATCGTTCGGCATCTGGTCGTGCAGCGCATCAGCGCCCTGCCAGTCCACGTCGAACAGTACGTCCTCGCCGCTCTCGAGCCGGGCCACCGTGTCGGCCTTCGGCGTGCCGTAATACTTGTCGAAGACATGCGCCCATTCGAGGAATTCGCGGCGCTCGATCATGTCGTGGAACTGGTCCACGCTGCGGAAATAATAGTCCTTGCCGTCCACTTCGCCCGGACGCGGCGTGCGCGTCGTGGCGGAGACAGAGAGCTTCACGTCAGGAAATTCCTCGATCAGCTTGCGGGCCAGTGTTGTTTTACCGGCGCCCGACGGGCTGGAAAGGACCAGCATGAGGCCGCGGCGCTTGCCGCTGTCTTTCGGGTGTCCGCTATTCGACATTGGCGGCCTGCTCCTTGAACTGGTCGATTAGTCCTTTGAGGCCGAGTCCCGCATTCGTCAAATCGAGGCAGACAGATTTCGAGCAAAGCGTGTTGGCTTCGCGGTTCAGCTCCTGCGACAGGAAGTCGATCTTCCGGCCCACAGGGGATCCGCCCGCGAGCAATTCCCGTGCAGTGGCGAAATGCGCGGTCAGCCGATCCAGTTCCTCGCGCACGTCCGCCTTGGCGGCGCTGAGGGCGATTTCTGCCGCCATCCGTTCCCGGTCGACCCGGCCATCCGGATCGAGTTCATCGAGCTGCTTGGTCAGCCTCTCTTTCACGAGGCCCGGTTGCGTCTCGGCCAACTGGCCGGCCTTGGCGCGAAGTTCTTCCATGCCGGTCACGAGGCCGCCCAGCAGCTCTCCCAGCATGGCGCCTTCGCGCAGACGCTCCGTGCGCAGGCCATCAAGCGCCTCTTCGCCGGCCTTTGCCAGCATGCCGGTCACGGCCTCATCGGTGCCGAGATCGCGCAGGCTGGATCCGCCCGGCTCGACCACGCCCTTCACGTTCAGGAGGCTCGCAAACACTTCGCCCGAGAGGGCCGCGCCGGTACGCTTCTCGACAGCGGACGCCAGTGCATTGAGCAGCGAGGAATTGATCGTTGCGGCATCGCCGCCGCCGGCGAGATCGATCCGCAGGGAAACCTGCAGCGAGCCGCGTTGGAAGTATTTCGGCGCAGCGGACTTGATCGCCCGGTCGAGCACTTCAAAGCCCGGCGGGTAATTCACGCGCACGTCGAGGCCGCGCCCGTTGACGCTTTTAGCCTCCCACGCCCAGCTGCCCCAGTCCGCTTCGCCCGACACGCGGGCAAAGCCGGTCATCCCCGAAAGTGCATTCATTCCCCTGCCCGCTCCCTTGCGATTTCTTTCCGCTCATAGGCGCGGTACGCGGCGACATTCTGGTTGTGCTCTTTCAGCGTCTTGGCGAACAGGTGCCCGCCTTTGCCGTCAGCAACGAAGAAGATGTATTCGGTGTGCGGAGGGTTTAGCACGGCCGCAATGGCCCCGCGGCCCGGATTGCAGATCGGCGTCTTCGGCAGGCCATCGATCTGGTACGTGTTCCAGTCGGTCTTCGTGTCGATCTCGGACCGGCGCAGCGTGCGCCTCTGTCCCTTCGCATTGTAGAGTGGCTCACCGCGCGAGACGCCGTAAATGATCGTCGGGTCGCTTTCGAGGCGCATACCTCGCTTCAGGCGCGTGGTGAACAGGGCGGCGATATCTGGCTGTTCGTCCACCCTCCCGGTTTCCTTTTCAACGACCGAGGCAAGGATAACGGCTTCATAGGGCGTGGTGACCGGGATGTCCGGATCGCGTAGCGGCCAGAGCTCTTCCAGCAGGTCGGCCTGCGCCTTCTGCATCTTCGCAATCAGCTGAGCCCGGGTCATGCCCCGATTGAAGAGATACGTGTCCGGAAGAAGCGACCCTTCCGCTATCTCCTCCGCCGGCATGTCGCCGGTCAGGACGGGATCTGCCTCGATAATCTTCAGCAGCTGCGCCGTGGTGCGTCCTTCCGGCAGCGTGATCTTGTGCAGCACGCCCTTGCCATCGACGAGAGACTTCAGGACGTCGGATGTGCTGGCAGCACGCTCGATGAGGAATTCGCCGGTCTTGATGGACGTTTCCGTACCGTCGAGCCTGGCCTTGAGGCGGATCAGCTTCGCATCGCGAATGATACCGTCCTTTTCCAGCCGGCTGGCGACACTGGCGAGACCTTCTCCGGGCTCAACGGTGAAGGTCACGTCTTCAGCGAGCGGACCGTCCTGGTTCAGCGCATTCTGCATCCAGACCCAGCCCGCACCCGTTGCAGCCCCGCCGAGGACGAGGATCAGAACGATGAGCGAAAGGAGGCCTTTCAGAAATTTCATGCGCAGCCTCTGTCAGGGAATCCGCTACACCGCAGCCTAAGCGCGGTGCAGGACTCCGGGAAGGGACTTACTTCACCTCGCGCAGCACAAGGCTGGCGTTCGTTCCGCCGAACCCGAAGCTGTTCGAGATCGCCGCACGCACCCGGCCCTTCTTGGCCTTGTGCGGGATGAGATCGAGAACGGTCTCGAAGCTCGGATTGTCGAGGTTGAGCGTCGGCGGCATGACCTGGTCGCGGATCGCGAGGGCGCAGAACGCCGCCTCGATCGCCCCGGCAGCGCCGAGCAGGTGGCCCACGGCCGACTTGGTGGACGACATGGACAGGTTCTTCGCGTGATCGCCGAAGGCCCGTTCCACGGCGCCAGCCTCGCCTTCGTCGCCCTTGGGCGTCGAGGTGCCGTGCGCGTTGACATAATCGATCTCGGCGGGGTCGATAGCTGCGTTCTTCAGTGCCATCTTCATGGCACGGTAGCCGCCCTCGGCGCCCTCGGCCGGCGCGGTGATGTGGTAGGCATCCCCGGTCAGGCCGTAGCCGATGACTTCCGCATAGATCTTCGCGCCGCGCTTCTTGGCGTGCTCGTATTCCTCGAGCACCAGAACCGCTGCGCCTTCACCCATGACAAAGCCATCACGATCCTTGTCGTAAGGACGCGAGGCCTTTTCCGGCGTATCGTTGAAATTGGTGGACATGGCCTTGGCGGCGCAGAAGCCGGCAATGCCGATCCGTCCGATCACGGCCTCGGCCCCACCGGCCAGCATCACGTCGGCATCGCCGTACTTGATGAGGCGCGAGGAGTCGCCGATGGCGTGGGCACCGGTCGCACAGGCCGTCACTACTGCGTGATTCGGACCTTTGAAACCGTATTTGATCGAGACCTGGCCGGAGGCGAGGTTGATCAGGGCCGACGGGATGAAGAAGGGGCTCACCTTGCGCGGGCCATGCTCGTGCAGGGTGATCGCCGTGTCGTAGATGGATTCGAGGCCACCGATGCCCGAACCGATCATGACGCCGGTGCGTTCTTTCTCTTCCTCGTCTTCCGGATGCCAGTTTGCATCTTCCACAGCCTCGGCGGCTGCGGCGATCGCATACAGGATGAACTCGTCGATCCGGCGCATCTCCTTGTTGGAGACGAACTTTTCCGGATCGAACGCGTGAGGGTCTCCCGCCCCGCCGCCGCGGCCCGAGGTCCACGGCACCTGGAACGCAATCTTGCAAGGCATGTCGGAAGGATCGAACGTATCGATCGGCCCCGCACCCGACTTGCCTTCGATCAGGCGTTCCCATGTGGCTTCGCGTGTCGCCGCGAGCGGCGAAACGATACCGATGCCGGTGATTACGACGCGACGGTCAGACATGGAGACCCCTCCTGTCCAGAATACTTAGATGTGAGCCTTGATATGGGTCACGGCGTCACCGACCGAGCGGATGGATTCCTGCACGTCGTCCGGGATCTCGATGTTGAATTCTTCCTCGAAAGCCATGACCAGCTCGACGAGGTCCAGCGAGTCTGCGCCCAGGTCATCGATGAAGCTCGCGCTTTCGACGACTTTGTCACCATCCACGTCGAGATTGTCGACAACGATTTTCTTTACACGTTCAAGAACGTCAGACATGCGTACCTCTCTTAAATGCCTGAGGAATGGCCCGAAATCCGAACCATTGTGTTGCGCCTAGCACACACTGAACAGGACCGCCAAGCCCTTGTATCAATGCTTACTGTGCCTATCAGATCATGGCCATACCGCCATTTACGTGCAGCGTCTGGCCCGTAACGTATGCAGCCTCGTCGGAGGCCAGATATACCGCAGCTGCAGCAATATCGCCGCCCTGCCCCAGACGGCCCGCCGGGATTCTCCCAAGGAGCGAAGTCTTCTGGGCTTCCGGCAGCACATCGGTCATGGGCGATTCGATGAAACCCGGGGCGATCGTGTTGGCCGTGATGCCGCGGCTGGCGACTTCCTGGGCGATGGATTTGGTGAACCCGATCATCCCCGCCTTGGACGCGCAGTAGTTCGTCTGGCCCGGATTGCCCGTGACGCCCACCACCGAAGTGATGCCGATGATGCGGCCATGGCGACGCTTCATCATGCCCCGGACGACGCTCTTGGTCAGGCGGTAGTACGAACCGAGATTGACGTTGATCACGTCGTTCCAGTCATCGTCCTTCATCTGCATCAGCAGTTTGTCGCGCGTGATGCCGGCATTGGCCACGAGGATGTCGAGCGGGCCGACCACTTCCTCTGCACGGGCGGCCAGGCCGTCCACGGCTTCCGGGTCGGACAGGTTGCAGGTCACGACCGCGCTCTCGCCTTTCAGCGTCGCGGCCAGTTCGTTCAGCACACCTTCGCGCGTGCCGGACAGGACCACTTTCGCGCCGGCGTCCGACAGGGCTTTCGCAATGGCGCTGCCGATCCCGCCGGAAGCGCCCGTCACAAGGGCCGTGCGGCCAGTCAGATTGAACATGGGATTATCCCTTCATGGCTTGAGCGAAGGCTTCCAGGTCCTCGGGCGAACCGAGCGTGAAGCCGTTCAGTGATTTCTCGATCCTGCGCTGCATGACCGTCAGGACCTTACCGTTGCCGACTTCGCCGGTCGTGTCGACGCCGTTGGCCACCATGTACTGCACGCTCTCGGTCCAGCGCACGCGGCCGGTGACCTGTGCGACGAGGTTCCGGCGGATCGACTCCGGATCGGTGACAGCCGAGGCCGACACGTTGGCGACCACCGGCACGACCGGCGCCTTGATGTCCGTACCGGCCAGGGCTTCCGCCATGGCGTCGGCGGCGGGCTGCATCAGCGAGCAATGAAACGGCGCAGACACGTTCAGCGCCATCGCCTTCTTCACGCCGTTTGCCTGCGCGTAGGCACAGGCCGCATCGATCGCCGCCTTGGAGCCCGACAGAACCAGCTGGCCCGGTGCGTTGTCGTTGGCGAGCTCACAGACGCCGCCGGTCTCGCGGCCCGCGACGCAGGCGGCTTCGGCTTGGGCGACGTCGGCGCCCAGCAGGGCCGCCATGGCGCCCTCGCCCGGTTTCACGGCCGACTGCATGGCATTGCCGCGGATACGCAGCAGGCGCGCCGTATCGGCGACGGTCAGCGCCCCGGCGGCGGCCAGAGCCGAATACTCGCCAAGCGAATGGCCGGCCACATAGGCGGCATCCTTCGCCGAAAGGCCGAATTCGACCTCCAGCGCCCGCATCGCGGCCAGCGAGTGGGCCATCAGCGCCGGCTGGGTATTGGCGGTCAGGGTCAGTTCTTCGATCGTGCCGTTCCACATCAGGTCCGACAGTTTCTGGCCGAGCGCCTCGTCGACGGCGGCGAACACGTCCCGGGCGGCCGGGAAAGCGTCTGCAAGGGCCTTGCCCATGCCGATTTCCTGACTTCCCTGGCCGGGAAATATGAAGGCGAGTTTGGTCATCGGCGATTCTCCCGCAATTTTCGCCGTGCCTAAAGGTGAGGCCGCGTGTGCGCAAGCTATTGAAATTCCTTGCCAGATGGGCTTTACAGCCGCCTTCATGGACAGGGATGCGGTCCTTGGTACCCCGGAATGAGCCGGGGGAAGAGGGGCCATCGTCCGGCAGTTTCCCGCTGCCAGGCGCCGCATCTCTCTAATTTTGGGAATGAAAACATGGCTTTGTATGAGCATGTCGTGATCACACGACCTGACATCTCGCCGGCTCAGGTCGACACCTTCGTCGAAGAACTGACCGGCTTTCTCAAGGAAAAAGGCGCTAAAGTCGGCAAGACCGAATACTGGGGCCTTCGCAACCTTGCCTACCCGATCAAGAAACAGCGCAAGGGTCACTACTCGCTGATCAACATCGACGGCCCGGCTGAAGCGATCCACGAACTGGAACGCCGCCAGCGGATTTCCGAAGACGTGATGCGCTACATGACCGTCCGCGTCGAAACGCTGAGCGACGAACCCTCGCCGGTTCTCTCGCAAAGAACGCCGCCGCGACTAGGAAAGGGACAGGCAATGGCTCAGAAACTGAACATCACCAATATCCCGGCCCGCCGTCCGTTCGGCCGCCGTCGCAAAGTCGATCCGTTCACGGGCGAGCACGCCCAGGAAATCGACTACAAAGACGTGAAACTGCTCCAGCGCTACATCTCTGAAAAAGGGAAGATCGTGCCGAGCCGCATCACGGCCGTGAACCTGAAGAACCAGCGTAAGCTTGCCCAGGCCATCAAACGCGCCCGCATGCTCTCCCTGCTTCCGTTCGAAGTGAAATAAGGAGAGACCGACATGCAAGTGATCCTCCTCGAGCGCATCGAGCACCTCGGCAAGATCGGCGACGAAGTGAAAGTGAAGAACGGCTTCGCCCGTAACTTCCTTCTGCCGCAAGGCAAGGCCCTGATGGCCAATGACCGCAACCGCGCCCGTTTCGAGCGCGAGCGCGAAGCCATCGAGGCCCGCAACGCCGAAGCCCGCGCCGCCGCCCAGACCGAAGCCGAGAAGCTTGAAGGCGCCGCCTTCGTGCTGATCCGCCAGGCTGGCGACACCGGCCAGCTGTACGGTTCGGTCACCGCCCGCGACATCGCGGACGCTGCAGAAGCCGCCGGCTACCACGTTCCGCGTTCGGGCGTGCGCCTCGACAAGCCGATCAAGGCGATCGGCCTGTACGACGTCGCCATCCGCCTGCACGCAGAAGTGACCGTCAACGTCCAGGCCAACGTGGCCCGTTCGACCGACGAAGCCGAGCGTCAGGCCAAGGGTGAAGACATCGTCGCCGCCCTTCAGGCCGCCAACCAGGCCCTCGCCGACGAGCAGGCCGGCGAACTGGCCGAAGCCGCTGCAGAACGCGCCGCCGAAGGTGGCGAAGACGAAGAATAGGCTTTCCGGTTTCCGGATACGAAAGGCCGCTCCCCCGGGAGCGGCCTTTTTCTTTGGAGCGGTGCCTGTCCCTGCACCATCCACTACGGACACCGGTTTATCCACAGGCCAGACCGCTCTAACTCCGTGCGCTCGTCCCTAAGGTAAGGTAAGATTTGCCAATGCCTCTCGACGATACCTCCTCCCCCGGTTCCACGATCGCGCCGCCGCACAACCTGTCGGCCGAAGCCGCCGTGCTGGGCGCGATCCTGTTCGACAACAACGCCTACCAACGCGTCGCCGACATCCTTCGTTCGACCGATTTCTACGCCCCTGCCCATCAGGAACTGTATGAAGTCGCCTCGCTGATGATCCAGCAGGGCCGGATCGCCGACGGCGTGACCCTGCGCGAGCATTTCGAGAAAGCCGAAAAGCTCACCGAGATCGGCGGGGCGCGCTATCTCGAGCAATTGCTCGATTCGGCCGCGTTCGGCGCCGAGGTCGGCGACTATGCGCGCATGATCCGCGACCTCGCCATGCGGCGCTCGCTGGTCGGCATCGGCAGCGACCTGCAGGGCCGCGCCCTCAATCCCTCGCATGAGGAAGACGGCGAACGCCAGATCGAACTCGCCGAGCGCCAGCTATTCGACCTGGCCGAGCGCGGCGCGACCGGCCGGGGCTTCACCAGCTTTTCCGAAGCGCTGACGGAATCCCTGAAGACCGCCGAAGCCGCGTTCAAGCGCGAAGGCAAGATCGCCGGCATCCCGACCGCCCTGCGCGACCTGGACGAGAAGCTCGGCGGCCTCCACCGGTCGGACCTGATCATCCTCGCCGGACGCCCCTCGATGGGGAAAACCTCGCTTGCGACCAACATCGCCTACAACGCCGCCTCGGCCTACCGCGCCGAGATGCAGGAGGACGGGTCGCGGAAGACCGTGGACGGAGCGATTGTCGGCTTCTTCTCGCTCGAGATGTCGAGCGAACAGCTCGCCACGCGTATCGTGGCCGAACGGACCGGCATCACCACGCACCGCATCCGTCAGGGCGACCTTGAAAAGAGCGACTTCGAGCGCCTGCGCGAGGCGACCGAGGAGCTCCAGAACCTGCCCCTCTATATCGACGATACGGGCGGCATCTCGATCAGCCAGCTCGCTGCCCGCGCGCGCCGCCTGCAGCGCTCCGTCGGCCTCGACCTGATCGTCATCGACTACCTGCAGCTGATCACCGTCAATACAGGCAACTCCAACGCCAACCGCGTTCAGGAAATCACCCAGATCACGACCTCGCTGAAGGCGCTGGCCAAGGACCTCAACGTCCCGATCATCGCGCTGTCCCAGCTCTCGCGTGCCGTCGAGCAGCGCGACGACAAGCGGCCACAGCTCTCCGACCTTCGCGAATCCGGCTCGATCGAGCAGGACGCCGACGTCGTCATGTTCGTGTACCGCGAGGAATACTACCTCGCCCGAACTGAGCCCGGCGCCGATCCGAACGATCCGGCCTCGAACGAAAAATGGTCCAAATGGCGCCAGCGCATGGACGAAGTCTACGGCAAGGCCGAAGTCATCATCGGCAAGCAGCGTCACGGTCCCATCGGCCGAGTCGAACTCGCCTTCGACTCGAACGTCACGCGCTTCGGCAACCTCTCGCACGACCAGAAAGGCTATGGCGTCGACCTCGAATAGGGGTCAGTCCAAAGCCGCCAGCAGGAATTCCAGCGCCTCACGCGCGAACAGGCGCATGTTCGCTTCCCGGTCGGTGAGCCCGGTCTCCAGCGTACGCGACGCCTCGAACCGCTCCGGCCCAACAAGGCCGACGCAGGTGTGTCCCGCCGCATCGCCGTACATGTTGCCTGACGGGCCGGACGCGCCGGTCTCGCACAGGCCCCAGGTCGCATCCAGCTTGCCGCGGATCGTCCGGGCCAGCATCCGCGCATAGGGCTCCGTCGACGATCGCATGTCGCCGAGGTCTTCCCGGCCAAGTCCCAGAAGGCCCCGGAAGGCCTGCCGCGTATAGATCACGCCGCCGCCGCGGTAGTAGGTGGACGCACCCGGTACAGCCAGTAGCGCCGCAGAAATCAGCCCCCCGGCGGAGGATTCCGAGATGGCAACGGTCTCGCCGCGATCCCTGAGGCGGGCGCCGATCTCGGCTGCGATAGGAAGAAGCGTCTGCATGCGCTTCATGAAGCAGGCCGTTCCGCCCTGCGCAAGACCGACGTCGCGGGAGGTGTTGGATTGCGCCGCGCCCATTCCCAAATGAGAGCGGACACATAGCAGGAGGAAAGCTGGTGGAACTGGGACTCAAGGGAAAGAAAGCCGTCATTCTCGGCGGCACACGCGGGATTGGCCGGGCAATTGCGGAAACGTTGGCCGGCGAAGGCGTCAGCGTCGCCGTCTGTGCCCGAAATGCCGATCAGGTGGCCGAAACCGTCGCCGCTCTGGGCAAGACAGGCGTGAAGCAACCGGCGTCGGTCGATATCAAAGACGGGACGCCCTGCAGGCCTGGATCGGAAGCGGCGAAGAACTGGGCGATCGACATTCTGGTCCGCCGGCGCCATGGCGGGGCACGCCGGACGCCTGGCGCGAACTTTGAGCTCGACGTGCTCGGGAGTGAATGCCTTCGCGGCGGCGGAACCTTCCTCGGCAAGTCCAGAGGCACCGGCGACGCCGCCTTCGTCATCATCGCCTCGGTCTCAGCCGCGCAGGCCGACCGGCGGACCACGGCCCCGTCGCCTGTTGATTCATATGGCCAGGCCTTGCCCGCGAAACGCAAAGCGCGGCCTGCGCGTCAATGTCGTCTCCCGGGCATGGTCTTCTTCGAAGGCGTCTGGGACATGGTGAAGAAGAAGCCGACTTCGCCCAGGCCAACTCCCGCAACCCGACGGAGCTGCGCACGCCGCAGAAATCGCGAATGCCGCCGTGTTCGGCAAGCCCGCCTCATCCTACACGACCGGTGAACCTCGTCGTCGACCGTATCAGCGCGTGAACTACGATGCCGGCGGTGTTCAACCCGCCCAGCCAGTCGATCAGGTAGGGTTTACTTCTTCCGGGCGCTCCTGCTGCCAGGCCACAGCCCAGCAGGTGGCATCCCGCAGGTTCAGTTCGGCTTATGCGCAACGACGCCCCCGGAACATCTTCAGCACCAGTCCTTCGGCCATGAGCGACGGCTTGATGATGGAACGGATGGTCTTCAGGAACGCGTAGTCGCGTGCGTGATTGCGATACCGGTTCAGCGGCCCGCGGAAGCCGGACGTGCGGAACTGGCTGTCGTAGTACGCGACATCGTCCTCGCTCAGCCATGGCAGCGGCATTGGCGGCTCCGGCAGGCGGTGCAGCAGCGTGTCGCCATGCTTCTTGTCCACCGGCCAGGTGCCATCCGGCGCATCGCCGGAAATGGCATAGTAGAACCGGCGGATGGTTGCGGCAGGATCGGCTCCAGCTCCGCTTCCGGCGGGCCGACATCCTGGAAATAGACCTGGTAGAAGAACAGGCCCCGCTCCGTGAACACCTTGTGCACCATGTCCAGGAACATGACGTCACCCATCGGCGTATACGGCACGGAAAGCCCGGCCACCGCCCGGAACCGGTCCGTATGCAGACGGGCCGTATTCCACGCAATCGGCGCGCCCCAGTCATGCCCGACAACGACGGCCTTTTCACCCGGTGACAGCGCTTCCGCCACGCCGGCAATATCGCCCGTCAGGCTTTCCAGATCGTAGGCGTCGATCGCCTCCGGCCGCTCCGACTCGCCATAGCCGCGCACATCGGGCGCAGCCACCCGGTAGCCGGCTTCGCTCAGCGCCTTGATCTGGTGGCGCCAGGAATACCAGCTCTCCGGGAAGCCGTGGACGAGCACGACCAGCGGCCCGTCCCCGGCGGTCGCCACGCGCAGCGTGACGCCGTTCGTCTTTACGAACTCGAAGTGCGGGTCGGTCACGTCCCGTCCCCGCCGATCCATTTGAATTCCGGCTCATCCCACCAGGGGAAGAATTGCGGCATCCCGTTGGAGACCTTCACCGGATAGGTCGGCTGGCGCTTCTCGAGGAAGCTCATCACGCCTTCGCGGGCGTCTTCCGTCTTGCCGCGCGAATAGATCGCGGCGCTGTCGACGATGTGCGCTTCCATCGGGTGGCTCGCGCCCAGCATGCGCCACATCATGTGACGGGTCAGCGTGGTGGAGACGGCCGCCGTGTTGTCGGCGATCTCGCGTGCCAGTTTCTTCGCCTCGTTCATCAGCTCCGCCTGCGGATAGACAGCCTTCACGAAACCTGCGTCCAGCGCTTCCTGCGCCGGGAAGATCCGGCCCGTGAAACACCAGTCGAGCGCCTGCTGGATGCCGACAAGACGCGGCAGGAACCAGGACGACGCCGCCTCGGGGTTGATGCCCCGGCGGTTGAACACGAAACCGAAGCGCGCCGTGTCGGCTGCAAGACGGATATCCATCGGCAGCTGCATGGTCACGCCGATACCGACCGCCGCGCCGTTGATGGCGCCGATCACCGGCTTCAGGCTGTTGAAGATGCGCAGCGTCACGCGGCCGCCGCCATCGCGCTGGATGTCCTCGCTGGCGGTTCGGCCCGCTTCGCCGTCGCCGGCGCGCTTGTCATAGTCGAAGGTCTTGGCACCGGAGGAAAGGTCTGCACCGGCGCAGAACGCCCGGTCGCCATGGCCGGTCACGATCACGACCCGGACATCGTCGTCCGCGTCTGTGATATCGAACGCCTCGATCATCTCCTGCATCATCTTGCCGGTGAAGGCATTCATCTTGTCGGGGCGATGGAGCGTGAGGATGGCGATGCCGTCTTCCTTCTCCAGCTTGATTTCCTGAAATTCCTTCAGCGTCGTAGCCGCCATGGCCTGTCTCCCTTTTGCTTGGATGCCAGTCAGGCGGGGTTCCGCTACGTCCGTCAAGCGGGCTCGGAACGATCGCAAACGGCACCGGCATTTTGACGCCGCTCCCCGCGCTTGACGCAGGGGCCGAACGGGCCGGATAGTCCCGCCGGAAGACGCCCGCCCCACAACAGGATTGCTGCCCCATGAAGATTCGTCCCGCCCTTACGGCCCTCGCCCTTGCTGCGTCGCTCGCCGCCCCGGCCCTGGCCGAAACGGTCTATCTTTCGGCCGGCTCGCTCGTGGACCCGGCCGCCGGCAAGACCGTGAAGGACGCCGCGTTCATCATCACGGACGGCCGGATCACGGCACGGGGCACCAAAAGCACCCTGCCAGCCCCCCGGAATGCCAATGTCATTGAATTCGGTGGCGCCTCCACGCTTCTGCCCGGCTTCATCGACATGCACGTCCACCTGACCGGCGATCCTGAGGACCCGCCCTACGAGTCGCTCTCCTTCTCGGACGAGCGCATGGCGATCACTGGCGTGAAGAACGCCAAGCGCACCCTTCTAGCCGGCTTCACCACAGTGCGGAACGTCGGCGCCGAATCCTATGGCGATGTCGCCCTGCGCGATGCCATCAATCGCGGGGACGTGCCCGGCCCGCGCATGTACGTCTCCGGCCCGCCGGTCGGCATTGTCGGCGGCCATTGTTCGGACAACAACCTCCTGCCGGAGGAATACCATTCCACCGGCGAGGGCGTCGCCACCGGCCCATGGGAATTCCGCGCCAAGGTGCGCGAAAACATCAAGTACGGCGTCGACCTCATCAAGACCTGCTCCACCGGCGGCGTGTTCTCCAAGGGCACCTCGCTCGGTGCAGCCCAGGGCACGCTGGAAGAGCTGACAGCTGCGGCCGATGAAGCGCACGCCCGAGGCCTCAAGATCGCCAGCCACGCCCACGGTACCGTCGGCATCCGGAACGCCATCCTTGCCGGAATCGACACGATCGAGCACGCCTCCATCCTCGACGACGAGACGATCCAGCTTGCCAAGGAACGTGGCGTCTGGCTCTCCATGGACATCTACAACACCGAGTACACGCTCTCCGAAGGCGAGAAGAACGGCGTGCTCCAGGAGTCGCTCGACAAGGAGCGCTCGATCTCGAAAATCCAGCGCGACAGCTTCACCCGCGCCGTGAAGGCCGGCGTGAAGATGGTGTTCGGCTCCGACGCCGGCATCTATCCGCACGGCATGAACGGCCACCAGTTCTCGCGCATGGTCCAGTTCGGCATGACACCGATGCAGGCGATCCAGGCTGCCACGGTCAACGCCGCCGAGGCGCTCGGCAAGGAAGGCCTGGTCGGCTGTATCGAAGTCGGCTGCTCGGCTGACTTCGTCGCCGTGAAAGGCGATCCGCTGAAGGACCCGCACCTCCTCGCCGACGTCGACTTCGTGATGAAGGAAGGCATGGTCTACAAGAGCAACGGCAAGCCGCAGGCTTCCGCCTTCTGAGGCATCCGGACATGGAATTTCACGACTTCCCGCCAGTCACGACCTATGCGGCACCTTTCTTCGTGCTGTCCGTTGCGCTGGAATGGTGGGGCGTGAAGACCGGCCGCCTGAAAGGCCGCTACGAGACGAAGGACGCGCTGACCTCGCTTGCCATGGGCATCGGCAACGTGGTCGTGAACACGCTCACCGCGACGATTTTTCTCTGGCTGCTGATGATCGCCTGGCCCTACCGCGTGATCACGCTGCCCTTCACCTGGTGGAGCTTTCTTGCCTGTTTCGTGCTGTATGACTTTGTCTATTACTGGAAGCACCGCTTCGCCCACCGGGCGCGTTGGTGGTGGATGGAACACGTCACCCATCACTCGTCAGAGCACTACAATCTGACCACTGCGCTGCGCCAGCCCTGGTTCGGCCCCTTCACAGGCCTCTACATCATCGGCTTGCCCATGGTGATCATGGGCTTCCACCCTTACCTCATCGGTTTCGCCGCCGGCTGGAACCTGCTCTACCAATTCTGGATACATACCGAAGCCATCGGCAAGATGCCGAAATGGTTCGAGGCGGTGATGAACACGCCCTCGCACCACCGGGTGCACCACGCCACCAATCCGCGCTATCTCGACACCAACTATGCGGGCGTCTTCATCGTCTGGGACAAGATGTTCGGTACGTTCGTCCCCGAACTCGAGAACGAGGACAAGCCGGTCTACGGCATCGTCAAGCCTGTCGGCTCGTACAATCCCTTCACCGTGGCCTTCCACGAATTCTTCGCTCTCCTGCGCGACTGCGCCCGTGACGGCTTCCGGCCGGACAAGTGGTTCGGCCGCATGATCAATGCTCCCGGCTGGAGCCCGGACGGCAAGCACAACCGCTCCATCGAACTCAAACAGGCCTATGTCGACTCCCACCCCGACCAGGCCGGCTTCCCAGGACTCCCGAAATGACCGATACCGAAGCCCTCATCCGCCGCTATTACGGCGCCTTCAACGCCAAGGACTGGGACGGCATGCTCGTCTGCCTCGCCGACGATGTCCGCCATGACGTCAACGAGGGCGACGCCCGCGGCGGCAAGGAGAAGTTCCGCGCCTTCCTTGGCCATATGGACACCTGCTACGACGAACTCCTCACCGACATCGCCGTCATGGTCTCCGAGGACGGCAAGCGCGGCGCCGCCGAGTTCATCGTCAACGGCGTCTACAAGACGACCGACGGCGACCTGCCGCCCGCCCGCGGCCAGAGCTACCGCCTGCCGGCCGGCGCCTTCTTCGAGGTCGAGTCCGGCTTCATCCGCCGCGTCACGACCTATTACAATCTCAAGGAATGGATCCGGCAGGTCTCGTGAACATCCGCCCGCTTTCCGGCCCGGACCTCGAGACCGCCCTCGCGGCGCTCGCCCGTCTCCGGATCGAGGTCTTCCGCGCCTTCCCCTATCTCTACGAAGGCTCCCTCGCCTACGAGGAGACCTACCTGCGCAAGCTGGCAAAGGCGAAGGACGCATTCATCGTCGCGGCTGAGACCGATGAGGGCGGAATCGTCGGCTGCGCCACCGGCTCGGGACTGGACGACCAGCACGCGGAGTTCGCCCTGCCGCTCCAGGCGGCCAGCTACGACCTCGCCTCGACCTTCTATTTCGGGGAATCGGTCCTCCTGCCCACGTATCGCGGACATGGCATCGGCCACGCCTTCTTCGATGCCCGCGAAGCTCACGCCATCGCCCATGGCTACAAGCGCGCCTGTTTCTGCGCCGTGGAACGCCCGGCCGGCCATCCGAAACGCCCGCCCGGCTATTCCCCGCTCGACCAGTTCTGGACCGCCCGCGGTTACCGCAAGCTGATCGGCGTGTCCTGCCATTTCACATGGCCGGAAGAGGCCGGCGGCCCGGACCTCAGCCACCCCATGGCCTACTGGCTGCGCGAGTTCTGATCTCTTTCCGCGACGTATCCAGTGGACGTTGGCGCATCCGGAAGTATGGTCAGGCCTGACTAGTCCAGCAGGTGCCCGGGAGAGGCATCACCGGAGCCGTGAGGAGACCCCAGAATGCACCCCCATCACCACGCGAAATCCATTCCGGACAAGCCCGCCTACATCATGGCTGCCTCGGGCGAGACCGTGACCTACAAGCAGCTCAACGAGCGCTCGAACCAGATCGCCCACGCCCTGCGCGCGGCCGGCTGCCAGCCGGGCGACACGATCGCCCTCTTTGCCGAGAACTCGCCCCGCTATTTCGAGATCTGCTGGGGCGCCCAGCGCGCGGGCCTCTACTATGTCGCCATCTCCTCGCGCCTGACGCCGCCGGAAGTGGAATACATCCTCACCGACTCCGGCGCGAAACTCTTCATCGCCGGCGCCTCCAAGGCATATGTCGCCGAACAGGTGCGCGCCGCGACGAAGCTTGAACACAACTGGTCCATCGACGGCCCCATTCCGGGCTTCGTGCCGCTGGAATCCCACCGCGACAAATTCCCGGTCACTCCGATTGCGGACGAGACCGCAGGCACGGACATGCTCTACTCCTCGGGCACGACCGGCCGCCCGAAAGGCATTCGCCCGGCCCTCCAGCCAAACACGCCGATCGATGACACCAACGTGCTCGCACAGGTCCTGCAGGCCTTCTCCGGCGCCGGGTCCGACAGCGTCTATCTCTCGCCGGCCCCGCTCTACCATGCCGCCCCGCTGCGCTACTGCATGACCTTCATGAAGTTCGGCGCCACGCTGGTCATCATGGAGAAGTTCGACGCGGAATCGCTGCTCGCCTGCATCCAGAAGTACAAGGTCACGCACATCCAGATGGTGCCGACCATGTTCGTGAAGCTGCTGAAGCTGCCGGAAGAGGTCCGCGCGAAATACGATGTCTCCAGCCTCAAATGGGTTGTCCACGCCGCCGCGCCCTGCCCGGTGCCGGTGAAGGAGCAGATGATCAACTGGTGGGGTCCGATCATCGACGAATACTATGCCGGTTCCGAGGGCAATGGCATGACCTGGGTGAAGAGCCCGGAATGGATGACCCACAAGGGCACCGTCGGTAAGGCCGTGTACGGACAGGTCCACATCTGCGACGAGGAAGGCAACGAAGTCCCGGTCGGCGAGGAAGGTCAGGTCTACTTCTCCGGCACCACGCCGCCGAACTATCACAACTCGCCCGACAAGAACGAAGCGGCCCTCAACCCCAAGCACAAGGACTGGTCGTCCCTTGGCGATGTCGGCAAGCTGGACGAGGACGGCTACCTCTACCTAACCGACCGCAAGGCCTTCATGATCATTTCCGGCGGCGTGAACATCTATCCGCAGGAAACCGAGAACGTCCTGATCACCCACCCGAAAGTGGCCGACGTCGCCGTCATCGGCGTGCCGGACGAGGAGTTCGGCGAAGCGGTGAAGGCTGTCGTCCAGACCATGCCCGGCATCGCCCCGTCCGAGGAACTCGCCGCCGAGCTCATGGCCTTCTGCCTCGAGAACCTCTCGAAGCTGAAATGCCCCAAGAGCATCGACTTTGACCCCGAGCTCCCCCGCCACCCGACCGGCAAGCTCTACAAGCGCCTCATCCGCGACCGCTACTGGGGCAAGAAAGACAGCCGCATCGTCTGATCCGGGCGCCTTGAGCGGGCTTGCCGCCACCGACAAGGCAGCGCAACATCCCCTGAGAGACGCCAAAAGGCGCAAGCTCAGGGGAAAAAGCCATGGTGACACGTTCCGATTTCCCGGAAGATTTCGTCTGGGGAGCGTCGACTGCTTCCTACCAAATTGAAGGCGCCCACGATAAAGACGGCCGGGCGCCGAGCATCTGGGACGCCTTCAGCCATACGCCGGGCAAGGTCATCGGCGGCGCGTCCGGCGATGTCGCGTGCGACCATTACCATCGGTACAAGGAGGATGTTTCCCTGATGCGGCAGGCGGGTTTTTCCGCCTATCGCTTTTCCGTTTCGTGGAGCCGCGTCATGCCCGAAGGACGCGGCACGGTGAACGCGGCGGGGCTCGATTTCTACGACAGACTGGTCGATGAATTGCTGGCGTCCGGCGTCGCGCCTTGGCTGTGCCTTTATCACTGGGACCTACCCCTCGCCCTTCATGAGAACGGCCTTGGCTGGACAAGCCGTGAAATCGTGCCGCTGTTTGCCGACTATGCCGGCCTCCTTGCAGACCGGCTGGGCGACCGGGTCAGGCATTGGGCGACGTTCAACGAACCGAATATGTTCACCATGCTGGGCTATGGCGCTGGCGTGCACGCGCCGGGTCTCCGTGACCGGGATCTCTGGCTGGACGCTGTCCACCACGTGAACCTCTCCCATGGCGCGGCGGTCAGGCGTTTGCGCGCGGCCTTGCCTGAAGGCGCGCGGATCGGATCCGTGCCGAACCTTCAGCCCGTCCGCCCCGTCTCGGACAGCTCCGAGGACAGGGACGCCGCAGCCAAGATGAATGCCGTCATGAACCGGGCAACAGCCGATCCGGTCTTCCTCGGCAAATACGATCCGCTGACACGCGAATGGATGGGCGACCGGATCCGGGCGGATGATGAGGCGGCCATTTTCGAACCGCTCGACTGGCTGGGGCTTAACCATTATTCGCCCCACTATGCCGCCGCGCGCACCAATGCCTTCGGTTACAGGACAATGGACCCGCCGGAGGGTGCCGAGAAAACCCTGATGGGCTGGCACGTCGCGCCGGATGCGTTCCGGGACATCCTGGTCGAAACTTCGAAACGCTATGGCGTACCGGTCTATGTCACCGAAAACGGCATGGCCGACGATGTCGAACCGGACAGCCGGGGTCAGGTGAAGGATACGGCCCGCATCTCCTACCTCGAACGCTATCTCGGCGCGCTGCTGGAGGCGCGGGCTGCCGGCGCCGATATCCGGGGCTACCTCGTCTGGTCGCTACTCGACAATTTCGAATGGGCCATGGGCTACGGCCCCCGTTTCGGCGTTGTCCATGTCGATTATGCAACGCAGGTGCGCACGCCGAAGGCATCTTGTCACTTCCTTGCCGGGCTCGCCCGCGCTAGCTCTGATGCATGACCCTGATCCCGAACCAGCGCCACCTGTTCGACATCCCTGAAGGTGTCGCCTATTTCAACACCGCAACGATGGGGCCGATGACCGTCGCCTCGGTCGAGGCCGGGCAGAAGGGCCTTGCCCGCAAGCTCCACCCCTGGACTATTCCGGATACGGATTTCTTCGCGGATACCGAGCGCCTGCGCCCCCTGCTGGCAGAGCTGATCGGCGCCGATACCGACGGCATCGCCTTCTCACCCTCGGTCAGCTATTCGCTGGCCTCGGCGGCGAAGAACCTGCCCCTGAAGTCTTCGCAGGAAATCCTCGTTCTCGCCGACCAGTTCCCTTCGAACGTCTACACCTGGCGTGACCTCGCCGCCCGGACCGGTGCAAGCCTTCGCACCGTCTCGACGCGCGGCAACGAGACCCTGTCGGACGCACTTCTCTCCGCCATCGGGCCGGAGACGGGCCTCGTCGCCTGCGCCCATGTGCGCTGGACCGACGGCGCCCTGATCGACCTCGCCGCGGTCGGCAAACGCTGCCGCGAGGTCGGCGCGGCGCTTGTACTGGACCTGACTCAGAGCTGCGGCGCGCTCCGTTTCGACGTGAAGGAAATCCAGCCGGACTTCGTCGCCGTCGCCGCCTACAAATGGCTGCTCTCGCCCTATGGCACCGGCTTCCTCTATGTCGCCCCGCAGCACCGCGGCGGCCAGCCACTGGAGCAGAACTGGATCACGCGCGAAGGCTCGTCGAACTTCGCCCGCCTGATCGACTATACCGACGCCTACGGCCCCGGCGCCCAGCGCTTCGACATGGGCGAGCGGTCGAACTTCGCGCTCCTGCCCGCCTTCGAGGAAGCGGTCCGCACCGTGCTCGGCTGGGGCGTCGCCAGTATCGAGGAGACGCTCGGCGCCCGCAACGAGGCGTTGGCCGGCCGGCTTGCCGGGATCGGCCTCTCCTGCCCGCCGGCAGGTCATCGCGGGCCGCACTATCTCTGCCCCCTCCTGCCGGAGAGCGTCCCGGCGGACCTCACCGCGCGGCTCAAGGAAGATGGCATCTTTGTCTCCCGCCGGGGCGACCGACTGCGGATCACCCAGCACCTGTTCACGGCCGATGCGGATGCCGACCGGTTCGTTCACAGGCTCGCGCACCATCTGGGCATCTAGATCACCGTCGCACGCACCCCGATCACGCAGGATCACCGTTGCCGACGGGTGGATCACGGCCCCCTGCGGCAACAATTGCCCTACCGTCAGGCTTGCCGAGGCCCCGTTGGCACGCCAGAACAGCGCAACAGACCAACAGGAGGACCCCCATGGCCAACCCGCGCACCGTCGCCTTCGAAGACCTTGAATCCATTGCAGGCCAGGAGGTCGGCGTGTCCGACTGGCACACGATCGACCAGGATCGCGTGAACCTCTTCGCCGACGCCACCGGCGACCACCAGTGGATCCATGTGGACGTTGAAAAGGCTACGAAATTCATGGGCGGCCCGATCGCCCACGGCTTCCTCACCCTGTCCCTCCTGCCGATGCTCGGCGGCGAAGTGATGCGCGTCACGGGCACCACCCGCGGCATCAACTACGGCTCCGACAAGGTCCGCTTCACCAACATGGTCCCGGTCGGCTCCAAGGTCCGCCTGCGCCAGAAATGCCTCGCCGTTGAGCCCAAGGCCGGCGGCAAGCAGATGAAGATGGAAGCCACCATCGAAATCGAAGGCCAGGACCGTCCCGCCCTCGTCGCCGAGACCATCACGGTTCTCTACGGCTAGGACGCGCCACAGCGCCTCACAGCGGCCGCTCCGGGCAACCGGGGCGGCCGTTTTCGTTCCACAACCAGCTCGTGGCCGCTCTGCCTGCCTTCCGGCGGGGGGTGTGGCGGCCTATATCTGCCGGGAACAAGACAGCAGGAGGTGTTTCCATGGCCCGGCAGATCCAGCGTACGGACCGCGAATGGCAGGAGTTGCTGACCGAAGAGGAATACCGCGTCGGCATCCGGGAAGGCACCGAACGGGCCTTCACGCCCGGCAACTACAATGACGAGAAACGGCCCGGTATTTACCACTGCAAGGGTTGCGGCACGGCCCTCTGGTCGTCCGAACATAAGTTCGACTCCGGCACCGGCTGGCCGAGCTTCTGGCAGCCGGTCACGCCGGACGCCGTTGCGACCAAGACGGACTTCAAGATGATCATACCGCGCACCGAGTGCCACTGCGCGACCTGCGGAATGCACCAGGGACATGTCTTCAAGGACGGACCTCCCCCCACAGGCGAGCGCTGGTGCATCAACGGTATTGTGCTGGACTTCCGGCCGCAGGAATAGACTGGACAGGTCCCGGCGGGGCTGGTCCATTCCTCCACGAGGTAGGATCAACCCCGACCGGAGCTGCTCATGCGAATTCCGTCCCTGCTGGCCGGCGTTGCCGTCACAGCCCTTCTTTCAGGATGCACAATGACCGAAAAAACCGATCTTGCGGCCGCGCCGGCAGCGGATGTCACCACCGCGGTCCCCACGCCGCCCGTGGCCAAGCGCGTCGACTTCGAGATCACCCAGGTCGGCCGCACGCGCAACGATCCCTATCACTGGATCAAGGATGACGCCTGGCAGGAAGTCATGCGCGACCCGTCAGTGCTGCGCGCGGACATCCGGGAATATCTCGAGGCCGAGAACGCCTACACGAAGACCGTTTTCGAAGACAAGACCACGGACCTCCGCGAGGCCCTGTTCCAGGAGATGAAGGGCCGGATCAAGGAAGACGATTCCACCGTGCCGGAGATCGACGGGCCCTACGCCTACTATTCCCGCTACCGCGAGGGCGGCGAATACCCGATCGTCGCGCGCCGGGCCGCGGCCGACGCCTTCAATCCCGACGCGCCGGAGACCATCCTCCTCGACGGTGACAAGATGGCCGAGGGAACGGACTATTTCTCCTTCGGCGGCATCGACACCTCGCCCGACCATTCGGTGATCGCCTACGGCGTCGATACGCAGGGCAGCGAATTCTACACTGTCTCAATCCGCAATATCGAAACCGGCGAGGAAGTCGCCGCGCAGATCGACGACTGCTACGGCTCGTTCGAGTGGAGCGAGGACGGCAAGTCCATCTTCTGGGTCCGCCGCGACCAGAACGCCCGGCCCGATGCCGTGTTCGAGCGCAATCTCGAAACCGGCGAGGACACGCTGATCTACGAGGAAAAAGACCCCGGCTTCTTCGTCGGCGTCTCGAAGTCTGCCAATCGCGATGTGATCTTCGTCACCTCGTCCAGCCACACGACCTCCGAATGGCACTGGTTCCCCTCGGACGAGCACAATCCGAAGCTGCGCACCATCGCGCCACGCCAGACCGATCACGAGTATTCGGTCGATGTGTTCGACGGCCAGTTCTACATCACAACGAACATCGGCGGCGCCGTCGACTTCAAGATCATGCGCGCACCGCTTGAATCGGAGTCCCCGGAGAACTGGGTGGAAGTCGTTCCGCACCGGCCGGGCACGCTGATCCTCGGCCTGCAGGCGCAGCAGGACTACCTCTCCCGCATGGAGCGCGAGGACGGACTGCCGCGCATCGTCGTCCGCGCCCGCGCCGACGGCAGCGAGCACACGATCAGCTTCGAAGAGGCGGCCTATGATCTCGGCCTCGATTCCGGCTATGACTATGACGTGCCGATCCTGCGGATCGACTATGCCTCGCCGACAACGCCGGACCAGGTCTACGACTACGACCTCACCACGCATGAGCGCGTGCTGCGCAAGACGCGGGAAGTGCCCTCCGGCCACAATGCCGAGGACTATGTCGCCGAACGCGTGATGGCACCCAGCTTCGACGGGGTCGAGGTTCCGGTGACGATCCTGCACCGCAAGGACACGCCCATCGACGGCACGGCCCCGATGCTGCTCTATGGCTATGGGTCCTACGGCATCACCATCCCGGCAGACTTCCGCTCCAGCCGCCTCAGCCTCGTCGACCGCGGCTTCGTCTACGCCATCGTGCATCCGCGCGGCGGCATGGCGAAGGGCTACCAGTGGTACCTGGACGGCAAGCTTGAGAAGAAGACCAACACGTTCAAGGATTTTGTCGCCGCCGGGCACTACCTCGTCGACAAGGGCTATGCCGCGCCGGACAAGGTGGTCGCACAAGGCGGCTCGGCCGGCGGTCTCCTAATGGGCGCCGTGGTCAACATGGACCCGGCCCTCTTTGCCGGCATCATCGCTGCCGTGCCCTTCGTGGACGTGATCAATACCATGTCGGACGAGAGCCTGCCGCTGACGCCGCCGGAATGGCCCGAATGGGGCAACCCGCTGACCAGCGCCGAAGACTATGACCGGATCGCGACCTACAGCCCCTATGACAACGTGACCGACCAGAAATACCCGGCCATGTTCATCACGGGCGGCCTGTCGGACCCGCGCGTCACCTATTGGGAACCGACCAAGTGGACGGCGAAGCTCCGCCACGAAGCCCCCGAAGGCGGCCCCTATTTCCTCAAGATCAACATGGACTCCGGCCATGGCGGCGCCTCGGGCCGCTTCGAGGGCCTTAAGGAAGTCGCCACCGAGTACGCCTTCGCCCTCGCGGCCGTGGGCCAGGTGGAAGATGTGGACCTGACGAAGGACTGATCGGGTGGGGGCGCAGCCCCCGCTTGCGCTTCCGGATCAAAAAAGCCCGCCAGAGGCGGGCCGGAATGAAATGGTCGGAGCGGCGGGATTCGAACCCACGACCCCTAGTCCCCCAGACTAGTGCGCTAACCGGGCTGCGCCACGCTCCGACAAGGGCGGCTTGTAACCAAGCCGTGCTGGCAGTGCAACGTGTTATGTGGGTTCAGGCTGCGGACCGGCCCAGCGCGGCGTCGATACGGGACTTGATGTCCGCGAGTTCGACAAGTGCGCCTTCGAGGCGGGCCCGGCGATCCTCTGTCAGGCCTGCAGCAGACTGGCCGCTGAACGCACGGGCGACCGTTTCCTGAAGATCGCGGGCCGGGCTCGTGCCGGCCGGGGCGCCGGCGCCCAGCGTTGCTTCGCCGGAGAGCACAGCGGCCATGCCCTGTTCATTGATCAGGGCCTTGGCGCCCTTCAGGGTCAGGCCGCGCTCGTGCACCAGGATCTGGATCGCCCGCAGCGCATCGACGTCCTGCGGACGGAACATGCGGCGCCCATCGGCCCGTTTCACCGGGCGCACTTCACGTGGAAACTTGCTTTCCCAGTATCGGATGACATGCGTTTCCACGCCCAGTTCGGAAGCCGCCTCGCCAATCGACCGGAATGCAGTCGCAGATTTCTCGATTCGGGCCCGGCTGGCGCTCATGTCATTTCCTTCCTGGTTTCCTTTTAGGTCTCGTCGACGCGTGTTTTCAGCATAGGCGACGGACGGAAGGTGACGACGCGCCGTGCGGCGATCGTGGCCTCCTCCCCGGTCTTGGGATTGCGGCCCTCGCGGGCGGCCTTCGACCGCACGACGAAGTTGCCGAACCGGGAAAGCTTCACCTCATCCTCACGCTCGAGCGCGGCCCCGATCATGTCGAGGGTCCGGTCGAGCAGGTCCGACGATTCCTGGCGCGTGAGGCCGACTTCGCGAACGATCGCGTCGGTGACTTCAGCACGTGTAACGGTCTGGTTGGACATGGGATTCTCCCGATCTGGTTAAGATGTAGCCAAGGATTGTTAACGGATTACTAGCGCATCCGTCAGCTAAATTCCGTGAAATTCTGGCTCTTGAGGCCTGAAATTAAAGGCGGAAAAGGCTCGCACCCCAGGAAAAGCCGCCACCCATGGCCTCCGAGAGGATCAGGTCGCCCTTCTTGGCCCGGCCGGAGCGCACCGCATGGTTCAGTGCGAGCGGGATCGAGGCCGCCGACGTATTGGCATGCTCGTCCACTGTGACGATCACCTTATCCTCGGCAATGTTCATCTTCTTGGCCACGCCATCGAGGATGCGCTTGTTGGCCTGGTGCGGTACGAACCAGTCGATGTCCTCGCCTGTCAGGCCGGTCTCGTCATAGATTGCCTGGATGGCCGACGAGATGTTCGTCACCGCATGCTTGAAGACGCGGTTCCCCTCCATGCGGACATGCCCGATCGTGCCGGTCGAGCTGACGCCGCCATCGACATAAAGCAGGTCCGACTTGGTCCCGTCCGTGCGGATATGGTGAGTGATGACGCCGGCGAGATTGTCGCCGGTCCACTCTTCGGCCCGGAGTACCGCCGCGCCGCCGCCGTCGCCGAACAGCACGCAGGTGCCGCGGTCCGACCAGTCGAGAATGCGGGTGAAGGTCTCCGCACCGATCACGATGGCGGTATTGAACAGGCCCTGCTTCAGCATGGAGTCTGCGGTCGCAAGCGCGAAGAGGAATCCGGAACAGACCGCCTGCACATCGAAAGCCGCGCCGCCCGTCATGCCGAGCTTCGCCTGCACGGCGGTGGCAGTGGCCGGGAAGGTCTGGTCGGGTGTCGTCGTGGCCAGCACGATCAGGTCGACCTCGGATGCCGGGATACCAGCGGCTTCCAGCGCAGAGCGCGCGGCGGCCGTCGCAATGTCGGACGTCAGCTCGCCTTCGGCCGCGACATGCCGGCGCTTAATACCCGTGCGCTCGCGGATCCACTCGTCGGACGTGTCGACCATTTTCGACAGTTCTTCGTTGGTGAGCACACGTTCGGGAAGATACCCGCCGGTTCCGCGAATGAAACTACGCCGTGCCATGCACTCTCCTTTGCGCGGGTGGTGCAGCCTAACCGGCCGCAACCCCTTTCTGCTGGATACGGGCGAGGTTTGCGGCAACCTCTTCCGGGTAATGACTTGTCGCCAGGTCTGCGGCGAGCTGGCAGGCCGTTGCAAAGCCGCGCGCGTCCGTGCCGCCATGGCTTTTCACGGAAACGCCGCCCAACCCGAGCAGAACACCGCCATTGGCGTTGCTCGGGTTCATCTGTTCACGGAGCTGGCTGAGGCCGGAGGCAGCCAAAGCGGCGCCCAATTTGGTGACGAGGTTCTTTGTCAGCGCCTCGCGCACGCGTCTGCCGAGCATGCGCGCGACGCCTTCAGCTGTCTTCAGCGCGACGTTGCCGGTGAACCCATCGGTCACGACGACGTCGACAACGCCCGCCGTAATATCGTCACCTTCGACAAAGCCATGGTAATTGAGGTTCAGATCCAGGGTCCGCAGCATCTCGTGCGCCTCACGCACTTCGTCGTGACCCTTCATTTCTTCCGAGCCGATGTTCAGCAGCCCGATCGTCGGACGTTCCTTGCCAAGGATCGCACGGGCATAAGCCTCACCCATGATCGCGAAGGAGACGAGCTGCGCCGCGTCAGCCTCCACGTTCGCCCCGACATCGAGGACGACGGAGCGGCCTGTCAGCGTCGGCCACATGGCCGTCATGGCCGGGCGGTGCACGCCGTCCATCTTGCGCAGGACCAGCATCGAGATCGCCATCAGCGCGCCGGTATTGCCGGCCGAGACGGCTGCCTGGGCGCGGCCTTCCTTGACCGCTTCCAGAGCGCTCCACATGGACGAGCCCTTGCCGCGGCGCAGGGCCTGGCTGGGCTTCATGTCGCTGGTGATCTTGTGATCGCAATGGATGATCTCGCAATGGCCCGCGAGGCCAGCATGCGCTGCGACCAGAGGCATAAGTGCCTGCTCGTCTCCGAACAGGAGAATCTTCGAGTCCGGACGCTCTTTCAGGAACAATGCGACGCCATCGACCACCACGCCGGGTGCGTGGTCCCCGCCCATTGCATCAACTGACAGGATTGTGCCGCGAGTCATTGCGCCTTCCGGATTCGGACCGGCTGAGAGCCGTTCGCGCTGTTTAAGGCGCGCCTCAAGCCTTTGCAACGTCGCGTCTGCTTGTCGCAGGGAAGCACTGCCAATCGGCCTCGCCTGCAAGAAACACGTCAGAGGGACAGGCCTCGAGTGCGCCGGCGAGTGCTGCGAGGTGGCCGGCAAGTTCAGCTTCCCGGCCCGCTGCGGTGACGCCATTGCGTTTCAACAGGTCTGCGAGCCCCGACTCCCGGCCGTCTTCCGGCCCGGCGAGGACGCCCACCATGGCCTGCCCAAGTCCGGAATGGTGTTCTCCGATCTTGCGGACTTTCCGGGCGATGGAGGCGTCGCCCACACCGGTTTCCCGCAGGGAGGCGTCGAATCCGTCGAACACGAGAGTCTGCACCATGGCGGGCAGGCGCCGCAGCTCCACCTCTGGACGCAGGCCAAGCTGCCAGGACAGCAGCGCGGCATGGAGGGTCACCATCTGGACGCGGTGGTCCATATCGTCAGGCACCACGCCGGCTGCATACGCCTCCGGAGCGAGCGCCGCCGCCATCAGGCCGCGATACAGCGATCGGGCCCGGCGCTTCTGCGCCTGCCCCGCGCCAAGCGGGTTCCAGATACGTACCAAACTTGCCCTCCTGCACTCGCGTGCTTGCCAAAGCCGTCCCGCAGCCGCTAGGTCTGTCCGGGACCACTATCAGGAGTTTTCCGATGGCGCGACGCGCAATTCTGGCCGCAAGCCTTCTGGCCCTCCCGCTGACTGCGTGCCTGACGCCCAGCCGCGACTATCACGGCTATGTCGCCGACGAAGCCCAGCCGAACGAGATCAAGCCCGGCGAGGATACGCGCTCGACCGTCCTGGCCCAGCTCGGAACGCCCTCCACAAAGAGCCTGTTCGACGACAATACCTGGATCTACATGTCGGAACTGCAGGAGCGCATCGCCTTCTATCACCCGAAGGTGAAGACGCGGAAAATCACCGCCATCAGCTTCGGCACCGACGACAAGGTCGAGGAAGTGCTCGAATACACCGCAGAGAACGGTCAGGTGATCAACTACGCCGCCCGTGAGACCCCGACCCGCGGCCGCGAACTCGGCCTGTGGGAACAGATCTTCGGTACGGTCGGCAACGTGCGCCTGCCGAACTCCGATGAGGCAACCCCCGACAACCCGACCGGCCGCCGCAACTAGCACAGGCTGCCTTGCGGCAAATCCATGCCGGATTCGTTCCTCCGACGAATCTGATCAAAAAATAATTCGGCATTTCGCCTGTTTGGGGATAAGATTTCGTTGTCAGCTCGAAACGAGCGGCAAGGCGGCGCGACAGCCCCGGGCAGTTCCGAGACAGCGGCCCGCCTGACCTGCAGACATCGCTACACAGCGGGACCTGCAGGGCTGCAAGGAGATTGGGTCATGGCAATCAGGTTCTCCCTGTTCGGCCGGCGCACAAGCGCCCCGAGCGCAAGACGGAAACAGGCTTACGGCTCTCCGAAACGGAACGGCGAGGGTGAATTTCTGCCGTCAACCGAAGCGGTGAAGCATATCCGGGCTCGCGCTCGGGAACGGCTCGCGCGTGCAGATCAGGCCTTTGAACGGACCGAAAGTGCCGGCTGACGACGTCAGGCCGCGCTGAACATGTGCCGTGTGAGTGTCTCGATGTCCGAGATCAGGTCTATATGGCCGTCAGCTGTGCGGCTGTCGTCGCGTGACGAACCGCCGACCTGGCCGATATCGGCGCGCTGCATCTTGAAGACGACGGCTTCCCGCGCCCGGCTCACCCGGCTCTTCACTGTCCCCGGCGAGCAGTTGCAGATCTCACCGGCTTCTTCATAGGTGTATCCGGCCGCAACCACGAGGATAAGCGCTTCGCGCTGAACATCCGGAAGAGTCGATATCACGGCCTGAAGTACCCGGAAATCGATCTTGGCATCCTGGTCTGCTGGCGCAAACAGCGCGTTTTCCGCGTATTCCTGATCCAGCGGCGCGGAACGCCAGGAGCGGCGCGTATACTGGTAGAATTCGTTGCGAAGTATACGGAACAACCAGGGCCGGAGCGGCGCGCCGGGCTCAAACGTATCGATGGCCTGCCAGGCCTTGAGGCACGTATCCTGAACGAGATCGTCGGCAAGTTCACGTTCGCGGCAAAGCCCGCGCGCAAAGGCCCGCAATTCTGGAATCAGCCGTTCAAGTTCGTCTACGAACGACCAGCTGTTTTCAGATTCCGGCAGCACATCCTGACAGACCGGAGTCAATTTGTTCACGATCAGCGAACCCTCTGCTGTTGTTCCTCAATTCGTATTTTTTCAATCAGTTTCCGGAGCGTCTCTGGCACCGGCTCTTTAGTCACGGGTACGAAACTCGCCCTTAACGCCTCACCTACCGCCCCATCTATCGCCCAGCGCGATGGTGCTGACGCGATATGCGGTGCACCTGCGGCTGCCGCACCCAGCGGTTTCGCCAGCTTCCCCAAAGAATCGTCCCCACAAAAACTTCGACTTTCAGCGAAGAGCGTACCCTGCAGCCAATTGCCGTACAATGGTCACACAATTGCCCAGCGGGGTTAAGAATAGGTTGGCACCCAAGTATCTTTTTACGATTTTGTGAAATAAAAAAGTCTCATTCAGGATTTGATATCGGCCAGAATCTTAGAAACATCTTGTTTCTTTCCAAGGACTTCGTGTTTTGCTGTACCAATTGATCACGCAGGAACTGCCGTATCTTCGCCGTTACGCCAGGGCGATGACGGGCGATCAGATCTCGGGCGATCTCTGTGTCGAAGCGATGCTGCAGGAGCATATCCTGACCCCACGACCGATCGAGACGCCTCTGCCCGCAGACCGGGTCGCCCTCTTTGGACTGCTCGATTCGGTCCTTGCGAATCCGAACACCCTGCCCGGATCGGATGAGACGCGTTCCGTCTTCAGAAATATGTCCTCCCTTGCGCGCCGCGCACTGTTTCTGACGGCTGTCGAACAGTTTGACCGTCAATCTGTGCAGGCCATCCTGAATCTCACCTCCGAACAACTGGACAGCGCCCTTGCCGAGGCCGAGCGGGATCTCGCCAACGCGCTTTCCACAAGCGTCCTGATCATTGAAGACGAACCGATGATTGCCTTCCAGCTGAAGGAAATTATCGAAAGCCTTGGACACACGATGGCGGCGCGCGCGACAACACGGGATGAAGCCGTCAATCTCGCCCGTAGGCATTCGCCGGGCCTCATCCTGGTCGATATTCAGCTTGCGGACGGTTCTTCCGGCCTAGACGCGATGTCGATGATCACGCAGTTTCACAGCGCCCCGTCAGTCGTGATCACCGCCTATCCGGAACGCCTTCTCGCCGGTCAGTCGAATGAACCCGCCTTCCTCATTCCAAAGCCGTTCCGCGCTGACCACGTGAAAGCGATTGTCAGCCAGGCACTGCTCGCGCACACACACACCTGAGCCTCAATCCGGCCGGGTGGCCGCAAAGTCGAGCCCGTCGATCGCGATATCCACCGGAACGGAGTACTCGAGCCACAGGCCCGAATCCCGGAACTCCCGGCGAACACTGGCGTTCGGCATCATCCCCAGAAATTTGGTACCGAAGCCAACCCTCCCGGAGTCCCTGATCCCCTGAAGACCGGACTCGACCCAGAGAATGCGCAGCGTGTCGCCGTCTATCTTCCATTCGACGTCGAGCCGGCCGCCTGGCTGGGAGAAGCAGCCATACTTCACGGCATTGGCAACCATTTCATGGATCACCATGCCGCCATCCTTCGTCGCCTTGAGCGACAGGATCAGTTCATCGCCTTTGAGGGAGTAGCGATTGCAACCCCGGCCCACCACCTGATCCAGCTCCTCCTCGAACATGTCTCGGAACGAGAGCCCCTTCCAGCCATTGGCGGACAGCTTGTTGTAATACCGCGTCATGGATTCGAGACGCCGGCAGAATTCTTCCGTATACTGCTCTACAGAGGTTGCCGTCGCGCTGCTGATCCGGGCGGTCGCCTGAATAACGGTCACGAGATTCTTGACCCTGTGGTCCAGCTCAGCCGTGATTGTGTCGTTGCTTTTCTGAAGCTCGATCAGATGGGTAATGTCCTCGACCCGCTGCACGACATACCGGACTTCCCCATTGTCGCTGAAAAACGGCTCCTGCGTCGCCTGCCAGTACACGATCTCCGGCTTTCCGCTCCGGCCGGAAACCCATAACTTCATCACTTTGGAACGCGTTATCTTGCCCGTGAACGATATTGCGCATTTCCGGGCGAAGGATTCCTGTTCGTCCGGCGGCGCCTTGTACACGTCGAAGACATACTTGCCGACAATGTCCTGCCAGACGGTGCCGAGCGCAGCGCAATAGGCTGCATTGGCAAAGACGTAGCGCAGCTCCCTGTTGAGAGCCATCATCGGAACCGATGTCCTGCTGGCAAAGGCAACAACCTCGCGACGCTCGAACGTGTCGGCCTCGCTCCCTGTTGCAGATGTGTTCGGCAGATCGGTCACGGCACCGTTCCTGACTGCAGGTCTCGATCATCCCTGCGCTCTGCATTCTATGTGAAACCGAAAATCTGGACAGCCGGTTAATGCCAGCCGGCTAGGCACGGCCCACTGCACCGGCAAACCGGCCCCCGAGGGGGATGTCGTTATGGCATTGAGTGAAAATTGGAGCGGGCGATGCGCGCCAAATGTACAAAATTATACAACAAAAACAAGCATTTAATAAAATGCGGCCCCAAGATTATGGCCCAAATTCTGGTAATTTTCTAGCCCAATTTGCGCGGGTACAGGGTCGCACTGACTGGGAATAGAATCGACGTAGGCTGTCTTAATCAAAGTACGTCGTTCGGCTGTTTCGTTCTACCGCGAAAGCGAAATCACAACACATATCCCGATGACACAAATGGCCAGGGCCGCTGGTACAATGCAGATCTGCAAGAGCGCCGTGCGCCCAGAAATCAGACCCGTATTCGTCGAGAAGGGTTCGTCGAGAAACTCGGTCCAGCTCTTCTTCTCGGGCTTTTCCCGGGACGCACGGCGCAGGACAATGGGCGTCCCAAAATACATAAGACCATAAAAAGCGCAGATGCCGATCATGAATACGGTCTCTGCGTCATGACTGAACGTCAGATAGAATATCGCAAGGATCGCTGTGAAAAGGCCCATGAATATCTTGAAGACGCCGTCGTGAACCGCCGTGTTCACCGAGTCGGCTTTTGAGAGGGCTGAAGTGTCCGGAGCGTCTTCAGTGCGGTCATCGCAGACGCGCTCCATGTTGCGTCGCAACTCCAGTTCCCGCTCGATTGTCAGATCATCCAGCATGACCTTCTCCTTTACATGCATATCATATGCATGTTTTCTATTGCGCGGCAGTAGCAAAAGCAATATATAATATGCATCATTAAGGATGACCCGATGCGACTGACCGTTCAGACCGACTACGCCCTACGCATGCTCATGCATCTTGCCGTGAATGCAGATCGGCTTTCGACGATCGCTGAGATCGCTGCGCGGTACGACATTTCGAAGAACCATCTGATGAAAGTCGCGCAGACCCTGAGCGGTTGGAAGATCGTTGAATCGGTACGTGGCCGCGCAGGCGGGTTGCGCCTCGCGCGCGAACCGAACGATATCACCCTCGGTTCCATCGCTCGACCCCTGGAGGCCGGCAGCGCGCTTGTTGAGTGCTTTCCTGGCGGCGCTGGCGGTTGCCGGATCACGCCTGCCTGCAAGCTGAAGGGCGTCCTCGCTGAAGCGCAGGAAGCTTTCTTCGCCGTTCTCGACGGTTACACCGTCGAAGATCTCGTGCGCCGAAACACCGCCTTACGCGATTTATTGACGGAGGCGGCATGACCGAAGCACGCCTGAGAAGCGCCGAAGAGCGACGCGCGGAAATACAGGCGACCGCAGCAGCGCTCGGCATCGACGAGGCCTATATCTCGCTCCTCGTAGAGACCTTTTACGGGCGCATTCGCGCGCATGAATTGATCGGTCCCATTTTCGAGACCGCGATTGGCGATGACTGGGACCATCACCTGGAAACCATGAAGGCGTTCTGGGCGTCGGTCGCGCTCAATGCCGGTCGATACTCCGGAAAACCTGTTCCCGCCCACAAGAAACACGCCTCCATTCAGCCCTGGCATTTCAAAATCTGGCTAGCCCTGTTCGAGCAAACGCTCATAGATACCAGCCCGACGCCGGGCGCCGTCACCTACTTCATGGAGCGGGCGGAACGCATTGCGCAAAGCCTGCAGCTCGCCATGTTCGGCGTGCCGGGCCTCAGTGAGCCGAGAGAAAAGGCGTGACAAGTGTGCTTGCGCCAGTTCTAGCGCTGATCTGGGCCGGTACCTCCCTTGGTGGATCTCTAATCGCTGCGCCTGCGAAGTTCCAGGCGCCGTCTCTCGAAATGGCAACAGCGCTCGAAGTCGGGCGTGCGCAATTTCTCTGGGTCGGCATCACCGAGGCCATCCTTTGCGCAGGGATCATCGCCTCGCTGCTTCTATGGCCGGCGTCGTACTGGAAATGGATGACCGCGCCCATCGCCCTCTTCGCTCTCCAGCGGCTCACCGTCATGCCGGCGCTCGATGCGCGAACGTTGGAAGTCATGAATGGCGCACCTGCAGGAGAGACGCATCTGCATCTCGTCTACATTGCTCTTGAAGTAGCGAAATTCCTGATACTGACCGCCGCCGCTGTCATCAGCCTGCGCAGCGTTCTGGCCCCGTCATGACCGCACCTGTACTCCCCGGCAACGTTCAAAAATACGCGGAAACGCCTGTGTTCACCGAAACGAGCGTTCCGAAAAAGCTGCTCGATCTGCACGACACCAAACCTGGCGTCTGGGGGCGTATTGTCGTTCTCGAAGGTCAACTCGACTACTTCATTCCCGGCTCGCCGGAGCAACACTATCGTCTGTCGCCGGAGCAATACGGCATTATCAGGCCGGCCGAACTTCATCGCGTCGCGCCTGTTGGCCCTGTGCGCTTCAAAGTGGAGTTTCTCAAGCAGAGTGAAGGCGAGGAAGCTCAACGCTCCGGCCAGTAATGGCTGTCAGGGATTGAGCGTGGTCCGAAGATGGCCTGGCCGATGCGAAGAACCGTCGCGCCCTCCTCAATTGCCCATTCGAAATCACCAGACATTCCCATCGAAAGCGCACCTACGGATTGTCCGTCGGCGATGACATCACGCAACTGGTCCTGGGCGCAGCGCATGACCTTGAAGCATTCCCTGACGCGCGCCTCCTCGCCCGAAAATACGGCCAGAGTCATCAGGCCTTTGAGATGCAACCTGTCATAAGGCGCGAGCGCCTTCACCAAAGCGCTGGCGGCTTCAGGCGGTATGCCGAACTTGCTGTCCTCTCCAGAGGCGTTGATCTGCACAAAGACGTCCAAGGTCCTGTCTTCAATATCGAGACGTCGCTGCAGGGCGTCCGCAATCGCGAGACGGTCGAGCGCCTGAAACTCGTGCGCAAACCGCGCCACATATTTGGCCTTGTTCGACTGAAGATGACCGATGACCGACCAGCGCACATTTGTGTCTGTCAGAAGGTCGGCCTTCTCGCGCGCTTCCTGAACCTTGTTTTCGCCGAAGCTGGTCAGTCCCGCGCGAATAGCCTCCCGAAGACGCGAAGCGCCGACGGTTTTGGTGACCGGCAGGAGTGTGACTTCGGATGGATCGCGTCCGGCGCGTGCGCAGGCCAGTTCTATCCTCTCGCGAACCCTTAGGAGATTCGTTGCTATTGAGAATTTGCCTGCTTGTGGGGGCTCAATCAAATCGAGCCTCAAGACTGTTGAGCCAGGAGGTCATAACGGCTTCGGCTTTCGAGCTGAGATGATCAGCATAGCGCGCGGCGTCGCGGCGAAGCGCCATGGGGTCAATTCCCGCCTGCGCCAATTCGGCTGCATGACCAATTAGCCAGTGCTCAATATCTCTACCCGTCGCTTCAGCATGAAACTGAAAACCGATAGCGATCTCGCCGAGTGCAAACGCCTGGTTTTCGCAAGTCGGTGTCGACGCAAGGCGGCGTGCACCGTTCGGTAGATCAAAGGTTTCGCCATGCCAGTGAAACGCCATCGGGTCCTGCTCAAATGCGCTGAGGCACGACGTCTTCCCTTCACGGCTGAGGGTGATCGGGGCAAACCCGATTTCCTTGGTAGGCTGAGGATACACCTTTGCGCCAGCCGCTCTGGCGATCAGTTGCGCGCCAAGACAAATCCCCATGACCGGCTGGTTTCGGCTCAACCGCCGATCAATCAGGCGCAGTTCTTCTCCCAGGAAAGGGTATGCGTTATCGTCGTTGGCGCTGATCGGGCCGCCGAGGATGATCACAAGGTCTTCGCCGCCTTTGACATCGGGAACGCCATCGGCGGCATTGATCACCGTGACCTGATATCCCGCTGCCTTTAGCGGCTCGGCAAATCCGCCAAGTCCCTCGAACGCGATATGCTGAATAATGACGGCGGAATTTTTCATCTGTAGGCCCTGCATTGTTGTCAGATAGATCCTTCGCGCTCGACAACTAAAATTGTCGATGGTTTTAATGGGTGCGCCACATGGCGATCACCGACATCAAAGAACATGGCGTCGCCAGGGCCCAATATCTCTGAATGCTCTTCATTGCATTTGATATACTTCATATCGACGGAACCGCTTAGAACGAGAAATACTTCTGCGCCGTCATTCGTGTGCCACTTGTATGGTTCATCCGTCCAATGAACACGCACGGTGGTACCATCGACTTTACCAAGCTCCACCGCATCCCACGCTCGCTTTCCCAAAAACCCCGAGCAATTCTTATGTAATTTAGGCATTATCTTTCTCCATTATTCGGCATCCAGTCTCATCACATGAGCTCGCTGGAACGTCGCTTGCACCCGAATCAAGTCCAGCTGAATATGCCGTTTCGCGTAGAAGAGACATAATCTCGGCACCGAGCAGCATATCTTCGTCCCGCCCGAATTTCTGCTTCCGGAGGTTACCCTCGCGGTCGATCAGGATCGTCGTTGGCGTGCCCTGCATGCCATAGGCCGTCATGGTTTTTGGCGGGCCGCCGCGATCCGATGGCGCGTCAATCGCCACCGGGAACGAGATCCGATACTCGTGGAGAAACGCCTCAAGCGCCTCCTTTGTGCCTTGAGCGCCATGATGCTCAAACACCGTATGCAGACCGATAATGGCGACATCTTCTTCGCTGAACAGCGCGCGCGCTCGCATCGCCTGTGGCAGCGAATGGGACACGCAGCCCGGGCATAGCATCTGGAACGCTTCCAAGAGGACAACCTTCCCGCGCAGGGCGTCGAGCGTAATCGGCGTCTTTGTGTTCAGCCATAAGGTGGTTTCGAGGGGTTTTGCAGTGCGCAGTTTCATGGGGTGTCTCCTCGTCCGCTGCGCCAATAGTCGTTGGCGGCGGCTATAGTCTGATAGTGAATGGCGATGACCTGTGAGGACGCGATAAGCGCGTCGGCATCTTTCGAATATTTCGGTCGGAGCTTTTTAAGTATGTCCATGTCTGGCTGAGTCGCCTTGACGCCCAGGCGCGAGAGTTTGACGGCGAGCTGGAAGCCCGTCTCCGGCGTGGGTGTCATCAGGCTTTCTGGAAAGCCCGGGATCGGTTCTGTCATCTTTGGTGCCTCTCTCAGAATGCGCGCTGCCAGCCGAGGGTCAGCGTCCAGTCGGTTTCTAGTTGCGGGCCATTGAGATCGCGATGGATGGGCAGACCCGCTTCAATGGCGAGGCGGTTTTTCGCGAGCGGACCGTCCGTGAAGAGATAATTGGCGCCGAGCAGGACTTCGGCGGTTTCCCCGCCAAAATTGTCGGGGTCGGCGGTTTGAACCGGGCCTCTAATGGTAGGATCGATGCCATCGATCTGGCCCTGCGACACGGCCTTCAAGCGCGTGGAGACGCTGAGGCTTCGAGAAAAATCATAGGCGAGCCAGGCGGTACCCTCGACGCGGTCGCCAAGCGCATAGCCTTCATCATTGTCGTCCAGACGGATCGTACCAAGCGCTTGCGCGCCCCAGGACCATGCGCTCGCACGACCCAGATAGGTGACGCCGGGTTTCAGATCGAATGTGCCCGACCCTAGCTGCATGGCATAAGGCAACCGAACTGTTGGTCGCGTGTTCATCGGTGTCAGGATGGTTCCCGTCTCATCGATGGAGCCTGTCGGCAGGCTGACGGCGAAATTCAAATGCCATTGATGGGCGCCGTCCTGATCGACGCCGATCAGCGCACCGATGGTCGTGTCGCCGAAACCTGATGTTTCCGTCGTGAAAGACCCAAGCTCATTCGTACCCGTAGGCCCTTGGAAGGTAATATGATCCATGTCCTTTGTGACGTAGGATGACATGGCCGTTAGCGTGATGCTGTCAGTGAGACCGTACATGAGACCGACCATATGCATGTCCATGGTCATGTCTTCGGGCACGACACGCAGGGTCGGTGGCTGCATTGGCGCCCCGAAAAACCGGTTGGGGACTGAAGTGACGATCTCGTCCGCAGAAAGTGTTTCGGTCTCGTCCCGCGAGCCCGCCATCTCCATACGCATGAAACGGTAGGAGACCATCCATTCGCCTTCCCCATGCAAATGATCCCCCATCACGCCGATTGGCGCATGACCGGAGGCGGTGTGGTTATGTTTCGGATGCTCTGGTGCAGGCGCGGCGCTCGGATGCGCTGCAGCGTAAGGCGAAAACAGAGAAAGAGTCGCGATGGTGATCAATGTACTGGGAACGAGACGGTTCATTCTGGAAGTGTCCTTCGTAATGCGGCGCAGCCGATGCCCCGCGATCGGCCAATTTGGCAGCCTGTGGCCGGGGGAGAGAGGCCAGAGGGCGCGATCGCGGGGCTGCGGCGCGGATCTATTTCAGATCATCAACGCTCGCGCCGAAATTGATGTGATAAGGCTGACCGCCGATAACGAAGGCGGGCACAGACTTTACGCCCGCCGCCTCGGCTTCTGCGAGTCGCGAGGGTGCTTCGCCGAGATGCACGATTTCGATATCGAACTTGCTCGGGTCGAGGCTGGCCGCAAATTGTTGCTCCGCATCGACGCAGACGCCGCAACCGGCATGATAGAAAGTGGCTTTGGTGCTCATGGGAAACTCCTTTGTTGAGCGATTGGAAGTTACGAACGCCCTCTGAAGGGCGCGCAGGCGATACGGCCACCAGAGCCCCCGATAGGCTGGGTTTGATGGTCGTCTCGTGTCTGGTGGATGATCAGCGCGGCGCCGTCGGCGTCGCGTAACTCTGCAACGTTGATCAGGTTTGAATGGAACTCGACGATTGCGCTGCCATCCGCGCCAATGTGAATGTTTGGCAGGTTGCCTCTGTGCGGACCGTCAGGGTGCAGAAGGCCATGGGGACCATCAGCAGCCCCGATATGCGCGCCGGAGGCTTTGAAGACGCCCAAATCGTCGCAATCGCCCACGCTGTGAAAATGAACCCCATGCGGACCCGGCGGCAAATCTCTCACATCAAGTTGGACGAGAACGCCGTCGCGACCCTGCCAGACCACAACATCGCCGACCCGTTCGCCGTCGGACCCGAACACCCGAGCACGCGCACGTTTCCCATACGCAGTCGAATTGTCAGGTGTCTCCGACACAGTGGTGGCACGGTCGTCGGCAGGCAAAGCGATGTCCCCATCAGGAGACATCGCTTGCCCACAGGCAGCCAGAACCAGAAAGCCTGACGCCGCCAGCGAAGAAGACAGATCGCGGCGCATTACTCAGCCACGACCTTGCCTGGCAGGGACAGGTCCCCGGACGCGACATCATGGACCCCGGTGACGCACAGCAGCGGCGCTTCGCCATTCTCGTTGACCTGAAGCTCCGCCGTGACCGCATCGAACGAAACGTCTTCAGCGTTCGCAACCGGCACGGTGATGCGCGCGGTGCGGCCATCAAGGATCGGGCTCATGCCGGGGCTGTCCAGCGCAATCGGCAGGTAGGGTGCCGTGGCAGGCAAGAGATCCTGGCCGGGCGAGACATCTCGGACTTTCAATCCCGCGCCACAGGCATCGTCTTCGGTGAGTACGACCCAATGGGAGTGCCAATCCGCGCCGTCATTCGCCGGGTCGCCATCGCCGTCCTCATCGAAGAGCGGCGTGTCATCAAAATCAGGATGCGCTGTGATGGCGAGCGCCAGAATGCCGGATTCAGGATCAAAGCCGACCGTGCCGGGATCCATGCTGGTCGGCCAGACATAGGATTCGACCTTGGCGCCGGTCAGCTGTCCGATCGGGACTGGCTTCACGCTGCCCGCGACGCCTGCGACTTCCATGGCGAATGTCAGGAGCCGTCCATCGGTAGACGCTTCCGCGCTGGTAATGTCGAACGCCGGGGTCTTGTCAGGATCGACGGGGCTTTTGATCGGGTGGGCGCAAGCTGATCCGGCGAATCCGGACGCCAGCATGACGGCGAGGGTGAGATGTTTCATGTACGTGCTCCTTTATGGTATCGACTCGATACTGTTAGGCGCATACACCGACACGAATTAACTTGCAAGAAAAGTTTTTAGTCGATACTAAAAATTATGTTGAGCTCTACCGCCCATCTCCTCGAACGCCTCGCGCGCCTCGTGCATAACGACGCCTATTCAAGCGGCCTTAAGCCCACGCAGTGGGAGGCGCTTCGCTATTTAGCCCGCGCGAACCGATTCTCTCGCAGTCCCGGCGCGCTCACGGCCTATCTCGGAATGACAAAAGGCACCGTCTCGCAAACACTGCAGGCGCTGGAACGAAAAGGGCTTGTTGAGAAGCGCGCAGCGGCGAACGACCGACGCAGCGTGAAACTCGATCTGACGACAGCTGGTGAACATCTGCTCGCCGACGATCCGCTGGGCGACCTGGAAGCCTCCGTCAGTGCTCTTCCCAAGGAAGATCAGAAACTGTTTGGCGCCATGCTGGAAGGCCTGATGAAAAACATGCTCCACCGCCGTGGCGGGAAAGCTTTCGGCGCATGCAAGACCTGCAGGCACTTCAGGGGTGACAAAAACCAGGGCGCGCCGTTTTTCTGCAGCCTTCTGAGTGAACCCCTATCGACAAGCGACAGCGAGATGATCTGCGCCGAACAGGAGGCGGCCGCATGACGCGGCCCATGTCTCAAGCTGATGTCGCGCTATCCCCTCATCCATTCCATGGATTTAATGTTTGTCCCCGCCCTGGACGATGAGTGCACAAGTTCAACAATCGAAGCCGCGTCCGGGATTCATGATATCGCATCTCGATACGATGTTCCGATCCTGCCTTCAGAAAAAGTCGGGCTAGCCTTCATTGCCAACCTAAAAGCGGCACAACGATCAAGCTTGTTGATATACGGCGCGCAGCTTGAAGGCGCGGTGACGCAGCTCGCGCTCCTGTCTCTGCTTGAAGGCTTCGATGTGTTCGTTATCGCAGATCATTGTCAGACCGTTGAACCTATGTTTATCGACGCTTTCCATGCCCGTCTTCAACAAAGCGGCGCCACGCTTGTCACTTTAAGCCAGATCTCACGCGAGCTTGCTTGGACATCGGCTCTCACCGAGGAAAAGCTTCCAGCGACGTAGTCAGTTCCCGGCATTCGGACATCCAGTACATCGCCTCTGCCTTGATATATGTACCGGATCACTCGGTCTCGGCGTTCTCAGCCCCCTCAGCCTCAATATCTGTTCCCATCAGTCAGGTGGGCGGACGGTGCGTCTGCCAGAGCGCGGTCGCCGCGCAAGGGGGCGGGCCTTTGTCATCTATGATCGTCTTTAGGCGTCATACCTACAGCTTCCCCTTGCGCGTCGCCCTATTGCGCTCCGGCTGAGCACCTCCTCGCCGCCCACCCGACTGTCGGGAAAAGAACGCGGGCGGGGAAGGAGACTGACATGACTGACCAACTCGCAACCACTGCACCGCTCGCAGCCAGCGCTGCAACCGCGCGATCGGAGAGACCGCGCATCTACGTGGCCTGCCTTGCGGCCTACAATTCCGGCTGCCTGCATGGGCGATGGATCGATGCGACCACCCCTGACGAGATCAGGGACGCGGTGCGCGCCATGCTGGCGGCATCGCCCGAACCCGACGCCGAGGAATGGGCGATCCACGATTATGAGGGCTTCGAGGGGGCCAACCTGTCCGAATATGCAAGCTTCGAAACCGTGTGCGAGCTTGCCGATTTCATTGAGGAGCATGGCGAGCTTGGCGGCAAATTGCTTGAGCATTTCGGCGACGACCTCGCCGAGGCGCGCGCCGCCTTCGAGGACTACGCAGGCGAGTATCGCAGCGCCGCGGATTTCGCCGAGCAGCTGCACGAGGACACCGGAACGCAGATTCCCGAGTCCCTTCGCTACTACATCGACTGGCAGGCGCTGGCACGCGATATGGCGCTGAATGGCGAGATCATGGTGTTCCAGACGGGCTTCGATGAAGTCCATATCTTCTGGTCGCGGTAAGGGAGGACGGAACCATGTTTCTCGTCACCGCCCTTTATGGCGACGGATCAGCCAAGAGCCATCTGGCGGCAAATGCCGTCGATGCGCTCAAATGGCATGCCGCCCTTTGCGCCGACGCTTGGCAGGTTTTCATCAATCCGCTGGCGCAGCCGCTGGACCTTGAAGACGGGGAGGAACTCGCATGACTCCCGAAACCACGCGCTACCGCTTCACTGTCGAAGAACTGCAGCAGGCTGACGACTGGCAGGAAGGCTTCTGCCTTGCCTGCCGCGCGCCGCGCGATTGCTACGAACCCGATGCGAGCGCCTATCCATGCGACGAATGCGGAGAGCATGCCGTCTATGGGCCGCACTGGATCGCCATTGCCGGGCTCTTCAAGGAGGGTGCGGAATGACGTTCACGGAACGCTTCGATACCTTCGTTTGCGAGGGCGACAGCATCTCTTGCGAGGTTGCAGGCTTCGAGATCATCGCGCGCATTGTGCGCGATTATTGTGGCGATGCGCCCGACCAGCGCCAGGACGGATTCTGGCCATCGCTCTACAAGGACGCGCCGGGATTCATTGGTCCCGGTCCGAACCATCGCGAGCGCTTTGCGCAGGCGCAGGCCAAGGCCGAAGCCGTCATGGAGGCGTGGCACAAGGATGAATGGTTCTATTGCGGGATCGTGCTTTCTGTCGCGCTGGAAGGCGTCACTTTAGACGCCCATGCGGCGAGCCTTTGGGGCGTGGAAGCCAACTATCCCGGCAGCGACAACGCCTATCTGACCGAGGTTGCGCAGGAGCTTCTGCCCGAAGCCTTGGACGCAGGCCGTGCCGCCGCCCGCCGCCTTTGTGCGGCCTTGGAAACCAGCGGGGCGCGCGCCTGATGGCGCGGCCCCAATCCACAAGCCAATCAATCAAGAAGGAGCCAGATCATGGCCCAGCCCATTCTCAAATCCATCCCCCTGTCCGAGCTTCGGATTTCCAAACTCAACATGCGCCACAGCCGCAAGAAGCCGGACGTGTCCGACATTTTGCCGTCGATCCGTGAGAGCGGAATCCGCCAGACTTTGCTCGTCCGCAAGGAGGGCGATCATTATGGCGTCGTCGCCGGACGGCGGCGCTACTTCGCCCTGAAAGAGATCGAGAAGGAGACGGGGCAAACCCCGCATGTGCCTTGCGCGATCATGACGGAGGAGGACGCCGCGAGCGCCATCGCCGCATCCGTCATCGAGAATGTCGGACGCCTTCCAGCCTCGGAAATGGAGCAGTACACCGCCTTCAAACGGCTGCATGATGAAGGGCGCAGTGTGGACGAGATCGCCGCCTTCTTTGGCGTCACTGAGTTGCTTGTGCGCCGTGTTCTGGCGCTGGCCTCTTTGTCGGAACGCATCCGCAGACTTTACGCGGAAGATGAGATCGACCGCGAGACGATCCGCGCCCTGACGCTGGCCACAGAAGACCAGCAGGCCGAGTGGCTGCGGCTCTATGAAAGCGAAGACGAGCGCGCGCCGCGCGGGCGTAACTGCAAGGCATGGATCACTGGCGGGGCGGTCATCACCACCGACAAGGCGCTGTTCGACATCGCCGACTATGAAGGCCAGATCACAGCCGATCTGTTCGGCGAGCATGGCGTGTTCGCCGATCCTGAAACCTTCTGGAAGGCGCAGTCTGCCGCCATTGCGCAGCGCATCGAGGCCTACATCGCCGATGGCTGGAAGGACGTGATCTGCCTTGAACGCGGGGCGTTTTTCCATCGCTGGGATCACCAGACGCGCACCAAACGCCAAGGCGGCAAGGTCTATATCGAGCTGCGCCATGACGGCACAGTGACCTTCCATGAAGGCTACATCTCGCAGGCGGAGGCGCGGCGGCAGGAGACGGCGAAGGCTGGCAAGGACGATGCGCCTGCCGCGCCCGTCAAACCGGAAATGTCCGGCCCGCTCGCCGAGTACATCCTCCTGCATCGCCATGGCGCGGCGCAGGCGAGCCTTGCGGGCCAGCCTGCCATCGCGCTGCGGCTGATGGTGGCCCATGCCATGACCGGCAGCGCCTTGTGGCAGGTGCGCGCACATGAGTGCGCGAGCCGGAAAGAGGATACGCGCGCGAGCCTTGAAGGCTCGAAAGCCGCCACCGAACTGGAAGAAAAACGCGCCCGCATCGCCGCCCTGTTCGAGGCGATGGGCGTGCGTGGCGAGGCGCGGCGCAATAGCGACGCCTACCGGCTCTGCGAAATCTTCGCCGCGCTTCTCGCCATGTCCGACGCCGAAGTCATGGAGGTTCTCGCCTTCACTATGGCTGAAACGCTGGAGGCAGGCGGGCCGGTCGTCGAGGCCGTGCTGCATGTCTGCGAGACGGATTTGCCTGCGTACTGGAAGCCTGACCCTGCCTTCTTCGACCTCCTGCGAGACAAGCGGGCGATCAATGCGATGGTCGCCGACATCGGATTGAGATCGCTGGCGGAATCCTGCGCGAGCGACACCGCCAAGGTACAGAAGCAGATCATCGGCAACCGGATCATGGGTCATGGATGTGAGCCCCATCCCGACTGGCGGCCCGCATGGATGCAGGTGCCGCCAGCCCGCCTTGTCGAGGGTGCAGGTTCCCCGCCCGCCGATGCCTGGGCACGAATTGCGGGCCTGTTCGAGCGCGGCGAAGACATTGATGGGGCCGGGGCGCAAGCCTTCGATCAGCCAGACGCCGCCTGACATTTCAGTCTCCTTGTCAGGCGGATGACGGAGCCGCCCGGTGACAGTCGCCGGGCGGTTTTCCGCGCATTGATTGATGCGACCTGAGCGCACGCAGAGGGTTCATTGATTGAACCGCGCCGAAAAAATCGCCCGTCTTTGGGTCTCGCTTGGCTTTCCGAAATGTCGGCCAGCGTGTGTTCATCCGTTTCCACCCGATGCGCTCCGAACCCCTTGTTCCCGTCTCATGCCGTGTGACCTGGACGACGCCTGTCGGGCCTTGAAACCGGCCATTCAAGAAAACTTCCCCGCCGCTGCGCGGCTCCTCGCGGACCAAGTTTTCTTGACTGTCCGGTGCTCCACTTACGTTTCGCCCGTAAGCGGTTCAGGCCCGCCCTGCGCCGTCCTTTCGGTCCGGCGTCGACGGGGACAAGGGGTCCCTCAGGCGACATGCAAACGAAAGGAACCACACCATGGCCAACGCACTTGGATATGTCAGCGAAACCAAATCAGGCTTCGAAGGCGCTCTTGCAATGATGAACCTCTCAGCATCGATCCGCATCGAGAAGAACGCGGAGAAAGCCGCCGACGGACAGCCAGACTACCGCATCTTTGCCGGTGAAACCTCTACCGAAATCGGCGGCGGATGGCTTCGCAAAGCCAAAGCGTCGGGGCGCGAATATGTCTCGATTACCCTTGCCGATCCCCAAATCGGTCCGCGCAAGATTTACGCGAACCTCGCACCGGTGAAGGGCAAGAAAGGTCGCCACGTGATCCTCTGGAACCCGCGGGACTAGGGATCAATTCCACTGCAAACGAACCGCTCCGGATACTGCCTCCGGGGCGGTTTTTTCTCGAGTAACCAACCACCTTGGCACAGTTCTTGCCCAGTTAATTTTGCATTATGGGCGACCGCGACAGGCCGCTCTCGTTCAAGCCTGTCGAAGAGTCCGTCCCGTGCTGGGGAACATGATGGCGGGCGATTACGGCTGGAATTACTCAAAGCGCTATTTTGATAGGTTGTTGTGGCTTTCCTATTCGGGTTGGGCTTGGGAATTCAGGCGTCGCTTGCCGGGTCTTCTTGGCGTTAGCCGAGCTTCACGTGCAAAACCCATCACGCTCCGACGACACGACGGAGTGACACTCATTCGTCTGCGTACCGCTTGCCGTCGAGCAGAGGAAAACGGCTTACATTTTCTGCCGGACCCGCGTCTGTCCGCGTATCAAACACCGGTCTTCTGGCTTCCGGACGTCATGACGACAAATCTGGAGGCTGCAGCCGAAATTCGGCGGCAGATCAGCATTCGTGCAGAGCCACTGTCATGGCAGGAGATACCAGGCAGGAAATCACTTCTGCTAGTTCCAGGCCGTCGGACGAAACTCTCAATCGCTGCCCGAGGATATGCCGCCCAAGTCGCTATAGATCCTACAACCGCGCCAATTCCGTTGGCCATATATCTAACGCTCAAGGTGAATTCCGGGCGGAAAATGGTTGAAACGGTCAGATGCCTGGACTGGTTTGCGCGCCATTGCGCAGGCATTGACTTTGAAGTTGCGCCGCGCCGCGGATATGCGCCCAACAGGCTACGAAACGCCCTAATCGCGCTAGATGGGTCGCTTGCAGGCGCCACGCAGCGAGACATCGCGATAGCTGTTTTTGGCAAAGATGTCGTCAATGAAGACTGGGAGAATGGCGTCCATTCCTACAAGTCCCGGACGCGGCGACTCATTAAAAAGGGCCGAAAGCTAATGGAAAAAGACTACCTGAATTTGCTCTAGCGGACACCACAAAGCGGTGTCGTTTTCGGCTTTGTCGAAAGCGACTCTGCAAAGAAGGCGCAACCTTTCGCAACATCACCAGCATCTCACTCTTGCGAATAAGGAGGTGCAGATGAGAAAGCAAATGGGCGATGGCGGACGCAAAAGTCCGTTCCTAAGAGCCAGTGACGCCGCTGAATATCTGGGGCTGACGCGTTCAACGCTCGAACACTACCGATGGGTTGGTGGCGGTCCCTGCTATCGCAAACATGGCGGCCTTGTCTTCTATCACATAGATGATCTGATCGAATGGTCAGAACGCAGACGGTATCGCGACAGCGGGACCAAGGCCCCGAAATGATCCGCCAACTCACGCTTGCACTGACGCTGGTTTCGGCCGGTGCGTTGATCGTCGGCATGGCCCTGTCCCAACAGAAGCGGCTGATCTGGAACCGGACGGAGAGCGCGCCTGTCGGACTCTTCTGGCGGAGCGACGGCCCTCTCACCCTGAACGGGTGGGCCGTCGTCTCCGCCAGATCAGAGGCCGCGAGATGGACTTCCGCATACGGCTTTACCGGCGCGGACTGGCCATTGGTGAAGCGGATTGCAGGGCTTCCCGGCGATGAAATCTGCCGCGAAGACGAGGCCATCCTGATCAATCAAACGCAAGTCGCCGAGGCGCTAATGGAGGCGTCCGGCGGCCTTGAATTGCCGCGCTGGCAGGGCTGTCATGTGCTCCAGGATGGCGAGGTATTTCTCCTCAATGATCATCCGCGATCCCTCGACGGTCGCTATTTCGGGATCATGCAGGACAGCGACCTCGATGGAGTGGCGACCCTTTTGTGGGGACAGCGATGACCAGCGATCTCGCAAGCGCTTGCAAGGATTGGCAAGGAATGGGTGTGTGGACCCGGAGGGCAAGATTAAAGGGTTGGCGCCCTCGGCCCCTTAACCCCTTGTCTGCACATCACTTTTTTGGCGCCTCTTGCGAAACCTTGTGGCGCCCTGTTTTTCAGTATTCTCAACGGATTCAGTTGTTTAAGAGGGCGCCAACGGCGTTTGCGCCATGAGCGGGGAGGATGAGTTCACCCCGCGCCTTGGCAAGCTACGCGATGTGGGCGCGGGCGGCGGCAAGCGGTTCAGGACGGAGCTCAAACGCGCCGCGCGGCGACTGTCTTCCAGCGCTGGGACGTCGGCGTTCAGCGGAGCCCAGATTGCGCGTGGATCCGGAGCCGGACGGGCAAGCCTTTTTCGCCAGACACCGCACCCGAAGTTCCGGATGCGGCGCGTTGTGGTGAAGGTGCATATTGCGCGCGCCAGCCAGGGCCTTGGCCCGGCCGCCTTCAAGGCGCATCTCAGATACATTCAGAGGGACGGTGTCGACCGCGACGGCCAAGGCGGCGAACTCTATGGCCGGGAGGCCGACCGAATAGACGGGTCCCTCTTCGAAGAGCGCAGCGCCAGTGACCGCCATCAGTTTCGCTTCATCGTATCGCCAGAGGACGCCTCAGACCTCAGCGATCAGAGAGAGACGGTGCGCGCCCTTATGGCGCAGGCCGAAAAGGATCTCGGCACACGGCTCGACTGGGTCGCCGTCGACCACCACAATACCGGCCACCGCCACACCCACATTGTTGTGCGCGGTAAAGATCAACTGGGACGCGATCTTATCATCGCCCGAGACTATCTAACCGAGGGCCTTCGCGAGCGCGCCAGCGCGATTGTGACGGATGAACTCGGTCCCCGCCGCGATCTCGAGATTGCCCGCGCTCAGGAACGCGACGTCACAGCGGGCCGGATGACGCGGCTTGATGCCAGGATCGAACGGCTTGGGCGAGATAGCGACCTGACACGGCCTGAGGGCCTTGAGAAACTGAGCCGGTTTGAGCGTGCGCTGATCCAGAGGCGGCTGGAACACATGCGAGGGATGGGGCTTGCGTCCGCGCGAGGCGATGGCGCCTTTGCGCTTGAGGAGGGTTGGAAGGACCGGCTTCAGGCCATTGGCCGCGAGGGCGACCGCATTCGTGAAATCGCCGCCGCCTTCAACACCGGCGACGGCCTCTCCGGCAGGGTCTATGATCCGGCCAATGAACAGGCCCGCGCGATTGTCGGGCGGGTCGTCACCGACGGCCCGGAAGATGAGCTGAACAATCGCCGCTATCTCATCCTCGAAGCCCTCGACGGTGAGCGCTGGCATGTCAGCCTTGGTGAAACCCTGCCGGGCGCGGTGCCGCCAAAGGGATCAGTGGTGGAGGTATCGCCTTCAGTCGGCCAGCCGCGCGCGTCCGATCGAACCATTGCCCGCATCGCCGCTTTAAATGGTGGGATGTACTCAGACAGCTTCCACGAAGCTTTCGATCCCGCCTCTCGGGCCGACTATCGCCTGGCCCATATTCGCCGCCTCGAAGCCATGCGGCGCGCGGGGATTGTGACCCGTGACAGCGACGGGCAGTTCGCAATTGGTTCAGATTATCTGGCCAAGGCTGCACGGTTCGAAGCGGCGCGAACCGGTGGTGTGCGGCTGGAGGTGAAATCTTGGCTGTCTGTTGAAGCGCAGATCGAACGCCGCGCACCTGTCTGGCTGGATGGCGTGGATCGCGGGCGTCTGACGGGCAAAGGGTTTGGCCAGGAAACCGCATCAGCGCTCAGCGCAAGGCACGCCTTTCTGGAGCGTGAAGGCTGGCTCGGAGAGGATGGCCAGTTGAAGCCCGGCATGAGGGACCGTCTCGCCGCAGAGGAACTGAAATCCGCGGCGAACGACATTCGGGGAAAAGGTGCGTTCCTGAAACTCGATGCTGGCATGTCGATCAGCGGGAAATATGAGCGCCCGGTCGATCTCGCCCAGGGGCGGTTTGCGCTGGTTACGCGTTCAAAGGAATTTACGCTCGTCCCCTGGCGACCGGAACTGGAGCGCTACCGCGGCTCGGAGATCAGTGTGAAAGCGCGTGCGGGCGGCATCGACTGGAGCGTGGGCCGTGCGAGGGGGATTGGGCGGTGAGGCGCGTCAATCTTCCAAGCATCGTTCAGCCGGTAACGAAGACGTTGCTTCTGTGCCAAGCCAGTCGGACAATGTGGCTTTGAGTCAACGCAATCGGCCTTGTCCACTTGAGATGCTGCCGGGCAGACGATCCAAGGACAGAAGAGTAGACAGGTTCTCCACCATCATCGAAGGTCACCAGACCTCTGTCGAAGGCTGCGTCCCAAAGCGCCGAAAGCAGAAACCCGTTGTGCACATCGAGGCGCTCAGCATCTGACGCGCAGTCTTTCCAGGGGATGATGTGAGAGGCACGCAGTAAGGCAGCGTCATCGATCCCGGTGAGCGGACATTTCTCGTTCCAGTATTCCATCAGGCTACTGCGAAACACGTCCTGCCCAATGCGTTGTACAACTGTTCGCTCGGCTTCGGTCGATCTGGGAAGGCCTTCGATTTTCTTTTCGAAGACCCGAAGCGGCGCATCAGGAAGGCTTGATGCGAGCGCATAGATACGAGGTAGCGCGGCATAGAGTTCCCGGAGCGACTCGAACCTGAAACGCGCTTTGCCGGGGCCATTCGTGGCCGTCGTGGCAAGACCTGATTCAGCGATCACACCGGAATGATCCAGCGCCAGATACCATGGACCCGATGCCCCGGCAGCCGCGAACCAGATCGTCCCCTGCGCCGTTGTTGACTGGAACGCCGCCCATCCGTCAGTTTCACCTAATCGACGACGAAACCCGTTCTGTTCGGCAGCCTTGCTGCACTCGGTCGAAACGACGAAGGATTGGGGCGCGACGATACTCATTATGCCGACGGTCTTGCCCAGATACTTTTCGCATAATCAAAAAGGGTTTTGGCCCGATCAGATATCTGGGTCTCTGTCCACGTTTCTTCTTCACAAAGCTCCCGGTTGAGCGCGAGGGTTGTGTGCTTTTTTAGGTTCTCTCTTTTTCCAACACTTTGCGGAGCTGACAGGTCTTCGCCTACGCAGTCCCATGGTCGATTAGACTGGTATGTGTTGAACTTACCATTCAACAACGTCAGATTACCAATCGTATGAATTGTTACATCGCGTTCGTCTGCGCGAACGTTTGATGGCAACGTCCAGTTTTCGCGCCAGCCTTGCGGCATAACGTGCTCTACGGTCAAATTTCTAGGCGCTCTATCTGTTTCAGCAAAACCGGTGCGGGTGGCCTCCTCCATCGCCTCAAGAAGCATTCTGATCCTTGGGCGTGTCAAATTCTGATAAAGTGGGTTGGAAGTCCAAGCCCGTTCGAACTCTTCATCCGTCGGGAAACGGTCCACTTCAGCCGTACCTTCAAGCAACTCCGCGCGAATGGCTGCTTCGATATCGCCAGCTGAACTTTTGACGATACCCGCCAGCTTTGAAAATGCGCTGCCGTAGCCCCTGGTGCTCAGACGACACACCATTCGCCTGACCAGATAGCTCTCAAGATCTATGAGAACTGTTTTGATAGTCTCTGGGTTGTCTTCATACTTTTCGTACAGAGCCAGTATGAACGGCCAAGCCGTAACTACGTCCAAGATACCAAGACGATAATAGAAATCTGATAGGCGGCGATCTTCCTGAGGTTGTTGAAGCTTGTGGAAGATATCGCCGAGCCGTTTGAAGCGCGCCAAAATATCCTTGGCGCTTCCGGCCTCGTCAGTGGCAGCGAAATCACGATAGGCATTGTAAAGATGACCAGCGCTTACCGCTTCACCTGTCATAAGCGTCAATGCATTTTGCAGGAAGGTCTCTATCCGAGCTCGTTGGGCATGCCCGCGGCCAATCAGTTTTCGCCAGAAAGCACCATTAGCATCAAAGCCCTGCCAATACATTCGATAAGCATCTTCGGCTTCAGATGGCGACAATTCACTGAGCAGAGAGTTCTTCACGAGATCCGCTGACAACAGCGGCGCTCCGCGAGCATTCAACGTTTCAAAAATGGCCTGTGCATCATCCTTGTCGTCCAAATCAATCACGACAAGCCGCAACCGATCACGGATTGCGCCGTAAAGGCCCTTTAGACGTTGTTCGGCCTTCCCATCGACGGATCTGACCCAGGAATCGATTTCACGGTGGAAGAAAAGGTAGGCGTTGATGATCGCGTGATTTTCCAACGGATACGATTGCTCCGGCATACCGAGCGCGAGCAATAAGTCTGAAGGAGAATTGGCGTCCATCACATGTTGATAATCCGATTGATCAGCGCGGGTTGGCCAAAGTTTTTGCCTTTTTGCACTCTCCACGATCAAGGGATCCCGGTTTCGAACAAGTGGCAGGACGGCATCGCCGTAGTTTGAATGGCCTTGGGCAGCCGCAACGTCGCGGAACGCCTTTAGAAGTATCTGAAGCGTTGTCATTCGTTGCTGGCCGTCAATGACGCGGCGGATTTCTGTAGTGCCAGCAGGAACAGGAATGACTTCTTGCACTGACGCTCCGAGGAAGTGGGCGCGTCCTTCCTTTCCTTCGGCAACCATTTCAGCAAGCGGACACAAGTCATCCCAGAGCGGCTGCCATTGTTCTTCTTCATTCCAGACGTACGGGCGCTGATACAGAGGCACCGCGTAGTGCACTTCACGATCAAATAGTCTCTGGACAGATAATATTCCGGTCTGCATGAATCGCTCCCGCTACTTATAAATCGCGCCGGAGCAAGCGTTTGTCGCCGGGCTCACCTCGAAGTTTTTCACGAAGCCAAGGCTCCGAGATTAAACCGTCAGGGGGACGTGATGTGGTTGTGATGATGTATTGAAAGACGGAACCCGCAAGCTCGGACTCTAGCCGCCGTATCAGCTCAAACAGCTTGTCATATATTGTTCGGCCAAGGTCGGCCTCACGGGGGCTATCGTGCAAAAGGAAAGCTGGGATGCGAGTATGGCCTTCGATACTTCGGCAAAGGCAGGCCAGATCAAATGCAATGACCTTGAGCGACTCCGTTGCAGCGGACCGACGATCCCCGCCCACATTGATCCTTACGTCCAGACCCTTGCCGGTAAGCGCGACACTTCCTTTAGCCTCGTCACCCAAAAGCTCTCGTATAACTGCGGAGAATTTGCGAGATAAATCGCCAAAGGTCTTGGCTTGTTTATCCTCAAAGGACCGTAAGCCGTCGCGAGCAGATTTAAGCTGCGTGTCGAGGTCTCGAATATCGACCTTGGCCTGCTCGATCTCTTGAACGATTTCTTCGCAGCGTCTTACGTCTTCCACATGTTGAACAGCCTTCCGCCACGTAGCGCGACGTTGATCAGCAGCGGTTTCGAGACGGCGCACTCTGTCGCGCTCTCGATTTACACGTTGATCTGCCGCCGCGACCTCAGCCTTTAAACGATCTAACTCAATTTTTTCAGTCCGTATCGTTGTCTTCTGACTGGCGATATCAGCCTGTTTCTGCGCCAGTCTTTGGCGTTGTGTCTCGATATCATGTTGGCTCTGATCATTAGCGGCCACGGGGCGTTCGCAGGTTGGGCAAACAGCCGTCTCCGCTAGCACTAATGCATTTTGTAGATTTGGTAGCTCACCTTCATACTGGGCAAGCAATCTCTCTTGCACTGGAAGGCTTGCTTCGAGGCCGCTCTGTTGCACTTCAGCGGTTCGTAGGGCGCTTCTCGCACCCTCAAGCGATTGCCGAGCATTCGCGATTTCGGCACCTTCACCATCGGGCAGCTGAGCGGCTCCGGCCATAGCCTGATCAGCGCGGGTTTTCAGCGATTGAAGCAGAAGCGGCAAATCGGGTAGCGACTCATTTTCTAATCCCAAGTCTCTGACGAGGCGGTTCACGCGACGCCCAATCTCCCACTCAAGTCGTCCCAGTAATTGCGATTGCTGATCAAATTGTCGCGTTAGTTCTTGCTCTTCGGCGCGAGCCGTTTGCTCTTCTTCCGTCAACGCATTCAGAAGCGCACGGAGCACAAGAAGACGCGGCGCCTTGGCTTCGCCACTGGCGGGTTGAGGGGAATCCGACCCAGATACGGACGAGCGCCAATCGAGCACATGGTCGAAACGACATTCCTGATCGCGGGATGCCCAAGCCAACGCAATCGGCCAGGCTTTTTGGCCTGATCCTAACCGAGCGAGACTAGCCGTATTCTCCCCAAGCAAGCTGGCTTCTATCGCATCGATAAATGGATCCGTGCCGGTATGCGCACCTTCCATCAGCGCGACCTGATCGAGATCACCTTCGGCGACGGCAAAGTGTTTTCGACCCACGCCAAGAGGACGCGCCACTGCCCAGCACACACCGTCCAACATGACCTCAGCGCCGACAACGCCGTTCAGGAGCGTGGATGATATCGCGTCGCGCTGTACTTCATCAGCAAAGCGCGTCTCCCCGAGACAATATCGTACTAAGCGGCAGAACAGTGTCTTCCCGCTGCCATGGCCGATTGTGACGGTCTCGCTATCGGGATCATCATCCCCATCGGGTGACCAGATAATGTTGAGGCCCGGCCGCAGTTCGATATCTCGGATAAGGTCGCCCCCGGGGTTCTCCCAAATTTTCAGCCGGCGTACCCAAAGACGAGGCGCGCGCAGGTCAGCGGGAACAGTGACGCTTAGCGCGGGTTCGGCAAAGAGCTCGGCATTAGGCGGCATTCACGTACTCCCTGACGGGGTCGGAGGTGGATGCCATCACGGTGTCGAAGCCGAGCTCCGCAATGGCGCGTAATGCAAACTGCGCGCGCCCATCTGCCCATCCGGTGGTGTTGAATGCGTCCAGACCTTGACCTGGAGCCCAGGTGCCCGCCGCCAAATCCTCTAACAGCCGTCCATTACCGCGATGATTGGTGATCGCTCTGTTCCAGCCGGGCGCACTATGGGCGGTGAGCGCCGTAACATTGCCGTATTGCGGCGCGGCCTCTTGTCCGACGAGGCGTTGCCAGTCTTGGCGGTCCGTGTCTGTTAGCAGCGGTGTGAAGAGATGCGGCTCCAACATCATGATGACCGCAAGGCGTAGCGTCCGGCTAGGCGTTGGGCCGGGTATTGACTTCAGAAGCGCAGCGAGGGCCGTGACGGGATCGAGCTGCGGATTGGGTGCAGGGCGCGCCCATGCATCATCCGGCAAGGTTACGAGCTGTGGGAGTGCAATCTGGACAGCGTTATCAACCAAGCTCGTTGTATCGATCATCTCTGCGGAGTAGATGTGCGGGAACTCTCGGAATACTACCTTCAAATCGCTCGCGCTAATTCCCAACCAATCCGCTACCGCTGTGTCGAGTTTTCTCAACAAGGATAATCCGTTTGGTGTTTCCCAGATCGGTTTTTCGCCTGCGACTTTTCCTAACTTGATAAGGTCGCGTACAATATCCAGCGTTTGTTCAGCGCCGCTCCTGCCCGGGTCCAAATCTGGCACCGGAACCCTTCGAAGCACATAACCTTTGATGTGCTTATCCACGTAAGGACGAATGATGAAGTCTGCTATTCGTGAGTTCAAGAAGCCAACAAGGAGTAGAGCTTGCTCACGGGTTATTGGCTCGTTGCCGTTACCAGTGACTTGAACTGCGGGGGTGTCGTATGACGACAGTTTGCGGTCGGTCAGGCAACTGATCAAAGTTACCGTATCATCGTTTCTGGCAATGTCGCGTATCAAAATTCGAGAGCCATGCTCATCTAAGCAAATGCCTTTTTCTCTAGCGCGCTCCTCTGCAGATTCCTTCGACACGAAGAACGACGCTTCGCAATACTGATCATTAAACTGATGGATGTCCCGGTTCTTTCCGACTGGCAGCGCATCTTGCGTAGTCGCCGAGACAGCGTACGCTTTGTGAGTTGTGGCATGCCATTCTGCAAGAAGGCCGAACTTCGAGGCATTAGAGAACGTATCTAGCCCTAATATGTTCCGATGACTTTTTAGGCCATCAAGGTCTTTATGAAGTTCACCGAAAGCTCCGTCAGCAAGGTATTGATTAAAACCATCGCCTTCCAACTGAAGGCCAATTTCGTCGGAAATCGAGAACACGGGATTTGAGATCGTGTACGAAAACCAGTGCTTCCTATAATTGGACTTCCGATACTCCGTGATTGAGAATCGGTAACTCGCATGTACTTGAGAGAAAAATCCTTTTCTCGCATTCTGAAAGTGCACAACTCTATCTATGCACCCATGATCCCAGAGCCTTTGGCGAAGTCCTAAGCAGTCTTCTTCTATCAAGAAGCCAACAGGGACAATCATCGCCGAAACCCCGTCGGTTCTCAACAAGTCGGGCAAACGGCATAAGAAAAGTTTATAAAGGTCACGGCGACCTGAAAGCACTTCGTAGGGTCCCTGCTTGAAGACAGCTTTTAGGCGATCATTCAACTCAGATGAGACGTCATCCTCTTGCTGAACGATATCCCACGGAGGATTTCCCAGGACCACGTCAAACCCGCCGCGCTGCATGATGTCCGGAAACTCCAGCGGCCAATGGAAGGCGCGGGCCTTGCGGGCGGCGTCGATGCTGTTTGCGAAAAGCGGCCCGAAGAGTTGCACGCCGCGTAGCCATTCCCAGACCGAGCCAGAGGTCGGCACGGTTTCCGCGCCTCGGCGCGGCAGACCGTCCGGCCCTGCATGGAGGTCATTTTTCGTCTTGGGAAGGAGGAAGGCCGAGACATAGAGATCGCAGGCGGTCTCCAGCGTCCAAGCCGTCGCCCCTTCCGCTGTCAGGGCACGAAGCTTTTCAGCCTTGGCCTCGATCTGCCGCACCGTGTTTTCCGGCATGGCGCGCAGGCGCGCAAACTCGCGCATAAAATCCTGCTGGCGGCCAAAGCCAAAGCCACTGGCGATGGTCTCCCGCTCTTTGACCTCGCGCTTGTTCTTCTCACGATAGTACTTGGCGACATCCTTGTCGTCGCCGGTCAGCGGCTTGTAGGCCGCATCGGGAATGCCCTCTTCGATTACAGCCAGATCGAACACCCCAAGCAGCGCATCGCCGCAGCGAACCTGCGCATCGAAGAAACCCAGCGGCAGGCCGGGATCGACCGTCTCGATCCAGAGCGCGACCTTGGTCAGCTCCACCGCCATCGGGTTGCGGTCCACGCCGTGAATACAGGAGCGCGCGACATCGCGCAGCGCGTGGCGGAAATCCTCCTGCGCCGGTGTGCCGTCGGCACGAATACGGGCAACGCGAGTGGCTATCCGCCGTGCTGCCGCGAGCAGGAAGTGACCCGACCCGCAGGCGGGATCGATGACAGAAAGGCTCAGCAGCGCAGCTTCAGGATCATCCGCTTGCGTCTCTGTCTTGTCGAGGACGGGATCAAGCGCCGTGTCGAGTAGCGCCTGCACGAGGCTGTCAGGCGTGTAGTAGGAGCCGGTGGTCTTGCGCTGATTACCCTTCTGTTCCGCCGCATCGGAGGCAAAGACCAGCGACTTGCCGTCATCGCCAAGCTGGGGCTGGAGCTCGAGGAGGGATTCATAGACGGAGCCCAGTTCCTCCGTCTCCATGGCGCGCCAATTGACGGGCGCCATGCCGGTTTTTCCCTTCAGCCATGACAGGCGATAGAGCGCCTCCATGAAGGCCCGGTTGCGCAGTTTCGCGGTCTCAAGGCTCGGCAGCATGTTCGGCGCAAAGAGCCCGCCAAGCGCGGGCAGCGCCAAAGCCTCCTGACCACCCGCCAGTGCGCGGAAGACGATCTTGATCCCCTCATAACGGTCATGGTGGCGGTCCCATGTCGCCCCGCGAAAACACTGGGCGCGAAGATGGGCGAGGCTGTAACCGTCCGCATAAAGCTTGCGCGCCTCAGCGCGGGACACCTTCGGGTGCAGAAGGTTTCTGTCTTCGGCCACCATCAGGAAGATGAGCCTGTAGACGAGACGCAGCAGCTCGTTGAACCACTCGGTGAGGTTCTGCTCGCCGGAGCTGAGTTTCTTCGCGAGGTCGGGATTGGCCTCAAGGAAGCCCGACCCGAGAATGTTGAGGGCGAGTTTGACCTGCGCCGCGAGCCGGTCGCGTGCAACTTCGCCTTCCTTCGTTCCCGTTTCCCGCCAACGCTCCAGCGCACAGTCGGTGGCCGGCGCGCCAGCATTGCCGAACCGGCTGCGGTGAATGAGGAGCCAGAGCAGACCGAATGAGGCGGCGTCCTCATTGGAGAAGATTTGTGCAAGGTCAGCCTCGATGAACGCAGGGCGCGTCAGAGATGCATTGTCCCGCATCAGGCGGATAACGGTGCCATTTGTGGCAAGGCCCCAAAGGGCGTCATCTTCTTCGTTGAGGTAGTCCTGAAGCGCAAAGGCGGGCGAGCGCGAACGCTCAACCGACAAGGTGGCGCTGCGGCGATCCAGCCGCTCTTCATCCGGCGGCACGACAATGACGGGAATACGCTTGTCGCCAGCAAACAGTGCGATCAGCCCTTCACCATCCTCGACATCATCGAACCCCAACGTCTCCTTCAGGAAGGCCTTGATGAAGCGCCGCATGGCGTCGACCGAAGGGGCATTCAGTTTGCTGAAAGTATCAAAATGCGATTGGCCAACCCGGAACGCCGTGGAGATGTCTTCGCGAAGCGTCAGACCCTTGCGCACGCCATAGTCTTCGGGGCTCTGCTCAGCCGCCGCGCGCTCATCAATTCGCGCCAGCATGGCGGGCGCAATCAGATTGCCTTCGAGACTGATCGAAGGCCAGGCAGAAAGGTCGGTGACGGGACGACGCGCCATGCTCAGGCTCCGTCCGGTATGAGAACGAAGAGCCCGATAACATCCGGTGGCAGAACCGGTTCAACACTGACCCTGGAGGCTGACCCCGCAGCGGCGCGCAATCGGGCATGATCTTCGACGAGTTCCTCCGCTCGTTGCCGGATAAAGTCGGCCAGTGGACCTTCAAGCATCATTGGAAGATCGGCTTTGGCCGCATCGGTCAGTCTCTTGCGTGCAATGTCGGCGAGGTCCGCTGTCGCAGGTGCGCTGAGCCAGTCCCGGACGGCATTTCCGGACGCAACGATCTTATCGCCCTGTAGGGCAACAAGCGCGGCTTCCTCAGCGAGGAGCAGTCTTTCTTTTCTGGCGTGAATGGTCAGCTTGTATCGCAGACGAAGCAGCGCAATCCGCATCACGACGGAGACCGCTGGAGTTGGCCAGGCACCAACACGGCCAATACCTAGATCTGGCAATGATTCAGGTTCGAGAGAGGCTTCGAGCAGGCTTTCCGCCAAAGCGGATGTCAAGGGATGGGTCCGCGTCAGAAGACTGGTTCCCGAAGGCGCAGGTTCGGCGGTGGCGAGCCTCACTGACCCCGTGAGCCCGCGCTGATCCAGTTTTTCTTTCAGGCTTGGCTCCAGGGCGTGCACATGTGCGAGATGGACCGGGCCCTTCTTCTCGAGCGGTACGCCAAATTTCGACATGGCCCGGTCAACGAACTGCCGAGCATCATCAGGCGAGCCGAGCAGGTCTTTCACCTTATTCCATTCCGGTGCGACTTCACCCGGCTTCATGGCGTTCTGGGCAAATCGCGCGCGTGATTTCTTTTCATTCTCGCTGGCATCGCGCCAACGTGTCTCAATGGCCCGTGTGCCGTCTTCAAGACGTAGGTCGAGCGCGAGTTGTTGCTGCCCGCCGCGACGCAGAATCATCGACGCCATCAATGCGTCTGTGACCGCTCCACGTTCTTCCGGTAGCGGAACGGTGACGCCGGTTGCTTTTCTGATCTCTTCTGCCTTTCGCAAGATGACGTCCAGAACCGCGCCGTCGATCGCGCTGTCGGGGGAGAACATCATGATGGACCGAACCAGTTCAGCAGGCTGACCAAAGCGGTCAACGCGGCCCTCCCGCTGCTGGTGGCGCGTGGGATTCCACGAAAGATCGTAGTGAACCACGGTGTCGAAGAGTTGCTGAAGATTGATGCCCTCGGAGAGGCAATCAGTAGCCACAAGAATACGCTGAGTGCCTCTCTGCGAATCCTCAGAGGTCATTTCGGCGACACGGTCGCGCCGCTCATCCGGCGTCAGCTCGCCGGTCACAACCTCCACGGCGAGTTTGCCAAAAGCCTTGCGAAGCCGTTCCTTCACATATTCCGCAGTTGCCAGATAACGGCAAAACACGACCGGGTTTGCCCCGTCTTTGATCAGAGGTTTCAAAGCACTGACGAGCGCGTCAATTTTCGGGTCTGTCTCGGTTGTGAGCCCTGATGCTCTATCGAGTAGCGCAAGCAGTTCAGGATCCGATGTGAAGACCGTGCCCGGCTCGAGGTCAACGGCATCTTCGTCATCGCCGTCTTCGTCGTATATCCGGGGTTCGAGGCGCTCAGTCTCATTGCTGGCGCGGTTCCTCAGGGCACTGAGCGCCGCAGCCGGTGACGACCCAACGCAGCGCATCAGC
>JAWKUV010000001.1:0-480351 GCA_041398365.1 Hyphomonas sp. | reverse complement strand
GAGGGCTGAGGCGGTCCGGGGCCTGTCTGAATCGTAATCTGGTTCCGGGAACCAGCTGATCCTGCACCCGTTCCTGCTTTTCGGAAGCACAGGAGCGCGGTATGCCGAACCGGACCTATTCCCGCGAAATCGACGCCCTTAACTATATCGTCAAGGTGCTGATCGATTCCCGGAGGGGCTATCTGAAGGCCTATGAGATGACGCACGACGACTATGTGTTGCGTCCACGCTTCCTTGATTACGCCAATGAACGCTTGGCGCTGATCCTGCGTTTTCAGGAGAAGGTCCGCGCGCTTGGCGGGCATCCCGAATCTGATGGCGGACTGCTGGGCGAAGCGCATCGCGGCTGGATGAAGTTCTCGGTCCTGTTCATGGATGACGAGCAGGCAGCGCTCGAAGCTATCGACGATGGCGAGGCCTATCTGGCGAACCAGATCGAGGAACGCCTGAAGCGCGATGGCCTGAAGGGCGAGGTGCGGGACCTGATGGTCGACGCCTATCGCAGCGCCGCCCAGGGCGAGTCTTTCGCCGGCGCGCAGCTCAGGCCATCGGCGCTGTAGGCGCCCTAGCGATAGGTTGCGATCGAGAGCCCGACTTCGCCGTCGGCGTTGAACAGGAAGGTCTCGGCCACCTTCTCTTCGCGATGGTTCGTGTAGAGAATGGTCACCGCGTCCGACCCGACGAGAACATCGTCGAGCGCGAAGAACAGCTGGCGAGCCTTCGACAGGGCTTCGGTCCAGTAGGCCTGAAGCGCCTTCTTGCCCTTCACGTGCGTCGCGTCATTGCCCATGACGAGAGCGATGCGCGGGCTGTGGAAGACGATGTCGTCGGCATAGTGCGACAGGATACGGTCGATATCCCGGTCATTCCATGCCGACAGCCAGTCGTTAGCAAACTCTTCCGCGAAGGCGCGGCTGAGCATTGTCAGCCGCCTTGCCCGTTGACCGCGAGAATATCCTCAACGGTGCGCAGGCCCGGCTTCGGCGCCGTGACGAGCACAGCCATGTTGCCGGGAAGGTGCTTGTTGTCGAGCATCTTCTCGTGCGCGCCGGGAATGTCGGCCCACGGAAAGACTTCCGACATGCCGGGGTCGATGCGGCGGTTGATGACGAGCTGGTTCGCTTCGCTGGCCTGCTTGAGGTTGGCGAAGTGCGAGCCCTGCACGCGTTTCTGGCGCATCCACAGGAAGCGGGCGTCCATGGTGAGGTTGAAGCCCGACGTGCCGGCGCAGATCACGACCATGCCGCCGCGCTTCACGACGAAGACCGAGACCGGGAAGGTGGCTTCGCCCGGATGCTCGAACACCATGTCGACATCTTTCTTGCCGGTGATGTCCCAGATTGCCTTGCCGAACTTGCGGCTCTCTTTCATGTAGTCGTTGAACTCGGGGCCGTTCACCTTCGGCAACTGGCCCCAGCAATTGAAGTCATTGCGGTTCAGCACGCCCTTGGCGCCGAGGCTCATGACGAAGTCACGCTTGTCCTCGGAGGAGACGACGCCGATCGCGTTGGCGCCGGTCACGGCGCAGAGCTGGACGGCAAAGCTCCCGAGGCCGCCTGACGCGCCCCAGACGAGCACGTTGTCGGCAGGCTTCAGGATGTGCGGGCGGTGGCCAAACAGCATCCGGTAGGCGGTCGCCAGCGTCAAAGTGTAGCAGGCGCTTTCTTCCCAGGTCAGGTGCTTCGGGCGCGGCATGCACTGGCGGGCCTGGACGCGGGTGAACTGGGCGAAGGCGCCGTCCGGCGTCTCGTAGCCCCAGATGCGCTGACTGGGCGAGAACATGGGGTCGCCGCCATTGCATTCCTCGTCGTCGCCATCGTCCTGGTTACAGTGGATGACGACTTCGTCGCCCGGCTTCACGCGGGTCACCTTGCGGCCGACGGCCCAGACAATGCCCGCCGCGTCGGAACCGGCGATGTGATAGGGCTGCTTGTGGCCGTCGAACGGGGAGATCGGCTCACCGAGGGCGGCCCAGACGCCGTTATAGTTGACGCCGGCAGCCATCACGAGGACCAGCACTTCGTCGGAGTCGATCTCCGGCACCGGCACCTGTTCGACCTGCATGGCCGTTGCCGGCCGTCCGTGGCGTTCCTTCCGGATCGCCCAGGCGTACATCATTTTCGGAACGTGGAACTCCGGCGGAATCTCGCCGACCTCGTAAATATCCTTGATTTCCCGGCTCATGGCGGATGCCCTCCTCCTTTTGTTGTGCACACAAAAAACCTCGTGGCGCGGTCTCAGCGCGTCTTCACAAGGTCTTCGGCTCGCGCCACCTTGGCGCCTCGATTGCCCCGATGCAAGATTTTTGTTGCGGTGCACAAAATTGCCCCGAGGAGCGTTGCAAAATGACAATTGGCCAGACCGTCTTCCTGAATGGCGCTTTCAGACCTGTTGCTGATGCAGCGATTTCCCCGTTCGACCGGGGCTTCCTGTTTGCGCATGCCGCCTATGAGGTGACGGCGGTCTATGGCGGTCGGTTCATCGACCTTGAGGGCCACCTTTCGCGTCTCAGGCGAACCCTGGACGGGATTGCCATCCCGAATCCGTACACGGACGAGAAATGGGCGGAAATCCATGCCGATCTTGCCGACCGGAACGGCATGGAGGAGGGGCTGATCTATCTCGAAGTGACGGCAGGGGCCTACGGCTTCCGTGACTTTGCCGGACCGGAGGATTTCGTGCCGACCGTCTTCCTCTATGCCGACACCCGGCCCCTGATCGGGGATGTGGCGCGGCTGGGAATCAAGGCGATCTGCCTTGAAGATTCCCGCTGGAAACGGCGCGACATGAAGACCGTGCAGCTGCTGTCGCAGGCCCTGGCCTACCGCACCGCACGTGACGCGGGGGCCGAGACGGCCTTCATGGTGGAAGACGGTCTTGTCACCGAGGCGGCCTCGGCGAATGCCTGGATCGTCGATGCCGCCGGCCGGCTTATCACGCGGGAATTGTCGCACTCGATCCTGCCGGGCATCACTCGTGCCGGTGTGCTGAGCCTTCTGAAGGGCAGCGGGATCACGCTGGTCGAACGCGCCTTCACGCCCGACGAGGCCCGCAACGCAGCCGAAGCCTTCACGACCTCGGCCGGCGCCATGGTCGCCCCTGTTATTGAGATTGACGGAAAGCCTGTCGGCGATGGCAAGCCGGGCCCGGTGACGCGCCGGATCCAGCGGCTCTATTACGAGGCGATGGGCGCCGATGTCGCCGCCGTCGCTCCCTGGGCACTCGGCTGACCGGACGAGACCGAGCGGATCTTGATCGTCAGGATCACGCTCGCCAGCACCAGGGTCACGGTGTTCGACAGGATGACCGGCAGCGAGCCGATCAGCAGGCCGTAGACCAGCCAGACGGCCACGCCGATGGTGAACATCGAATACATGACGAGCGAAATGCCCGCCGTTTGTCGTGTGCGGATGGCGAGGATCGCCTGCGGCACGAAGGACAGGGTGGTCAGCAGGGCGGCCACGATGCCAATGGCGTCGGTCATGTCGGGAACTCCGGTAATCCGGCGCCTTTTATCCGGACTTGCGGCCCATGGCGAGATTCCTGAGTGCGCGCGGGCTGACGGCCCTAGCGATCTCCGGCGTCGGTGAATTCGCCTTCGATGATGTCGCCCGTGTCGTTGGCCGGGCTGCCCGGCGACGGGAAGGCTGCGTTCAGCTGGGCCGAAATGGCGCTTGCCTGCCCTCCGGCGAGCCGGGCGCTGGCGAGGTTCATCAGGTAGACGGCAAGGGTCGTGCCGCCGGCAAGCAGCAGGTCCGGCCAGCCGAAAGCCCGGGCGAGTGAGGTGTCGCGGAAGAGGGCGAGCACGCCCACGGTAACGATAAATATGCCCAGAAGCAGGCCGGTTCGCACGGCAAAGCCCGGCCAGAAGGCGCCGGGATCGGGCATCCGGGTCTCGCCTGCTGCGCGCAGGAAGCGGATCCGCTCGATCCAGGAAACGAGCATCATCCCGGCCGCCAGAAGGAGCAGAACCAGGAAGCCGCGCTGGAGCACGGCGGCGAGCGCCGCAGCGGCCGGAAATGCGGCCAGCGATGCGAGGCGCAGGCGCAGCGTGAGCCGCAAGGCGTCGGGCGAGAGTGCCTGAGGTGAGCCGTCGGACGGGAATCGGGTCATGAAGTCCATGTGGTCCTGCTGCCCTGCGGCCGCAAGACGCCCTGCCCGCGGCTTGTCAGCCCGCTTTTGCGAAGGCATGTTGCGCCGCAGCAAAAAAGACCCGCGCACAGGGAGGCGCCACGCATGGCCGATCGCCAGACACCATTCCAGCATGCCCCGGACCGGCCGTGGATCTTTCGGACCTATGCCGGGCACTCGACGGCGCGGAAGTCCAACGAACTCTACCGGATGAACCTCGCCAAGGGTCAGACGGGCCTATCGATTGCTTTCGACCTGCCGACCCAGACCGCCTATGACGCCGACCACATCCTGGCGCGCGGCGAAGTCGGCAAGGTGGGCGTACCGGTGAAGCATCTCGGCGACATGCGCGAGTTGATGGCCGAGCTGCCGCTGGAGCAGATGAATACGTCGATGACGATCAACGCGCCGGCGGCCTGGCTGCTGGCGCTCTACGTGGCGCTGGCCGACGAGCGCGGTGACGACCGCAAGAAACTGCTCGGCACGACGCAGAACGACATCGTCAAGGAATACCTCTCCCGCGGAACCTATGTGTTCCCGCCGGAACCCTCGATGCGCCTCATCTCGGACATGGTGGCCTGGTGCTATACCGAGGTGCCCAAGTGGAATCCGATGAACGTCTGCTCCTACCACCTGCAGGAAGCGGGCGCGACGCCGGAACAGGAGCTGGCCTATGCCCTCGCCACGGCAATCGCCGTTCTGGACCGTGTGAAGGCGGGCGGACAAGTTCCGGAATCAGACTTTGACATCGTCTTTGGCCGCATCTCCTTCTTCGTCAACGCAGGCGTCCGTTTCGTTACGGAACTTTGTAAGATGCGTGCCTTTGTGGAACTTTGGGAAGAGATCGGCCGGGAGCGCTATGGCGTGGCTGATCCGAAAGCGCTCCTGTTCCGCTATGGCGTGCAGGTGAACTCGCTCGGCCTGACCGAGCCGCAGCCTGAAAATAATGTCTACCGCATCCTGATCGAGGCGCTCGCCGTCACCCTGTCCAAGAAGGCCCGCTGCCGTGCGCTGCAGCTGCCGGCCTGGAACGAGGCCCTCGGCCTGCCGCGCCCGTGGGACCAGCAATGGTCGCTCCGCCTGCAGCAGATCCTCGCCTATGAGACCGACCTCCTCGAATACGAAGACCTGTTCGACGGCAGCCATGTCATCGAGGGCAAGACGTCGGAACTGAAGGATCTCGCGCGCGCCACGCTGGCGACGATCGATGCCCGCGGCGGCGCCACGAACTCCATCGACTTCATGAAGGAAAGCCTTGTCGGCGCGCACATCGAGCGCGTGAAGGCTATCGAATCCGGCGACCTCACTGTGGTCGGCGTCAACCGCTATACCGAGACCGAGACGAGCCCGCTGGGAGGCGGCGACGGCGCCATCCAGACGGTCGATCCGGCCGAAGAGATGATGCAGGTCCGTGAGCTGACGATGTGGAAGGCGACGCGGGATGTGAAGCCGGTCAACGAGGCGCTCGCCGCCCTGCGCGAGGCGGCCCGGTCCGGCGCGAACATCATGGAACCCTCCATCGCCTGCGCCAAGGCTGGTGTCACGACCGGCGAGTGGGGCGAGGCGATGCGCGAAGTCTTCGGGGAATATCGCGGGCCGACGGGCGTTGCGCTGGTCGTCTCCTCGTCCGGCGACGAATCCACCGAAGCCGTCCGCAAGGAAGTCGACCGGGTGTCCGAGGCGCTCGGCCGCCGCCTGACCTATGTGCTCGGCAAGCCGGGCCTCGACGGGCACTCCAACGGCGCCGAACAGATCGCCGCGCGCGGCCGCGAAGTCGGCATGAATGTCGTCTATGAGGGCATACGCTTCGCACCGTCCGAGATCGCCGCACAGGCGAAAGCCGCCGATGCGCATGTCGTCGGCCTGTCGATCCTTTCGGGCAGCCATCTCGATCTCGTCCGCGAGACGCTGGCAGAGCTCCGCAAGGTGGGGCTCGACAATGTGCCGGTCGTCGTCGGCGGCATCATCCCGCCGGAAGATGCCCAGGCCCTGCGCCAGATGGGCGTCGCCCGCATCTACACGCCGAAGGATTTCAAGATCACCGGCATCATGGGTGACGTGGTCCAGATCGTCGAGAAAGCCTGGCTGGTGACGGGCTGAGTTGCGGGGCGCCTGCAGGGCGGCTAATCGATCCTTCTCCAGAAGGACGTGAGAGATGCCCGAAAGCGCCCAGTTCGAACTCGGTTGGGAAGAATGGCTGGCCCTGCCGGACCTAGGCCTGCCCGCCATCAAGGCCAAGATCGATACCGGCGCGAAGACGTCGGCGCTGCATGCGAGCGTGATCGAGCCGTTCGGGCCGATCAACAATCCGCAGGTGCGCTTCCTGATCCAGCCGGACCCGAACACGCCGTCGCTGGAAGTCACTTGTTCGGCCCCGGTGGTCGACCGGCGCGAGGTGACCAGTTCCAATGGCGAGACCGAGCTGCGTTACGTCATCGAGACCCATGTCGAGATGGGCGAGCGGCGCTGGCCGATCCAGCTGACGCTGACCAACCGCGAGACCATGACCTATCGCATGCTGTTCGGCCGCGGCGCCATGCAGCCGGACATGGTGGTGGACCCGAACGAGTCCTTCCGCATGCCGGAGCTTTCCTACAAGCTCTACAAGGGCCTGCCGAAGAAGAAGCCCGTCAAACGTCCGCTGCGCATCGCGCTGCTGACCCGCGAGCCGAACAATTATTCGAGCAAGCGCCTCGTCGAGGCCGGGCGCGAACGCGGCCATGTCATCGAGATCATCGACACGGCGCGCTGCTACATGCAGATCGGCACCTTGAACCCGGAAGTCCACTATGACGGCAAGGCCCTGCCGCGCTACGACGCGGTTATCCCCCGCATTGGTGCGACCATAACGGACTATGGCATGGCGGTGCTGCGCCAGTTCTCGAACACGGGGGCTATCTGCCTGAATGGCGCGGGCTCCATCGGTCGCTCGCGCGACAAGCTGCTCGCCCAGCAGCTTCTGGCACGGGCCCGGATCGCCATGCCGGTGACGGCCTTTGCCCGCAGCCCGAAGGACACCAAGGACCTAATCAGCCTGGTCGATGGCGCGCCGGTTGTCCTGAAACTGCTGACCTCGACGCAGGGGCGGGGCGTTGTCCTCGCCGAGACGCGCAAGGCCGCCGAGAGCCTGGTCGATGCCTTCCGCGGTCTCGACGCAGACTTCCTCGTGCAGGAGTTCGTGGAAGAGGCGGCCGGCGCAGACGTCCGTGCCTTCGTGATCGGCAACAAGGTGGTCGGTGCGATGAAGCGGCAGGCCCAGAAGGGCGAGTTCCGCTCGAACCTCCACCGCGGCGGCACGGCCTCGAACATCCGCCTGACGCCGGAAGAGCGCGAGATCGCCCGTGCCGCGGCAAAAGTCCTGGGCCTCAACGTGGCGGGCGTGGACCTGTTGCAGACGAAGGACGGCCCGAAAGTGCTGGAGGTCAACTCGTCCCCCGGCCTCGAAGGCATCGAAAAGGCGACCGGCAAGGACATTGCCGGCATGATCATCGAACACCTTGAGCGTCAGGTCCGTCCGCTGTCCTCCGACCGCGAAGTCACGGTCCGTCCCGGCCGCCGGATCAACGTGAACTGAACAGCCGGCCCTTCTCGGTGATCAGGACGACCACGATGGACGACAGGCCAAGGCACATGAAGCCGAGCATCAGCGGGACGGTCGAGCCATTGTACTGGCTGCCGATCGCCATGCCGATCAGGCTCGACACCGTGGTCGTGGCAAATCCATAGGCGGCCGAGGCCGTACCCGCGATCTTGCCGAGCGGTTCCATGGCCAGCGCCGAGAAGTTCGAGCCCATCAGGCCGAAGCAGGCGAAGGTCAGCATGAACAGCGGGTAGAAGCGGTAGAGGCTTTCCCCGAACAGGGACGTGAGCAGGGCCGACAATGCCGACAACGCTGTGAACAGGATCAGCGCCGTATGGCTGATCCGCCGCATGCCAAGCTTTTCGACGAGGCGCGAATTGGTGAAGTTCGCAACGGCCAGCATGCCGGCGATGCCGGAGAACCAGAGCACGAAATCCTCTCCGCGATGAAAGACTTCGCGGAACACCTGTTCGGAACTGGCGATGAAGGAGAAGAGGGCGCCGAACACGATGCCGGAGGCGCACATATACCCGAAGGTGATGGGTGTACGGATCACCTCGGCATAGGCGCCGACTGCGTTTCGCAGGTTGAGCGGCCGCTGGTTTTCCTTTGCGAGCGTTTCCGGCAGCCGGAGCCATGTCCAGCCGAACATGACGAGGCCGAACACGACGAGCGTGCCGAAGATCCATTCCCAGGGTGCGACCAGGAGCACGGCCTGCCCCACGGCGGGTGCGATGATCGGGATGACCATGAAAATGGTCATGACCAGCGACATGAAGCGAGCCATCTGGCGCCCTGCGAAGAGGTCGCGCACGATGGAGACGGCGACCAGCCGGGCCCCGGACGAGAAGACACCCTGCACGAACCGGGCAGCGAGGAGGGTATGGAACTCCCGTGTCGCGATGCACAGGGCCGCCATCACGATATAGCCGATCAGGCTGACGAACAGGGTCGGCCGGCGCCCGAACCGGTCGGTGATCGGGCCCCACAGGATCTGCGGCGCGCCGAAGCCGAGGACATAGGCGAAGATGATCAGCTGTTGCCGGTTGTCGCTTTCGACGCCCGGCGCCGTGAGGCCGACGGCGTGGGCGATCTGGTTCAGCGCCGGCAGCATGATGTCGATGGCGAGCGCATTGAGCGCCATCAGGCCGGCGACCATGACAACCATTTCCGTCCGGCCGGGGACCGGCCGGGTCAGCCCGGTTCCAGGCGGCGGCGCATTGATTTCCGTGTCGGGCACTGCATGCGCCTTTCAGGCCGGTTTGGTTACAGGGAAGTGGCTATCTGGACCCGACCGGCAGGCATTACCAGACCAGCAGGGGCAAAAACCCGGTGAAATGGGAAAGCCCCGCACGGGGCGGGACTTTCAGGCAACAGTCGGATCGCGGGCGATCAGGACCGGATCACTGCTCCGGGCGGACAATCGTGTCGTGCAGGTTCTTGATTACCTGGTCGGCATCGAAATAGGCCGCATCGTCCGGTTTCGGGCCCTTGCCCATCTGGATCTCGGCCGAGGCGACATAGCTGGTCGACTCCCGGTACTCGGCGCCGCCCCAGTACGGATCGTAATAGCCCCAGCGCGGCCAGAACGGGTCATAGGCGTATGGCCGGTACTGGTAATACGACGAGCGCGGGCCGAAATAGGAATAGTCGAGATAGAAGTGGTCGTAATACGGCGCGTAGGGGCCGCCGCCGATTGGCGTCAGGCGGCTCTTCGAGTCCGTGTCGCGGTGCACGACGCGGAAATGATCGTAGCCGTTCAGCTTGGTGAGTTCCGCGGCCCGGTAGAGCAGATAGGTCTCGACCGTCTTGCGATCCGTCAGGTTGTTGCCGGCGAACTGGACGCGGAACCGGTTGTCCTCGATCTGCTGCTCGGAATAGCCGCGGCTCGTCGCGTCGATGGCGGGCTGGTAGGGCGTCGCGGTCGCGCAGGCGCCAAGGAAGGCCAGGGCGGCAATGGCGGCGGAAAGGGCGAATTTACGCATCGGACGGGTCCTCCAGCACAAGTCGGTATCACAAATATATGAGGCGCCGAGGCTGAACACCAGTTGAACCTTGCCGCAGGGGCGGCCCCGGCCAATGACGATATTGTTATTTTGGCCACGACGTCTGGCCGCTGGTACGCGCTCGTATAGGGTGAACGGGACATCAGAGGAGACGCACATGTTGGCCGCAGGCAGAATGCGAGGCTGGGGTGCAGGGGCTTTCCTTCTGGCGGCCGCCGCATGCAGCGGGGGCGGCGGTAACAATGGCGGAAGCCCTCCGCCGCCGCCGCCGGCGAACCGGCCGCCGGCCTTTACCGGTGCGACTGCGGTGTCGGTGAACGAGAACACGTCCGGGCCTGTCTACACGATCAGCGTCTCGGACCCGGATGGGGATGCGGTCACCCTCAGCATCGTCGCGGGAAAGGACGAAGGCGATTTTGTGATCGGCCTGACGGGCCGGACCATCGCCTTTGTCACGCCGCCGGATTTCGAGGCACCGCAGGATGCCAATGGCGATAATGTCTATGATCTCACTATCGAGGCGCGCGACCCGGCCGGCCTGACGGCACAGCTGAACCTCAGCGTTACGGTGCTGAACCTCGCTGAGTCGATGGCGCTCGCCCGTGTGGGATCGGGCTTCTCGCAGCCATTGTTCGTCACCCAGCTGCCGGGCACCAGCCAGCTGGTGGTCCTGCAGAAGGGCGGTCGGGCACGATTGCTGGACCCGTCCACCGGGGCGATCGGTCCGGTGGATTTCCTGGACGTGTCGGGGGCCATCGCGACCGACGGCGAGCGCGGCCTGCTCGGCATTGCCTTCTCGCCCGACTTTGCCACCGACCACACATTCTATGTCAACCTGACCAACACGGCCGGGAACACCGAGATCCGGCGCTATCGCCTTTTTACCGGGTCATCCGATCAGGCCGACCCGGCGACGGCGGATGTCATCCTTACCGTCGCACAACCGGCGTCGAACCATAATGGCGGCTGGCTGGGCTTCGGGCCGGACGGGCTCTTGTATATCGGCCTTGGAGATGGCGGCGGCGGCGGCGACCCGCAGGAGAATGCACAGAACCCCAACACCCTCCTCGGGAAACTGCTTCGCGTGGACGTGACGGGGGATGATTTCCCAGCCGATGCGACCCGCGACTATGCGATCCCGGCGGGCAACGCCTTTCCGGGCGGGACGGGCGGCCTGCCCGAAATCTACGCCCTCGGCCTGCGCAATCCATTCCGCTGCAGTTTCGACGCGCTCTCGGGCGATCTCTTCATCGGTGATGTCGGGCAGGGGGCGGTGGAAGAGGTCGACCGGATCGGCACCGACGAGGGTGGGACCAATTTCGGCTGGGACAATCTCGAAGGCACGCAGATTTTCGAAGGACCGGACGATCCGTCGTTCCGCGATCCGGTGCTTCAGTACCTTCACGGATCGGGCGGCGCGCAGGGCAATTCCATCACCGGGGGTTATGTCTACCGGGGCACCATAGAAGGTATACGCGATCGGTACGTGTTCGCCGACTATGTCAGCGGCAATGTGTGGGCCGTGCCGGAGACCGACCTGGTGAACGGCAGCACGATCAATCTCGCCGCCACCGCCCGGATCAACGACCAGATCGTGCCGGATGCCGGCAGTCTGTCCGGCATTGCGAGCTTCGGGGAAGATGCGGCGGGGAACCTCTATATCGTCGCGCTCAATTCGGGCGACATCTTCCGGTTCGAAAGCGCGCCCTGACAGGCGGGCAAAAGAAAGAGGGCGGCCCGAAAGCCGCCCTCCAGGGGTTAAGTAACTTGTGCCTCAGGCGGCTTTGTAACCGATGACGGCCTTGATCTCGAGGAACTCTTCAAAGCCTTCCTCGCCCCATTCACGGCCATTGCCCGACTGGCCGTAGCCGCCGAACGGTGCAGTGAAGTCAGGACGGGCCCCGTTGACCTGGATCTGGCCGGCGCGGATGCGGTTGGCGACCTTGCGGGCCTCCTCTTCCGGACCCTGAACATAGCCGGCAAGGCCGTAGACCGTGTCATTGGCCATAGAGATAGCATCTTCGACGGTGTCGTAAGGCAGGATGCAGAGAACCGGCCCGAAGATTTCCTCGCGCGCGATCGTCATGTCGTTGGTGACGTTCGCAAACACGGTTGGGCGGGCGAAGTAGCCCTTGTTGAAGCCTTCCGGACGGCCGGGGCCGCCGGCGACGAGCGTTGCGCCTTCCTTGATGCCGGTCTCGATCAGGTCCTGCACCTTCTGGTACTGGTTGCCGTTCGAGATGGGGCCGATAGCGCCCGGTGCGGCTTCAGCCGGCATCATCACCTTCACCGACTCGGCAGCAGCCTTGGCGATGGCGATGGCCTGGTCCTGCAGGTCCTTCTGCACGAACATGCGCGACGGGGCGTTACAGGACTGGCCGGAATTGGTCATCATCTGCATGACGCCGCCGGCAACAGCCTTCTCGAGGTCCGCGTTCGGCAGCACGATGTTCGGGCTCTTGCCGCCGAGTTCCTGCGCGACGCGCTTCACGGTCGGGGCTGCGGCCTGGGCCACGAGCACGCCGGCGCGGGTCGAGCCGGTGAACGAAACCATGTCCACGTCCGGATGCGAGGAGAGGGCCGAGCCGACGCCGGGGCCGTCGCCGTTGACGAGGTTGAACACGCCTTTCGGCACGCCGGCCTCATGCATGATCTCGGTCAGGATCATCGCGTCGATCGGAGCGATTTCGGACGGCTTCAGCACCATGGTGCAGCCAGCAGCGATGGCCGGAGCCACCTTGCAGGCGATCTGGTTGACCGGCCAGTTCCACGGCGTGATGAAACCGCAGACACCGATGGGCTCCTTGCGCAGCAGGGTCGTGCCTTTCAGCTCTTCCCATTTATAGTTCCGCAGAATTGCGGCGGTGGTCATGAAGTGACCCATGCCGGCCGGCACCTGCGCGGCATTGGCGAGCCACATCGGGGCGCCCATTTCGGTCGAAACGGCTTCGGCCATTTCAGGCAGGCGCTTCTGGATGCCGGCGGCGATCTTCTCCAGCAGCTCGGCGCGGTATTCGACCGAGGTCTGCGAGAAAGCGGGGAAGGCAGCCTTGGCGGCGGCAACGGCCTTGTCCACGTCGGCCTGCGAGCCGAGGGAGATCACGGCGAAGTGTTCTTCGGTGGCCGGGTTCTCGACTTCGAGGGTCCGCGGCGTGACGGGGTCGACCCATTCACCGTTGATGTAGAATTTCAGGTACTCTTTCATGCCGCTCGGGCCTCCCTGCAGGTTGTCTAGCTGATTTAAGTATAGGGGAGGCCCCCGCCAGCGGCGAGTCCTGACCTTACGATATGCCGGGCGTCATCCTAGCCGTGAACGCGGTCGATATCATAGGCGGCCAGGGTGGCCAGATTCACGATGTCACCCACCGTCGCGCCGAGCGAGGCAATCTGCACCGGCTTCTGGAGACCCAGCAGCATCGGGCCGATCACCGTGGCGCGGCTCATCGATTCCAGCAGCTTGGTCGAGATCGAGGCGGCGTGGATCGCCGGCATGACCAGGACGTTGGCCGGACCCGACAGGCGCGAGAACGGATAGAGCATCCAGTGGTTCGGGTTGAGCGCGACGTCGGCATTCATGTCGCCTTCGTATTCGAAGTCGATGCCGTCCATGCCGTCGAGGATCGAAACGGCATGACGCACTTTCTCGCCGCGCTCGCCCATCGGGTTGCCAAAGGTCGAGTAGGACAGGAAGGCGACGCGGGGCGTGAAGCCGAACGAAGCTACGGCGCGCGCGGCCTCGATGGCGATATTCGCGAGTTCCGGGCCCTGCGGCAGTTCGGTGACGCTCGTGTCGGCGATGAACACGGTCTTGCCGCGGTTGATCACCATGGACATGCCGATCACGGCCTGGCCGGGGATCGGGTCCAGCACCATGAGCGCGTCCTTGAGAGCGACGTCATAGTTACGGGTGACGCCGGTCACCATGCCGTCGGCATCGCCGTTCTTCAGCATGCAGCAACCGAACACGTTCCGATCCTGGTTCACGAGGCGCTGGATGTCGCGCTTCAGGTAACCTTCGCGCTGCATGCGGGCATACAGCATGTCCGTGTAGACCGGGTTGTTGTCGGACAGGCGGGCGTTGATGATTTCCAGCGAGCCTGCCGGAACGCCCATCAATTCCATCGTCTGTTCGACCTGTGCCTCACGGCCGATCAGGATCGGATGGCCGAGGCCCTGGTTCTTGAAGCTGTAGGCGGCGCGGACGACCGACGGCTCTTCGCCTTCGGCGAACACGATCCGGCGCTGCTGCTCCTTGCAACGAGCCTGGATGCCCTCAACGAACGCGGCGGCCGGATCGGCGCGGCGCTTCAGCGAGTTGCGATACGCATCCATGTCGGCGATCGGCTTGCGGGCGACGCCGGTATCCATCGCCGCCTGCGCGACGAAGGGCGGGATATGCGAGATGAGGCGCGGGTCGAACGGCGTCGGGATGATGTATTCGCGGCCGAAGGACGGGCGTGAGCCGTGATAGGCGGCGGCGACTTCATCCGGCACATCCTCGCGGGCCAGTTCGGCCAGCGCATAGGCGGCAGCGACTTTCATTTCCTCATTGATGCTGCGCGCGCGCACGTCGAGCGCGCCGCGGAAGATGTAGGGAAAGCCGAGGACGTTGTTGACCTGGTTCGGATAGTCCGAACGGCCGGTGGCGATGATCGCATCGTCGCGCACGGACTTGATGTCTTCCGGCGTGATTTCCGGGTCCGGGTTCGCCATGGCGAAGATGATCGGGTTCTTGGCCATGGACTTGACCATGTCCTTGCTGACTGCACCCTTGGCCGAGAGACCGAGCAGCACGTCAGCGCCTTCCATGGCTTCGGCGAGCGTGCGCTTCGACGTCTTCACGGCGAAGGCGGACTTGAACTGGTCCATCCGTTCGGTGCGGCCCTCGTAAACGACGCCGCTGGAATCGCACATAAGGATGTTCTCGGCCTTCACGCCGAGATGGCGGATAAGGCCCGCGCAGGAGAGACCGGCGGCGCCCGCGCCCGAGACCGCGACCTTGACGTCCTTCAGGTCCCGCCCGGTGATCAGGCAGGCATTGATCAGGCCCGCCGCGGCGATGATGGCCGTGCCGTGCTGGTCATCGTGGAAGACCGGAATGTCGAGTTCCTCACGCAGGCGGCTCTCGATGATGAAACAGTCGGGCGAGCCGATGTCCTCGAGGTTGATGCCGCCCCAGGTATCGCCGATATTGCGTACGGTCCGGATGAAGTCCTCCGGATCCGTCGTGTTCACTTCGACGTCGATACTGTCGATGTCGGCGAAGCGCTTGAACAGGACGGACTTGCCTTCCATCACCGGCTTCGAGGCCATCGGCCCCAGGTTGCCGAGGCCGAGAATGGCGGTGCCGTTGGAGATCACGGCGACCATGTTGCCCTTGGACGTGTAGTCGTAGGCCTTGTCCTCGTCTTCCGCGATGGCCAGCACCGGCACGGCGACGCCGGGGCTGTAGGCCAGCGACAGGTCACGCTGGGTGCCCATCGGCTTGGTCGGAGCCATGGAAATCTTGCCGGCGGTCGGCTTGGAATGGAAATCGAGAGCTTCCTGGTCGGTGAAGCTTGGGCGCTTGGACGTCATGAGAATGGGGTCTGTCGTGGTTTCGGATCGGGGCCGGACCCTATGCCGCGCCGGAGGGGCTGCCAACTGTCTAAATTGTCCAAATACATGCCTGTGAGCGCTCGCTGGCGTGACGCTTTGCGAATCCCTTCGCAAACCGCTAGCGTCCGCACGCCATGGCCGATACCGCACCCCCATCCTCCGAGAGCAAAACGTCTGCGCCGACCCCGTTCATGGCGCAATATCTTTCCATCAAACAGCAACAACCCGATGCGCTTTTGTTTTTCCGCATGGGGGATTTCTACGAACTGTTTTTCGACGACGCGGTCGAAGCCGCACGCATCCTCGACATAACGCTGACATCGCGCGGAGAACATGACGGCGCGCCGATCCCGATGGCCGGCGTGCCTTACCATGCCGCCGAGGGCTATCTCGCGCGGCTGATCAAGGCCGGGTGCCGCGTCGCCGTATGCGAGCAGACTGAAAGCCCCGCCGAAGCGAAGAAGCGCGGCTCCAAGGCCATCGTGAACCGCGACATCGTCCGCATCGTGACGCCTGGCACGCTGACCGAGGACGCACTGCTGCCCGCGCGGCAGGGTCAGGCGCTCGCTGCCATCGCGCTCGGGGCAGGGGGCGCCGAAGCCGCCATTGCGGTCTGCGACGTCTCGACCGGCCGCTTCGACGTGACCGCGACCGACCCGATGGTGCTGGCCGACACGCTCATGGCCTGGCCGCTGTCCGAACTGCTCGCCGCCGATGCCGACAGCGGCAAGCCGTTCATCGCCGCTGCGACCTCGGCCTCCGCCGCACCGGTCACCTGGCGACCCGCGCGCGCCGCCACGCAAAAGACGGGCGAGGCCCTGCTGAAGGAAGCCTTCGGCCTCGCCGCCATCGACGCGCTGGGCGAATTCAGCCGCACGGAACTCTCTGCCATCGGCCTTCTGCTCGACTATGTGAAGCTGACCCAGGCCGGCAGCGAAATCCGGCTCGACCCGCCGCGCCGGCCGGACCCGTATGGCCATCTCGCCATCGACCCTGCGACCCGCGCGAGCCTCGAAATCGACCATGCCATGAACGGCACGCGCGAAGGCTCTCTCCTCGGAACGATCGACCGGACGGTGACCGCGCCCGGCGCGCGTCTTCTGGCAGCCCGTCTGTCCCGTCCGTCCATGGAAGCGGCCGAGATCGAGGCGCGGCTCGACGCTGCAGCCTGGTTCGTGGACGATACATCGGCGCTGGAAGACCTGCGTGCCTGCCTGAAGCGGGCCCCCGACCTCGAACGTGCCCGCACGCGCCTGAACCTCGGCCGTGGCGGCCCGCGCGACCTGCTTGCCATCGCCACCGCCCTTCAGGCCGCAAGCGAGGCGGCGGCCATCCTCCGCAGCGCGGGTACGCTGCCGGACCGGCTGGAGACGGCGTGCGCGCAACTCTCCCTCGCCGGACAGACGGGCCTCGCCGCGCTCGCCGCCGATATCGCCCGCGCCATTGCCGAAAGCCCGCCCATGCTCGCGCGCGATGGCGGCTTCGTCGCCCCCGGCTGGGACAAGGCGCTCGATGAGGTGCGCAGCCTTCGCGACGATAGCCGCAAGATCATCGCCGAGATGCAGGCGCGTTATGCCAGCGAGACGGGAATTCCGGCGCTCAAGGTGAAATTCAACAATGTGCTCGGCTATTTCATCGACGTGCCGGCCCGGCATGGCGAGACGTTGCTCACCGCCCCCTGGTCGGAAACCTTCATCCACCGCCAGACGCTTGCCGGGAACATCCGCTTCTCGACGCGTGACCTTGCCGACCTTGCCGGCCGTATCTCGCGGGCCGAGGAAGAGGCGAAGGCGCGCGAACTTGCCGTCTTCGACGACCTCGCCGCGCGCGTGACCGCAACCAGTGCAGCTCTCGCCGCGAGCGCCGACGCCATCGCCAGCCTCGATGTCGCCGCAGCGACAGCCGCCTGGGCGATTGAGGTCGATGCCGTCCGCCCACGGATCGAATCCGAGCCTGTTTTCGAGGCCGAGGCCCTGCGTCATCCCGTCGTCGAGGCGGCCCTGAAGAAGGACGGGCAGGGCTTTACCGCAAACGCCCTGTCGCTCGATGCGCGGGGCGAGACGGCGCCGCGCCTGCTGCTCGTGACCGGACCGAACATGGCCGGCAAGTCGACTTATCTGCGGCAGTCGGCGCTGGCTGTCATCCTCGCGCAGGCGGGCCTGTTCGTCCCGGCACGGAAAATTCGGATCGGCCTCGCAGACCGGGTCTTCTCACGCGTCGGGGCGTCCGACGACCTAGCCCGCGGACGCTCGACCTTCATGGTCGAAATGGTCGAGACCGCTGCCATCCTGACCCAGGCCACACCACGCAGTTTTGTCATCCTGGACGAAGTCGGCCGCGGCACGTCCACCTGGGACGGGCTCGCCATCGCCTGGGCCGCCGTCGAACACCTGCACGGAACGAATGCCTGCCGGGCGCTGTTTGCAACGCACTACCATGAGCTGACCGGGCTCGCCGACGACCTCGCCGGGGCTGCAAACGCCTCGCTGCGGGCACGGGAATGGAAGAACGACCTGGTCTTTCTGCACGAGGTCCAGCCGGGCCCTGCCGACCGGTCCTATGGCGTGCAGGTGGCGCGGCTTGCCGGCCTGCCGAAGAAGGCGGTCACGCGCGCTGCGCAGATCCTGAAACGGCTCGAGGCCGATCCGTCATCGGCCGACACGCTGCCGCTGTTTGCGTCCGTTCCGCTGGAAGTCGAGGAAGAGGAAGCCGGTAGGCCGGGGCTTTCTGCCGTCGGGGACCGGTTGGTGACCCTTCTTGATGGTGTCGATCCGGATTCGCTGACGCCGCGAGAGGCGCTGGACCTCATCTACCGGCTGAAAGACGAATCCCGGAAGGAAACCTGAGCCTCAGTGGGCCGATTTCGGTCACGTCCCGGGTCGTGGTGTAGCTGGTTAGCGCTGCGGGTCTCGTCCGCGCCTTTCCACATGGCGCTGTAGGACGAGGCCCGCAGCGCGGTTGGCCATTGCCGGTTCCTTGGTAGGATTGGGTTGCGACACACAACCTGACCGAAGGAAAACCGACAATGACCAAGGCTATGATGGACCTGCGCGAGCTTGTTGAGAAGAGTGGGGACGCCGACCTGCTCAAGGAGATGATTGGATTTGCCGCTGAGCGGCTGATGGAGCTCGAGGTTGGCGTGCGCGCCGGCGCGGCCTACGGCGAAAAGGATCCGGAGCGCAAAGCCCAGCGCAATGGCTACCGGGAACGTGACTGGCAGACCCGGGCCGGCAATGTCGAACTGCGGATCCCGAAGCTGCGCACAGGCAGCTACTTCCCGTCCTTCCTGGAGCCTCACCGCGCCGTCGAGAAAGCCCTGACAGCGGTGATCCAGGAGGCCTATGTGCACGGCGTCTCGACCCGGGCGATGGATGATCTCGTCCAGGCGATGGGCGGCACAGGCATCTCAAAGAGCCAGGTGTCGCGTCTCTGCGAAGAAATCGATGAGCGGGTCGAGGCCTTCCTGACCCGGCCGATCGAAGGCGAGTGGGTCTATCTCTGGATCGATGCCACCTATCTCAAGGTCCGCCAGGGCGGGCGTATTGTATCGGTCGCGGTGACAATCGCCGTCGGCGTCAATACGGACGGGCGCCGGGAAGTCCTGGGCATGGCCATTGGCCCCTCGGAAGCGGAGACGTTCTGGACGGGCTTCCTGCGCGATCTGGTACGCCGGGGGCTGAGTGGGGTGAAACTCGTCATCAGCGATGCCCACGAGGGTATCAAGGCGTCCGTCGCCCGCGTCCTCAATACCAGCTGGCAACGCTGCCGCGTACACTTCCAGAGGAATGTCCTGGCCCATGCCGGCAAGAGCAGCCGGCGTGTGGTCTCGGCCTTCATCGCCACCGCCTTCGCCCAGAACGACTATGCCTCTGCAAAGACCCAGTGGCGCCATGTCGCCGATCAGATGCGGCCGAAACTGCCGAAGCTCGCCGCGCTGATGGACGAGGGAGAAGAAGACGTCCTTGCCTACATGACGTTCCCGCAGCAGCATCGCACGAAACTGCACAGCACGAATCCCATCGAACGGCTCAACGGCGAGATCAAACGGCGCACAGATGTCGTCGGTATCTTCCCCAATGAAAACGCCATCCGCAGACTGGTGGGAGCGATCCTCATGGAACAGACCGAGGAATGGGCCGTGCAGAGAGCACGCTACATGACGCTGGAAACCCTCGCGCCAGTCTGCGATAACCCCCTGGTCAGCCTGCCTGCAGCACAGGTCAGCTGACCAGCTCAGCCCGCCCAAGACCGTCAGGCCAATGACGAGCTACACCACTTGGTGGGACACGATCCCGATTTCTCGAGGGCCTCGAGAATATGGACCGCCGCCCAGAGGCAGCAATCGTCGTCAATCTGGTCAATCAGGCGTTTGCCGTCCCGGCGCAGATCCCTCATTTTCAGTTCCCGTTCGGCGTCGGGCGAGACAGGCTCGTCAATCTCGAAGGGTTCGTAGAAGAAGGCGATCGGCTTCTTGAGCGCGATCGCAACATCCCGCAGGCGTCCTGCGGAAAGCCGACTGTGTCCGGCTTCGTATTTCTGGATTTGCTGGAACGTCACGCCCAGCAGGGATGCCAGGGCATCCTGGGTCAGGCCGAGTTCGCGCCGGCCTTGGCGCATCTGTTGTCCCACGAAACGGTCTGCGTCGGTCGGCTTTCGCGCCTCGTGGCCTTGGTTCCGGGCCGAGTTGGGCATGTTTACCATCCTAGTCTTGAGTCCAGGAATTCCATGCAATGCAAACTATGCGCCGAGGTCAACTTTAAGGTGCTGTTTTGGCCCCAATCATCTTCGATTACTAATCTCAGATAGAGTGAAGCCACCGGAAGTGGTGCTTCCGGTGGCGTCCTGAGCGCTGAAGTTGCGGATGGTTTGTATCCGGCCCGTCAGTTCGGGAGGCGGATGATGTCGTCCCCGTCGTCTGCCGCCGGGGCGTCATCGGAACCGATCGCGAAGGCAGGCTCGGGCACGGACTCGAAGTCGACGCCGCTCAGCTGGTCTGAACCGATCAGGCGGGGCTCACTGGAGCTGGCGCCGCCGAGGTTGAGGTTCAGCGTGCCGCCCGACACCGCGCCCGTGTCGCTCACAGAGCTCGGCAGGGAAAGGTTCAGGGTTCCACCAGTGCTGGACTCGACAGCCACCGTATCGGTGCTTTCCGGTGAAGCCTTCACCTTCGCTTCAGAACAGGCGACGCCTGCAATGGAGAGTGAGGCAACGGCGAGGACGGTCATAATCTTCATGTTCATGCCCCTGATCTTGTCCCTGAGACTAACGGCCTGCAAGTCTCTCCTGCACAGAGTCCCAGAAAATGGCTGGGATATCAATGCCGCTCAGTCGCTTGATGGCCTGTGCGCCGGTCGGTGACGTCACATTGATCTCCGTGAGGCGTCCGCCGATCACATCGATGCCGGTGAGGACAAGGCCGCGCTTGCGCAATTCGGGGCCAAGGGCGTCGCAAATCCGCTTGTCGGCGTCGCTGAGTTCGGTCTTTTCGGCAGTTCCGCCAACGACCAGGTTCGAGCGCACCTGCCCGGATTTCGGGCGCCGGTTCAGTGCGCCGACCGGCTTGCCATCGACCAGCATGATTCGCTTGTCACCTTCGGAGACGGCGGGAAGGAAGGCCTGGACCATGACCGGCTCGCGCGATTTCGAGAAGAACAGCTCGAGCAGGGAGTCGAGGTTCGAATCGTCCTCCTTCAGGCGGAAGACGCCGGCGCCGCCATGGCCGTAGAGCGGCTTGACGATGATGTCCCTGTGGCGCGCGCGGAAGTCCTCGATGGCGGCCGGGTCGCGGCTGACCAGCGTCGGCGGCATCAGGTCGGGGAACATCAGCGGCAGGATTTTTTCCGGGCTGGAGCGCACGCCTTCCGGATCGTTGAGCACGAGCGTCCGTCCGGAGACCAGTTCCAGAAGGTGGCAGGCGGTGATGTAGGACAGGTCGAACGGCGGGTCCTGGCGCATCAGGATTACATCGACATCGGTGGCGAGGTCGAGTGTGACCGGTTCGCCAAATATGCCCGGCATGCCCTTCACGCGCTGGACCTTCGCCGGACGCGCGCGCGCCGTGACGCGGCTGCCTTCCAGGCTCATCTGGTGCGGCTGGTAGACGAAGACCTCCATGCCGCGTGCCTGCGCCGTTTCGGCCAGGGCAAAGCTGGTGTCGCCGTCGATATTGACGAGTTCTAGCGGATCCATCTGGATCGCGACGCGAAGGCTCATAAGGCGCTCCCCTTGCCGGGGACGCGCACAGCGTCCCGTCAGTAACTGGCGCCGATCAGCTCGGCGTCCGCTCCATATGAGGTATCGGGGCTGGTTTGGTAAGAGGTTGGCTGGCCTTCGACCACCGGTTCGGGCGGATGCGGCTGCGGCTCGCGGATACGCACATAGGAGACGACCTGCTTGACGCCGCTGACGACGCTGGCCTCCTCGGCTGCCCGTTTCAGTTCCTTGGCAGACCGGGCCGTGCCCATCAGGTAGACCACGCCATCATAGGTCTCGATGTTGAAATTGACGCTTTTCACCGTGCTCGACCCGATCAGGCGCGCGCGCACGCGGCCGGTGATGACCTCATCGGAGACATTGGCGATAAATCCGCCCGGCGGTTCGATCTTGATCTCGTTGGCGACATCCTTGGTCAGGGCGGCGCTCCAGGCAATGCCTTCGGCCTTCACCCGGTCTTCCGGATAGGTCACCCGTCCCGACAGCAGCACAAGGCCGTTGGCAACCTCGACGTCGACTTCCGAGAATTTCTCGGAATTCTCCGACAGGAGCTTGGCCTTGATCTGGTTGGAGACGGTCGCATCGTCGAGCGCCTCGCCGAACGTCTTGTCCTGCGCTGCCGTCAGCCCGACCGCGCCGGCTGTTCCGAGCGCCGCCACGGCGCACCCTCCGAGCGGCAGGGCCAGGATCAGGGCGGCAGAAAGGGCAGGGATACGCATACGCATGGGCAAACTCCGGTGCTCGGGGGGCATCATCGGGGGATTTCTACATTCGGGATAGGGCGAAAATCTGGCAGAAAAGACGGAAATCCTGCTCTTCCCTGCAGTCACTGCAGCGCAGGGGCCGGTTACGGGTTTCTGCTGGTTGTGATGGGCCAAGCGTGGTATTAATTGGGCAGAAGCAACCAGAAGGAACACAAGCCCTGACTTCCAGCGCGCCGCGGCTCCAGGCCGCAAAGCAGGCTACCGTGGAGGATATCCGCGCCGTGGCCGAATCCCTCTCCAAGGCCCTCGAAGACGACAAGGCCGAGGATCTCCTCTTCATCGACCTTCAGGGCAAGTCCTCGCTTGCCGATTTCATGATCATTGCGTCGGGCCGCTCCGGACGTCACGTCGCTGCGCTCGCCGATCATATTGCCCAGGAAGTGAAGAAGCTGACCGGCCGTTCGCCCAGCGTCGAAGGCATGCCGAATGCCGACTGGGTGCTGATCGATACCGGCGACGTGATCGTCCACCTGTTCCGTCCCGAAGTCCGGGAATTCTACAATCTCGAGAAGATCTGGGCCTCCGACTCGCCGCACATGCGCAGCAAGGCCCACTAGGCAGCATGCGCCTCACATTCCTGGTGGTCGGCAAGATGAAGTCCGGCCCTGAGCGGGAACTCGTCGACGAATATGTCAAACGGGCCGCGCCTGTGGCGCGCAGTCTCGGCTTCCGCGGCATCGAGGAGATCGAGGTCGCGAGCGGCGGCGGGCTTGACGCCGAGGCCGCCCGTCTCCTTGAAAAGATCCCGTCTGGCGCCCGCGTCCTGCGGCTGGACGAATTCGGCCCGTCCATGGGCTCGGCCGACTTTGCTGGCAAACTGGCGCAGTGGCGCGACCAGGGCACGCCCGATCTCGCCTTCCTGATCGGCGGGGCAGAGGGCTATGGCGAGGCGGTCCGGCGCGCGGCCCCCGAGACGCTCGCCTTCGGACCGCAGACCTGGCCGCACCGTTTCGTGCGCGCCATGCTGGCCGAACAGGTCTACCGTGCTGTCTCGATCCTTGCAGGGACGCCTTATCACAAGGCCTGATGCGTCAGGTCAGCGGGCCTCAGCCCGCATAGAGCGACGGCGCCGGGGCAAAGGCATAGATGACCAGGAGCGCCGCGAAGACACCGAGGGTCGCGAGCGACATCCATCGTGAAAGTGCTGGCGCGCTGTTCATGGTCGGCTCCTTCCAGCCCTTCGTTTGGTCCGCCCGATATGGGGACGGTTTCCATTGGTGAACACTTTCCGAATGGAATGGGTTCCATGCGCGGCGCGTATAAGGCGATTTCAGGGCGCAGGATGAAGCCTTGTTCACCTTGTTGATCCGGTCACACTCCCGGCCTAGACCATAATCGGACAGTCGGTGCGGGAGACGAGGCGATGTCGGGATTGCGGGATTTCCTGAAAGTGTACTGGCCGCTCATTGCGGTGGCCCTTCTCGGCCTCATCCTGGCCTTCGCCCTGATGGATCCGGCCCCGCCGAAAAAGATCCGCTTTGCTGCCGGGGCTCCGGGCGGGGCCTATCATGCCTTTGCCGAACGCTATCAGCGCCTCCTGGAAGAGCAGGGGGTGAAGGTCGAACTGGTCGACACGGCCGGCTCGGTCGAGAACCTGCGCCTGCTCGATGAAGGCGAAGCCGATGTCGGCCTTATCCAGGGCGGTCTCGCTTCGGCGCACGATCGCGAAAAGCTGCATTCGCTGGGCGGTCTGTTCCCGGAACCCTTCTGGGTCTTCGTCCGCAACGAGGCCGGGGTGAATTCCTTCGGTGACCTGCGCGGTTACCGGTTCGCCATCGGCGCGCCGGGCTCGGGCACGCGCAATCTCGCGCTCGTCCTTCAGGGCGAATATGGCGGCACCTGGCCGGCCGGCGCGCAGCTCACCCTCTCCGGCACGGACGCCGCCGACGCGCTCAAGGCTGGCGAGCTCGATGCCGTCGCCTATGCCTCCTCGGTCGAGGCACCCTATATCCAGTCCCTCCTGCGCGAGCCCGGCGTCAGCCTCCTACCGTTCGAACGCGCCCCGGCCCTGTCCCGCCGCCAGGATGCGCTGTCGGCGGTGACGCTGCTCCGCGGCGTGGTCGACATCGGTGCAGACATTCCGTCGACGGACATGCCGCTCGTCGCTCCGGTCGCCCAGCTCGCCATCCGCAACGATCTTCATCCGGCCATCGAAGCGCTGCTCATCGACGCGGCCGTGGCGATCCATGGCGACGGATCGCTCCTGTCGGACGCCGGCGCCTGGCCCAATCCCGACGCGACCGACCTGCCGATCTCCAGCCAGGCGCGGCGCTATTACAAGGACGGCCCGTCTTTCCTGCGGCGGTATTTCTCCTTTAGCGTGGCGAACTTCCTCGATCGCGCCTGGGTCCTTGCGATCCCGCTGTTGACGCTCCTGTTCCCGCTGGTCCGGGCGGCACCACCGATCTACCGCTGGCGCGTGCGGCGGAAGATCTATGTCTGGTACAAGGATATCCGCGACCTCGAGCGCCGCGGGCGCGCGATGCACAACAAGGACGAACGGGCGCGCATCCTCGACGAACTGGAAGACCTGCAGGAAGAGATCGGCACGGTGGACGTGCCCCTGTCGTATACGGACGACCTCTACCGCCTTCGCAACCACGTCGAGTTCGTCAAGCAACTCGTCATGAATGCCAAGACCGGCGCGCCCGCTGCGGCCTGAGGCCTACCAGGTCTCGCACCAGGGCCTGAGGTCCAGTTCGTGCGTCCAGGCCGACCGGTGCTGGTTGTGCAGCCAGACATAATTCTTCGCAATTTCGTCGGGGATCAGCAGGCCGTCGCGTTCGCGGCGCTCGGCGGCGTCCGGCAGCATCTCGCGGATGAAGGCGGAATCTATGGCGCCGTCGATCACGACATGGGCGACATGGATGCCTTTCGGTCCCAGTTCCCGTGCCATGGACTGGGCAAGCGCCCGGAGGGCGTGCTTGGCTCCGGCAAAGGCCGCGAAGCCTGAACCGCCGCGCACGGCAGCGGTCGCCCCGGTGAAGATGATCGTGCCGCGCCCGCGCGGGCTCATCACGCGGGCGGCCTCCCGCCCGGCAAGGAAGCCGGAAAAGGCCGCCATTTCCCAGACCTTCTCGTAGACGCGCGACGTCGTCTCCGTGATCGGGAAGCGGACATTTGCACCGATATTGAAGACGCAGGCCTCAATGGGGCCGACCTCGGCCTCCACCTGGTCGAACAGGGCGACGGTTTCTTCCTCGCTGCGGGCATCGACTCCAAAGGCGCGGGCCGAGCCGCCTTCCGCCTCGATGGTGCCGACCAGCGCGTCGAGATCGGAGAGATTCCGCGGGCGCCGCGTCACGCAAGCCGTCAGCCCGTCGCGCGCAAAGGCCTTCGCAATCGCGCCGCCGGTCGCATCGCCTGCGCCGATGATCAGCGCGGCACCAGAACCCGTTGCCATCCCGTCGTCTCCTCTCCTACGGTTTTCCCGAGGCTCACCCGGATGAGTGAGTTTGTAAAGGGAACTTACTCTTCAGGCTTGCTCAACAATGCTGCCGTCTCTTCCGCCCCTTGCCGCCGGTAACGTGGCATCGCAGATTGCCGCCCGACCGGGGCGGGGAAAGCAGGCGGCATGCGACTGACGAATATCTGTGCGCTCTTCGCACTGGTTTGGCTTGTTGCGGGGACCGCCACAGGTGTGTGGTTGCAGGCTGAATTGTTTGTGCCGGGCGTCAGGGGCGACATTGCCGCGAAGAAAGCCCTGTTCGATGCAGCCATCCCCGTCCATGGGGCGCTCCTGCAGGTTTCGCTACCTCTTGCAGCCGGCTGCGCCACGGGGTTGGCGCTTCTGGGAGAACGCAGGCGGTGGTTGCTCTCGTCGGTCGGCGCAAGCCTTGTCCTTGCCGTCTCGGCAATCGTGCCGGCCGTTCTGGTTGCCGTGCTGGCCCAGGCAAGCCAGTTCACTCTCGGTGTGTCATTCAGCAGTCAGCCGGCGATCATGATCCTTGCCGGGCTGGTGGGGCTGGTCGCCGCCATAAGCGCCGAGCCCAAAATGCGGACGCCAACGATCCTGTTGGGTCTGGCCGGCCTGCTTCCGTTGGCGCTCGCCGGTATGATGGAACTCGTCATTGCAAATGCCGGTGTCGACAACGTTATGCACGAAACCTATTTTCTGCTGGCGCAGGATCACGCCTATGGGCTTGCCCTCTTTTTCTGGTCCTTTGCGGTCCTCCTCGCCTGGGCGGGGACAGGTGAGCCGGCGGCGCATATATGGCCCGCTGTGCTGACTCAGGTGATCGCCCTCGTGTCAGGTGTCATGCTGGTGTCTGCGGAGATCCGGCTCGGCCTCCTTGGCATGCCGCGTCACTATATCGACTATGCGGATGGGTTCTTGCCGCTGCAGCGGCAGGCGAGCTGGGCAGGCTTTGTGCTGGCTTTCGCAATCGCGGCGGGGGCGGTGTTCCTCGCCATCCTTAAATTTCGTCCGAAGCTTCAGGTATTCGATGCCTTCAACTGAACAGGCGGCTCATCCGCTCTCGATCGGCATCGCCGGGGCGGGGATCGGTGGGCTGGCGGCAGCGGCGCTGCTGGCGCGCGCCGGGCACCGGGTCACGGTGTACGACCAGTTCGAGGAAGCAAGACCCATCGGCTCGGGCCTGATCCTGCAGGAGACCGGGCTTGCCGTGCTCGGGGAACTGGGCGTCCGGGCCGAGGCCGAAGACCTCGGCGCGGAGATCAACCGCCTCTGGGGTGTCGCAAAAGAGACCGGCCGGGCCGTGCTGGACGTCCGCTATTCGGCCCTGCGGCCGGGCCTGCGGGGCATTGGCATCCTGCGTCCTGCCTTGTTCGCGCTCGTGCACAAGGCGGCGCTTGAGGCCGGGGCGGAGATCGTGCCCGATACGCGTATCCTCGATGCGGACCGGTCGGCGGGCCGTTTCACCACGCTGGAAGGCCGGACGCTCGGCCCGTTCGACCTTCTCGTCGATGCGCTGGGCGTCCGCTCGCCGCTGTCCGGCCTGCCGCGTCATCACCTGCCTTATGGGGCGCTCTGGGCGACGCTGCCGCGGCCCGAAGACGGATCGTTCCGTTCGGATGCGCTGGAACAACGCTATGAAAAGGCAAGGAAAATGGCGGGGGTGATGCCGTCGGGCCGGGTCACGACGGATGGGCCGGAGACGGTCACATATTTCTGGTCGATCCGGTCGGATCAGTATCCGGCCTGGCAGGCGGCGCCGCTGTCGGACTGGAAGCGGGAGGCGCTGGCCCTCTGGCCCGAGACTGCGCCCCTCCTGGATGGCCTGACCCGCCACGACCAGCTCACCTTCGCGCGCTATGCTCACCGGACCGAGGCCCGCCCCGTGGAGGGCTTGCTCGTGCATCTCGGCGATGCCTGGCATGCGACCAGCCCCCAGCTCGGGCAGGGGGCCAACATGGCGCTCCTTGACGCCTACGCATTGTCATGGGCGCTCGCCGGTCCCGGCTATCTGGATCACCGTTGCCGTCGGTACGATCACTTTCGCCGGCAGCATGTACGCCTTTTCCAGACCATGAGCTGGCTGTTCACGCCGGTCTACCAGTCGGACTCTATAGCCCTGCCCTGGCTGCGGGACTGGCTCGCCGCGCCGGTCAGCCGGATCTGGCCCGCGCCGCCGCTGCTCGCGGCCATGGTCTCCGGCGCGCTCGGCAGCCCCTTGAAAAAGCTGGGATTAGGGCCCGCCCGCTAGCGCTGGCAGCTGGGGCAGTAGAAGGTCGACCGGCCGGACTGGACCAGCCGCCGGATCGGGGTCCCGCACGCCCGGCACGGCTCGCCCTCCCGGTCATAGACCGCAAACCGGTGCTGGAAGTACCCAAGCTCCCCACTCGCACTCGCAAAATCCGAAATCGAAGACCCCCCCGCCTCAATCGCCTCCGCAATCACATCATTGATCGCGGGCGCGAGCCGCGCGGCGCGCAGGCCGGGGATGCTGTTCGAGAGGCGCTTGGGAGAGATCTTCGAGCGCCAGAGGGCTTCGCAGACATAGATGTTCCCGAGGCCGGCAATGATGGACTGGTCGAGCAGGGCGGCCTTGATCGGGGCCTTCTTGCCCTTCAGGGCCTCGTCCAGATAGGCGGCGGAGAACCGGTTGGTGAGCGGCTCTGGCCCCATGGCCATTAACCGTGGATAAGCCTGAAACTGTTCCGCAGGCCAGAGCTCCATGAAGCCGAAGCGGCGGGGGTCGTTATACGTGATCGTGCTGCTTGCAGCCGTGATCTTGTTGTCGGTATCCGTGATCATGATGACATGATCATGTGCGGCATCTGTCCCCGACTTGTGATGGAACGCGCCCGGCTGGCCACCGCTGACTGTAAACCGGCCCGTCATCCCGAGGTGCATCACCAGGACCTCGCCCGAGGAGAGTTCCGCGGTGAGGAACTTCGCCTTCCGGCCGAGGCGCACGATCGTCTGCCCGGAGAGGCGCTGGGCGAAGTTTTCGGGGAAGGGGAAACGCAGGTCAGGCCGGTTCACCTGCACCGAGACGATGCGGCGTCCTTCCATGGCGGGCGCAAGGCCGCGGCGAACTGTCTCGACTTCGGGTAATTCAGGCATCGTTATGGCATATAGGCTAGTCGATACGGGGTAACTATGGTGGCGCGCATGTCTGCAGAGCCTGAAACAGAGCGCAAGGTCTCCTTCGGTTTCGAAGAAGTGACCGAACGCGAAAAGGTCGAACGGGTGAAGGGCGTCTTCCGCTCGGTCGCCTCGCGCTACGACCTGATGAACGATCTGATGTCCGCGGGCGTGCACCGTTTGTGGAAGCATGACGCGATGAACCGCGTGAACCCGCAGCCGGGCGAGCGGCATCTGGATGTCGCCGGCGGCACGGGCGAACTGGCGCGCGCCTTCCTCGAACTGGCCGACAAGGCCGGCAAGCGCCGCGGCGTCGACAAGCCCGCGACGGCCATCGTCTCCGACATCAATGATGCCATGCTGGAAGCCGGCAAGGCGCGGCCCGACAATGCGAAATGGGAGGGCCGCCTGAACTGGGTCTGCGCTGACGGGCAGAACCTGCCCTGGGCCGACCGGAGCTTCGATGCGGTCACTGTCTCCTTCGGTATCCGCAACTTTGCCGACCGCGTGGCAGGCCTGCGCGAGTTCCGCCGCGTGCTGAAGCCGGGCGGGCGCCTTGCCGTTCTGGAATTCAGCCACATGACCGCGCCCGCCCTTCAGGCGGCTTATGATACGTACAGCTTCAACGTCATCCCGCGGCTCGGCAGCCTCGTTGCGGGCGACAAGGAAAGCTACCAGTACCTCGTCGAGTCGATCCGCAAGTTTCCGGATCAGGAGACGTTCCGGAAGGAGATCGAGGGCGCCGGCTTCGCCAATGTGTCGGTGACCAATTATTCGGGCGGCATCGCGGCGCTGCATTTCGGCTGGGCCGTCTGAACATGGGCATGATCGGAGACTACCGCCGTCTGATGCGGGCCGGCGTGGCGCTGGCGCGTCATGACGTGATCCTGCCGGCGGCCTACCAATCGCGCCTTCCGCTGCCTGCTCGGATCGCCGGAGGCACGCTGCGCATCTTTACCGGCGGTGCACGCGGGCGTCCCGGCCAGCGGCTTGCCCGTGCCCTCGAAGGGCTGGGGCCCGCCTATATCAAGCTCGGCCAGTTCCTCGCGACCCGGCCGGACGTGTTCGGATCGGAAGTGACGTCCGATCTCGACCGCCTGAAGGACAAGTTGCCGCCCTTCTCGATGAAGGCTGCCCGCGCCGCGCTGGTTGCGGAGTTCGGCGCCGAAGAGGCCGCCCGTCTGTTCCCGGATCTTTCCGAACCGGTGGCCGCCGCATCGCTCGCGCAGGTTCACCGGATGGAGCTGCCGGACGGGCCGCGCGCGGTAAAGATCCTGCGCCCGAAGATCGAGGAGCAGCTGACCAAGGAATTGTCCGCGATGAAGCGCGCCGCGCGCACGATCGAGGGCATTTCCGCCGAAAGCCGCCGCCTGAAGCCGGTCGCCTTCACCGAGACCATCGCCACGGCCATGATGCGTGAGACGGACCTTCGCCTTGAGGCGGGCGGGGCCGACGAGATGCGCGAGCTGAGCGAGAAGACCGGCTATTTCCACATCCCGAAGGTCGACTGGGACCGGACGGGCCGCCGTGTACTGACGACCGACTGGGTCGAAGGCATCCCGCTGACCGATCCGAAGGCGCTCGACCGCCCGGACATCGACCGCAAGCAACTCGCAAACGATATCACGCGCGGCTTCCTGACGACGGCCATCGAGCATGGCGTGTTCCATGCCGACATGCACGAGGGCAACCTGATCCTGACGCCGGAAGGGAAGATCGGCCTTGTCGACTTCGGCATCATCGGCCGAATCGGCATGACCGAGCGGCGCTTCCTGGCGGAGATCCTCTGGGGCTTCCTGAAGCGCGACTATGTGCGCGTCGCCGAAGTGCATTTCGAGGCGGGCTATGTGCCGCCGACACAATCGGTCGGCGATTTCGCGCAGGCGCTGCGCACGATCGGCGAGCCGATCCACGGCAAGGCGGCCGAGGACGTCTCCATGGGCCGGGTTCTGCTGCAGCTGTTCGACTATACGCACACGTTCGGCATGGCACTGCGCCCCGAGCTCGTCCTGTTACAGAAGACGATGGTTCAGGTGGAGGGTGTCGCCCGCGCCATCGACCCGGCGCACAATATCTGGAACGCGTCCGAGCCGGTCGTCGAAGGCTGGATCAAGCGCAGCTTCGGTCCGCAGGGCGCAGCGAAACTCGTCGCCGACAACCTCCGTGAAGTGACGAACCGTCTGAAGCGCCTGCCGGACGTGATGGACCGGTTCGAGGCCTTCATGGAACACGAGACGGCAGAAGTGCCGCCGCCGGAGAAAAAGCCCTTCGCGCCCTGGTGGGGCTGGTTCGGGCTTGTGGTCATACTGGCAGGTCTGGCAGTCTACGCTTTCCAATAGGAGGGCTTTCAGATGGCAAATACAGGCGGATGCCAGTGCGGACGTGTCCGGTTTGAGATGGACGTGCTGGAGCGGTCGCATGTCTGTCATTGCCGCATGTGCCAGAAGGCGACCGGCGGCCTGTTCGCGGCCCTTGTGGGTGCACCGAAGGACCAGTTCCGCTGGACGGCGGCCGAGCCGGAAGCCTTCTGGAGTTCCAATATCGCAAAGCGCGCCTTCTGTGCGGCCTGCGGCACGCCGCTGGGCTTCACCTACGACCTGCCGGACGCGCGGCAATATGTGACCATCGGCAGCCTCGACCATCCGGAAGACGCGCCCATCGAGCACCAGTTTGGACTCGAGTCGAAACTGCCTTTCGTGGAGTTCTGCGAAAGCGTGCCGGGCGAACGGACAGGCGATACGCCGGCCGTGTCGGAATTTCTCGCGAAAATGACGTCCAACCAGGGCTGAACTCTCCTTAATGGAGTAAAGTGTTAACGACGCGGCCTGCGGTGCCTAGGGTGGGAACATGGTTCCCATGAAAGGCCCCGACATGAAGGCCCTGTTTGCCTCCGCGCTGCTTGGCGTGCTGCTCGCTCTGCCCGTCGCCGCCCAGATTGCCGGCTCCGGCACGCGCACGGAGGCTGACGAGCATCTCTTCCAGGCAGGCAAGCGCGCGGCCGTGACGGCAAAGGCCGAACCGGCGCTGAGTGGTGCGCCCAAGGTGCGTGAGCGCTTGAGTCCCATGGTGAAAGTGGACGTTCGGGCGGCAAAGCGCTTGCGTCCGGCGGCGGGGATCCGGGTCATCCGCGGCAGCCGCGTGACCGTCGTCGAGCCCGGCGCCCGCATGATACCGGGTGCGGCAGTCCGCGGCGGGCGCAAACCCCAGATGAAGCTGGTCCGCGTCGGCGCCGTGCCGGGCACGACCACAACGGCCTACGGCGTCGACCTCGCTGCGCCGCGCCGGGACGTCCGCGAACGGCCGCCGACGATCCGGATCAATCCTTAACGCGATCTGCGTTTTCACGGGAATTTCATGGCGGGCGAGCAAGGTTTCTGGGTTAAGAGGAAGCCGTAAGAGCAAGTCCCGGGATCGATGAGCCAGAAACGCATCCTCCTCGTCATTGGCGGCGGCATCGCGGCCTATAAGAGCCTTGAGCTGATCCGCGAGCTCGGCCGGCGCGGCATTGCCAGCCGGTGCATCGTGACGAAGGCCGGGCAGGAATTCGTGACCCCGCTGTCGGTCTCCGCCCTGTCGGGCGAGAAAGTGTTCACCGAACTCTTCGATCTCAACGACGAGGCCGAGATGGGCCATATCGAGCTGTCACGCTCGGCCGATCTTGTGGTCGTGTGCCCGGCGACCGCCGACCTGATGGCGAAAGCCGTGCATGGCCATGCGAACGACCTTGCCTCGACGACGCTGCTCGCCACCGACAAGCCTGTGCTGATGGTGCCGGCGATGAATGTGCGCATGTGGCTGCATGCCGCCACACAGCGCAATGTCGCCCAGTTGCGCGCCGACGGTTTGACCGTGATGGAACCGGACGAGGGCGCCATGGCCTGCGGCGAGTTCGGCCCCGGCCGCCTGCCGGACGTGCCGGCGATCGTCGCCGAAGTCGAGCGTCAGCTGGCGGGCGAGCTTTCCGGGAAGGGGAGCGGCGCGCTGGACGGCGTGCATTGTCTCGTCACCGCCGGCCCGACGCGCGAACCGCTGGACCCGGTACGTTTCCTGTCGAACCATTCGTCCGGCCGTCAGGGCTATGCGATTGCCGAAGCGCTCGCCACTGAGGGCGCGCGCGTGACGCTGGTCTCTGGTCCGGTCTCGATTGCACCGCCGCGCGGTGTGGACCTGGTGAAGGTCGAGACGGCCCGCCAGATGCTGAAGGCCGTGGAAGATGCGCTGCCTGCGGACGTTTTCGTCTCCGTTGCAGCCGTCGCCGACTGGCGTCCGGCCCGCGCGGCGACCAAGAAGCTGAAGATCAAGGGTGGCGGCAATGTCGCCCCTTCGATGGAACTCGCCGAGAACCCGGACATCCTCAAGACCGTCTCGAACAAGCGCAAGCATCGTCCGGCGCTGGTCATCGGCTTTGCCGCCGAGACCAACGATGTCGAGGAACACGCCGAAGCGAAGCTGAAGCGCAAGGGCTGCGACTGGATCGTTGCCAACGATGTGTCCGGCGATGTGATGGGCGGCACTGAAAACGAGATCGCGCTCGTCACCCGCACCGGCATCGACCGGTGGCCCCGCATGGGCAAGGACGAAGTCGCCCGCCGCCTGGCACAGAAAATCGCCGAGACCCTGCCGCACCTCGGCGACGAAGCGAAACTCGCGGCTGAGTAGGGGCTTATTCGCCGTCCGGCCGGTAATATCCCATCACAGGCGCGGAACTCAGCAGGCTGTTTATATGTGCCCAGTCGCCGGACTGGTTGATCCGGTCGAAATGTTCCTGATGCAGGGCCTGCGAGGCCCAGACTTCGACCAGAACGAACCGGTTCGGGGTTTCGGCATTGCGATAGACTTTTGCCGAGACGAATCCGGGCTCTGTGAGCATGGCCGACGATACGCCGTCCATGATGCCGGAGAATTCGGCAAGGCCTTCGTCGCTGGCCTCGAAATTGATGATCAGGGTGACGGACTCGTTCGTCACCGGGAGAGCCTGGGGGGTGGTGCAGGCACTTGCGACCAGGCACAGAGCCGCAGGCAACGCGTGGTAAAGGCGCATGGAACTTCCTGTTTCTTGTAGCTCACCCGCGCGGTGCGTTTAGGGCAATTTGCCATCAAGGCAACAGGGAAGTTCTGCTGCTTGACTCAGGTCTCCGACTCCCGCAACCGCTCAGGCCATGACCGATATTACTGTCGCGGTTCGTCCGCTGCCGCATTTCGAAGGGCTCCAGCTGCCCGCCTATGAGACCGCCGGTTCGGCCGGCATGGACGTTCGCGCCGCCGTTCCGGATGGCGAGCCGATGGTGCTGGCGCCCGGCGCGCGTGCCATGGTGCCGACGGGCCTCAGCGTTGCTATCCCGCAGGGCTACGAGATCCAGGTCCGCCCGCGGTCCGGCCTTGCAGCCAAGCATGGCCTGACCTGCCTCAACACGCCGGGCACGATCGACAGCGACTATCGCGGTGAGATCAAGGTGATCCTGATCAATCTCGGCCAGGAGGCTTTCACCATCCAGCGCGGCGAGCGGATCGCCCAGCTCGTGCTGGCTCCAGTGACGCGTCTTGCCTGGAGCGAGGTCGAGACGCTCGACGAGACGGCGCGCGGCACCGGCGGTTTCGGTTCCACCGGACGCTGATCCTTCCTGTTTTTCCGTTTCCATGCGATTTTCCTTGAACAGGCGTTCAGGGAATACCATATATCGTTTGTCGATATGTTAGGAGGACGGGGTTCATGGATCCGTTTCAGATGGTAGTGGTCATCGTGGCGATTGTTTTCGGCACGAAAGCCTGGCGCGATCACATGCGCTTCAAGGAAATGCGGGCCTATGACCGCGCCTCGGATGCCGAGTTCACGAAAATGACCGACGAGGTCGCCCGGCTGAAGGAGCGCGTGCGTGTGCTCGAAAAGATTGTGACCGATGGCGACCAGCGCCTGCGTGAGGAGTTTTCTCGGCTCGCCTGAGCCCGTCCAACGTCAAAGCAACGACCAGAACAGGAGATGAGACCATGCCCTTGCTGTATCCCTTCGTGATCTTCCTCCTGTTGCTGATCCTCGCCAATCTTGTGCGCGGCCCGGACCGGTCCGGGCATGTGGCGTCCCGCAAAGATGAGGAGATCGCCCAGCTGCGCGACCGGGTCGCCGCGCTGGAGCGTGTTGTCCTCGAGAAGGATTGGGATCTGCGCCGGAAGTTTGACGGGCTCTGAGTCGGGCAAGTTGGAACATTCTCCAATTTTCCGGGGCGTCTTGAAGTTTGGTAAAATGGAATATCCCGACAGACGCAATGCGGCGCTTGCTCCTGCGTATGATTTTGTGTCGACGATTCACTATATGCCGGACGATAACTTCGCCCTGAAGTTCAGCAAGACCAAGCGCTTCGACGAATTCACGCTGGATGAACTCGCGCACATGGCCGGCAAGGCTAGGCTACCCGAGAAGCTTGTTCTGGATAGGGCTAAGGAAACGGTCGCAAAGTTTCAGGGGGTTTGGGGAAGCGAGAAGCGCAACCTGCCTCTCAAGAAGAAGATGGTAGACAACATCGACGCGCATATCAGCAAAATTCCGATTGCGAGCGAGTAGTCCGCTCCATTCATCAGCAGTCGAATTGGTTGCGCTGCTTCCCAAGCAATTCGTCCAGCACATGCAGGTGCACGAAGTCACTATAGAGGTGGCAGTATTTGGGGCTCATAGCCACATGTAACCAATCCTGCGCACATCACAAAGAGCACGATAGTGCTCATATGTGAAAGAGATCTTTCGGTTACAATAAATTCTTGTCTTAGTGTTATTGGGTCCGGAAAAAATTGGAAAGCTGGAGCGTGGGGACTGGATCAGCTTCTACAACAATCGGAGGCCGCACCAGGCCCTCGGAATGAAAGCACCCGCTGAAGCCTTCGCATTAGCGGTCTAAACTGAGCAGAAAGCGCTGGGTCGATACAGGAATGGCGCACCCAAGAGGATTCGAACCTCTTACCTTTGCCTTCGGACCCTAGTCCGGCAGACCTGTTAGCCAGTCCGTGATCTCCGCGGCGATTTCATCCGGCACTTCCGGCAGGAGGCCATGACCCGCGCCATCGATGCGCACGGCCGTGACTTGGTCTCCGAGTTCCGCTTCCAGAAGGTCGATCGTATCGGACGGCGGGGCGATCGTATCCTGCAGTCCGCTGATGACCAGAAGCGGCTTTCCGCCGGCCGTCCACCAGAGTTTAGAATCCACGGAGCGGGTGGCGGCGCCCTGCAGCCGGACGGTATCGACGTGCCAGCCGCGCAGCCAGTAATCCGGAATCTCGTTGCCATCGGCAAAGAAGCCGTAGCGGACCGCCTCGCGATGCTGCTCTGGCGTCAGGCCGGGATCGAAGCTCTGCGACAGTGCGGCGGCGGCCTTTTCCGGGATCGGCTTCAGGCCGCCGGCGGCGAGTAGGATGACGCCGCGAACCTTGTCCGGATGACGCGTGGCGACCGCGCGGGCAAGCCGGTTGCCGAAGGCGTGGCCCAGTACGACGACCGGGGTGTCTCGTGTCTCGAGATAGATCGCCGCATCGTCAGCCAGGTCGAACAGGGTCGGTGCGTCAGCCGTGGATTGAACGCCGTTGATGCCGGGCGCCTCGAACAGGGTGACGGCATAGCCGGCAGCCGTGAGGGAGGTCGCAAGTTCGTTGAAATCGCTCGCCTCGCGCCCGGCGCTGGCGAACATGACGATCTCGGGGCCGCTGCCCGACCGGTAGGCTTTCAGGTGGGTGCGGCCGGACTCGTAGGTCCAGGTCTCACCGACCGGGGCGCGGGCCATATCGCCCGGCTGCGACGGGGGAGGTGGGGTCATGCAGGCGCTCCCGAAACCGAAAAGGAAAAGGCAGAGGGTGGTGCGTATCCGGTTCAGCATGCAACTCATCCTTAAAGCAACTGGTCTTCCGAGCGGGCGAACTTCGCGAGCAGGTAGGCATCCGTGTCCTCGAGCGTCTCGAGCTTGCCGAAGGCGAAGGCCTCGCGGTCGAGCACGAGGTCGCGCGGGCGGAGCGGGCGGCTGATCTCGAGGCCTTCCAGCGTGCGGGCACGCGAGAAGGCGACATAGGCCTGTCCGTGTGCGAACATGCCGTGGTCGAAATCGATATAGACCTTGTCCAGCGTCAGGCCCTGCGCCTTGTGGATCGTCACCGCATAAGCGAGGCGCAGCGGCACCTGCTTGAACGTGCCGACCACTTCGCGGGTGACCTTCTTCGTCTCGGGATCGAGGTCATAGCGGTACTTTTCCCAGGCCGTCGGCTCGATTTCATAGGCATGGCCGTCGATGGAGACGATCACGCCCTTGCCGGAAAAGCCTTCCACTTTCGCGAGGGAGCCGTTGACCCAGCGCCCTTCCGGATCGTTCTTGATCAGCATGACGCGCGCGCCCTCGCGCAATTCAAGATCGGCCTCGGTGGGATAGGACTTCTCGTCGAACTGGCCCTGAACGTCGGCGTGATAGGTCTTCGCGCGCGTCGGCAGGCCTTCGAGGCGGGCCTGGTTGATGCGGAAGGCGTTCGCATTGTTCGGCGTCAGCACGACATGGGTCTCTGACGCATCGACTGCCGAGCGCCGGGAGACGAGACCGTGCAGGATCGCCTCGTCCGACGGCGTCACACGGCCCGTGCGCAGGGCGCCGAGCAGGGCGAGGAAGCGCGGGTCTTCCTGCCGGAAAACATGCTTCAACGCGAGAAGGGCAAATTCCGCCTCCCGGAACGCGGGGGCGTTGAAGAAATACTGCCCGCCATGGCGCTCCTTCAGGATCGGTGCTTCCTCGCCGGAGACGACCGGTGGCAGCTGGTGCAGGTCGCCTGACAGGATCATCCGTACACCGCCGAAAGGTCGTTTGGAAGCGCGGTTCAGCTTCAGCGACTTGTCGATTGCATCCAGCATGTCGGAGCGGACCATCGAGATCTCGTCGATGATCATCGTTTCCACCGCCTTGACGAGGCGGGTGGAGCGCAGGCGCTTGATGTCGGCCGGCTCGATCAGGCGCGGCGGGAACTTGAAGAAGGAATGGATCGTCTGTCCGCCGGCATTCATGGCCGCCACGCCAGTGGGAGCGAGCACGATGGCGCTGTCGCCCGCCTGGGCGAGGAACTTGCGCAACATCGTTGTCTTGCCGGTGCCGGCGCGGCCCGTGAGGAACAGATTGCCCTGCGCACCGGCGCCGCTCGCCACCCAGCGGGCGGGGGCGGCGTAGATGTTCTCGGGCGTGTCCTTGCTTGGGCCGGGCATGGACCCGGGCTTAACGATCTTTGCCGGAGATGGCGAGACCTCGGCGAGGTGCCTAGTGCGGTTCTTCCAGATAGGCGGACATCACGGCCTGTTCGACCATCGCGCGCACCTGGCGCGGCTGGAACGGCTTGGTGATGAGAAAAGCCGGTTCGGCGCTTTCTCCGGTCAGTAGGCGCTTCGGGAACGCGGTGACGAAGATCACCGGCACGGGCCGCGGCATGACCGAGAGGATTTCAGCCGTGGCATCGGCTCCCGAGGATCCGTCTGCCAGCGCGACATCGGCGAGGATCAGGCCGAAAGAGCCGGAGGCAGCCAGTGCGACGGCCTCGCGATGCGTCGTGGCGATGCCGAGCACGGAGTGACCGGCCTCAAGCACGATGCTGGCAAGCAGTTCAGAGATGAGGACTTCGTCCTCGATGATGAGAACGGTGGTCGCGAGTGCGGATTTCAGCGAAATCTCCGCGCTGACGAGGGCCTGTTCGACGAAATTCGTGGGTGCGCCCAGAATTTCGGCGGCCTCGAATATGCTGAAGCCTTCCACGGCGGTCAGCATGACGGCGCGCCGCTCGTCCGTTGTCATCCGCCGGAGGATTTTCGCGACTTCCTGGTTGAGCTTGCCCTTCGACAATTCCTCCATGATCGTCTCGTCGAGGGCGCGGAACAGATCCTTGCGTTGTGCGGGCGTGCGCCCCTCATTCAGCAAGATCAGCATCTTGGTTTCGAGCATTGTCTCGACCGCCGCGTCACCGGCGCTTCGTGTGCCGAGGAGGGCACGCGCGTATCGTCTGAGGTAAGGCAGTTCCCCCGAGATAAGGTCAGCAAGCACTCCCTTTTCCCCCAAAGCTATTTGCCGCTTCGAATCGCACTCTACATAAGGATGTATTGGGAGGGAATACACCTAGCCGGATAGTTCTTCTGGAACTGTTGTAAAGACAACAGATCCGGAGAAGCCTCAGAGGGCAATATAATCTAAAGTGGGTGGAAAATCTCTATAAAGTGGCGCGATGGTATGTATCGCGCAGGTTGAAGGGGAAGAGGTCAGCCCCTCGCTCTCACCCGCGTCGGCGTGACGTCAGCGCACGCGGATAATGATCTCGCAGCTGGCGATGGTCTTTCCATCGGGAGCGTCCGGGACGCCGGCGACAGTCAGCGCTCCCTCGGCAATGTCGGTCAGCTTGTCTGCCGTCTCATCGTAGAAGTGATGATGCGGTTTCGTATTGGTGTCGAAGATGATCGTGCCCTGGCCTGCCCCGCGGACTTCGCGCAGGGCGCCGGCGCCTGTAAGGCTGTGCAGCGTGTTGTAGACAGTCGCCAGAGCGACAGGTTCTCCCTGACGGACAAGTTCCTCGGCCAGCCATTCTGCGGTGACGTGGCGGTCCATTCCGTCTGCAAACAGGATGCGCGCGATCTTCACCCGCGGCCGTGTGGCGCGCAGGCCCAGATCTTCCAGATAGAGGGCAGCGTTGAAATCCGGCATTTGCGCGGAAAATAGTTCGCACGTTCCGGAACGGCAAGGCCGGCTTACCGCAAGAAAAAAGCCCCCGGAAAAAATCCGGGGGCTTCCGTTCACCGTCGCGGCTGGGGCTGATTAGCCAGCGATGCGGCGGACGTAATCGTATTCGCCTTTACGGGCGTCGCGCTTGCGGGCGGGCTGGAAGGCCACTTTTGCATGCTCGGCGCAGTACGGCCCGCAGTCGGCCTTGCGGCCGCAGAAGGCGAATTTCGGATCGGCCGGGTCTCCGATCGGCCATTTGCACATGGAGTCCCGCAGCGTGAGGATGGTCGCGGGCTCGCCGTCGGCCATGGTCAGCGGCGGAAGCGGTGCGGTCGAAACCGGACGCTCGATGACCGTGCGCGGTTCGATAACGCGCTCCGGCACCTGCGGAACGGCGACCTTGACGGTACCGTCCGGCATGACCCGGGGTTTCGGACGGGCCAAGCGCGGCGGGCGCTTGACCGGACGCGAGGGCGTCGCGCGGCCCGACAGGCCAAGGCGATGAACCTTGCCGATCACGGCATTGCGGGTCACGCCACCCAGTTGTTTGGCGATCTGGGAGGCCGAATGGCCTTCCGCCCAGAGTTTCTTGAGCGCACTCACGCGTTCGTCAGTCCAGGACATGCATTCACCTTCATGCTCGGTACAGGCCCGATACCCAAGCCTGTCAGCCCCTATATCTTGAGATGGCATCTACGCGCCACCCCGCTCAGCACCTACATATCGTATCAGGGGCGTAACGAAACACAACATGCGGGAACGACTTTCCACAGGGTTTCTACATCTTGTGGTTAAAACCTGCCCGCCTGTGGAATTCCGACGCCGGATAGCTGGGTTCAGAAAAAACTCACCTCGTGGACCCTCGCACCGGGCCCTGTTTGGTCCTACATACGGGCGATGAGTTCGACAGATACACCTGTAGCGGCAGCGCCCGCGCCCGCCGCGTCCAGCGCCGCCCCCCGCATCATCCGCCAGTATGGCGCCGTCAACGGGCTCGGCCTGTGGACGCTTTTCAAGCGGGAAGTGGGCAGATTTATGAAGGTCTGGATGCAGACCATTCTTGCCCCGGTTGTCACGACGCTCCTGTTCATGACGGTGTTCAAGCTCGCCTTCGGGGATCGCGGGAACCTGACGGGCGATTTTGACGGCCTGAACTACAATGATTTCCTGGCGCCGGGCCTGATCGTGATGGCGATCCTGCAGAACGCCTTCCAGAACACGAGTTCCAGCCTTGTGCAGGCGAAGTTCAATTCCACGCATGTGGACTTCCTGATGCCGCCTCTGTCGCCACTGGAGCTGACGGCCGGCTTCCTGGGCGGGGCGATCGTGCGCGGCCTGCTCGTGGCACTGATTTCCGGCATCGGCATCCAGCTGAGCGGGCTCGCGGACCTGTCGGTGTCGCACATCTGGCCGATCCTCTGGTTCAGCCTCACGTCCGCCATCGTGCTGGGCGGCCTCGGGGCCATCGGGGGCATCTGGGCCGACAAGTTCGACCACCTGTCGGCCGTGACCAATTTCGTGATCGTGCCGCTGACATTCCTGTCGGGTACGTTCTACGACATCAAGGTGATGACCCAGCCCTTCCAGCTGCTCGCCCACCTGGATCCATTTTTCTACATGATCGACGGCTTCCGCTATGGCTTCCTGGGTGTCGCCAATTCCTCGATCTTGACAGGCGTGATCTATACAGGCGTCCTGTCTGCCCTCTCCGTTCTGGCCATGTGGTTCCTGTTCCGGACGGGCTACAAGCTGAAGGCCTGAGACTCCCCTAATCCGCGAGTGAGGTTGACCCTGTTGCGCTGAAAGGCCCAAAGTCCCGCTCAGGCAGGACTGAACGGAGGCCCTTCATGGCTCACTCACGACTTTTCGCCGCCGCAGCGCTCGCAGCCCTTGTCGCTGCGTGCCAGGGCATTCCGAAGGAACAGACGGTCGCACAATACTGCGCCGTGCCGGATCACCAGGACGAAGGCGTCTGCAAGCTGAAGGTCGAGATCGACGGCCAGTCGGTTGCCCTCTCCGATACGAACATGCGCCTGTCGGAAGCGCGGGGCGTGGCGGATGGCGCGGCCTCGGCTGCTGCTGAAGCGAAAGACCTCGCCGCGGCCGCGATGGCGCGCGCCGAAGAGGCCGCCAACCGGGCCGACCAGGTCGTCTGCGAAACGCGTACGATCCAGAACTCCAAGATCGGTACCTGCCGTCCGGGCTATACGCTGACCAGCTGCACCCAGACGCGCTTCACCTATCGCGCCGGCGGCATGTCGATCATGCGCGAGATCAACGACCAGCAGTGCCGTTTCCAGGACAAGGTGCTCGAAATGCAGGTCCGCTGCTGCACCGCGGCGAGCTCCGGCGCCGAGCCGCAGGACGAGCTGATCAAGGGCACGCCCGATCCGGTGCCGCCGGCCGCCGAGCCGGTGGAAGAATCGCCGCTGCGTTACTGATTGCTGCGCCCAGGGGGCTGGGACTGACAGCGGAAGCCGCCTGCACCGGGGAGGGAGCAGGCGGTTTCTTTTTGCGGCATAGGCATCCGGCTATTCGGGCCGGAAGTAGAAATCCCCGCCAGTCGTCAGGTCGATATAGTTCGGGTGCTGCTTTTCGTTCGTGCGACGGGCGACGGCGTCCTGGACGCGCTTGAACAGGACGTTGGCCGGCACGCCTTCCGCCGGAATGCGCCCGGCCAGTTCCTCGGAATAGGCCCCGTCATCGGCGGCCGTCTTGCCGGGCTCGGTCGCATAGGCCTGGAACACGCCGGTAGACCAGGTGACCGGCTGATAGGATCGCAACATACCGCGGCTCTCATCGTCCATCACGGTGCGGCAGGCGTCGAACACGATGAAAGACGTCGAGGCGACCGTGGTCGAGACGATGTTGAAGATCTGCTCGAAGCTGACGGCGCCGTCCTCGATCTCTGCGGTGCTCGCGCCGGGCAGGTCGACCGGAAGCACGTAATTCGTGCCCTCCACATTCACGCCGTGTCCGGAATAATAGAAGAAGGTCGTCGGATGCGCACCGGCCTGCTTGCGGGCAAGCGACCTGCGACCGACTTCGCGCAGGGCGCTCAGCGCTTCGCTGCGGCCGGTGTCGCGGCAACGCTGCACGCTGAAGCCCGTCTCGGCAAGTGCGCCGGCAATCCGGTCGCCGTCCTCATGCGTTGCCGACAGGCGGCTGATCGGCGGATTGTAGGCAAGGTTCGACAGAACCATGGCGAACCGGTCCGGATCGCTGCCCTCCGTCCACGTACAGCCTGCCATGTCGGACGAAGCGGTCATGAAGCCGACAGGGCCGCCGCCGGAGGGGACGAGATTGGTGCTCATCGTGCCGGCGCCGCCCGTTGAGGTATCCGGCGGTGCAACCGGCGCTGCAATGTCCCGTGCGCCGGACGCGCCATTGTCGTCGGCGAGCAATGCGTCGATCGTCGAGACATCGACATCGAGCCAGATCGTCTTCACGACGCGCTCGTACCGCTCGCCATCGACTTCGAGGTTCTGCGAGAGGCGGTACATCAGCTCGCCGAAACCGTCCTCCTTCGGAATGACACGCCATTGCCAGACCGTCGGCGCATCGGGCATCACGGCTTGTTCTTTCGGCGTCATCGCCTTGATGTCGAACCCGTCGCCATCGAGGTCTGCAGACATCACCTTCGAGGCGCGGACTGTGTCGAACTGGATGTCGAACGGCGTCTCGGTGCTGCCCGGAACTAGGCCTGTGCCCAACGTATTCCGCAAGGTTTCGTCGGCCGCTTCGACCGTCATGTCACGGGTCAGCGGCTGGATCGCGATCTCGAGGATATAGGGCTGGTCGACCACCATTTCCTTCGGCGCCTGGTGGGCGATCCGTCCGGAGTCGAAGCCGACCGCGCCGGCATCCACCTGCCGGCTGAGCGGCAGATCGAAGTCGAGGCACTCATAGAAGTAGTCATTGTCCGTCAGATCGAGGGTTTCGTCCTGGTTCCAGACGCAGAGCTGGGTATCCGGATTGCCGACCATCAGTTGCTGTTCGCCGCCGGCGAGCTGTATGGCCAGCTTGTTCAGTGTCTCGATGACCGTGCCGCGGATCGGTACGCGCGCGGTCTTCAGGTCTCCCGGTGCGCCGGAGGGATCCCGTTCCTGGCAGGTCAGCCGGATCGGGTTCAAGCCGTCGACTTCCGCTTCGCAGGCGGAGGCGATCGAGCCGCCGCCCGCCGCGGTCGCCGTCACGTCGATCAGGCTGAATTCGTAGATCGACCACAGCTCATCCATGGTCGCGTCGTCCGATACTTCAAAGCCGTAGGAGCGCAGCGCTTCCATGAGGGATGCGCGGGTTTCTTCGTCCCGTGGCAGGCCGTCGGCCCAGCCTGGACCATTACCCAATACGTCATCGCCGTCGAAATCACCGCTTTCGGCGCGGTCACGGTACCATACCGGATCCTCCGGCCCGGAAGCGCGGTCCGGCGGGTCAATCACTTTGTGAGGAAGGGGCGGCGCCGGTGGGGGAGGCGGGGGAGGTGGCGCGCTCGGCAGCGTCGGCGGGAATACCCAGTGCCACGCGGCCATGACCCAGCCCTCGTGAACCTCATCATCGCCTCCGGACGTGCCGGACGTCGTGGCGCAGGCGGCGACAAGCGCCAGGGCGGAGGAGGCCAGGAGCCTTCTGAGACGGTGCTTCATCTGACGTGTCCTCCTCCACGTTTGTGGAGGAGTTAAGCATAATCAGACCCTTGCCGCAAAGCGAAGGCGACTAGGCGCGCGGCATCAGCACCATCTGGGTGCAACGGAAGAGTGCCATTCTCTTTCCGGTTTCGCGATGGGTAACTTCGCAGTCCCAGACCTGCGTCGTGCTGCCGAGGTGTACCGGCCAGGCGGTGCCTTCGACATGGCCTTCGGTGGTCGTCGAGAAGAAGTTCGATTTCAGCTCGATTGTGGTGAAGCCTCGCGCGGTGTCCGGCAATGTCGCCGAGCACGCCATGCCACAAAGGGAATCCGCCAGCGTCACGAGGCTGCCTGCATGCAGGAAGCCGTTCGGCGCCATATGGTGCGGGGTGACGGCAAAATAGCCCGCCGTGCCGTCGCGTCCCATCCGGGTCAGCGTGATGCCGAGATGGCCGGGCAGGAAGGCCGTGTTGCGGGTATTGATCGCGGCGGGATCGAGGGCTTCATCGGGCATGAGGTAGGGCATCGTTTGCCTCTCTTAGTTCTTTTATGGAACTTGTGTTCAGGGCATTCCCGCCGCAACCCGTGACCGCGCGGAAACGGCTGTCATCCGGGCCTGCACCGCATGGTGTGAAGGGCGAGGGATTGGCAGTCCGAAGCGGACGGGTCTAGGCTGAAGGGGACGACAAACCAGAGGGGGCTGTCCTGGAAATCCTGACCCTGTTGCCGCCGGTCCTGGCGATCCTCATCGCTGCAGTGACCCGTAACGTCTATGTCGCGCTCGGCCTTGGCCTCGTCGCTTCCGAAACGCTCATCCTGGGCGGCAATCCGATCATGGGTGCTCTCATGTCGGCCGAGCGGTCCGTCGAGGTGATGACGGATGCCGGCAATGCGCGGGTCCTGGTCTTCTGTCTCCTGATCGGCGCACTGATCGTGTTCATGCGCGAGTCCGGCGGCGTCGATGCGACCGTCGGCCTGCTCGATCGAAAGGGCCTGACCTCCACGCCGCGCCGCGCCGGCCTTGCGCCCGCTATCGCCGGCACGCTGATCTTCGTCGAAACCAATGTGAGCCTGCTCAGTTCCGGCGTGCTGGGGCGGCGCCTCTACGACACGCACGGGATTTCCCGCGAGCGGCTGGCCTATGTGATCGACTCGACCAGTGCGCCGGTGTCTGCGCTGATCCTGCTGAACGGGTGGGGCGCCTACGTCCTGACCCTGATCCAGCCCTACGGGTTCGAACGCCCGGTCGGTGTCCTTGCGGGCACCGTTGCCTGGAATGCCTATTCGATCCTGACCCTGCTGGGCGTCTATTTCACGGTCCTCGCCAATCGCAGCTTCGGCCCGATGCGGACGGCGGATGCGGCCGCGAAGCCCGGCGCCATGGAACTCGAAGCGGCGGTCGATCACACGCCGCCCGGCCGCGCCATGCACATGTGGCTGCCCCTGCTGGTCATGGTCGCAGGGTCGGTCGGTTTCATGATCTGGACGGGCAAGGGCAATATCCTTGCGGGCTCAGGTTCGAAGTCGATCCTCTGGGGCGTCTGCCTTGCGATTGCCGTTGCCGCCGTGATGCTGCGCGTCACGCGTGTCTTTACCGGATCTGAGATCCAGGAGCGCTTCTTCCGCGGATTGGGGGAAATGGTGCCGCCTGTCACCATCCTTCTCCTCGCCATCGCCTTCGGCGCAAGCCTGAAAACACTGGGCACCGGCGCCTTCATGGCGGGCGTCGTATCGGATTTCATTCCGCCTGCACTCGTTCCTGCGGCAGTCTTCGTCGTGTCCGGCCTCACGGCCTTCATGACCGGCACCAGCTGGGGCACCTATGGCATCATGGTGCCCATCGCGATGCCGGTGGCCCAGGCGCTTGGCCTCCCGCCGGAAGTCATGTTGGCGGCGGTGTTGGGGGGAGGGGTGTTCGGGGATCATTGTTCGCCGATATCCGACACGACGGTGATCGCGAGCCTAGCGGCGGGGTGCGACCATGTCCGGCATGTGGCGACGCAGCTGCCGTATGCGCTGGCGGCGGGCGCGGGCGCGCTGCTGGTCTACCTCGTGGCGGGGATCGCGCTGACCTGAGACGAAAGAAAAAGACGCCCACCGAAGTGAGCGTCTTTCCTGGTGTATCGAATCGGACTACCGAGACACTGTGCTAGCACTCGTCGCCGGTCATCGTTCACCGGGGCAGTGTACGGATCGCTTGCACGATCCATTCTCACCCCATCGGACCCGGCCGGTCGCCATGCTCGTCTTGCAACGGGCGGGCGCCCTTGCCGGTCTCCGCGGCCGCGCAGCATCCGGGCGATGCCTCACGTGACCTGTCCGCCGGCGGTTTCCTTGCAGTCTCCGCCTTTGGCGCCGTGTTTCGGATCGCGCTCCGGTCACGGCCTACAGCCCTTCGTCGCGGGGTCTAGCTCCCCGTCGGAAGACGTCGCCTGCTTTCTCCCTTCATCCCTCCGAGGCCCTTCGCGCCACCGCTCTCGCGGTTTTGCCCCTGGCTCCGGTTCGATCCGGGTGCGACGTACTTTGCCCTCGCGCCGTGTCCGGGTCTGCTCCCGGCCGGTTTCGTTGGCTTAACGAAACGATCTCAAAAAACTTCGCCTGAGTCGAGTCCCTGTCAAAAAATTTTCGCAAAGCACGCGAAGAATTCCACAGGTTCTTGGGATTCTGGATTTGCTACATCATTGGGTGCTTCCTGGGGAAGCACGCAAAATATCTTTGACAGGAGTCGCATCAAGACTCGGGTCGTCCGTGTGCGGTAATGAAGCATCAGCTCGTAGGCCTGCGTTTTGAGTCCTCAGCGCTCGCGCATCGCCAATATTAGTCTTTGAACGCTTGAGAGTTGGTGCTCATTGAGATTTGCTAGCGACAGATTGATCTCGGCTAAGATTTCTCCGCGAACTCCAGCCGGAAAGGGAGTTGCATTGAAAAGGGCAAGCGGTGAAACGCCGAGCGCTCTGGCAATTTTCTCAACGGTTTCAAAGAGCGGAGCCGAGATGCCGCGCTCAATCTTGCCGATTGTCTCGCGGGAAACGCCGACTTCTGCTGCCAATTGCTCAAGCGTCCAGTGAATTGCACGGCGGTATTGCCGAACGTTGCTACCAAAAATCTTCTGAAGTTCCATGGCCCGGCTCCTGAAGTCAGATGCGGGCGTTTGCGGTTGCAATTCCAGAAATGAGAACTTTACATTCTCAAAATTGAGAACTATAGGTTCTCAAAGTGGAAATTTACGTAACTCAGAATTGTATTTCTCGGGATGCGGGTGCTCTTATTCATGCTCAAATCCAAGGATAGAATTGGGTCTTTGGCAGCTCACCTTCTGGTTCGTTTGCAGGATGAATGCATGCGTTCAAAATACTTCCGGGTCACGGAAGCGCAGAGCCGTCAAAAGTTAGACACGGCTAGACCGCTCACTCTAAATTTAGAGCGCCACCACTCATTTCCGGACCGGAAATCATCGAAGTGGCCGCGTAAGTGGTTTCGGTCGAACAATGTCTGAGCGCGCGTACTCATCAGCGCGGGTCTCGCGAAGAAGCGTCGAAGCAGGTGATCATTTGCGATCTCATCGCATTGCAGCAGAGACTTACTCTCGAAGTGTCGCAGCCCCGGAACGCAAATTCAACGACGTTCTGAGCCAAGTCTTCGCATCTGACTATAAGGCGCTCGTTCGGTACTGTAAGTTCCGTATACGAAGTGAATCTGAAGCGGAAGACATCGTGCAAGAAGCATTCGTCGCAATTCATCGCGTCTACGGCGCAAAGCCTGCCGAAGAAGTTCGGCGACTTCTCTTTACCGCCGTTCGAAACCTATCTATCAATTGGCAGAAATCTGGCGAGACACGTAGGCGTCGGAACTCTGTAGAAATTGACAGTCAAGTCGATCGCATCGCGTGCGAGTTGGTCACAACACCCGAACAATATCTGATAGGTGTTCAATCACTTCGGTGTGCGGAGAGAACTCTGAAATCGTTACCGTCGAGAATGCGCTCGGCAGTATATTTCCATCGTTTCGAAGGACTAACCTATCAAGAAATCGCCGAACGTCTGTGCGTGTCTCCAACGACCGTGAAATCAGATATCGCTGAAGCGGTTGCTGCGGTGGCGGAGCAATTGAACAAAAGCCGTGTAAGTGAAACTGTTAAATCCACAACGAGATCCCGCCTAAAGCCCTAATTCCTATTCCAGCAGTCGCTTGATCTCGTCCCTGAGTCTTACGTTCGGCGCTCGACTTGGTCCATTGAACCAAATCGTCCGTTTTGCGGACCGCTCCTCACTTTCGAACTCCTTCCTACAGACCAAGTTCTTCTTCTCTGAGCCGCTTCACCTCGTCCCTGAGCCTTGCTGCTTCTTCGAACTCCAGGTTCGCGGCGGCTTCGCGCATTTGTTTTTCGAGGTCGGCGATGACGGCCTTGAGATTGTGACCACTTTCGCCGGAAAGTGGCAAGGCTCTTTCTTCGGCCATGCCGCGGGTGCGGGTGCGGGACTTGCCAGCGTCCTTGCCGCGGCCCCTGGCGCGGGGAGGGCCGTCCTTCTTCTCGCCGAGGTCGCCGAGGATGTCGGCCACTTCGCGCCGGATCGTGGTCGGCGTGATGCCGTGTTCCGCGTTATAGGCCGCCTGCTTGGCGCGGCGGCGCTCGGTCTCGTCCATGGCGCGCTGCATGGAGCCAGTCACCTTGTCCGCATAGAGAACGACGCGCGCCTCGGCATTCCGCGCGGCGCGGCCGATGGTCTGCACGAGGCTGGTCTCCGAGCGGAGGAAGCCCTCCTTGTCCGCATCGAGAATGCCGACGAAACCGCATTCCGGAATGTCGAGCCCCTCGCGGAGCAGGTTGATGCCGACCAGGACATCGAACTGGCCGAGGCGGAGGTCGCGGATGATCTCGATCCGCTCGATCGTGTCGACGTCGGAGTGCATGTAGCGGACCTTGACGCCGTGCTCGTGCAGGAAGTCGGTGAGGTCTTCCGCCATCTTCTTGGTCAGCGTGGTGATCAGCGAGCGGTAGCCCTTCTCCGCGGCCGCCTTCACCTCGGCCATGACATCGTCGACCTGGTTGGCGCCGCCCGTTGAGACGGGCGACCTCGACCGGCGGGTCGAGCAGGCCGGTCGGGCGGATGACCTGTTCGGTGAAGACGCCGCCGGTGCGCTCCAGCTCCCACGGGCCGGGCGTGGCGGAGACGTGCACCGTCTGCGGGCGCATGGCGTCCCATTCCTCGAACTTGAGGGGGCGGTTGTCCATGCAGGAGGGGAGGCGGAAGCCGTATTCGGCGAGCGTCGACTTGCGGCTGAAGTCGCCGCGGAACATGGCGCCGATCTGGGGGATCGTCTGGTGGGACTCGTCGGCGAAGACGAGGGCGTTGTCGGGCAGGTATTCGAACATGGTGGGCGGCGGCTCGCCGGGCTTCCGGCCGGTGAGGTAGCGGCTGTAGTTCTCGATGCCGTTGCAGGAGCCGGTCGCGGCGAGCATTTCGAGGTCGTACTGGACGCGTTGCTGGATGCGCTGGGCCTCGAGCAGCTTGCCGTGCTTCTCGAAATGCGCGGTGGTGGCCTTCAGCTCGGCCTTGATCTGCTCGATGGCCTGGTTGAGCGTCGGGCGGGGCGTGACGTAGTGGCTGTTGGCGTAGATCTTGATCGCGGGCAGGCGCTGCTGCGTGCGGCCGGTGAGGGGTCGAACTCGGTGATGGCCTCGAGCTCGTCGCCGAAGAAGGAGAGCTTCCAGGCGCGGTCCTCATAGTGGGCGGGAAAGATGTCAATGACGTCGCCCTTCACGCGGAACGTGCCGCGGGTGAAGTTCATGTCGTTGCGGGTGTACTGGTTGGCGACGAGACGCTCGGTGACGGCGCGCGGGTCGATGCGCTGGCCCTCTTCCAGCTTGAACGTCATGGACGTGTAGGTCTCGACCGAGCCGATGCCGTAGATGCACGAGACGGAGGCGACGATGATCACGTCGTCGCGCTCGAGGATCGCGCGGGTGGCCGAGTGGCGCATCCGGTCGATGGCCTCGTTGATGGAGGATCCTTCTCGATATAGAGGTCCGAGCGCGGGACGTAGGCCTCCGGCTGGTAATAGTCGTAGTAGGAGACGAAATACTCGACCGCGTTGTCCGGGAAGAAGGACTTGAACTCGCCATAGAGCTGGGCGGCGAGCGTCTTGTTGGGGGCGAGGATCAGGGCTGGGCGCTGGGTCGCCTCGATGATCTTGGCCATGGTGAAGGTCTTGCCCGTGCCGGTGGCGCCGAGGAGGACCTGGTCGCGCTCGCCCTCAAGGATGCCGTCCACGAGCTCCGGGATGGCGGTCACCTGGTCGCCGGCGGGCTCATAGGGCGAGGCGACGCGCAGGCGCCGACCGCCCTCCAGCTTCACCCAGTTCCGGTCCGGCCGGTGGGGCGTCCAGTTATCGGACGGCAGCGCGCCGACCGCGTCCAGCGCAAAGCCCGCCCCCGCGAACACCGAGGGCGCCTCCGACATGCCTTTTCCGGGACCGCGAGCCATGCCCCGACATATGGAGCCGGGGAGGGAGCGTGTCTAGGGTGTTCTTGTTTTGTGCGCATTAATCGGGCTTGCGCGCGGCCGCGCAACCTATACGAATGCTAACAAAATCTTAAGGTAGGAGGCGGGGATGGAGAGCTTTTTAGAAGACTTCAAAGAGGTTGGAGGTGTTTTCCTGACGGTAACCGGCATTTTCTCTGTCGGCTTTGCTGCGGGGCGCTTTTCAAACCGAAGTCAAATTAACCGGCTCCATCGAGAGAACGAAAAGCTCAAGGAGTCGGTGCAGACAGAAACGTCCGCACTCAAAGATGCATTTGAGCAAGGGGCCGATTTTTGGCTGCGAGATAAAGTACACCGCTTCAAAGATTATGAGTTGAAGAGAGAGCGATACGCGCTGCCGACAATTGTCGTGAGTAATCTTAAGGGTGGGGTTGGAAAAACCACTATCACAGCGAACCTCGCTGCATATTACGCTGCGAGAGAGAAGCGCGTCTTAGTCCTGGATTTAGATTGGCAGGGCTCTCTCGCCAATGTCTTCAATAACCTTAGTGACGCAGATAATGCGTCCTCTGACATTAATCGAATTTTTGATCCGCAAGCAAACGGACTTGTGGTGGTAGGTAATCTGCGATCCGGAGGGCGCATCCCAAAAAATATTTGGTATGTGACAACGTACAAGCCGTTCAGTGATATCGAGAACCAAATTCTCGTGAACTGGATTCGGAACGATTATGAATTCGATGCGCACTATTTGTTGGCAAATGCGCTCTGGTCCAGTGAAGTAAAAGAGCGTTTTGATGTGATACTGATCGATACGCCTCCTCGCTTAACGGCGGGGCTGGTGAATGCTCTCAGCTGCGGAACACATTTGGTTGTTCCGACAGTGCTGGACGATACTTCTGCTGAAGCGGCGGCGGCATTTGTGCAGACTGCGGATCGGTTTGCCACACGTTACAACCCAAATATGAGAATCGCGGGTATTGTTGGCAGTTTGACAATGCGGGGACCTAGCCTTTCGAAGACTGAGGAGCAGGCGCGACGAGATCTTGTGGCCAGAATTGATCAGTTGCGGGTGAGGTATTCTGGCGAGCAACTCATGGCTAGTACATGGATTCCGAGGAAGGCGGCATTTGCTGCTGCGGCAGGGCGAGGAATAGCTTACAGTCAAAGCCCTGAGGTAAGACCGATTTTTGACGCTGTCGTTGCTGACTTGAGAATGGATCAAATAATATGAAAGCTTCTCGTCTTGTTCAATTGCTTGACCCTTTGATCCAATTGTTGGGGTGGGGAGAAAATGAGCAAGCAGTTGATCGCGTTAAGAAATTGGCAAGCGAACTCAACAAAAGGTCCTCGCTGAACCTTATCGTATTTTTCTCAATGTGGTCAGACCCTATGGGAAGCGCTTCAAACGACAATCACACATTGGGCGACCTCCTTCGCGCGATGGTGGGCCTTCAGAAGGCCTCGGGTGCATCAAAAGCCAATATCTCTCAGCTTACCGAGCTGATCGAGCGTCTTCCAGAGGGTGCGACCGTTTCGGATGTATCGGATGCCATAGGCCGCTACGATTTGGTGCAGACCTTTGTGGCTAGTCTGAGAGATGCTGCGGGAAGTCGTGAGAGTTTCGAAAAGACCATGGCGCTTCTTGAAACAAAAGGTGTCGCCACGAAAGCGCAGCTTTGCGAAATCGCCCAACAATATGCTGGCGGAACCAAACCTAAGACTGGTCCACTTGCGATCAACGCGATACGAGCGAAGTTCTCTTCAGATCAGCTATTCATTTCTAAGACAGCATAGCGGCAAGCGGGATCGCTGGGCACCGCCTATGCGGTCCCCCTCAAACCACCCGGAACAAATGCTCCAGTGCGATGAAGATGGCGGCGGCGAGGCCGGCGGAGGCGGGGACGGTGATGACCCAGGCGGCGACCACGGTGTTCACATGCGCGCGGCGGACGAGCTTGCGGGCGGCGACGCGGCGGCGGACGCCGGCATGCTGGGTCTGCGCGCCGTTCGGGGCGCGGTTGTGGATGTAGCGCAGGCGCGTGCGTGAGTTCGCCGTGAACCATTCCCGGAAGAAGCCGACGCCGAACACCGCGCCGACCGCGATATGGGTCGAGGACACGGGCAGGCCGAGCCAGCTCGCGATGATCACGGTGACGGCCGCGGCGAGCGCCACGCAATAGGCGCGCATCGGGTTCAGCTTGGTGATCGACTCGCCGACCATGCGGATCAGTTTCGGTCCGAACAGGACGAGGCCGAAGGAAATGCCCGAGGCGCCGATCAGCATGACCCAGAGCGGGATATGGACCTTGGAGGCGACCTCGCCGGCCTGCACGGCATGCACGATGGCGGCAAGCGGGCCGATGGCGTTGGCGACGTCATTGGCGCCGTGGGCGAAGGAGAGGAGGGCGGCGGAGAAGATCAGCGGCCAGACGAACAGCTGGCGCAGCGACTGGTTGCGGTTCTCCATGTGGCGAGACTGGCGGAGGATGATCGGGTACGAGACGAGCCAGGCGCCGAGGCCGATGGCGCCGCCGATCATCAGGGCGTGTGAGAGGTCGATCTTGACCAGCTTGCTGATGCCCTTCAGCGACATATAGGTGCCGAAGGCGGCGGCCATGAGCGCGATCAGGACCGGCACCCAGCGGCGGGCGGCGGCGATCTTGTCCTCACGGTAGATGATGGCGATCTTGATGAAGGCGAGCATGGCCGCGGCAATGACGCCGCCGAGCAGGGGGGAGACGACCCAGCTGGCCGCGATGGAGCCCATGGTCGGCCAGTTCACCGCGCTGAAGCCGGCCGCGGCGATGCCGGCGCCCATCACGCCGCCGACGACGGCATGCGTGGTCGAGACGGGCGCGTTGAAAATGGTCGCGAGGTTGACCCAGAGCGCCGAGGAGATCAGCGCGGCCATCATCAGCCAGACGAAGGTCTCGGTGGTCGGCACGGTGGCGGGGTCGATGATGCCCTTGGAAATGGTCGAGACGACGTCGCCGCCGGCAAGCAGGGCGCCGGCGCTTTCGCAGATGGCCGCGATGACGAGGGCGCCGCCGATGGTGAGGGCCTTGGAGCCGACCGCGGGGCCGACATTGTTCGCGACGTCATTGGCGCCGATGTTGAGGGCCATGTAGCCGCCGATGGCAGCTGCCGCAGTGATCAGGATGCCGTTGTCCTGTCCACCCAGAAGGGTCGCGCCGATGACGACGATGGCGGCGAGGAAGAGGAAGCCGAGGCCCGGGGCGACAACGCTCCGGGCAGTGGCGGCAACGGCCGCTTCGGCCTTGCCGATCTTGACGAGGTCCTTGTCCAGCGTCGACTTGACGAGCTTCGGTTCCTTGCCGTCGACCATGAGAGCCCCTTCGCATGCGGCGATCTGTGCTGCATGAGCCGCAAGCTGCGGGAATTTTCAACCGGATTTCAGGTCGCAGACTGCAGATGTCACAAGACTGTCATGAAACCTACGGGCGGACCGCGGCCATGACCGCCTGGAAATTGCGCCCGATCATGCTGGCGCGATCGTGGAAAAAGTCAGCAACGGCAGGGTTCGGCGCGATCTCGTCCAGCGTTGTGCTGAAGAGGGCGAGCCAACGCTGGAAGTGCAGCGGCGTCAGGCCTTCGAGGCGCAGGTGCGCCGGCATCGGACGGCCGTTATAGCGCCGTGTGCCGAGCGAAATGGCGGACCAGAAATCCTTCAGCTTGGCGAGGTGGGCGTCCCAGTCGTCGCCGATGGCGGTCTCGAAGACGGGGCCGATCAGATCGTCCTGGCGGACGCGCGCATAGAACGTGTCGACGAGGGCCGAGACGAAGGCCTCGTCGATGCCGAGCGCCGCGGCCGAATCCTCGATCGCGGCCTGACGTTCCTCGCCGCTGCGGCGGATGACATCGGTCATGATGGTCGGGTCATTCCTTCGGCGGTTCGGACGGCGGCGCGCTGAACGCCTTGCGTACGACCCATACCGTGATGCCCGTCATGATCAGCAGCAGGGCGCCGAAGCCCACCAGTCCGCCAATCGCCAATGCGTCCACCGTCAGATGATGGCTTGCCATGCCGGCCCCCATATCATTGCCCATGATCGCCTCCATGTGGTTGCGTCTATGATCGCGCATGGTCGGACGGCCGGCCAGAAGAGGCAATACGTAACCTTACAGAGGCCTGCACCTCTCCGGAGAGGAGGAGGGCGCTTGCGCAGGCGGCGGTGCCTGCGGCATAGGCCGCAGATGACCGGCGCGCGCGATCCTCTTTCCTACGATGCCATCGTGCTCGGCGCGGGCGCCGCGGGCCTGTTCTGCGCCGGGCGCATGGGGCAGGCGGGAAAGCGCGTGCTGGTGCTGGACCATGCGGACAAGCCGGCGGAGAAAGTGCGGATCTCCGGCGGCGGGCGGTGCAATTTCACCAATCTCGAAACCGCGCCGGACCGGTTCATCAGCGGGAACCCGCACTTCGCGAAGTCGGCGCTGGCGCGCTACACGCCGTGGGACTTTATCGAACTGATCAGCCGGCACGGGCTGACCTGGCACGAGAAGACGCTGGGTCAGCTGTTCTGCGACCAGAAATCGGGAGCAATTATAAAGGTCCTGCTGGACGAGCTGGAGGCAGGCGGCGGGGACCTCCGCCTCGGCACGCCGGTCAGCACGGTGGGCCATGCGGACGGCTGGTTCCGGGTGGAGACGCCGGGCGGGACGTTCACCGCGCCGAAACTGGTCGTTGCGACCGGCGGGCTGTCGATTCCGAAAATGGGGGCGAGCGGCCTCGCCTATGACATCGCCCGGCAGTTCGGCCATGCGATCGTTCCGACGCGGGCGGGCCTTGTGCCCTTCGTCTTCACCGGGGCCGATCATGAAGACTTCGCGTCGATCTCCGGCGTTGCCTGCGACGTGCGCGCGGCGAGCCCCCGCAAGGCGTTCGAGGAGGCGATGCTGTTCACCCACCGCGGCCTGTCGGGTCCGGCGATCTTGCAGGTCTCGTCCTACTGGCAACCGGGGGAGGCGGTGCAGCTGACCCTGCTGCCGGGCACCGACATTGCCGGGGCGCTGAAGGAGGCGAAGCGCGAGCGGCCGACGCAGACGCTGGCCGGCGCGCTGGAGGGCCTGTTCGCGAAGCGGCTGGCCGACCTGATCCTGCGCCGCGCGGGCCTGGCCGCGGGCGCCCGCCTCGCCGAGCAGTCGCATGCGAGCCTTGAGGCGCTCGCCGCGCAGCTGACGGACTGGATCGTTCGGCCCGCGGGCACGGAAGGCTATCGCACGGCGGAAGTGACCGTGGGCGGCGTGGACACGGCGGGGCTCTCGTCCCGTACGCTGGAAAGCCGCAATGTGCCGGGCCTCCATTTCATCGGCGAATGCGTCGACGTTACTGGCTGGCTCGGCGGCTATAACTTCCAGTGGGCCTGGGCGAGCGGTGCGGCGGCGGCAGAGTGAGGGGCGAGGTTTGGCATGAATTTCCGGACGTCTGTGCTTTTGTTCTTTGTGCTTCTTGCCGGGATGGCATGCGCCCCGGCGGCACCGCCAGCCGAAACATTCAGGATCTGGGATCTCGACTCCCAAAGGCTCACAGGTGAGCCGGCGCTGACGGTTCCAGGCACCAATGGATATGAGGGCGTCACCATCCTCGTGACTGTCGGTAAGGATGGACGGGTCATCGGTGCCGAGATCGCGGACAACCTGTACGAGGCGAATGCAAAGCCTGCGCTTGAAGCCGCGAGACAGTGGACGTTTCGTCCACAGACATTCGAGGGGCAGCCTGTTCAGGCGGTGGGCCTGATCGGAATCAAATACACCCCGCCGGAAATTCTGCCAGACGTTTCCATTCCATTTCCGGAAGGTGATCGGGAAGATGTCGAAATTACCCTTGAGCGAACAGCCTGTTTCGGGACCTGTCCCGATTATTCCGTGTCGATCCGTGGTGACGGTCGGGTCCGCTTTTCCACGATCGATGATCCGACATTCAGAATCAGGTCTGGACAGTCTGCGGAGGACTTCGGCACGAACTACGTTTTGTGGCCTGGGGCGCACGAAACTACTGTCGACCCGGAGGAGGCCTTGGCACTGATCGGCCGCTTCCGCGATCAGCATTTCATGGGCCTGCAGGACGGATTTCAATCGTCTGTCACCGACAACCCGACATATGTTCTGACCCTCCGGGCCGGCCGCTCTGAAAAGCGTGTTGTCAACTATGTCGGACGCGATGTGGGGATGCCGCGGTTCGTCACAGCCCTGGAAGATGGCGTCGATGATCTGGCTGGGACGCAAATCTGGGTGCGCGGCAATGCTGAGACCATCGCCCAGTTGAAATCTGAGGGTTTTGACTTCGGGTCGAAGCGGGCAGCCGAGCTTGTGCGAACCGCAATCGACTTGAACAGGTGGTCTACGGACAATTCCAATGTCAGCGCCCTGTTGCTGGCTGCACTGGAAGCCGGACTTGATCTCCGGATGCCCGCCAATGCCGACGATCCTTATGATACCTCGATAGGAGCGATCCTCACCAGCTACGCAGCCAGCCATGGCCAGTCCGTCCTGTTCGACAAGCTCGCGGAAATGGGCGAACTGGCTCGGATGAGCCAGCAGGAGCTCAACGATGCTTTCGCGACGGGCATGGGGTGCCGTCCGGAGATCGCGCGGGCCCTCGTCGCGGCGGGTGCGAACCCCGAATACAACGGGTTTCGCGGGAATGCGCTGCATGAGTTGAGATCGGACTCTGGCTCATGTTCGGAAACTCCGGCAGAGGAGCGGGCCGAGATGGCCAGCGTGCTGATGGAGCTTGGTGTTCCGCTGGAGGCCCGGGACGATAGCGGGTGGACCCCGCTCATGGGGACCAACGATCCTGAACTCGCGCGCGTTCTGTTGGAGGCGGGGGCCGATCCCAACGTATCAGATGATGAGGGAACCACGCCGCTTCTGTCCGTGTCTGACGACCGGGTTGCGATACTACTGCTGAGGGCAGGCGCGGACCCGCGTGCGGGGGATGAACCGAGCACGGTCCGCAAGCATGCGCGCGAATGGCACATGCCGGCGACGCTCGCCTGGCTGGATGCGCACGGGATAAGATAAGCTGACCGGAAACGCCCGGACGTCCTGTGCTTTCGACATGTAGCGTCCCGGTTGACCCTGCGGGCTCGTAGCGCGAGGTTGCGCGCTTTCTGGTGCAGTGAGGGCAAGCGATGATGATGCGGGCGATATTGGCGGCGGGTGCGGGTCTGGTTCTGGCGGCGTGTTCGCCGGGGGCAGAGGTCGCGGCGACGGATGCCGCGGGCGGGACGCCGGCCGAGAGCCCGATCAGTATGACGAACATGTCGGAGACGGTAAAAGTGCTCGCCTCCGATGAATTCATGGGCCGCGGGCCGGGCACCGAGGGCGAGACGAAAACGGTCGCCTACCTGATCGAGCGCTTCAAGGAACTGGGGCTGGAGCCCGGCGGTCGCGATGGCGGCTGGACCGATCCGGTTACGCTGAAACATTCCAAGGTCAACGACATCCGCACACTGAATGTGACCCTCGGTGACAAGGTCATCCCGATCCGGCAGGGGCTCGACATCGCCATCAGCTCCGCCAATCCGCGCGAGATGATCGAAGTCGCGAATGCGCCGGTCGTCTTCGTCGGCTTCGGGGCCACCGCGCCGGAGCGCGACTGGGACGATTATGGCGACATGGACCTCAAGGGGAAAGTTGCGCTGTTTCTGGTGAACGATCCGGATTTCGGCGTGGCCGAGGATGACCCGGTGGCGGGCGTGTTCGGTGGCCGCCGGATGACCTATTACGGGCGCTGGGCCTACAAGTATGAGGAAGCCGCGCGCCGCGGCGCGATTGCGGCTTTCGTGATCCACGAGCCGCAAGCGGCCGGCTATGGCTGGAACGTTGCGGCCTCCTCGCCGGGCGAAAATTATGCCGTTGCCGGAAAGAACTCCACAAAGCCGGCGGTCGACCTGCAAGGCTGGCTGCAGGAAGACATGGCGAAGCAATGGCTGGCGGCGGCCGGCTACGATCTCGACGCGCTGCGGGCCGAAGCCCGGACGCGGGACTTCAAGGCTTTCCAGCTGGGCGACCTGAAGTTCAACGCCGACCTCGGCCTCGAGGTCGAGACGGTCGAGAGCCAGAACGTGCTGGGCAAGATCACAGGCACGGCGCGGCCGGACGAGACGATCATGCTGTCGGGCCACTGGGACGCCTATGGCATGGGCATACCGGACGCGCAGGGGCGTACCGTCCGGCCGGGCGCCAATGACGATGCGCTGGGCCTTGCCGGGATCATGGAGATCGCGCGCAACCTGAAGGCCGGCCCCGCGCCGGAGCGGACGGTCGTATTCGTGGCCTGGACGGGCGAGGAGAGTGGCCTGCTCGGTTCGGAAGCCTATGCGCAGGACCCGATCTATCCGCTGGAAACGACGGTTGCGAACTTGACGCTGGACATCCTGCAAACGGCAGGCCCGGCGAAGGATGTGATCCAGGTGGGCGAGGGGCAGAGCGATCTTGAGGAGATGATGGCGGCCGCGGCGGCGAAACAGGGCCGGACCGTGTCGCCGGAAGGCCTGCCGGAGAACGGCCTCTTCTATCGGGCGGACCATTTTTCGCTCGCGCGGCGTGGCGTGCCGGTGCTGCTCATCATGGGCATTGCGGGCGGCCCGGACCTCGTGGAGGGCGGACGCGATGCCGGAATCGAGTGGGTCGCGGGCTATATCGCCAACCGCTACCACAACCAGAACGATGCCTGGGACCCCAATTGGGACCTGCGCGGCGCCGCGCAGGACGTGGACCTCTTCCTCGACCTGACCCGCGATCTCGCCAATTCGGACGTCTGGCCGCAACTGAAGCCGACGTCTGAGTTCAAGGGCCTGCGCGATGCAAGCGCGGCCGCGCGGGAGTAGGCTCAGCCGTTCTGGCGGGCCCGTGGCGTGAGGCTGGCGGGCCCGTGACGCCCGGATGGCGTGGTGGGGCGGCGGATTTTCCCTTTTCCTTTGGAGGCACTAGACTGGCCATCGAAGGAGACTGCCATGCAATTCAATTCTGACGCTGCCAAGATCAAACGCTGGCGCGAGGAGCGTCACTGGTCGCAGGAACACCTCGCCGATCTCGCCGGGATCGGCCTTCGGACCGTCCAGCGGATCGAAAAGGGCGACCCCGCTTCGCGCGAAACCCTGATGGCGTTGGCAGCGGCCTTCAATGTCGATGTCATGGCGCTGGCGGTCGATCCGGAGGCGGAGGCCAATGCGATCGTCCGGAAGAAGGACGCGAAACTCCTGTCAGGGATGCGGCTCGGCTTTTTCATCTCTCTGGGCAGCTATGTCTTCGGGATGATCCTGTTCGCTGGAATCAGCTTCGGCATCGGAGGCAGCGCATTTGTCATGAAATGGCCAATGATCTGGTGGACCGTCGGTGTGGCGGGCCATGGACTGGCAGCGCTGATTGTCGAGCTGGCGGTGAGATATCGCCAGCAGACATTGGCTGGCGGCTGAAATCCGAGCCGCCACGGCCGGCGTGACAAAAAAATCCCGCCCAGATTTAGACACCAGTTTTGCGCCCGGGAATGCTTGACGGACGGGGGTGGCAGGATCACAGGCTGCGCGCATGAAAGACAGTGCGACGTCTTCTGCGCAGACTGAAGGACCGGCCCGCCGGGCCATGTTGCTTGGCGGCGTGCTGCTGGCTGTGGTGCTTGTGGTCTTCGCGCTCGGCAAGCTGGGAATCCTGCCCAGCGGCGAGACCATGACGGCCTGGATGGACGGTATGGCGGACAGTCCCTGGGGCCTGCCAGCGCTGGTGCTCGTGTTCTGCGTCTCTGCCTTTTTCGGTATGCCCCAGTTCGCTCTGATCGCGGCGGCGGTGGCTGTCTTCGGGCCGTGGGCAGGGGCGACCTATTCCTGGATCGCGACGCTGATCTCCGGCGCCATGACCTTCTATGTCGGCCGCCTGACCGGCGAGGAGGCCTTCCGGCGTTATGCCGGCAAGTCCGCCAACCGGATCGCCGGTTTCATCGGCCGCAATGCGTTCGTGGCCAGCGCCGTGGTGCGCAATGTGCCGACCGGCCCGTTCCTGCTGGTCAACATGGCGTTCGGGGTCAGCCGCGCGGGCTTCTGGCCGTACATGGCGGGCATGGCGGTGGGCACATTGCCGAAGATCGTGCTGATCGCCTTTGCCGGCCGCAGCCTGCTGGCCGCGCTGCAGGGCAACGTCTTTACAGCTGTGCTTGCCGCCGTGGCGTCGATTGGCGTCTATGCCGTGATCGCCTTGTGGTTGCGCCGCCGTAACGAAAAATCGAGGCAATCTGTTTCGCTGATCGGTGCTGACGCGGTTGACAATTCAGCCGATCTGCCGGAATAAACCCGCCATGCGCAAGAATTTGCCCCTACTTCTGCTTCTTACCGGCCCCTGGCCGGTGCCGGCTGCTCCGTTCTAAGTCCGGGGGCAGGCGCGCGGTCAGGGGAAAACAAGCCAGCCCTTTCCGAAATTCCCCCAGATTCCAGGCAGCCTGCCATGACCCACACGAACCAGATCCGCATTTTCGACACCACCTTGCGTGACGGCGAGCAATCGCCCGGCGCCTCCATGACCCATGGCGAGAAGATCGAACTCGCCGCCCTGATGGAAGAAATGGGCGTCGACGTGATCGAAGCCGGTTTCCCGGCCTCCTCCGAAGGCGACTTCGCCGCCGTCAGCCAGATCGCGAAACAGTCCAAGAACGCCATCATCTGCGGCCTTGCCCGTTCGACCCCGAACGATATCGAGCGCTGCGCCGCCGCCGTGCGCAATGCCGCGCGCCCACGCATCCACACCTTCATTTCCACCAGCCCCGTGCACATGAAGCACAAGCTGCAGATGGGCCCGAACGCCGTGCTGGAAGCCGTCGGCCGGTCGGTCTCGCAGGCCCGCAACCTGGTCGAGGATGTCGAGTGGAGCGCCGAGGATGCGACGCGCACCGAATTTGATTTCCTGTGCCAGTGCATCGACCTCGCCATCCGCAGCGGCGCGACGACGATCAATATCCCGGACACGGTCGGCTATTCGCACCCGGACGAATACGGCGCCCTGTTCAAGCGCCTGATCGAGAATGTCGCCAATTCCGATAAGGTGATCTGGTCGGCGCATTGCCATAACGATCTCGGCCTCGCGGTTGCCAACTCCATCAGCGCCGTCGCCAATGGCGCGCGCCAGGTGGAATGCGCGATCAACGGGCTTGGTGAGCGCGCCGGCAATGCGGCGCTGGAAGAGGTCGTAATGGCGCTGCGCGTACGTCAGGACTCGCTGCCCTACGAGACGAACGTGAAGAGCGAATACCTCTCGCGCGCCTCGGCCATGGTGAGCCGGATCACGGGCTTCCCGGTCCAGTACAACAAGGCCATCGTCGGCAAGAACGCCTTCGCGCATGAAAGCGGCATCCACCAGGACGGCATGCTGAAGAATGCCGAGACCTACGAAATCATGAAGCCGGAAGATGTCGGCGTCGCCAAGACCTCGCTGGTCATGGGCAAACTGTCCGGACGCCATGCCTTCCGCGACAAGCTGGAATCGCTCGGCTACGCGCTGGAGCAGGATGCGCTGAACGATGCCTTCAAGCGCTTCAAGGCACTGGCCGACAAGAAGAAGCACGTGTTCGACGACGACATCGTCGCGCTGGTGGACGATCAGCTGGCGGAAGAGGGCGAGCGCGCGATGTTCAAGCGCCTGCGCGTCGTGGCCGGTACCGAAGGCCCGCAGACGGCCGAGATCGACCTCATGCTGAATGGCGAGGAGAAATTCGCCATCGCCCGCGGCAACGGTCCGGTGGATGCGGTGTTCAACGCGATCAAGTCGCTGATCCCGCATACGGGCCGGCTGGACCTCTACCAGGTGCATGCCGTGACCGGCGGGACGGATGCGCAGGCGACCGTGTCGGTGCGCCTGAACGATGCCGATGGCTTCATGGCGACGGGCCGGGCCTCTGACCCGGACACGCTGGTGGCAAGCGCGAAAGCTTATCTCCACGCGGTCAACAAGCTCGAGACCCGCAAGGCGAAGCGTCAGGCCGCCGCCTGATTTTCCTCTGAAACATGATGGCCGTGGCCGCCCGCGTCTGAGCGCGGGTGTGCCGGGCTGTGCACGAAACAGGTGGCCGTGATGGCGCTCTGGATACCGGTGACGATTGCAGGCGCGTTCCTGCAGAACCTGCGCAACATGCTGCAGAAATCACTGAAGGGCCGGCTCAGCACATGGGGCGCAACGGCCAGCCGTTTCGTCTTTGCCGCGCCGCTCGCCGTATTGCTGTTCGCGGGGCTGTCTGGCTTGACGAGGGAGGGTGTCGGCGCCCCGCCCGGCGCTTTCTTCGCCTATGGCATGGCCGGAGGGCTGGCGCAGATTCTCGGCACAGGGCTGCTGATCAGCCTGTTTTCCCACACGAACTTTGCGGTGGCGACGGCCTTCACCAAGACCGAGCCCTTGCAGACGGCGGTGTTCGGCATCGTGCTGCTGGGCGATACGCTGACACTGGGCGCGGTTGTGGCGATCCTGATCAGCCTGGTTGGGGTCGTGCTGGTCTCCGTGCCCGGACGAGGGGTGGCCGGGCGCTGGACGCTGGATAGCAAGGTCTGGATCGGGGTGCTTTCAGGCGGATTTTTCGGACTTTCCGCCGTTGCCTATCGCGGCGCGTCGCTCTCCCTGCCTGAAGGGGCGGTGATCCTGCGCGCGTCAGCGACGCTGGCCTTTGTCACCACGTTTCAGGCCTGTGCCATCCTCGGCTGGCTTGCCTGGCGGGAGCGGGGGCAGGTGGCCCGGCTCATGGCGGCCTGGCGGACGGCGGCACTGGTGGGCCTCAGTGGCATGCTGGGGTCTTTCTGCTGGTTCACCGCTTTCACGCTGGAAAATGCGGCGCATGTGCGGGCGCTGGGGCAGGTGGAGGTGATCTTCACGCTCACTGCGTCGATCCTGTTCTTCCGTGAGAAAGTGACGGCGCGCGAGATTGCAGGTGTGCTGCTTGTGGCAGCCGGTGTTGTCGCGCTGGTCCTTCTGGCGCATTGAGGGACAGGACGATTCAAGCTGCGGAGGCATGCATGGCGGAAGGCTGTTGTACGGTGGCGCTGGCAGACCGCGCCTGGGTGCGCGAGGCGGTCCAGAAGATCAATGCGGACTTCAACCGCTCGGCAGACACGCACCTGATCAAGGTGGACCTGCCGGGTTTCCTGGACCAGACGCTCTACCTGAAGGACGAGTCGATCCATCCGTCCGGCAGCCTGAAGCACCGGCTGGCGCGCTCGCTCTATCTCTATGGCCTCTGCAACGGCCATATCGGGCCGGATACGGTGATCGTCGAATGCTCCTCCGGGTCGACGGCCGTGTCGGAAGCCTATTTCGCGCGGCTGCTGGGCCTGCGCTTCATCGCCGTGATGCCGAAGGGTACGGCCTGCAGCAAGATCGAGAAGATCACCTTCTATGGCGGCGAAACGCACGAAGTGCCGCCCGGTGAGATCTATACCGAGGCCGAACGGATCGCCCGCGAGCAGGGCGGCCATTTCATGGACCAGTTCACCTATGCCGAACGAGTAACCGACTGGCGTGGAAACAACTCGATTGCCGACAGCCTGTTCGCGCAGATGGCGCTGGAGGAGCACCGGGTGCCGGACTGGGTGGTGATGAGCGCGGGCACGGGCGGCACGTCGGCGACGATCGGGCGGTATATCCGCTATCGCTGCGACCTTGCCGCGAAGACGCAGCTCTGCGTGGCCGATCCGGAGAATTCCGTCTTCTATGACCATTACCGGACGGGCGACCCGTCACTCCGTATCCAGACAAAGTCACGGATCGAGGGGATCGGACGCCCGCGCGTGGAGGCTTCGTTCCAACCGCGTGTGATCGACCGGATGATGCAGGTGCCGGATGCGGCCTCGATCGCGGCGGCCCACTGGCTGGAGCGCGTGCTGGGCCGGCGGTGCGGCGGATCGACAGGTACGAATGTCTGGGCGGCACTGCAGCTGATGGTGGAGATGCGCGCGGCCGGGCAGGCCGGGTCGGTCGCGACTCTGATCTGCGACAGCGGCGAGCGGTATCTCGATACCTACTACAATCCGGCCTGGATCGCGGCGGAGGGATTCGACCTCGCGCCGCATCTGGACTGGCTGGTGGCGACTGCCGGGCTCTGACCCGGCGCGGCAGTAGGAATTAGTCCTCGTCGGGGTCGTTCTCGGAGACTGGGCCCTGTTTGGTCTTGAGCGTCGAGGCGGCCGTCGTCTTCACCTTCGACCCGGTGACCTCGATCTTGGGCTTGCCGGTCGATGACACAAAAGCTCAATTCGGGACGCTTACTCTTCCTCGCTTCCGCTTTCAGCCGCCTTGCGCAACTCCTCGGCACGAATGCGGGCGATCAGTTCATTAAACTTCTCTGGAACCGGTTCTTGAAGAAGTGCTTCGAAGGTCTTCTGAAGGGCCATGCTCAATGCCCGCGATGCACCATCGAGGTGCACCCCATGGGGCTCCCGCGGCAGCCCTGGCTGTTTCGTCTCATCTTTCATGCAAGCGTATCCCGGACCTGCCATTTTCCATCCCCACTTGAGGGCAAATCCGACCCTCTCAATACCAGCCAGAGTTGCGGCCGCAAATGAATTCTGTGCGATATCTCGCCGAACAGACCTGAGGGCCTTCTCCTTCTGCGATAAAAACTTATGACACAAGCCATGCGATTAGTTTGATTCTGTAGCAAAAGCACCACATTGCAGCAAGCCGCGCCGGACAGGCTCCGCGGTCACCGAGTAATGCTTCTTTGGTTGCATTTTTCAGTGGGTTCGACAGTGTTGAAGCGCCGCACCGGCAGAAATGACGCGTCAGCCGTTTCGGAAAGGCGGCGGTGCGAATGCCGGAATTCCCATCCCGACGTGCAGGAACGAGTATCCGCGCTGAGCCGCCGGACCGGTCCAGCCGGGTGGCCTGCCGGATACACAGCGGATCCCTTGCAGGCCGCAGAAAATTTCCTGGAATTTGCCACGAGTGCCAACCTTGAACGGGACCGTGTCCAACGATCCGCGTGTGTGCACTTCCTGCGCGGCGAAAAACATAAGGGCGAACCTGAGTATAATTTCTTAAGCGCCCGGACCGGCGGGGCGACTTTCGATCCAGGTCCGGAAAATTTCATCTATTCCTTCAACCGTACTTCCATCCCCTTGTGTCAGAACGGGCCGTAGCGATGTGGCACGTCTCGTGTGCCGTATTGAGCAAACGACATGGCCAAACGGGCAAAGATCCGTAGGGCGATCAACAGGGTGATAGAAGACATGGCAAAGACGGTCCTCGTTATCGATGACGATCCGACGCAACGCCGCCTGCTGCAGGCCGCGGTGGAGAAAGCGGGCTTCGCCTGCCGGACCGCCCCGGACGGTGAGGCAGGCATTGCGCTTGCGGCGGACCCGAAGGATGGCATCGACGTCGTCCTCCTGGACCTGACCATGCCGGGCCTTTCAGGGATGGAAACGCTGGAGCGTCTTGCCGCAAAACGGCCGGACCTGCCGGTGATCATGCTGACCGCGACCAGTGGGATCGACACGATCGTGCAATCCATGCGCGGCGGTGCCGTGGACTTCATCGTGAAGCCCGCCAATCCGGAGCGTGTGGTCGTCAGCATCCGGAACGCGCTGAAGATGCAGTCGCTGACCGGTGAAGTAAAACGCCTTGCCCGCAAAGCTGAAGGCGGCATGGCCTTTGACGACATGATCGCCTCGGCGGCGCCGATGCGCCAGGTGATCCGTCTGGCCGAACGCGCCGCGGCCTCCGACATTCCGGTTCTCATCCTCGGCGAAAGCGGTGTGGGTAAGGAAGTCGTTGCCCGCTGCATCCAGGGTGCCTCGGCCCGCGTCGGCAAGCCGTTCGTGACGGTGAACTGCGGCGCCATCCCGGAGAACCTTGTCGAGTCGATCCTGTTCGGCCACGAGAAGGGCGCCTTTACCGGCGCGGTGACCAAGTCGCTCGGCAAGTTTGCCGAGGCCGACGGCGGTACGCTGTTCCTCGACGAGGTGGGCGAATTGCCGCTCGACGCGCAGGTGAAGCTGCTCCGCGCGCTCCAGGAAGGCGAAGTGGATGCTGTTGGCTCACGCCGCCCGACCAAGGTGGACGTGCGTATCATCTCGGCCACCAACCGCGACCTCGCCCAGCAGGTTGCGGAAGGCACATTCCGCGAAGACCTGTTCTACCGCCTCAACGTGTTCCCGATCGACATGCCGAGCCTGCGCGAGCGCCGCGACGACATTCCGGCCCTGGTCGAACATTTCGTGCAGCGCTTCAATGCAAGCGAAGGCTCGAAAGTGACCGGTGTTGCCGATGACACGATGAAGATGCTCTACGCCTTCGACTGGCCGGGTAACGTCCGCCAGCTGGAGAATGCCGTCTTCCGCGCCGTTGTGCTTTGCGAGGGCGATGTGCTGCGCCCGCAGGATTTCCCGCAGATTTCCGGCCAGATGCCGGACCTTGCGGCCCTGCCGAAGCCGCCAGCCGCCAACACGGTTCCCCTCGCTCCGGCCTCGGCCAACGATCAGGGTGCCGGCGAAGGACCGGTTGCGATCATGGATACCGATGGCGAGCTGCGCCCCCTGCAGGATATCGAACGCGACATCCTTCAGTATGCGATCGATTATTATCAGGGCCATATGAGCGAGGTTTCCCGCCGGCTCGGTATCGGTCGCTCGACGCTTTACCGCAAGGTGCGCGAATACGATCTCGACGTGCGGGAGCGCGAGGCGAGCTGATTTTTCGAGGCCGTCTCAACCCTGAGGCGGCCTCGTCAGATCATAGGACATGGCGACATTGCAGCGGGCATACCGCTTGCCGTACCGCTCCATGATGTCTGCGTCATGGATGAAGCCTGACTTTTCGTAGAGGTGGATCGCGGCCTCGCACTTGCTGTTGGTCAGCAGGAACAGGCTGCCTATGGGCAGTTGCCGGGCGCGTTCGATCGTCCGTCGCAGCAGGAAATCACCGGCTTTCAGGCCGCGTGCACTGGCCCGGACCCCCATCTTGGTCAGTTCGAACGAGTCGCCATCCACGGGCATCAGGGCGCAAGTGCCGATAATGCCGAGGCCTTCGGCTTCGACGAACAGGATGACGCCGCCCCGGTCGATGATCATCTCGCGCGGGTGTTCGATGATCTCGATGTCCTTTTCCTCCAGGCGGAACATGTCCTCGACCCATTCGCGGGTGATGGCGTCGAACTCCGGGGCGAGTCGGTCGTCATACTCAACGAGGCGCAGGGCGCGCGCGCCGGACGCCGCGGTGGCTTCGTCGCAGATCCGGTCATAGAGCGAGCGGGATTGCAGCGCCTCCTCGACCTGCGCGATCTGGCTGAGGAAGTCTCCGACCGTGCCCTCGCTCAGCGCCTGCGCGGCGCGGCGCACATGCGGCCAGAGATCCCGTTTCAGCTCCGCCAGCATGGCTTCGCCCTCGGGCGTGAGGCGGATCTGCTTCTGGCGGTTGTCGCCTTTGACCGGGGCGACCGTCGTCAGGCCGAGTTTCCGGAGCGCATTGTGGATCCGGGTGACGGCGGGCTGGCTGATGCCGACCGCCTCGACGGCTTCACTGACGCTGAGCGGGCCATAGGTGGCGAGGGCGGCGAGCAGTGGGAAATGCGTGCCCTGGATCGGCAGGCCCCGTTCGGCAAAGACGCGGGTCGCATCTGCCTGCATCCGCTCGGCCAGGCGTTTCAGCCGGCTCCCCAGTGCGAGGTGACCCATTTCAGCGAGAACATCGCGCGGCATGACAGGCTCCATTGGTTATCATGATATATAACAAGTTATATATTTAGGTGGTCAAGCGCATTTTACGAAAAGAGGTTCAGTGCGTGGTGGCAGCCTTGTCCGGGGAGGGGCGCGTCACGGCAGCGACGGCAAGTCCGGCAGCAGCCGAGATGACCATCATCCAGTAAATGCGCGATTGCGCCGCCACGCCGCCAGGAGCGAGGGCGTCATAGCCGACGCCTGACAGGAAACTTGTCAGGGCGAGGATCGGGCCGAAAACCAGCGCGCCATTGACCGCATAGGAGAGTGGCAAGCGTTCGTCCGGCAGGGCCTGCTGCAGGAAGCGCATCGTGCCGAGATGGGTGAGCGCGAAGGACGCTGCGTGCAGAGTCTGGAACAGGGCGGCGGCGTAGACCGGTAGGGCAAAGCCCGCTGCTGTCCAGCGCAGCATCGCGCCGAGACCGCCGAGCCAGAGCAACGTCACAGGTCCCACCCCACGCAGGAGGCGTGAGGAGAGGATGAGGAGACAGATTTCCGTCATGACGCCGATGGCCCACAGCGCGCCGACGCCCGAGCCGGAAATCCCCTGCGATACCCAGATCACGGAGGAAAAGGCGTAATAGGCCCCGTGGCTCGCCTGGATGAGGGCTGCCGCGAGAATGAAGGCGAAGACCGACGGAATCTGGTAGAGCGAGAAGCCTTCCCGGAACGTGCTGAGGATTGTTCGTTTTGGCAGGGCCTGCCGGGCGCCTTGCCGTGTGAACAGGGGCGCAAGTGTCGCGAGGAAGGCAGCGGCGGCGAGGTAGGTGAGCACACCGTCCGGGCCGAAGGCGGAGAGGATGGCACCACCCGCAAGGTTTGCGACGACGAAGGCGAGGGAGGCGATGGCCCGGCCCTGCCCGTAGTCCGGCTTCGCATTGCGCGTGCCATAGGTGAGGACCGCTTCGAACAGGGGACCGGCGACATTGTTCGCGCTGTAGATCGTGACGCAGATCACGAAGGCAGCTGCATGCGGCAGGCTGGGGAAGAGGAGGGTGTAGCCGGCAAGGCAGACGGCCATCGTGCCGGCGAGCGTTGCGCGCAGGCCGTGCGACTGCGCCCGACCGGCCGCCAGAGGTCCGGCAACAATGCGGATCAAGGCGGCGAGCGTGCCGGCTCCGGCGATTTCGGCGCCGGACATGCCCCCGGCCTTCTCCATCCAGACCGGCAGGTAGGGCAGGTTTGCCCCGAGCACGAGGTTGACCGCGCCGGCGGCGAGCGAGGCGCGCCAGGCATCATTCAGGCGCATGCGGCGAGCCTGCAGGAAAGGAACGGGCCGGGCGGCATTTTCGGGAACATGCGGACTCAATGTGAGGGTCGCAAACGCACTAACCCGGATGCGTCGGTCCGTGTAGCGGAATTTGACGGTGCCAGCGGCCTACCGCGAAATTTCAGCAGAAGGCGTCGCCAGCTGTTCCCGGATCATTTCGGCGATCTTGCGGGCATCGGCCTCGCGCGGGCTGCCGGAGCGCCAGGCGATTCCGATCTGGCGGCCGATTACCGGCCGGACGAATTCGCGCACGGCGACGTCGCTGCCAAGGTTTAGGCCATGGTCCACCGCGAGCTTCGGCAGCAGTGACACGCCGAGGCCACCGGCGATCATGTTGACCAGCGTGCCGAGCGAGGTGGCGGCGACCTGGTCCTTCGAGGCGCCCGTCCGCATGCGGCAGATCGAGAGTGCATGGTCGCGCAGGCAGTGCCCGTCTTCCAGCAGGAGCAGGTTCTCGTCGGCGAGGTCCTCTGGCGCCAGGCCGTTCTTGCGCGCAAGCGGATGCGTGGGCGGGGCGGCAAAGAGGAATTCATCGTCCAGGAGCGTGATCGTCTCGATGCCCGGTGCATCCCAGGGCAGGGCGATGAGGGCGGCGTCCAGCGTCCGGGTCCGCAACTGGTCGATCAGGCGGCCGGTCTTTTCTTCGTGCAGGTACAGCTTGAGGTCCGGATAGGCTGCGTTCAGAGCCCGGACGGTCTGGGGCAGAACGAAGGGGGCAATGGTCGGGATGGCGCCAAGATGGAAGGGGCCGGTCAGGAGAGCGCCGGCACTCTGAACGGACTGGACGAGGGCATGGGCGTCATTCAGCAGGGCGGAGGCGCGGGCGAGGGCGATCTTGCCCGCATGGGTAAGGCTGGCGCCGCGGGCTTCCCGGTCGGCGAGTTTCACGCCCAGGAGGTCTTCAAGTTCCCGGATCCCGGCCGACAGGGTGGGCTGGGTAACATGACAGGCCTCCGCGGCGCGCGAGAACGAGCCGGTTTCGCCAAGGGCGACCAGAAACTGCAGCTGCCGGAGGGTTGGTATAATCATAGGTGAAATCTATACTTATTTGAAAATGCATCAAAATTTCTTTTTGTCGCACCCGCGTCTGCTGAAACTGACGGATGCCAAAGAAATATTGGAACGCAATGCGGGGTTTAAACGTAGTCCTAATGAACCGCCCGGGTCGGGATTCCCAACTCCCCACCCAAGACCCTCGATCCGGATGGTGAAAATGGCCCGGCAGGCCGGAAAATACGTCCGCCACCCATCTGGACGTACGGCACCGTCCCCCTCCCAAGCCTGAAGGCTTGTCGGGCCTATCTCCCCAATCTGCATTGTGAATGGACCCGCGCCAGCGGGTCCAGACGCTTGTCCGGCCCATCAGGGCAGGTGCGCGAGGGTGATTTGCCTGGTGCGTTTCAAAGTAATGCCGGTGAAATCGGAAGTGAAAGCCCGGCGAAGCGGCAGCTGGTCTTCGCGGACTGCGCAATTCGCGGGCTTGTGATGTTAAAAAGTCAGTAACCTTTCATCTCCCTGTGGATGGCCGGCTTCTGTTTCACAGCGAACTGATTCAAAAAGGAAATTAGCGCGCCGCCCATGCGCGCCCATGGGATCGTTCCGCTTTGTTCCCGACTCGTCCATGCCCTGTTCTGGTCCGATGCTGTTGTGGATATTTCGATTCCCGTGTCCCGCCCATTGAGGCCCACGGCTGCCCATGATACTCCAAATTAAGACATGGTTTACCCATGCGGGGTTTAGGCAAAGCAAGAACGGGCTGGCGGGTGTTCATATCCACCTATGAAAGCGCTATTGATGCGAAAGGGCGGGTGTCTATCCCCGCACCCTTCCGCGCGGCGCTTGGTGGCGGCACCCGGGTATTCCTGTGGCCGGCGCTCGATGGTTCGGGATGCCTGGAGGGCGGCGGAGAGGCCCTGATGGCCATGTACCGCGCCACCCTGACCCGGCTCGCCCCGCAGTCCGCCGTCCGCAAGGCGCTTGTGAACCGGATCATCGCTGGGGCGGCCGATCTCAAGATGGACGATACGGGCCGAATCCGGCTGCCAGAGGATCTCTGCAAGGCGGCGGGCCTAACCGACCGGATCAAGTTTGCCGGCAATATCGACAGTTTCCAGATCTGGAACCCGGAAAAGCACGAGGCGTTCAACGCCGCCATGGCGGAAGCCGCGGCGCAACCGGAGGCGCTGGAAGCGCTGGGCCAGGCTTACAATGAGGTGCTGCGCCAGCAGGAACTCGGCCATTTTCCGGGCCTCAAACTGGTCGAGGGAGGGGAAGGATGATGGCGACCAAGCCCCTGACCTCCCCCGCCCCGGCTGGCCACAAGCCCGTCATGATGGACGAAGTGCTCGAATGGCTCGCGCCGAAGGATGGCGATGTCATCGTGGACGGAACGTTTGGCGGCGGCGGCTATACACGGGCAATCCTGATGGCAGCGAATTGCTCGGTCTATGCCATCGACCGTGATCTTGATGCGATCGTGCGGGCCGAGGAACTGGCAGCCCAGACTGACCGCGTAACGCCCCTGCTCGGCCGGTTCGGCGAAATGGACACGCTGGTCCGGGCAACCGGCTGCAATCAGGTCGATGGCGTCGTGCTGGATATCGGCGTGTCGAGCTTCCAGATCGACGAGGGACATCGCGGTTTTTCGTTCAACAAGGATGGCCCGCTGGACATGCGCATGGGCGCGGCCGGGCCGACCGCGGCGGATGTCGTGAACCTGATGCCGGAAGGCGACCTCGCGAACGTCATCTTCCGCCTCGGCGAGGAGAAGCAGGCGCGCCGGATTGCTCGTCAGATCGTGCAGCGGCGCAAGGAGCGCCCGTTTGAGACGACGCTGGACCTTGCCGAGACGATCGAAACGGCGGTCGGCGGCCGCAAGGGCTCGCGCATCCATCCGGCGACGCTGAGCTTCCAGGCGATCCGCATGTACGTGAACGACGAGTTGGGTGAGCTGGCCCGCGCGCTGGTCGCCGCCGAGCGCCTCCTGAAGCCAGGCGGCCGGCTGGTGGTCGTGACCTTCCATTCGCTGGAAGACCGGATGGTGAAGCAATGGCTGCGAGACCGGTCCGGCAAGAATGCGGGCGGATCGCGTCATATGCCGCTGATGGCCAAGGGCCCGGCATCGACCTTTGACCTGCAGCCGTCCAAGGCCGTGCTGCCACAGGATAAGGAAGTGGAAGGCAATCCGCGTGCACGATCTGCGAAATTGCGGGCTGCCGTCCGGACCGAGGCGCCTGCCATCAATGAGGACGCGGATGACGGCATGAACCTGCCGCCGCTGTCGAGACTGGAGGATGCGTCATGAGCCGCCGTGCATTCATTCTGGGCCTTGTTATCGTTGGCCTTCTCGTCTTCAGCCTCTACCGGGCGAAATATGGCGCCAAGGACACGGCCGCCGAACTGATGGCCGTCGAGGCCCAGATCGAAGAGGCCAATCACGAGAAGGCCCTGCTCGAGACAGAGCTGTCTCACATGAGCCGCCGCGAATGGATCGAGGAATACGCCCGCAACGAGCTGGGCATGGCGCCGCCGCGTCCCGAACAGATGGCTAGCGAGCGTGATCTCGATGCGCTTGTCGGCGTGCCGGCCGATCCGGCGAAGACCGATTCGGGCCAGGAGGCGCCTGAATGACGGAAGCCTCGCGCCACCGGACCCGGCTGGTCGGCCTCGGCCTCAGCGCCCTGTTCGTGGTGCTGGCGGGCAAGGCCGGCTATCTCGCGCTGTCAACCTCGGAAGGGAAGTCCGGCGGGCTGGCATCAAAAACCGGTGCTGCTGTTGTGCGCGCCGATATTGTTGACCGGAATGGCGAGCAGCTCGCGACTTCGGTGTCGGTCTATTCGCTTGTGGCGAATCCGAAGCAGATCTGGGATGCGCGCGAGGTTGCGACGCGGCTGTCCGGCGTGCTGCCGGATATCGATGTCGAGGACATGACCACGCGCCTGTCGGACCAGACGCGCCAGTTCGTCTGGGTGAAGCGCGGCCTCACCCCGCGCCAGCGCCAGACCGTGTTCGATCTCGGGCTTGAGGGCCTGCGGTTCGAGGAAGAAACCAGCCGGGCCTATCCGCGCGGCACGCTGGCCGGGCAGCTGCTCGGCTTCGTCAATGTCGACGGCAAGGGCGCCGGCGGCATCGAATATAGCCAGGACGCGCGCCTGGCCGCTGGCGGAGAACCCCTTCGCCTCACCATCGACAATGGCGTGCAGGCAGCCATCGAGGCCGAGCTTGCTGCGTCGGCGGCGGAAGACGGGTTTGAGGGCGGGGCGGTGATCCTGATGGAGGCCCGCACCGGCGAAATCCGCGCCATGGCGAGCTGGCCGCCTTTCAATCCGAACCGCTCGTCCGACACGCCGATGAGCGATCCTTCGCGCCTCAACCGCGCGACGGGTGCTGTCTATGAGCTCGGCTCGGTGTTCAAGCCGCTGACCGTTGCGGCCGCTCTGGAAGCCGGTGCGATCCGGCCGGGCGATATGTTCGACGTGCGCGATCCCATCGAGATGAAGGGCTACACGATCTCGGACCTGCACCCGATCGGGGCGACGGCAAGCGTGACCAAGATCCTCGCCGAAAGCTCGAACATCGGCACCGTGCGGATCAACGAAAAGCTCGGGCCGCGCCGGCAGAAGGCCTTCCTCGAAGTCGCCGGCCTGCTTGAGAAGGCGCCGGTGGAACTTGCCGGCAGCGCTGCGCCGATCCTGCCGGAACAGATGGACGAGCTCACCGCCGCGACCATGGCCTATGGCCACGGGGTCGCGGTGTCGCCGATCGCCTTCCTGTCAGCCTTCTCGGCCTTTGCGAATGGCGGCGAACGGGTGCCGCCGACGCTGATCGTGGACGAGACCCGCAAGCCGGAGCCTGTGCGGGTCATGTCCGCGATCACGGCCGAAATGGTCAATGCGATGATGCGTGAAGCGGTGCTGAACGGGACGGGGAAGAATGCCGAGGTCGCGGGCTATCGCGTGGCGGGCAAAACGGGCACGGCGGAGAAGCCGGTGCCGGGCGGCTACGATGACGGCCGCAACATCTCCAGCTTCGCAGCGATTTTTCCCTATGACAGCCCGCAGTATGCCATGATTGTGACACTGGATGATCCCAAAGCAGGGCCGGGAGGTTCTGTTGCCTCCCAGAATGCGGCGCCGACCGCAGGTCGCATCATAGAACGTGTCGCGCCGCTGCTCGGCATCGCCCCACGCTTTGACGATTTCCGCCCTGCAGGAGACGCGTACCGCGCCCGTTCGGAGGAGAGGACCGCGCTGTGACCTGCAAACTGAAAGACCTGTTTCCTGAAGCTGACCAAGGCGAGACCGTCATCACCGGGATGACGGCCGACAGCCGCAAGGTGAAGCCGGGCTACCTGTTCGCCGCCCTCAAGGGGACGGTGACGGATGGCAGCCGGTTCATCGAGGATGCGATTGCAAAGGGCGCCGCTGCCATCCTGTCGGATGCGGACGTCAAGGACGTCAGCGTTCCGCACGTGGTTGCCGATGAGCCACGCAAGGCGCTCGCGCTTGCCGCCAAGCATTTCTACAATTCCCAACCAGGGACCGTTGTGGCCATCACCGGTACCAACGGCAAATCCTCGACCGTGGATTTCTGCCGCCAGATCTGGGCGCGGGCAGGCTACACGTCCGCATCGATGGGGACGCTTGGCGCCATCGGCCCGAACGGGCGGATCGATGTCGGCCACACGACGCCGGACCCGGTGACCATCCATGAGACGCTCGCGGAACTTGCCCGCCAGGGCGTGACCCATTGCGCGATGGAAGCCTCCAGCCATGGCCTCGAACAGCACCGGCTCGACGGTGTGGACCTCTCGGCCGTCGCCTTCCTGAACTTCACGCAGGACCATCTCGATTACCACGCGACGATGGAGGAATACCTCTCCGCGAAGCTCCGCCTGTTCCGCGATCTTGGCCGGCCGGGCATGCCCGCCATCGTCAATGCCGACAGCGACCAGTGCAACGATTTCGAGGCGGCCGCCCTCGGCAAGCAGATGCCGATCGTCTCCTTTGGCTGGCGCGGGGAAGATCTCTGGATCGACGAGATCATGCCGCGGGCGACGGGGCAGGTGCTGCACCTGTTCTGGCGCGACGTGGAGCAGAAGCCGCTGGAACTGCCGCTGATCGGTGAGTTCCAGGCGCTGAACGCGCTCGCTGCGGCCGCGATCTGCCTGTCGCTGGGCATGAGCTTCGAACAGGTGTCCGAAGGCCTGACTCATCTCGAGCCTGTGAAGGGCCGGATGGAATATGTCGGCAAGACCGCGACCGGCGCTGCCATTTTCGTGGACTATGCCCACACGCCGGACGGGCTCGACGTGCTGCTGCGCGCCGTGCGCCCGCACACGGCCGGCCAGCTGAAGGTGATCTTTGGCTGCGGCGGAGACCGGGATGCCCGCAAGCGTCCGCTGATGGGTGAGATTGCCGCCCGGCAGGCCGATGAAGTGATCGTGACGGATGACAATCCGCGCACGGAAGACGCCGCCGAGATCCGCAAGCAGGTCATGGTTGGCTGTCCGGATGCCCGCGAGATCGGCGACCGGGGCGAGGCGATCCGCACCGTCATCGCGGAACTGAAGCGGGCGATACGCTGGTCATCGCCGGCAAGGGGCACGAGACCGGGCAGATCATCGGCAAGGAGGTTCATCCCTTCTCCGACCAGGATACTGCGCGCGCCGCGCTGGAAGCGGAGCGTGCATGACGAAACCGCTCTGGACCTCCGACGACATTACCCTTGCCACCGGCGGTGTCGCGACGGCGCCGTTCACGGTGACGGGGACCGTGTCGATCGACACGCGCTCGCTGCAGCCGGGTGACCTGTTCGTTGCGCTCCAGGACCAGCGCGACGGTCATGACTTCGTCGAGGCGGCCTTTGCTGCCGGAGCGGCTGGCGCGCTCGTCTCCCGCCGCAAGGGGGATGGCCCCCAGGTCATCGCCGATGACACGCTGACCGCGCTCGAACAGCTTGGCATCGCAGCCCGCGCCCGCTGCGGTGCGCATCGCACGGCAATCACCGGCTCGGCTGGCAAGACCAGCGTCAAGGAAATGCTGGCGCGCATCTACCGTGCGCTCGGCCCGGCGCACTGGAGCCAGAAGAGCTTCAACAATCACTGGGGCGTGCCGCTGACGCTGGCGCGGATGCCGGAAGAGACGGAACGGGCCGTCTTCGAGATCGGCATGTCGACGCCCGGCGAGATCGCCCCGCGCAGTCACATGGTTCGTCCGCACACGGGCATGATCACCTGTATCGCAGGGGCGCACCTTGAAGGCCTCGGCAGCCTCGAAGCTGTCGCGCGGGAAAAAGCCGATATCTTTGCGGGCCTTGAGGCGGGCGGCACGTTCATCCTGCCGGCCGATGACCAGTTCCTCGACTACCTGGCGGGCCGGGCGCGGGACATGTGTCCGACAGGCAATCTCGAATCCTTCGGCCGCGCGCACGATGCGACGGCCCGTGTCGTCGGCTATGAGACCGATGGTGTGGCGAGCCGCATTCAGGTCGATGTGGTCGGCAAGCCGGTTCTGGTGACGCTGAACGCAGTCGGCGAGCACTGGGCGCTGAATGTGGCGGCGGCGTTGCTTGCGGCCTCGCAGACCGGGGCTTCGGTGACCGACTGTGCCGAGGCGCTGTCGGGCTATGCCCCACCGCCGGGCCGTGGCACCGCCGAGCCGCTGTCGCTGCCGGGTGGCGGTGCGATCACGCTGATCGACGATGCCTACAATGCGAATCCCGCCTCGATGCGTGCGGCGCTTTCCTCATTGAAACAACGCGGTGCCGGACGGCGCCTGGTCGCGCTCGGCGAGATGCTGGAAATCGGCGATAGGTCGGATGCGGAGCATGCCGGACTCGCGGGCCCTGTCACCGAGACCGGGGCGGCCGGAGTCTTCCTTGCGGGAGACAAAATGACTCACCTTGCCGAGGCGCTTCCGCCGGAGCTGCAGAAGGTGTGGGCGCCCAAGGCGGACGAACTGTTTCATGCACTGGAAAATGCACTTCGTGATGGCGACGTGCTCTTGATCAAAGGGTCGAATGCGTCCGGGATGGGCCGACTCGCAGACCGCCTGCGCCAATGGAGTGCGGCGGCAAATATGGGCAAGATGGTTGGCGGCGCCGAGGGCGCTGCAGGGGTCAGTTGATGCTGTACGAATGGTTCGCCGCCGATCGCGGTATCCTGAATCTTCTCAACTACATAACCTTCCGTTCGGGGGCGGCGGTGGTGACCGCGTTCCTCGTGACCGTGATCTTCGGCGACGGCATCATCAACTTCCTGCGCGCCCGCCAGGGCAAGGGCCAACCGATCCGTGACCTCTCGCTCCAGCAGCAGCTGGAAAAGCGCGGCACGCCGACCATGGGCGGTTTCCTCATCTGGCTCGGCCTGCTCGCCGGGACGCTGCTCTGGGCTGACCTGAAAAACCCCTACATCTGGGTCACGCTGTTCGTGACGCTGTCGTATGCGCTGCTCGGCTTCCTCGACGACTATGCCAAGGTGACGAAGCAGACCGATGCCGGCGTTTCGGCGAAGGTCCGCCTGCTTGCCGGCTTCGGTATTGCAGCGATGGCCTGTGCCTTCATCATGGGCCTGCACGGCGCGCACACGCCGGCCGGACATGCCGAATGGGGCCCGCTGAACGGTCTTGCCGAACGGATCGCAGACCTCGCCCCGAAGACCAGCATCACGCCGGCCGATCCGGATTTCTCGGGCGGCGTCGCGGTACCTTTCATCAACAACTATTTCCTGCCGCTCGGCATGTTCTTCATCCTGTTCGGGATGGTGGTCGTGGTCGGCGCGGCGAATGCGGTGAATTTCACCGACGGCCTCGACGGTCTCGCCATCGTGCCGATGACGTTCGCGGCAGCCGCTTATGCGATGATCGCCTACCTCACCGGCAACTTCGTGTTCGCCGAATACCTCGGCATCCAGTTTGCGCCGGGAGCAGGGGAACTCTCCGTGCTTCTGGGCGCCATGATCGGTGCCGGCATGGGCTTCCTCTGGTACAATGCCTATCCGGCCAAGGTGTTCATGGGCGACACCGGTTCGCTCGGCCTCGGCGGCATGCTGGGCGTCGTGGCGGTGGCGACCAAACATGAGTTCGCGCTGGTCGTGATCGGCGCTCCAGTTCTGCATCGAGGCGCTGTCCGTGATCATGCAGGAGCTGGTTCGCTGACCCGGCGCCTCACCGGCGAAGCGCAAGCGCATTCTGATGGCGCCGCTGCACCATCATTTCCAGAAGAAGAACTGGCCGGAGACCCGTGTCGTCGTCCGCTTCTGGATCCTCTCCGTCCCTGTTCGCCCTTGCGGGCCTTGCCACCCTGAAGCTGAGGTAGCGCGAGGCCATGATCCTGATCACGGAATACGCCGCAGGAAGGGATGTCGTGTGCCTGGCCTTGGCCGCACCGGCTCGGCTGCCAAGGCCCTGAAGGCCGGCGGCGCGCGTGTCCATGCGTGGGATGACAACGAAGAGACCCGCAAGAGCGCCGAGGCTGCAGGCCCGTTCCTGTCCGACATCAACAAGCGCGACTGGCAGACCTTGCCGCGCTCGTCCTGTCGCCGGGCATTCTCAAGTTCCCGCAGCCGCACCGGATCGTGCGGATGGCCGAGATGACCGGTGTGCCGGTAGTCGGTGACATGGAGCTGTTCGCTCGTGCCGTTCAGGCGCTGCCGGAGCGCGGCCGTCCGAAGATCGTCGGAATCACCGGCACGAACGGCAAGTCGACCACGACGGCCCTGATCGGGCACATTCTCAAGCAGGCCGGGCGTGACGCCCGTATCGGCGGTACATCGGTACCGGCGTGCTGGACCTTGCCGCCCTGCATGCGAATGCGATCTATGTGCTGGAGCTCAGTTTCCTACCAGCTTGACCTCGTGAAGAGCCTTCACTGCGATGTTGCCGTCCTGCTGAACATGAGCCCGGACCATCTCGACCGGCATGGCGGCATGGAAGGCTATCAGGCGGCCAAGATGCGCATCTTCCAGAACCAGACCGAGCGGGACACCGCGGTCATCGGTTTCGACGATGTGATCACGCAGTCGATCGCTATCGGCCTGTCGGCGCGTGGCCCGGCCCGCGTGGTTCAGGTCTCGTCGAGCTATGCGCTCGGTCGCGGCGTTAGCGCCGTAGACGGACGGCTCTACGATTCCAATGGCGGCAATGCCACCTATGTCGGCAACCTTGCCGAATGCGTGGCGCTGCCCGGCAAGCACAATCACCAGAACGCGGTCGCCGCCTATGCAGCTTGCCGTGCGCTCGGCCTTGATCACCGGACGATCATGGCGGGCCTCATCTCCTTCCCGGGCCTTGCGCACCGCATGGAACGTGTCGGCGAGATCGAAGGCATCCGCTTCGTCAACGATTCCAAGGCGACCAATGCGCAGGCCGCAGAGCAGGCGCTGAAAGCCTACGAGAACATCTACTGGATTGCCGGCGGCGTGCCGAAATCCGACGGCATCGCGCCGCTGACGCCTTATTTCCCGCGCATCACCAAGGCTTACCTGATCGGTGAGGCCGAGGATGCGTTCGCCGCGACCCTCAAGGGAAAGGTCGCCACCCAATCCTGCGGTACGCTGGAAAATGCCGTCCAGGCAGCCTTCCGCGACGCAAGGAATGCCGGAACGGCCAATCCGGTCATTCTTCTTTCACCAGCCTGTGCGAGCTTCGACCAGTTCCGCGATTTTGAGCATCGGGGCGATGTGTTCCGATCGATCGTGGAATCGATGATGCCTACAGAGCTGAGGGAAATGGCTTGAGCTACGCAGCCACTGCGCCCTTTCTTGCCCGGTCCGATACGTCCTGGTTCATGGAATGGCGCCGCACAGTAGATTGGGGACTGCTGGCCGGTTCCTTCTTCCTGATGGCAATCGGCCTTCTGATGTCGCTGGCGGCTGGCCCGGTCGCGGCCGCGCGCATCGGCTATGAAAATCCCTATTTCTTCCCGATGCGCCAGGCCCTGTTCGCGGCGGCAGGCGTCGTGCTGCTGCTCGGCACCAGCATGCTCGACCGTACCTGGGCGCGCCGCTTCGCGGCCGCGGTCCTGTTCGTGAGCCTTGCGCTGATGGTCTATATCCTGGTCGGCGGCGGGCATGAGGCGAAAGGCGCGGCGCGCTGGATCCGCCTGTACGGCTTTTCGCTGCAGCCGAGCGAAATGGCGAAGCCGGCCCTGATCGTTATTGCAGGGTGGCTTCTCGCGCAGCGCGAGTTGTTTCCGAACCGGGTCTGGGAAATCGTCGCCTTTATTTTCTTCGCGGTCACGGTCGGCCTCATGCTGATGCAGCCGGATGTCGGGCAATCTTTCCTGCTGACCGTTGCCTTCGTGGTCACGTTCTTTGTCAGCGGCCTGCCCTGGCGCTGGGGCGCGGCCTTTGCGGGGGGCGGTGCGACGTTGGGCGGTCTTCTCTATACGCTGCTGCCGCACGTGCGCGAGCGGCTGCGCGGCTTTGCCAATTTCCGGGAAGGCGACAAGTCGCAGATCGACTTTGCTGCCGAAGCGATTGGCCGGGGCGGCCTGTTCGGCGTCGGACCGGGCGAAGGCCTGGTGAAGAGCAAGCTGCCTGATGCGCATACGGACTTCATCTTCGCGGTGATGGCCGAGGAATTCGGGCTGGTTGCGGCCATCGTGCTGCTCGCGGCATTCGCACTGATGGTGCTGCGCGGTTTCCGCGCCTCTGCGCATGTCGAAGACGGCTATGCCCGCGCAGCAAGTGCCGGACTTTTCACGCTTTTCGGTCTTCAGGCCGCCATAAACCTGGCGGTAAATCTGGCCCTGATCCCTCCGAAGGGGATGACCCTGCCATTTGTGTCCTATGGCGGCTCATCCATGCTCGGCACGGGATTGACACTGGGCCTTGCGCTGGCACTTGTGCGCGGTCAAGGCACGCGCACAAGGGGCCGGTATGGTTGAAACGACAGACGGAAAGCTGGTCATTATCGCTGCAGGCGGAACCGGGGGGCACATGTTCCCCGCGCGCGCCTTTGCCGACGAGATGCGCGCCCGTGGCTGGCGCGTCGGTCTGATTTCCGACAGCCGTGGCCTACATTATGCCGGAGACTTCCCTGCCGAATGGAAAGAGGAAGTGTTCGCCGCTTCGCCGAACTTCCGCAAGCCGTGGACGTTGCCGGGCGCTTTCCTGAAAATCCAGGCCGGTATCGGCATGGCCAAGCGCATCATGCGGCAGACGAAGCCGGCATTGGTGGCGGGCTTTGGCGGCTATCCGGCTTTCCCGGCGCTCGCTGCAGCCAAGGCCGCGAAAGTGCCGATCCTGATCCACGAACAGAACGCCGTCCTCGGCCGCGTGAACCGCAACATGGCCCGCCATGCGAGCGTCATCGCCAGCGGATTCGAACGGCTGGACAGGCTGCCGGCGGGCAAGTCCCACAAGGCGGTCGGCAATCCCGTGCGCGCACCGATCCTCGCCGTCCGCGAACGACCCTATCCGTCCACGGATGGCGCGCTGAATATTCTCGTCACCGGCGGAAGCCAGGGATCGCAGATCATTGGCGAGGTGATCCCGCTGGCGATTGCGAACCATATTCCGGCACCGCTCCGTTCGCGGCTGAAAGTGGTCCAGCAGGTGCGGCCCGAGCAGATCGACAAGGTTGCCGCGCTTTACAAGGATGTCATGGTGGACGCAGAGCTTGCGCCTTTCTTCTCGGACATGCCGGACCGGCTGGCGGCTGCGCACCTGGTCATTGCTCGCAGCGGGGCAGGGACGGTAAGCGAACTGGCCGCGGTCGGGCGTCCGTCGATCCTCATTCCGCTGGCGATTGCGATGGACGATCACCAGGCCGCCAATGCCGAGGCGCTGACCGATGCCGGGGCGGCCGACATGATCCTTGAGGCAAACCTCTATCCGAGCCTGCTCGGCGAGCTGATCGCGGTGCGGCTTTCCGATCCGCAGGAACTCGTCCAACGAGCCTCGGCAGCCCGGGCGTCCGCGAAAGTGACGGCGGCGCAGGACCTTGCGGACCTTGCCGAAGCGGCGGCGCTCAGCTGAGGGCTCGACCGGAATGGCGACTTCGCGCAGCATGCATATGAACTGATTATCCGGAGACGATCCGACATGACTTCCCCCACTCCCTTCGATCTTGGCCCGGCGCATATTGTCGGTATTGGCGGCATCGGCATGTCCGGCATCGCCGACGTGATGCTGACCATGGGCTATGAGGTCCAGGGCTCGGACATTGCCGACAGCGCCAACGTCCAGCGCCTGCGGGAGCGCGGGGCGAAAGTGTTCATCGGGCACAAGGGCGAGAATGTGAAAGGTGCAGGCACTGTGATCGTTTCCTCGGCGATCAAGTCGAACAATCCCGAGGTCGCCGCAGCCCGCGCAGCCGGCATCCCGGTGGTGCGCCGTGCCAACATGCTGGCCGAGATCACGCGCCTCAAATACACCGTCTGCATCGCCGGCACGCATGGCAAGACGACGACGACGTCCATGGTTGCCGCCCTGCTGGACGGCGCAGGCATCGACCCGACTGTCATCAATGGCGGGATCATCCATGCCTACGGTTCGAACTACAAGGCGGGCGAAAGCGACTGGATGGTGGTCGAAAGCGACGAGAGCGACGGCACATTCGCCAAGCTGCACCCGACCTGCGCGATCGTCACCAACATCGACCCGGAGCACATGGACCATTACGGCACGATGGAGAAGCTGCGCGAGGCGTTCGATACATTCGTCGAGAACCTGCCATTTTATGGCTTTGCGGTTCTTTGTACGGATCACCCGGAAGTGCAGGCTCTGGCTGCCCGCGTGACCGACCGGCGGCGCATCACCTACGGCTTCAACCGTCAGGCGGATATCCGCGCGATGAACCTGAAGACCGATCTCAATGGCGCCCACTACGATGTCGCCCTGCGCCGGCCGGGGTCCGCCATGCCGCGCATGATCGAAGGCCTGACCCTGCCGATGGCGGGCGAGCACAACGTTCAGAACTCGCTGGCCGCCATCGCTGTTGCGCTGGAGCTCGGCGCGACCGACGAACAGATCCGCAAGGCACTGGCCGGCTTCGGCGGTGTGAAGCGCCGCTTCACCTCGGTCGGAGAGTGGACGCCTGTCGCCGGGAAGGCGCCGGTCCGTATCATCGACGACTATGGCCACCACCCGGTCGAGATCGCAGCCGTGCTGAAGGCCGCGCGCGCGATGCAGGGCCAGGAGCAGCTGATCGCCGTCTGCCAGCCGCACCGTTACACGCGTCTCCGGGATCTGTTCGAGGAATTTTCGCGGTGTTTTGATCAGGCCGACGAAGTGATCGTCGCGCCGGTCTATGAAGCGGGTGAGAGCCCGATTGAGGGTATCACGTCCGAGGCGCTCGTTGCCTCGATCCGGCGCCACGGGCATAGGTCGGCGACCCTTTTGCCGTCGCTGGATGCGCTTCCGGACCTGATCCGCGAACGGGCGCGTCCCGGCGGGATGGTGGTCTGCCTCGGGGCCGGCGATATCACGCGCCATGCCGGCGAGCTTGCCGGAAAACTGGCTGCGAAGGGCTGACCTCGCGGCAAGGACCGCATCGGGCATCTTCCCCTTTCCCTCCTGATGTCGCAGGCTGGCGCAAAAGCGTCCGGCAGAGACGTGTATGGCCAAGGGAGAGGAATGCGCATGAGCGAGACTCAGGTTATCGGACCGACCGTTGCTGTTCCGGAGGCCGGGGCGCATGCCGAAGGCGGCCCGTTTGGGATCAAGGGGCTCGCCTGGGCGATCTTCGAAGGCGCCCGGAACCCGTATTACAATCTGATCGTCATTTATGTTTTTGCGCCGTATTTCGCAAAAGTCCTGGCTGGCGGGGGCGAGCAGGGGCTTAGCCTGTCAGGTCTCACGATCACGATTGCAGGCATCGCAACCGCGCTGACGGCGCCTTTTCTCGGCGTGATTGCCGACAAGGCCGGACGCCGCAAACCGCCGCTCGCCTTCTTCATGGCCCTGATGGTTCTCTGTTCGATCAGCCTGTGGTGGGCCCGGCCGGAGGGGCCGCTCACCATGTGGCCGACCATGATGATCCTTGCCGTGGCCTATTGCTGTTACGGATATTCGGAAGTGCTGCACAATGCGATGCTGCCGACCGCTGGGCGGCCGAGCGCGCTGCCTTACATCTCGGGCCTCGGTCTTTCCCTCGGGAATATCCTGAGTGTCGGCATCCTTATTTTCTTTCTGTTTGGCCTGCTTCTGCCCGGTTCAGGCGTCCCGTTCGCGCCGGACCACCAGGTTATTGCTCTGGACCGCGCGGCGCATGAGCCGGAGCGGTTCTCCGGACCCTTTGTCGGTATCTGGATCGTTATCTTCCTGATCCCATTCTTCCTGTTCATGCCGGATGGCGCAAAAGGCGGGATGACCTGGAAGCAGGCGGCGGCCGATGTGTTTCGCGGCGAAGACCGGAATTCCGGCAAGGCGCAAAGCCTGACCGAGCGCGCAAGCGTGCTGTTGCGCTACCTGAAGGGGCTCTTCCGCGAGCATCCGCAGACCATGCGTTTCCTCATTGCGCGCACCATCTATGCGGATGCCATGTCTGCCTTGCTGACGCTGGGCGCTGTCTACGCCGGGACCTTCCTTGGCTGGAGTGGCGTGGAGATACTTTTCTTCGGAATCACGGGCGTCCTGTTCGGTGCAGTCGGTGGCTTTGTCGGCGGCTTTCTTGACCGTTGGCTCGGCCCCAAGCTGGCGCTCGTCTGGGAAATTTCCGCGCTGGTCGTGCTGCTTCTGTCCCAGCTGTCCATCACGCCGGATTCCCTGATCTTCGGGCTCATTCCGAGCGGGACGCCCGTCTGGGACAGCCCCTTCTTCGAAACGCTGTCCGACATTACCTATTTCCTGTTCGTGATACCGGTTGCGATTGCGGTCGTCGCCTCGATCTCTTCGAGCCGCTACATGCTGGTCCATATCGCGCCGAGGGAGCGGATCGGGGAATTTTTCGGCCTATATGCCATCGCGGGCACAGTGACGGTCTGGATGGGGCCCGGCATCGTCAGCCTTCTGACCTGGGTCACCGGCAATCAGCGGATCGGCATGGGCGGCATCGGCTTCATGTTCCTGGCCGGTCTCGTCATCCTGTGGAAAGTGCACGCCCCGAAGCGCGGCTTCGACACCTGAGCCGCGGGCGATGAAAAAAAGCCGACACCCTGTGAGGGATGCCGGCCTTCCGTAAATGCTCCTGGGAGAGGAGAGGGGTGTCAGCTCGTCGGGCCGAGGGCGTTGCCGCCGCCGGATGTGACGCGCGCAATCTCGGAAACGCGGCGAGGACGAAGATAGAACTTGTCGTTGATCGTTTTCGACGTGGCGATGAGATAGCCGAAGCTGCTTTCATAGTCGTACGTGACTTCGGCCATGATGATGGAGCCCGGTGACGGCATGATGCCATCGGGCAGGTCCACCGTGCTGCCGGGCGAATAGGGCGGCAGGATGTGAGCATCCGACCAGGCCACTTTCGGGTTGCCATCGCCCTTGTCGACAATGCTGGTGATGCGCATGCCGGCGGCTTCGGCGTCGTAAGGCTGCATCATGATCTTCGCGGCAGCGAACATTTCCTGCATGTCGGTATCGGTGACGGTGGTCAGGCGGGCCGTCAGGTCGCCAAGGCTTGCCGATGTCTGCGTGACGCGGCGATTGGCATCCATCAGCAAGCTGAGCTCGATCGAGCCGAGATAGAGAATGATCAGGAGCGGCGCCACCATGGCGAACTCGACGGCGGAAACGCCGCGCTCGTTGTGGCGCAAGCCGCGCAGGCCACGCCACTTGAGGCGGGGATTAAGCCGGGAAAGAAGGGAGCGTCGCGACATGGATCAGTCTCCAAACGGCTCGTTGCGGAAAACGGCGCTCGCCTGAATCAGGTGCTTGCCGTTTGCGAGATTGGCGAGAGGTGCGGACAGGATCGGCGTGACGAGAGTCCATTCATAGAAGACCCGCACAGCGACGATTTCGTTTGCGCCGCCCGGCTGGAAGTCGAAATCGCCGTCATCGAAATTGCCATCCGCATCGACCGGCGATCCGAGATCTGCGGTGCTGAAGCTCGACAGGCGTTTCACATCGAGGTGAAGATTGGAATCGCAGCCCATGAGCCCGAACATCTTGTCGCAGATCGAATTGCGGAATTCCACTTCGGAAAAGCCGGCTTCCTGCGCCTGACCGGTCCGGATCTCACGCGAAGCATCCGATACGGCATGTTCGAGGACTGTCGACATGATGAAGATCAGGCAGATTTCCATCAGCCCAAAGATGATAAAGAAGAAGGGGGCGGCGATCAGTGCGAATTCGACCGCAGTCTGGCCGCGCCGCTCGCGGGCCCAGTCCACAAACTTGTGGCGCAGGCGCGAAGCAAGAACGCCGCATTGCATGAATTGCATCTCAAACCCCTCCGGTAGAGTCGCTCAACGGCATTGGTAACAAAACGGGGTTGGTGTTCAGTTTAGCCGGTCCGTGAAATTTCAGGTAAATTCCGCCGGATGAATGCGAAACGGCGCCGGAGGGCTTCCGGCGCCGTGAAGTCTGGCCGCAAGACATGCGATCAATTGCCGTCCGTCAGGGCCTGCATGTTCTGTTGCTGTTCGATGAGTGCCTGGAAATATTCCTGATTGTCGCCGGTGCTCGCCACGGGGCGGCATCCCGGAGCGCAGTCATAGGTGAAATTGGAGCCCTGGCGGTTGACGGTGACCAGGCTTGCCGCGCTGCCGGAAACGACAACATCCGCCGCGTAGATCTGCTTCCCGTCGCGATCGAAGATGATCAGGTTCGTCGTGCCGAAGGTTTTGCCGGTGATAAACACCAGATGCTCGTCGTGAACGGCGACATCCGCAATGTTCCTGTTTCCGAGCACGACGCTGGCGGCGGCGCCTTTCAGGCGGACCGGCACGGTCTTGTTCGCTTCGACGGTAAGCGGGCCGGCGGCCGCCGGAAGGAGGGTGAGGCAGCCTGCAAGGCCGAGAGCGCACGCCCGGGCTAGGTTTTTCATGTCCGGTCTCCAGAAAGGATTTGGTGCAATTTGTCCGAAGAAGGTTTCACGAGTGCTAACTACAAAGAAAGCTCGCGCGCGCACGCGTATAGATCTATAAGGAGAGCGTCCTCCACATGCGTGACGCTGGACCGGTCCGTGGGCGGATTCAGGTAGTAAACAAATGCCTGAAACGCCTTCACGGAATTTCTGATTCTCTCAACCGGCTGTGAACAATAATCGGGTAGTGTCAGACCTGTTCCGGCAGAGAAACCAAGACCGGGGCGAAAACAAATGCATGATGGGAGTTTCCAATGTTTGCACGTTTCCTGAAAGACGAGTCGGGCGCCACGGCTATTGAATACGGCCTGATCGCTGCTCTGATCGCTGTTGCTATCATCGGCGGTGTTACCGCTGTCGGCGGCAAGGTCAACGGCACGATGTCCAACGTCGCCGCTGCTCTCTAATAGCAGTCGCAAGACAACGAAGAGGCCGCCGGGGAAACCCGGCGGCCTTTTTCTTTGTCCGCATGTGGCGGGGTTGCAAATCAGCTTTCCTTAGGAATTTCCGGTCAGGGTCCCGGAAAATCGGTCTCACGGGGATTGCGGACATGATTCTTACCATTCTCAGCTGTGTGTTCATGGGGCTCTGTGTCTTTGCAGCCCTTCACGATATCAATCGTCTGACCATTCCGAACTGGCTGAACCTCGCCCTTGCGGCCCTTTTCATTCCCGCCGCAGCCGTTTCCGGTCTGCCCATGGAAATGATTGGCGGCCATGTCCTTGCCGGTCTTGCGGCCTTCGTCGTTGCGTTTGGATTGTTCGCGTTCGGCGTGTTCGGGGGAGGGGATGCGAAAATGATCCCTGCCGTCATGCTCTGGCTCGGGCCGTCGGCTGCGATGCCCTTTCTGATCGCGATGGCCCTGGTCGGCGGGGCATGCGCCCTGGTGATCGTGCTTGTCCGCAACACCGTTCCTGCGGCTGTCGTACCCGGACCGATCCGGGCGCCGTTCGAGGAAAAGGCTGGGGTGCCCTATGGTGTGGCCATCGCCGCGGGAGTCTTTTTCGCCGGGCCGGCATCGCCAATCCTTACCCAAACGTTAAGCCAGTTGGGTGTAATCGGTTAACGTTGCCTTAGGCGTGGTGTGGGAATCTGATTCCCGGATGGGGACTATAGCTGATTTGCGAGAGTCCCTGCGTATCGCTTTTGAAGGGAGTCATGCTCCATGTCGCCAATGCGTCTTATTATTCTGATTGGCGCTGCCGCTGCCGCTGTTGCTGCAGCTTTTCTTGTCCGGGGTATATCGCAGCCGCGCACTGTGATGCAGACGGTTACCCAGCAGCAGACACTGGTTCAGACGACGGAAGTTTCCGAGACTCATGTTCTCGTCGCCAAGCACGATCTTCTGGTCGGTGAACTTTTGTCGCCCGACGACTTCGAATGGGCCGCCTGGCCGAAGAAGAATGTCGTCGACGGCTACAAGACGGAAGAAGACGATCCGGAAGCGATCAACGAACTGACGGGCAGCGTCGTGCGGATCGCGATCTACGCGGACGAGCCGATCCTGCCGCAGAAGCTCGTCATGAAGGGCGAGACCGGTTTCATGGCCGCGCTTCTGTCCCCTGGCATGCGCGCCATCTCCGTCGAGATTTCCACAGAGTCGGCTTCGGGCGGCTTCATCCTGCCGGACGACCGGGTCGATGTCATCCTGACCTATGATGCGCAGGTCGCAACGGCTGACGCGGTGCTCGACCGGCCGGTGACCGAGACGATCCTCCAGAATGTCCGCGTTCTGGCAATCGACCAGGTTTTCGCGCAGGGCGAGTCTGAATCGGCTTCGCAGATCGGCAATACAGCGACGCTTGAAGTCGGCCCGGCCGAGGCTGAACTGATTGCGCATGCTCAGCGCCTCGGCACGATTTCCTTGTCGCTCCGTCCCTGGTCGGACGCTGCGGATACGGGATCGCGTGGCGCCCGCACCGATCTGCTGCGCGGCGGCTCGACCGGCAACGGGATCACAATTTATCGCAATGGCCAGGCAACTGCCGGCATTGGGGGGTAGCGTAGTATGAAGGCCTTTCTGTCAGCCAGAACGGCAGCGGCGCTTGCCCTGTCCGCAATTCTAGGCCCGGTCGCCGTCGCCGGCCCGGGTGCTCTCGGGACGACGATTACCCAACCTGGGGAGTCCGCGTACAGCCAGCAGGTTACGCTCGGACTGAACAAGTCGACCATTATCGAACTCGGGGCGCCTGCAGCCGATGTCGTGATCACCAATCCGGCGATTGCCGACGCTGTTGTACAGACGTCGCAGCGAATCATTTTCCGCGGTGTGAGCTACGGCCAGACCAATGCATTTGTCTTCGACCGCGATGGCAACCAATTGCTCAATCTCGAAATCAATGTCGAGATGGACATGGCGAGCCTCCAGCAGCTGATCGCCCGCCATGTGCCGGGTGCGCGGGTGAAAGTGGAAGGCGTCAACGGCAACGTCGTGATTACCGGCTCGACGGACAGTCTCGCCGAATCCGATGCCGTTGAACGGCTGGTGAAAGCGTATCTCCGCGCCGACGACGACACGCAGATCATCAACATGATCAATATCGCGGCCAAGGACCAGGTTCTCCTGGAAGTGCGCATCGTGGAGATGCAGCGCAACGCGATCAAACAGCTTGGGATCAATCTGAGCGGTACACCGTCCTTCGGTGACCTGGCCAACCTGGTCTCCCGCCAGCTTTACACCGGCAACCCTCCGGTCGATGCGGAGACAACGACGCTGGCCGCCGGTCTGCCGTTCGACGTCTCGTCTGACATCGGGTCGAGCCTTGGTTTCCCTCTTCAGGGCCGCTCGCTTGGCGGCTTCTCCGGCAGTGCCACCTACGCGAACTATGTGGGTACGGATCTCCAGTCTTCGGTCGGCCTCGAGCTGAACGCGCTGGAGCGCATCGGGATCGTGAAGACTCTGGCAGAACCGAACATCGTTGCGATGTCGGGCGAGAGCGCCAAGTTCCTGGCCGGTGGTGAATTCCCCGTCCCGGTGGGGCAGGACCAGAACGGCCGGATCACGGTCGAGTTCAAGCCCTACGGTGTCGGTCTCGGCTTTACGCCGGTCGTTCTCTCCGAGGGCCGGATCTCGCTGAAAGTTTCGACGGAAGTGTCTGAACTGACGTCCGAAGGCGCCTTCCAGGGTGAAAGCCAGACGGTTGTCGACGGCAATGGAAACATTGTCACGCTTGAGGGTGTGACCCTGCCAGCTCTGAGCGTTCGCCGGGCCGAATCCGTGATCGAACTGCCGTCGGGCGGCTCGATGATGATGGCCGGTCTCATCCAGTCGAGATCGCGGCAGAGCCTTGACCAGATCCCGGGCCTCAAAAAGCTCCCCGTTCTTGGCGCGCTGTTCCAGTCCCGCGACTTCCTGCAGGAAGAAACCGAACTGGTCGTGATCGTGACGCCCTATCTCGTCGATCCGACGAGCAAGGACCAGCTGCGTACGCCGGCGGACGGATATGCCAACGCGTCGGATCCGAAGACGATCTTCTTCGGCAAGCTGAATGAACAATACGGCCGCGACGGAGCACCCGTGTCGGCTGAGGATTATCGTGCCCCCGTGGGCTTTATCGAGGAATAGGGGACCAGAAGGTGACCATTATCCTGAAACCCGCTGCATCACTTCTTTCTGTCGGCCTCGGCCTGACAGTTCTGGCCGCCTGTGCCAGCAGTGCGCCAACGAGCGTTCCGCAATCCTATCTTCAGGGCACCGTGCTGGACCGCAACCCGATCGGTGTCGAAGAGCGTACCGAATTTCTCGAGATTGCTATTCATCCGGCGGCTTCCGAGCTCAGCCTTTCGGACAAGGCGCGGCTCCGGGAATTCGTGTCGGCCTATCGAGACCATGGTCATGGGGCGCTGATTATGTCGCTTCCGGCATCGTCGGCGAACCCGCAGCTCGCCGTTGCCGCAGTCGCCGAGGCGCGTGCCATCGCATATGAGCGCGGCGTCCAGTATGACGAAATCGCCGGGACGAGCCACGGTGCAGATTCCGCCGTTGCAGAACCGATGATCCTGGCATTCCAGAGCTACAAGGCGATTGCGCCGGACTGCCCGTCTCTGGCGGAATTCGATTTCGCGGATATCAGCTCCAACAATGAATCACCGACGCTCGGCTGTTCGGTGCGGGCGAACCAGGCCGCAATGATCGCGGATCCGGCCGATTTGCTGGGTACACGTGCGCTGGGCCAGGGCGATCCGATCCGCCGCGGTGTCATTCTTGAGAAATTCCGTCAGGGCGAAGCAACCGCATCCACCCGCACAAACAGCGAATCCGGCACTGTCTCCCAGGCAGTGCAGGAATAAGGCGAACGACAAGGGATCAGTACAATGTCCAAGGAAAATTCGCTTCTCGAATCCGACTTCGAATCCGATTTCGAAGACGTCTTCGCCGACGACCCGATGGCCGATCTGGTCTTGCCGAAGGAAGAGCCTGTCGGCTCGGCCGCGGTGGACACGCCGGTCATGGTCGACCTGAATACCCCGCAGCGCGAGGTCGAGTTCGAGCAGCCGGTCTTTGCCTCGCACGATGATGTGGGCGGCGACGCCATCCTGCCGGCGATCGCGATCAAGGTATTCTACGAGCGGGAAGAAACGCGTCTTCTGATGGAAGTCTGCGCCCGGGACCGGCGCCTTGGCCGCGCTACCCTCGATTCCCATCCGGGTGGCATTCCGGCGGCAATCGAATACATGCGCCAGAACCCGACGCCGAACCTCCTGCTGATCGAATCCACAGCGCGCTCGGCGCAGCTCCTCGCGCAGATCGATGCGCTCGCGGAGCATTGCGATGAGAACGTCAAGGTCATGGTCATCGGGGCGATCAACGATATCGCGCTTTACCGCCAGCTGGTGTCGCGCGGTGTCAGTGAATACGTTGTGCCACCCTTCCAGCCGCTACAGATCATGCGGTCGATCTCAGCCCTGTTCGTGGACCCGGATGCGCCGTTTGTGGGCAAGCAGATTTCCGTGGTCGGTGCGAAAGGCGGGGTAGGGGCATCGACGATTGCCCACAACCTGGCCTGGGCTCTTGCAGAAAACACCAAGGTCAACACGACGCTGGTCGACCTCGACCTGTCTTTCGGAACGACCGCGCTCGACTTCAACCAGGAGCCGACGCAGACGGTCGCCGATGCACTGCTTCAGCCGGAACGCGCTGACGATGCGGTGATCGAGCGCTTGCTGGCGAAGGCAAGCGACCGTCTGTCGCTGTTCACAGCGCCGGCTTCGATCGGCCAGATCATGGATATTCCCGACGAGTCCTATATCTCGGTGATCGAAGTGGTGCGCCGCAATGTGCCGTACCTGGTGCTCGACCTGCCGCACGTGTGGAGCCGTTGGGTGCAGCGCACGCTGGTCACCTCGGATGAAGTGATCATCGTCTGCCAGCCGGACCTTGCTTCGCTGCGTAACGGCAAGAACTTCATCGACCAGCTGAAATCGGCTCGTCCGAATGACGCGCCGCCCCGCCTGATCATCAACATGTCCGGCGTTCCGAAACGCCCGGAGATTCCGGTGAAGGATTTTGCAGCGGCCATCGGCATCGAGCCGGAGGTGATCCTGCCATTCGAACCGGAGCTCTTTGGTACGGCTGCGAACAATGGCCAGATGATTTCGGAAACGGACCCAACGGCCCGGTCATCCCAGGGCATTGATCACCTTGCGTCGCTCCTGACGGGCCGTTCGGTCGCCATGCAGCAGAAATCCTTCATCAAGAAATTGTTGGGCAAGTAGGCCGGAAAACAAGAGACGAATAGATGGCTTTCGGAAAACGCTCTCCTTCTGCGACAACGGTGCTGCCGGCCTCCACGCCGGCACCGAAGGCGGCGGCTGCGCCCGCTGCCCCGCGTCCTGAAGCAGCCCGTCCGTCGGCCCCTGAACCGGTTGCCGTGAAGGGTGCGCCGAAGACTGCGCCGCCGCCCGCTCCAAAGGCCCCCGAGCCCCGCAAGGAGCCGGTCCGCCAGATCAACCAGCAGTCCGAGCAATACTACGCAACGAAGACGACGATCTTCAATGCGCTGATCGATACGATCGACTTGTCACAGCTCGCCCAGCTCGATTCCGAGAGTGCGCGGGAAGAGATCCGCGACATCGTCGTCGAAATCATCAGCATCAAGAATGTCGTCATGTCGCTGTCCGAGCAGGAACAGCTGCTCGACGATATCTGCAACGACGTTCTCGGCTATGGCCCGCTGGAGCCGCTGCTGGCCCGCGACGACATTGCCGATATCATGGTGAACGGCGCCGACACGACCTATATCGAGGTCAACGGCAAGATCGAGCGGACCAATATCCGGTTCCGGGACAATGCGCAGCTGATGAACATCTGCCAGCGCATCGTGAGCCAGGTCGGCCGCCGCGTCGACGATTCCTCGCCGATCTGCGACGCGCGTCTCCTTGATGGTTCGCGTGTGAACGTTATTGCGCCGCCACTGGCTATCGACGGTCCGACGCTCACCATTCGTAAGTTCAAAAAGGACAAGCTGCGCCTTCAGGACCTCGTGAATTTCGGTTCGATCAGCGAGCCGGGCGCGGAACTGTTGCGCATCATCGGCCATTCACGCTGCAATGTCCTGATATCCGGAGGTACGGGTTCGGGCAAGACGACGCTTCTCAACTGTCTGACGGGCTTCATTGAGCCGGGTGAACGTGTCATCACCTGCGAAGACTCGGCCGAACTCCAGCTGCAACAGCCGCACGTCGTGCGTCTGGAAACGCGCCCACCCAATATCGAGGGTTCCGGTGAGATCACCATGCGTGATCTTGTGAAGAACTGTCTGCGTATGCGTCCCGAGCGGATCATCGTGGGCGAGGTGCGGGGACCGGAGGCGTTCGACCTGCTGCAGGCCATGAACACCGGCCACGATGGCTCGATGGGTACCCTCCACGCCAACAGTCCGCGCGAGGCGCTCAGCCGTATCGAATCCATGATCACGATGGGTGGCTTCTCGCTGCCCGCGAAGACAATCCGCGAAATGATCGTCGGATCGATCGACGTCGTCGTACAGGCCTCGCGTCTGCGTGACGGTTCGCGCCGCATCATGAACATTACCGAAGTCCTCGGCCTTGAAGGCGATACGATCGTGCTTCAGGACGTTCTCAAATATGAGATCGAAGGTGAGGATGCGAACGGCCGCGTCGTCGGCAAGCACCGGGGCACGGGTATTGGCCGTCCGCGCTTCTGGGAGCGGGCATCCTACTACAATCTCGAACGTGAGCTTGGCGCCGCGCTTGATGCACTGGGAGCCTGATCCATGGACGGGAACCTGATGACCATCCTGATCGCGGTACTCGCCTTCCTCGCCATTGCGGGGGTCGGTCTTGCGTTCTCCAGCGGTGAAGGCGATGCCGCCCGAAAGCGGGCGCGTGCCATTGCGATCGGCGCGACGACTTCGGGGAAGGGGCGCAACGCCAAGATTGTCGATGAATCGGCCAAACGCCGGGCCAAGACACAGGAAATGCTCGAGACGCTGCGCAAGCAGGGTGAAGCCCGCCGGAAAAACAATGCTGCCCAGACCATCAAGGGCCGTCTCGCGCAGGCCGGTCTCGATGTGCCTCTTTCGGCATTCTGGATGTTCTCGCTGCTGCTGGGTGCGACCTGCGCCGGGCTTGTCTTCCTGTCGGGCTTCGAAGGACTGACGATCTCCGGCATGTCGCTGAAAAGTCGGCCGGTCCTTGTGCTGGGCGCCCTTATCGCCGGCACGGTCGGTCTGCCGCGTTTCCTTCTGAACTTCATGATCAACAGCCGCCACAAGAAGATGATCAACCAGTTCGCCGATGCGCTGGACATCATCGTTCGCGGCGTGAAATCGGGCCTGCCGCTCAACGAATGTATCCGCATCATCGCGAAGGAAAGCCCGGAGCCGCTGCGCGCCGAATTCCACACGCTGGCAGATAACCTTGCCATGGGTGCCGGTACCGAGCGGGCGCTTGCCATGTTCTACAAGCGTGTTCCGCTGCAGGAAGTGAACTTCTTCGTGATCGTGCTGATGATCCAGTCGAAAGCCGGCGGCAACCTGTCCGAAGCGCTGGGCAACCTTTCCAGTGTGATCCGTTCGCGCAAGATGATGCGCGAGAAGATCAAGGCCATGTCCTCGGAAGCCAAGGCGTCGGCCATGATCATCGGCTCGTTGCCGTTCGCGGTTGGACTGCTCGTCTTCCTGACCACTCCGGACTATATCCTGGAGCTGTTCCGTACAGAGACGGGCCATGTGATCCTGGTCATGGGCAGCGGCCTGATGACGATGGGCATCATGACCATGAAAAAGATGATCAACCTCGACATCTAGGCAGGGCGAAGTGTACGAAATCCTCCTTTCCCTGGCAAAACCCGAGGCGCTCGCGTCGATCCTGGTCGCTGTGGCCGTGTTCGGTACAGCTATGACCGTGTTCATGCCCTATCTGCAGGGCAACAAGCTCGAGACACGCCTCAAGTCGGTATCGATGCAACGCGAAAAGCTGCGCAAGCAGAACCGCGCTGCGCTTGAAAGCCGGGCCAAAGGCCTGCGCCGCAAGGACGATTCGACCATCGGCGAGATCTCCTCCAAGCTGAACCTCGCCAAGGCTCTGGAAGACCCGAACCTGATCGACACGCTGAACAAGGCCGGCATGCGCGGACCTGGCCCGGTGTCGGCATTCTATTTTGCGCGGATGACGCTGCCCTTCGTCGGCATGCTGGTGGTCTTCATCTACGTCTTCTTCGTCAACGACTTCGGCCTGCAGCCGATGATGAAGTATGGCTCGCTGATGTTTGGTGCGGCTGCCGGCTTCTACGCTCCGAACATGTACGTCACGAACCTTGCGCAGAAACGCCAGAAGTCGATCATGCGCGCCTTTCCGGACGCGCTCGACATGCTGCTCATCTGCGTCGAGTCCGGCATGTCGATCGAACTGGGCTTCCACAAGGTGAGCCAGGAAATCGGGTCGGCCTCTCCCGAACTCGCAGAGGAATTCGGGCTGACCGTCGCTGAACTCGCCTATCTTCCGGAACGCCGCCAGGCCTACGAGAACCTTGCCAAGCGGACGGGCCATGAAGGCGTGAAAGCTGTCTGTATGGCGCTCGGCCAGGCTGAACGTTACGGCACGCCGCTCGGCGATGCCCTGCGTATCATGGCGAAGGAAAACCGCGACATGCGGATGGCGGAAGCCGAGAAGAAGGCAGCCGCCCTTCCGGCGAAGCTGACGGTTCCGATGATCCTGTTCTTCCTGCCCGTCCTGTTCCTGGTCGTGCTTGGTCCTGCCTACATCAAGTACCAGAAGATGCAGAGCAAGAATGATGCTGCGCCGGCCCTGCATGACGAAACGAAGAAGGACCGCCGCGCGGATGCGGGCGACCTGTCCGGCGTGCAGATTCTGGACGGCTCCGGCCGCCGGGTTGCCTGAACAACGGCCACGGAGAGCCTGACCGGCGATCCGTTTGGCAGGGCAGGGTTCCACCCGGCGCAGCGCCACGCTAAACCGCCCGGATGACAAGCTCTCTCGTGCAAGACACTCAGGCCCTGCTGCTCGACCTCGGCGTTCCCGCCGCAGAGATCGAAGGGGGCGACCTTCCCGTAACTACCCCGCTGACCGGCGAGACGCTGGCTGCCGTGCGCACCGCTTCGGCGGTTGACACGGAACAGGCGCTCGCGGCCGCGTCGGCTGCCTTCCTGCATTGGCGCAATGTCCCTGCGCCCCGGCGCGGCGAACTCGTTCGCTTGTTCGGTGAGGAACTGCGCCGGGAGAAGTCGCGCCTTGCCCGCCTGGTGACGCTCGAAGCCGGCAAGATCCCCAGTGAAGGGGAGGGCGAAGTCCAGGAAATGATCGACATCTGCGATTTCGCGGTCGGTCTGTCACGCCAGCTGCACGGGCTGACGATCACGTCCGAACGTCCCGGTCACCGGATGATGGAGACATGGCATCCGGCCGGCGTGGTCGGCGTCATTTCCGCGTTCAATTTCCCGGTGGCGGTTTGGGCCTGGAATGCGGCGCTGGCGCTGGTCTGCGGTGATGCGGTGATCTGGAAGCCGTCCGAGAAGACGCCGCTGACAGCCCTTGCCACGATGGCTGTCTTCCGCCGGGCGCTTGCCCGCTTTGGCGAAGCACCGGAAGGCCTTGTCACCTGCCTGACCGGTGGGGCGGATGTCGGCGAAACGCTGGCCCGCGACAATCGCGTCGCCATCCTGTCGGCCACCGGATCGACCCGGATGGGGCGCAAGGTGGCGCCGATCCTTGCGGAACGCTTTGCGCGCGCGATCCTTGAACTGGGTGGCAACAATGCGGCCACCGTCGCGCCGTCCGCCGACATGGATCTCGCCGTCCGCGCGATTGCGTTCTCGGCCATGGGCACGGCCGGCCAGCGCTGCACGACACTCCGGCGCCTTTTCGTGCACGAGTCCGTCTGGGACAGCCTGATGCCGCGGCTTGAAGCGGCCTGGGGCTCGGTCCGGGTCGGCAATCCGCTGGACGGCAACGTCCTTGTCGGGCCGCTGATAGACGCATCCGCCTACGAGGGCATGCAGGCGGCGCTGGCCGAGGCAAAGGCGCTCGGAGCCGATGTGCTCGGCGGCGAGCGCGTGACAGCCGGGTCGCAGGCGGCATTCTATGCGCGTCCGGCGCTCGTGAAGATGACGGCGCAGAAAGGCCCGATGCTGCGCGAGACCTTTGCGCCGATCCTCTATGCACTTCGCTACAGCACGCTGGAGGAGGCGATTGCCCTGAACAATGCGGCGGGCGCGGGCCTCTCGTCCTCGATCTTCACGACCGATCTGCGCGAGGCCGAGACGTTTCTATCAGCCTCCGGTTCGGATTGCGGCATTGCCAACGTAAACATCGGAACGTCCGGAGCCGAGATCGGCGGCGCGTTCGGCGGCGAGAAGGAAACCGGTGGCGGCCGGGAGTCCGGGTCGGATGCCTGGAAGGCCTACATGCGGCGGGCCACCAATACGGTGAATTATTCGCGTGAATTGCCGCTGGCGCAGGGCGTCAGCTTCGACCTCTGACGGGTCAGCTGTCAGAAGACCGGCGCAGGCGCAGGCCGGTCGATTCTGCAGGCGGCTTGTCTTCCGCGGCGCCGGCCAGCGGCACACTGCTCGACTCAACCGGGGGCGTTCGGGCGGCGACCGGCGCGTCCGACGTATCGTACTGCGCCGCGAGGGCCGGACGGGCCGGGTCAACACCGGGCTGAGCCGACTGGGCGAGGGCATCCCAGCTGCGCACCGGTGAGATCATTTCCTTCAGCAGCTCGACATTCTTCTCGACCACCTTGTCCGGGGCGTAGCCGGCGCTGGTCTTTTCCATTTCGTCAAACCGGCCCTGCAGCCCGAGGATAAGGGCGAGGTTTTCGCGGATGCGGATGTCCGAAGGCGCAAGCGCGGACGCCTCGCGGAGTTTGGCTTCGGCCCCGGTCAGGTCGCCGGACAAGGCGAGCGAGAGGCCGTAATTGGCGAGCGTTGAGGTCCGCTGCGGCTCAATCGCTAGTGCCTTGTCATAGGCGGCCTGCGCGCCACGGTGATTTTCCAGCTGGTCCATCGCCGTTCCGAGCGCCGCCCAGGCGTCGGCGCGCTGCGGGTCGAGCGTGGCGGTCTGTTCAAAGGCGCGGGCTGCGCCGACCTGATTGCCATTCGCGGCAAGCGCCCGGCCGAGCGGCATCAGGATGCGCGGTTCTTTCGGGTGGACCACAAGGGTTTCAGACAGGACCTCGATTGCCCGTTCGTTCGAACCGATGCCCCGCAGGGAGTCGGCAAAGATGAGGGCGTTTTCGAGGTTCTCGGGGTCCTTGGCGTATTCCTTGGACCAGAAGTTCGCCTTGGTCAGCGGGTCGGCATTGTTTGCCGCCTGGATCTCTTCCGGCGTGGCCGGCTTCATGGCTTCCGCCATGGCTTTCTTCAGGTCGGCGGCCGCCTGGGCTTCCGGATCGGGTGCGGAGGCGCAGGCCGAAACGCTCGCCAATACCAGCGCAAGTGCTGCCAGTGACGTTTTGGCTCTGGACATGGGACCGCTCCGCGTTTGAATCAGGGTCATTCCGGAGCGAGTCTGGACCCGCTTGGGTCAAGGATGGGTTAACGCCAACGCAGACTCCATTAACACTTGCCCGCACGAGGCCGATTTCATGCACAAGAGTTTCACCGCCCGCGCAGAAGCGCCGGTCCAGGTCTGGCTTTACACGACTGCCGCCTTCGAGGCGCTGGAGAACGATCCGTTCCCCGGTGCGCGGGCGATGGCGAAGGCCCAGAAATTCACCGGCGGGGCAGGGCAGCTCCTTCTGGCACATGATGCGGACGGCGCCTTGGCACATGTTCTGGGCGGGATCGGCGACGGCAAGGATGCCCTCGCCGTGGCGGCCCTCTCGGGCAAGCTGCCGGAGGGCGCCTACAAGGTCGCCCATGATGGCGGCCTGCCGATGGCCTCCATCGCGGCCGGCTGGGCGGATGGTGCCTACCGGTTCGACCGCTACCTGAAGGACAAGGCGAAACCGCCAAAGCTGGTGATCCCCGGCGGCAAGGCCGGCGAAGCCCTGTCGCGGGAGGCCGACGCGGTCGCCCTGTTGCGCGATCTCGTGAACACGCCGGCCGGCGACATGACCCCGGCAGCAATTCACGCAGCCATCTCCGATCTAGCAGAAGAGTTCGACGCTAAGGTGAGCGCGGTTGTGGGCGACGACCTGCTCGACCAGAACTATCCCATGGTCCACGCCGTCGGCCGGGCGGCGAAGGCCGAGCCGCGTTTCGTCGAGCTGGAATGGGGCGATCCGAAAAAGCCGAAACTGGCGCTTGTCGGAAAGGGTGTGACCTTCGATTCCGGCGGCCTCGACATCAAGCCGTCGAGCGGTATGCGGATCATGAAGAAGGATATGGGCGGCTCGGCGCATGTCATCGCGCTGGCCAAGCTGGTGATGGGGGCGAACCTGCCGGTTCACCTCAAGCTCTATGTGCCGACGGTCGAGAACGCGATCAGCGGAGATTCCTTCCGTCCGGGCGACATCCTGCCGTCCCGCAAGGGCCTGACGGTCGAGATCGACAATACCGATGCCGAAGGCCGTCTGATCCTCGCCGATGCGCTCGCCCGCGCTTCCGAATTCAAGCCGGACCTGCTGATCGATTTCGCGACGCTGACCGGTGCGGCCCGCGTGGCGCTGGGCGCCGATCTCGCCCCGGTCTATTCCGACGACGAACAGCTCATCGCCGAGATTCAGGCGGGGGCCGCCGAATCCGGCGATCCGGTCTGGCGCATGCCGCTCTGGGATCCGTACATGGCCGAGCTGAAAAGCCCTGTCGCCGATCTCGTGAATTCCGGTAGCGGCTTTGCCGGCTCGATCACGGCGGCGCTGTTCCTGAAACAGTTCGTGGACGCAAAAAGCTGGGCGCACCTCGACGTCTGGGCCTGGCGCAAGAGCAAGTATGGCCGGCCGGAAGGCGCCGCCGCCTGCGGCCTGCGCGCGATCTGGACCATGCTTCAGAAGCGCTACGCCTGACTGGACGGGGAGCAGCTTCCGAAACCCTGTTGATTTTTTCTATATTTCCACGATATTGGAAATATGGAATCGAAACTCGCTCTCTCGCAGCTCTCAGCCCTCGCGCAGGACAACCGTCTTGCCGTGTTCCGCCTTCTCGTGAAGGCGGGTCGTGACGGCCTGCCGGCCGGGGAAATCGCCGCCGCGATGGATGTGCCGCCGAACACGCTTTCGGCGCAGCTCAACATCCTGTCGAATGCCGGCCTGATCGAGGGCACGCGCCGGGGCCGGTCCATCATCTACACAGCAAACTATGACGCCATCAGCGGGCTGATTGTCTTCCTCATGGAAGATTGTTGCCAGGGACGCGAGGAAGTCTGCGCGCCCGTCATGGTTGCTGCCCGTTCTGCCTGTTGCTGACATTCCCATCGGAAAGGATACGCCATGAAACGCCTGCATGTTCATATCGCGGTGGACGACCTCCAGCGCTCCATCGACTTCTATTCGACCCTGTTTGCCGCGCCGCCGAGCGTGGTGAAAACGGACTATGCCAAGTGGATGCTGGACGATCCGCGCGTGAACCTTGCGATCAGCGCCCGCGGCGCGACGCCCGGCGTCGAACACCTCGGCATTCAGGCTGAAAACGGCGACGAACTGGCCGAGGTCTATGCCCGTCTGACCCGCGCGGACGCGCCGGTCCTGGAGGAGGGGGAGACCGTGTGCTGCTACGCGAAGTCGGAGAAGAGCTGGATCAACGACCCGGCCGGCGTGCCGTGGGAAGTGTTCCATACGACCGGCGACAGCGCCGTCTATGGCGGTGGCCCGGAAGCGGCGGATGCGCGCCTCGCCTCGACGCCGACCGGCATGGCTGTCGCAGCCGCCTGCTGTCCGGCGCCCCAGCCTGCGGCGGCGAAATCCGGCTGTTGCGGCTGATAGGGGCGGGGCGGAGATGATCGTCATCCACCATAATCCGGACTGCGGCACCTCGCGGAACGTGCTGGCCATTATCGAGGCGAGCGGCGAGGCGCCGGTCGTGATCGAATACCTCAAGACGGGCTGGACGCGTCCGCAGCTGCTGGGCCTGTTCGCGGCCGCCGGCCTGACTCCCCGTGCGGCCCTTCGGGAGACGAAGTCCCCCGCGAAGGAACTGGGCCTGATGGAAGCGGATGTCAGCGACGAGGCGATCCTGGATGCGATGCTGGAGCATCCCGTTCTGGTGAACCGTCCGATCGTGTGCAGCCCGAAAGGCGTGCGGCTCTGCCGGCCGAGCGAGGCCGTGCTGGACCTGCTGGAGCGCCTGCCGCCGGGGCCGCTCTACAAGGAAGACGGGGAAATGCTGATCGATGCGGACGGGCACCGCGTCGGCTGAGGCCTAGTTGTGGACTCTCAACAGGTTGTCCTCGGCGAGACCGAGTCGACTGATGGGTGTTTGGTTTTTAATACCGCCATGGGGTCGATGGAAGTTGTATCGATGCGTCCAGTCATGGAGGCATGCGGCTCTCTGGTCTGATGTATCGTAGGATTTTGCGTAGGCCCATTCCCTGAGGGCGGTCTGGATAAAGCGTTCGGCCTTTCCATTTGTCCTGGGCGTGTAGGGTTTGGTGCGGACGTGTCTGAGGCCGAGCTCACGACAGGCATGTCTGAAGGCGTCAGAGCGATAGCAGGCGCCATTGTCTGTCATCACGCGGCGGACGATGATGCCGAGGCGATTGTAGTAAGCCACACAGGCCTTCAGGTGATCGACAGCACTGGGGGCCTTTTCGTCAGGATGGATCTGGTTGAAGGCGACGCGGGAGGCATCGTCCACGGCGACATGGACGTACTCCCAGCCGACACCGCGATGGAGAGACTTGCTCTTCCGGCTTCCGGTGATGCGATGCCCGGGGCGCCCGAAGCGCCCGAGCTTTTTGATGTCGATGTGGATCATGTCACCGGGATTTGGGTGCTCGTAGCGGCGGGACGGTTCAGGCGGATCGAGATCCCTGGCCCGGCTGAGCCTTGCGGCGCGCAGGACGCGGCTGACAGTGGCCGGCGAGACCTTGCATCGGTGGGCGATCTCGTGTCCCGGCAGGCGTTGGCAGCGCAGCTTGATGATCCTCTCCACGGTCGCACTGGGCGTCGGGTGATAAAGCCGGTGCGGACGCGAGGAACGCTCCCTGAGGCCGTCGGGCCCCTCCGCAAGGAAGCGGTCTACCCACTTGCTGACAGTCTTGCAGCACACGCCGAAGGCTTTGGCGACGGCGCTCCTGCTTGAGCCTTCCTCAATCACACGCCGGACCATTTCGGCTCGACTGTGCGGCGTTGTGCGGGCATTCTCATGGATGTCCATTCGGTGTCCTTTCCTGGAGTTGAAGTCTCGCAACCTCAATCTCCTCGGTCAGGCCCGAATGGACAACCTATTGAAAGATCACACCTAGTTGCCGTCGAGGCGTTCCACCGGGCCGCCCGCTTCCGCCTGCACCCGCAGCGCCTCGCGCACGCGTCCGCGCAGGACGAGCGTCGTGACGTTTTCCGGATCGGCGTTCATGGCGGCTTCGACATCCGTCCAGGCCTTGTCCGGCTCGCCCTTGGCGAGCCAGGCTTCACCGCGCATCTGGTGCGCCTCGGCGAGCCCCGGCTTGCGGAGCAGGGCGGTGTCGAGGTCGGCGATGGCCTTGTCGTAATTCTCGAGCAGGAGGTGCGCGCTGGCCCGGTCCATCAGCAGTTCCGGCGCATCCGGGGCGATCTTCAGGGCGCCGTTGAAGGCTTCCAGCGCGGCGTCCGGATCCTCGGCCTGGATCCACGCATTGCCGGCCTGCGAGAGATAGGCCGCGCGCTGTTCGAGCGTGCCGCCATCTGTAGCATTTGCGAGGTTGGTGAGGCGGGAGGCGCCTTCGTCCGGGTGGCCGAGGGCGATCAGGGCCATGGCGGTGCAGAGGCGCGCGCCGGGCCGGTTGCCGGCATAGGACCAGGCGAGCCCGTCCTCATAGGCATCGTCCGGGTCGGTCTCGATCTTGGCGAGGCAGGCGTCGAGCCGGACCTGTTCCTCGGCAGCGAGCCGCTCGCCTGCGGACTGGAGCAGGGCGAGGGAGACGAGGGCGGCAGAGAGAAGGGGCATGGATCGGGCGCTCCGGAACCTGTAACAAACTCCATTGATACAATGGACTGGGCACAGGCAAATGACGTTTCAGCCATCTCTGCTGTTTGTTGCCGGGCTTGGCTATAGTGCCACACAGCTTGCCCGGAAATGGCCCGGACCTGTTGCAGGTACGGTGCGCAGCGAGGCCAAGGCGGCGGCCCTGAGGGCGGCCGGGATCGACGCGCGCGTCTGGGACGGGACGAGCCCGCTGGACCTGCCCGCCAAGGCATGCCTTCTCGTGACGATCCCGCCCGATGCGCATGGCTGCCCCGTGCTGCGCCATGTGCATACCGGACCAGACCATGATCATGCCGGACCGGGCCATGATCTCACCGTCACCTATTTGTCCACAACCGGTGTCTATGGCGACCTTGCCGGCGGCTGGGCGTTCGAGTGGAGCCCCCTCAACCCGCAGACCCCCCGCGCGCGGGCCCGCGCCCTCGCCGAGGCCCAGTGGCAGGACTTCACCGGCGGGCGTGTACGCATCGTACGCCTGCCCGGCATCTACGGCCCCGGCCGCTCGCCCTTCGACAAGCTGCGCGCGGGCACGGCCCAGCGGATCGTCAAGCCGGGGCAGGTTTTCTCCCGCGTGCATGTGGACGATATCGCGGAGGGCCTCCTCGCCCTTGCCCGCCATCCGGAGACGGCCGGCGTGTTCCACCTCTGCGACGACGAGCCTGCCCCGCCGCAGGACGTGACGGAATACGCGGCGCGGCTGCTCGGGCAGAGTCCACCTCCCGAAGTCCGCTTTGAGGGTGCAGGTCTCTCCCCCATGGCGGCGAGTTTCTATGCTGAGTGCAAGCGCGTCTCGAACGCCCGCGCCAAGGCCGCCCTCGGCTGGCGCCCGCAATACCCGACCTATCGCGAAGGCCTCACCGCGGTGCTGGCCGCGGAAGAGGGCGGGGCCTGATCAGGCCGCTCGGCGGAGGGCCGGGGCCTTGCCGAAGGTGAGCCAGCGCCAGAGCCATTCGAGCGGGCCCATCCGGAAGACGCGGAGCCAGGCCATGAAACAGAGCGCCATGAGGCCCATGATCAGCGGCACGAGCGCCCAGAGCTGCGGCCAGTGGAGCCGGTTCCAGAGGCCGAGGCCGAAGCCGGAAAACAGACACGCGGCAATGACGCTCTGCGCGAGGTAGCCGGTGAAGGCCATGCGCCCGAGCGCGGAAAGCGGTGCAAACAGGCCATGCCAGAGGCACCGCCAGGCCAGCATGAAGGCGCCGACCCAGCCGAGCGAGACCGCGAGGCGGCCGAGCTGGAAACTCGCCTCCGCCAGCGGCGGGAACTCGCCCCCGTTTGCCATGGCGGAGAGGCCTTCCCAGGCGCGCAGCGGCAGGCCGAGGCCGAACCCCACAAGCGCCATCATTGCGTACACGGACAGGTTAAGTCCGCCCGAGAAGACGCCTAGGCGGAACAGCGCCATGCCGACCAGCATGAAGCCTGCCGCGTCCGCCACCCACCAGAGGAGGCCGGTCGAGAAGGTCCAGTCCATGGCGGTCTGCAAAAGGAAGGCGAGATTGTCGCCATAGGAGCCGAGCCGGGCGGCCTGTTCCGCGGCAAGGGCCGATGCGGCGGCAGCGGCGTCCTCCGGTTCGGCGGGGCCGGCCGCGTCCGGCCAGGCGGCCCAGACGGACCAGACGGAGATGGCGGCAAGGATCGCCCCGCCGGCGATCAGGAGGCGCGCGGGCGAGGCCTTCAGGAACAGGAGCACGATGGGCGAGGCGAGGGCATAGACGAGCAGGATGTCGCCCGGCCAGAGGAGGAGGGTGGAGTTCAGGACGCCGAAACAGAGCAGCCAGAAACAGCGCCGCACGAACAGCGCGGGCGGACGGCCCGGATCGCGCAGGAACAGGAGGGCCGAGGCCCCGAACAGCATGGAAAAGATGCCCCGCATCGAGCCGTAGACGAACATGTGCCCGGTCAGCCATGTGGCCCAGTCCGGATCAGACAGGGCGGGCAGGCCGGAGGGCTGCTCGGAATTGATCGGGCCGCCCATGATCGTGATATTGATGAAATAGATGCCGATAAGCGCGAAGCCGCGCAGGGCATCGATGGCCTCGATCCGTGCGGCCTGCGGGCCGGGGCCGGTATCCGTGCCTGTGTCCGCCATCCTGTGTCCCCCGTGGCGCGTGATTCCCGGAGACTAGGTCGATGCCGCGTCCGCGCCCAGCGAATTCGCCCGGCGGGCGGCGCGCCATTCCATCAGGCCCACCACGCACATGGCGAGGAAAATGGCGTAGAGGCCGGAGGTGAGCCAGAGGCCTTTGACGGCGTAGAGCGGGATATAGATCAGGTCTGCCGCGATCCAGAGCCACCAGTTGGCGATCCATTTGCGCGACAGCATGAACTGCGCGACGAGGCTGAGCGCCGTGGTGATCGCGTCCCACCCGGCGACGGTGGAATTCGTCCAGCGGTGCAGGCCATACTGGATGGCGAGCGCGATGAGGCCGGCGGCGACGAGGCAGGCGGCGAACTGGAGCGCGGTCGGGTTGTGCACTTTCAGGGCAGTGTGGTCCTCGCCCCCGCGCAGCCAGGAATACCAGCCATAGAGTGCCAGCCCCGTATAGACGACCTGCAGGCCCGCATCGGCATAGAGGCCCGAACCGATGAACAGTACAAGGAAGAACGCGTAATTCGCGATCCCTACGGGGAAGTTCCAGATATTCCGCTTCACCACCAGCCACACGCACAAGGCGCCGGTGACAAAACCCGCGATCTCAGTCCAGCTCATGTTTGGGTGCCCTCCCGTCGGCCATTCAAAACACCCCCATCTTGATCCCTGCGCCGAGTGCGGCGCCGAGTTCGCGGCACTTTGCGAGCTCCGTTTCCGGGATGGTTTTTTCGGCGAGGATTTGGTCCGGGGTCTGAGCGCTGGTGTTGACGATCAGGGGCGGCTGGACTTCGCGGAGGCGCCAGCCAGTGGCGATGCGGGCGGTCTGGCGGGCGGCGCCGGTGCCGTCCGAGCCGGCGCAGATCATCAGCGCATAGGGCCGGCCCTCAATCCGTCCGAGCACGGGATAATAGCAGCGGTCGAAGAATTCCTTCATCGCGCCCGACAGGCTCGCGAGGTTTTCCGGCGCGGCGAAGAGATAGCCGGAGGCGCCGAGCAGGTCTTCGGGCGTGGCCTCCTCCGCGCGCTTCAGGACGGTCCCGGTCTCGGCCTGCGCGGCGGTGAAGGCGGCTTCGGCCATCTGGCGCGTGCCGCCGGTGCGCGAGTGATAAACGATGAGTAATTTGGACATGGCGGGCGCCATGTTAGTCTGCCCTCCAGGAAAGGACAGAGGCCTTTCCGCGACACGAACAGGAGGAAAGCCATGCCGACCCCGATCGAGATCGACATCAAAGGAAAAACCTATACCGGCAGCTATAGCGTGGACGGCAATGTGCTGACGACGCGCTACCAGTCGCAGGCGATGACGGACGAGGTGCGCCGCACCGCGCCCGCGATTGCCGCCCGCGGCATGCTAGCGAAACTGGTGCGCCTGACGCACGACCTTGGCAGCGAGGCGAAGGCCAGCTGATCTGCCTTAGCGGGGAGGACGGCCGCCGCCGCCGGGCGGGCCGCCCTGCATTCCGCCGGAGGGCATGCCGCCGCCCTGGCCCTGGCTGCGTACCGGCAGGTCGCGCAGCATTTCGGCGCGGGTGAGGCGGCCGTCATGATCGTGGTCGAGCTGGGCGAACTCATCGGCCAGGCGGGTGCGGAATTCCGTCTCGTTGACCTGGCCGTCGAGATTAACGTCGAAGGCGAGATGGTTGGGCAGGGCTTCCGGGTCGCCGAGCACGGTGCCAGCCCAGTCGGCAATGGCGATGGCGGGGACATTGCCCTGCGCACTCTGGGGCAGGCTCGCCCATTCGCGGACGATGCCGGCGGCGAGTTCGTCCTGCGCGATGATATAGTCGCGGTCGGTGTCCATGCCGGCGAAGAGGAGGGCGACGGGGCGGGCGACGCGGCCGCCGTCCAGCGTCAGGGCCGCTCCGCCACTACCGCCGGGTCCGCCACCGGGCGGGCCGCCCTCGGGTCCGCCGCGCGGGGGCTGGCGGCTGGCGCAGCCAGCAATGAAGAGGACGCCGAGAAGGGCGATGGACACGGCAAGCGCTGCCGGGCGGGGTTCGAACATGGGGAGGCCTTCCTGCCGGAGTGTTTCCGGCTTGAACGGCAGGGCCTCCGGTTTCCGTCGGCGCTTACGGTTTTGTAACGGCGGCGAGTTCGGCGCAGGTGGCGAGGAGGCGGGCGATGTCCTGCTCGCGGGAGAGGCGGTGGTCGCCATCCTTTATGAGCGTGAAGGCAAGGTCGCGCGTGCTCATCGCCTCGACGAGGCGGAATGCGTGCTGCCAGGGCACGTCCGGGTCTTCCGCGCCCTGAAGGATGCGCACGGGGCATTCGAGGTCGATGGGCGCGTCGAGGATCTGCCAGGTGCGGCCGTCCTCGATCAGGGCACGGGTGATCGGATAGGGCTCGCCATAGTCGGACGGGCGGAGCGTCAGGCCGTCGTTCAGGATTTCCTCCTGCTGGCGGGGGGTGAATTCCGGCCACATCAGTTTCTCGGTGAAGTCCGGCGCCGGGGCGATCAGGACCATGCCGGCGATGCGCTCGCGCCGGGCGAGGGCGGTGAGCAGGGCCATCCAGCCGCCCATGCTGGAGCCGACGAGGACCAGCGGCCCATCGGTCAGCGCGTCTACGGCGTCGAGTGCGTCCTGGCGCCAGGCCGAGATCGTGCCGTCCTCGAAGGCGCCGTCCGAATCGCCATGGCCGGAATAGTCGAAGGCGAGGAAGCCGTGGCCGTTCTCGCGGCACCAGGCTTCCAGCTGCAGCACTTTGGTGCCCGAAATGTCGGACTTGAAGCCGCACAGCCAGACATAGGTGAGATCGGATCGGGCAGGGGCGAAACGCCGGTGGGCGAGGCGCCTTCCCTGCGGAGAAGTGAAATGTTCGGTTGTCATCCCTTTCCCGTTCCGCCATCTCTCTCGCCTGTCAAGCGAACGGATGGCGCGCGCCTTGGAACCTCTCCCCGACATGACCGGCAAGACGATCCTGCAGGTCGCCCCGGAACTTTCCGCCGGCGGCGTCGAGCGCACCGTGCTGGAAGTGACCGAAGCCATTGTGGAAGCGGGCGGACGGGCCCTGCTGGCGAGCCGCGGCGGCCGGCTGGAAGCGGAGTTCGAGCGCCTCGGCGGCGAACTGTTCCGCATGGATGCCAAGTCCAAGAACCCGGTCGTGCTGAAGGCGAACGAGGCGAAGCTGAAGCGAATCATCCATGGCGAGGGCGTTCACCTTGTCCATGCCCGCTCCCGCGCGCCGGCGTGGAGCGCCTACGGGGCGGCGAAAGCGGCTGGCGTGCCGTTTCTCACCACCTATCACGGGGCCTATTCGGGCCATTCGGGCCTCAAGCTGAAATACAATTCGGTCATGGCGAAGGGCGAGCTTGTGATCGCCAATTCCCAATGGATCGCCCAGCATGTCCACGATGTGCACCATGTGCCCTGGGAGCGGATCGTCACCATCCCGCGCGGGGTGGACCTTGCCGTGTTCGACCCGGTCATGGTGAAGCCCTCGCGGATCGACGCGGTGCGGGCGCGCTGGGGTCTCAAGGACGGCAAGAAGATCACGCTGTTCCTGCCGGGTCGCCTGACCGAGTGGAAAGGCCAGCTGCTGGCCATCGAAGCCATGGCGCTGCTGGCGCCGGAGGAACGCGAGGGCCTGGTGCTCGTCCTGGCCGGGGATGCGCAGGGGCGCAGCACCTACGAGGCCCGGATCGACGATACCATCCGCCAGCGCGGGCTGGACGGCAAGGTCATCGTGGTCGGCCATGAGGAAGACATGCCGGCGGCCTATCTCGCGAGCGACATCGTGCTTGCGCCGTCGACCCGGCCGGAAGCCTTCGGCCGCGTGGCGCCGGAGGCCTCGGCCATGGGACGGCCGGTTATCGTGTCGGACCATGGCGGTGGGCGCGAGACGGTGCTGGACGGGGAAACGGGCGCCCGGGTTGAGCCCGGTGATCCGGCCGCACTGGCGGGAGCGATCCGGGCTCTGCTTGCAGTGGGGGCAACGGCGCGTGCCGGAATGGGAAAAGCAGGACAGACGTATATCCGTCAGCATTTCTCGAAGCGGGGGCTTCAGATGGCCACCCTCGGCGTCTATAAGCGCCTGATCGGTTAGGGGACCGACGAGGTAGGCATGGCAAAAGCGGCAAAGCTGGCCAGTCCGGTCAATCCGGGGGCAAGCGCAAAGGAAGTCTTGGTCATCAAGCTGAGCGCGCTCGGCGACTTCATGCTGGCGCTCGGCGCCATGAAGGCCGTGCGCGATTTCCATCCTTCGGCCCGGATTACGCTGCTGACCACGCCGCCTTTCGAGGACTTTGCCAGCCATTGTCCCTATTTCGACCGGGTCGAGACCGACGGCCGCCCGGCGACCATGAAGGCGACGACGGCGCTGCTGAACCGGATCCGGAAGCAGCGCTATGATATTATCTACGATTTCCAGACGAGCGGGCGGACGAAGAACTATTTCACGGCGCTGAGCCGGGCCGGGAAGGCGCCGCTCTGGTCGGGCCACCACGAGAAGGCGGCCTTCTTCCACGACAATCCGGACCGCGGGAAGATGCACTCCATCGACCGCCTGGCGGAACAGCTGGCGGTGGCGGGCCTCGCGCCGGGCGGGCGCTGGAACCGGTCGAACTATCCGAAGCCGGACCTCTCCTGGGTGCGCCCGAAACTGCGCGATGCGCCGCGCCTGCAGCCGGCCTATTTCGGGCTGGAACAGCCCTACATGCTGCTGATCCCCGGTGCGTCGGAGCATCGCGAGGCGAAGCGCTGGCCGGTCGAACGCTATGCCGAACTCGCGACACGGATCGCCGATGCCGGCGTGACCCCGGCGATCATCGGCGGCAAGGCCGAGGGCCAGATCGCGCAGGAGATCCTGAAGCGGGAGAAGCGGGCGAAAAGCCTCGTGACGCGGACGGACCTGTTCCAGATCGTGGCGTTGGCCGAGAAAGCCGCCTTCGTCGTCGGCAACGATACCGGCCCCATGCACATGGCCGCGATTGCCGGGGCGCCGGGCGTCGCCCTGTTCGCGACCAATGAAAGCGACCCGGACCATGCCGCCCCGCGGGGGGCGCGTTCGCCGATCATCAACTCGGCCCCGACGCTGGCGGAACTGGAAGTCGACACCGTCTGGCGGTCGATCCGCGCACTGGGTGTGCTTCCGGCTTGACCGGGAACCAAAAACCGCCGACTGCGCTCTGCCTTGAAGATGCCCGCAACTACAGGCATATTCAGGCATCCTGCAAAAGCCACGAAGGAGACCGGCCATAGCTCGCAGACCAGAGACCGACGCACCCCAGAAGGACAAGGGGCCGCGTACGAATGAGGACATCCGGGCCGCAAAGGTCCTCCTGATCGACGAACACGGCGAGAAACAGGGCGTCATGCCGCTGGGCGCCGCCCTCGATGCCGCCCGTGAAGCGGGCATGGACCTCGTCGAAGTCTCGCCGAACCAGGAAGTTCCGGTCGTCAAGATTCTCGACTATGGCAAGCTGCGCTTCGAGGAGCGGAAAAAGAAAGCCGCTGCGAAGAAGAAGCAGAAGTCTTCCGAACTCAAAGAAATCAAAATGCGTCCGAACATCGACACCCATGATTATGAGGTGAAGAAACGGGCAATGGAGCGCTTCTTCGAGGATGGCGACAAGGTGAAGGTCACCCTGCGCTTCCGCGGACGCGAAATGGCGCACCAGCATCTCGGCATGCAGCTGCTCGAGCGCGTGAAGGCCGATTTCGAGGAAACCACGAAGATCGAGCTGGAGCCGAAACTCGAAGGCCGCCAGATGACCATGGTCCTGGCGCCGCGCTAGGTGCTGCCTTCCGAAGACAAGGACATGCGGCGGAAGGGGCTTCCGCCGCATTTCTTTTGGGCGGGGATTGACGGAAACCAGAATTTATTGATTATCAATAAATCTTCGGAGGATCCGCCATGTTCCAGCTTGCCGCCAGTTTCGATACCCAGCAGGCGATCGATGCCTATCTCGGGTCGGTCAGCGGCGCGATCCGCGACCGTTCGGACGCCTATGACGAAGGTCAGGCGCTCTGGGGCATCGTGAGTTTCTTTGTCGGGCTCGCGGTCACCCTCCTGCTTTACCAGACCGGCTTCATCAAAGGACTGCGGGACGGGGTGGAGAAGCGGATGCCGCGCTGGGCTGCGGTGTTTCCTTTTTTTCTTGTCTATACGGTCGTTTCGACCGTCCTGACCCTGCCGCTGGCAGTGTGGACCGACCATTTCCGGGAAGTGCAGTACGGCAACTCGACCCAGGATTTCGGGGCCTGGTTCGGCGAGTACCTGATCAATTTCGGTCTCAGCACGCTGATCGGCGGCATACTTATCATGCTGCTCTACGCGATCATCCGGGCCCTCAAGCGGACCTGGTGGATCTGGGGCACCGGGCTGGTCACCGCGACTATCGCCCTGCTGATGCTGATCGGACCGGTCTTCATCGCGCCGATTTTCAATGACTATACGCCGATGGAGGAGGGGCCCCTGAAGGAGGACATCCTCAATCTGGCCCGGGCCGCCAGCGTGCCGGCCGACGATGTCTATGTCTATGACCGCTCGCGCCAGTCCAGCACGATCAGCGCCAATGTCTCCGGTATTCTCGGCACGACTCGGATCAGCCTCGGCGATACGCTGATCCGGGATGCGACCCCGGCCGAGGTGAAGGCCGTGATGGCGCACGAGATCGGCCATTACGTGCTGAACCATGTCTATGAGATGTTGCTGTCGGTTGCGGTGATCATCGCGCTCGGTTTTGCCTTTGCGAACGCGACCTATGGACTGGCGGCCCGCTGGGGCGGGGCGCGCTGGGGCGTCGGGGACATCGGCGACGTCGGCGGCATGCCGCTCCTGTTCGCACTGTTCAGCGTGTTCATGTTCTTCATGACGCCGGTGACGAATACGATGATCCGTTCGAACGAGTCCGAGGCGGACGCCTATGGCCTGGCGCTGGCACGGGAGCCGGACGGGTTCGCGGCCGTCTCGATGAAGCTCGGCGCCTATCGCAAGCTGGACCCCGGCCCGGTGGAACGGTTCGTCTTCCACGACCACCCGACCGGCCGCGACCGGGTCACCATGGCGATGAACTTCAAAGCCGCCGAGCTCGCTTCCGGAGCGACCGATATGGACCCCGCCATGGCCCCATTGGTGCCGGAAGTGGAGCGTTATGTGGCCGGGCGCGAGGCCGACCGGGCCGCCAAGGCCGCGGACTAGGGCGTGGCGGAGGCGTCCCTCCGCCTTACGCCCCGGCTCCATGAAACTGGATGACGCCGGCCGAATTCAGGTGGTAGCGTTCCTGCTTTGAGGAGAGGGACGCTTATCATGAAAACAATGCGCATTGCAGCCGCAACGGCCCTGCTGGCATGCCTGGCAACGCCGGCTTTTGCCGAAGGCTACGCGAAATTCGCAGGAATCAAGGGGACAGCCCGGAATGACGGTTCGGGCGGCTGGATCCAGATTGAATCCCTCCAGGAAGGCCTGCAGAACCCGGTTGCCTTCCAGATGGGCACAACGAGCGGGTCATCGACGTCCAAACCGCAGTCCATGGGCTTTGTGGTAACGAAGGCTTTTGACATTACCAGTCCCGACCTGCGGGCGGCCGCCGCCAGCGGGGCCCACTATACGGACGTGACCGTGGACTGGGGCACCGCCCGCTTCGTGCTGACCGACGTCGTCATTACCGGCGTAAGTACCGAAACAACGGGCGCCGGCCTCGTCGAGAAAATCGAGTTTAACGGTGTCGCGACCAGGTGGACCTACCAGTCAGGCGACGTCTCGAACACGAAAATGTGGAACTACGCGACCAACTCGGCGAAATAGCCCCGCGCCGGCGGATCAACGGGGCGGGCGGCGGGCTTCCGGACGCCTGCTGACTGCCTGCATTTCCTGCAGCTTCGCCCCCTTGATTCTACTCCTGTGATCCGTCATAAGCCGCCACTTCCGAGCGGTGCGGGCGAACGGCATGCCCCTCTGCTCATGAACGACCTGGGCCGCCCGATGGGGTGTGAGCTCTTACAAAGGAGACCGAAATGCCGAAGATGAAGACCAAGAAGGCCGCTGCGAAGCGCTTCAAGATCACTGCAACCGGCAAGCTGAAGCACGGTGTGGTGGGCAAACGCCACCGCCTGATCAGCCACAACGCGAAGTATATCCGCCAGAACCGCGGCACCAGCCTCGGCGCCAAGGCGGACGAAGCCCGCGTGAAAAAGTACCTGCCGTACGGCCTCTGAGCCGACCCCGCACAACGATCTTGAACTAGAAGGAGGCTCAGATGCCCCGTTCCCGCGCAAAAGTACCCGCCCACGCCCGCCACAAGAAAATCCTGAAGCAGGCCAAAGGCTTCCGCAACCGCCGCAAGAATACGTTCCGCATCGCGCACCAGTCCGTCTGGGAAGCCGGTCAGTACGCCTATGTCGGCCGCAAGGTTAAGAAGCGTAAATTCCGTTCGCTCTGGATCCAGCGTATCAACGCCGCTGTCCGCATCCACGACGAGAACATGAACTACTCGACCTTCATCAACGGCCTGACCAAGGCCGGGATCGAAGTCGACCGTAAGGTCATGTCCGACCTCGCCATCAAAGAGCCGGAAGCTTTCGGTGCCCTGGTCGCCCAGGCCAAAGCCGCGCTCGCCTAAGCTTTAGAAGACACGAGACAGGAACCCGCAGATGTCGAAGTCCCCGAACTCCGTCCTTCACCCGTCGAAAAAGCCGCGCAACAAGCGCCGCAACGCCACCTGGCGCGCCAACCTCGGCAAGCGCGCGAAAGTCCGCGTTTTTGGCAACACGAAGCGCGCACGGAACGCCCGCAAGAAAGCTGCCGGCAAGTAAGCCGCTCGTCCCCGATTGACCGGGACGCCCGAACAAGAGCCTCCTGCCCAACGGCAGGAGGCTTTTTTCATGGCGTTGAAACGGCTGAGCGGACCCCTGAGGATCGCCATGGCGATCGGCCTGTTGCTGACGGTTGTGGCTGCCGGCTGGCTGCAGCGCCCGCCGTTGATCCTGCCAATGCTCGCACTGGCATTCACGGCCGCGTTCCTGGCCGGCCAGATCCGCGCCTGGCGCGTGGCGCGCCGGACCGGCAGGAGCAAAGCCTATTTCCTGCAACTGCCGGCCGATTACCTTGTCCAGCTCGCCCTCGTCACGGTGATTTATCTGATTGGTCTCGGCCTGAAGGGCTTGCTGGCGAGTGAAGTGGCACTGGCACCAGCGAGCCGGCTGGACGCTCTGTTGCCACTGGCGGCCGGCGCGGCAGGGGTCGGCCTCGGGTTTCTCATCGACTGGCTGGAAGGCCGGCCGGATAGCCTGGTGCCCGACTGGATGATCGGCCCCGAAGACGATGACGGAGCGACAGGGCGCATCCTCGTCGGCACCGATCCGGTGACGGCGGTCTCGTTTTTCGGTGCCGAAGAAACGCAGCCGGCGAGCGAACAGGCGATCACAGACGCGGAAGCGCGGCTCGGCCGCGAGCTGCCGCCCTTGCTGAAAGACCTCTACCGGCATCGGAATGGGGGAAGGGTGAGCGAGATGTGCATTCCTCGGCCTGGTATCGACGCTCCGGAGCGGTTCGACCAGGTGATCCTGCCCTTCGGGCCCTATCAGGAGATCGTGCCGGTGGATTTCCTGCTGACGCTGGAGGACGCAATGCGGGTACCGGGCGATCCGGATGAGGGAACCGCCCCGCCGCCGGAAGGGGCCGCAAACATGTTGGTGCTTGCGCAATGCTTCGGCGAGACGCTGTTTCTCGATTACAACCGGTCGGGGCCTCCACGGGTCGGGTTCGCCGACTTTACGCGGTTCGACCTGTCCGGACGGCGGGATGCGGGAGACTGGTGGCCCGACTTCAGCGCCTTCTTTCAACAGCTGCGCCACTACGATCCGGCCTGATCCCGGCGTCTGGCGGGTTGGCGAGGCGGTCGGACACCGCTAAACAGCCCGCTTGATCTTCCAGAAGGGGCCGGATGTGTCCGAAATAATAAGCATCGAACGGGAAGTCCTGGCGGCGGTCGCGGCTGCGCCTGACCTTGAGGCGCTGGACGCCGTGCGCGTGGCGGAACTGGGCAAGAAGGGCCGGATTTCCGGCCTGATGGGCGCCCTTGGCAAGATGAGCCCGGAAGAGCGCAAGGAAAACGGCCCGAAGCTGAACGCGCTGAAGACCGTGGTCGACGATGCGATCCGCGTTCGCAAGTCGGCGCTGGAAGCGGCGGCGCTGGAGAAGCAGCTGGCTTCCGAGAAGCTCGACCTGACCCTGCCGCCGGCGCCCGGCCCGAAGGCCGGCGCGCTGCACCCGGTGATGCAGGTGTTTGAGGAGATCGCCGCGATCTTCGGCGACATGGGCTTCACCGTTGCCGAGGGGCCGGACGTCGAGGACGACTGGCACAACTTCACCGCACTCAATTTTCCGGAAGGCCACCCGGCCCGCGAGACGCACGACACCTTCTTCATGAAGGCGAAGGAAGGCGACACGCCGAAAGTGCTGCGCACGCACACGTCTCCGGTGCAGATCCGCACCATGATGAACCAGAAGCCGCCGATCCGTATTCTGGTGCCGGGCCGCGTCTACCGGAACGACTGGGACGCGACGCACACGCCGATGTTCCACCAGGTCGAAGGCCTCGTCATCGAGAAGGGCATCCATATGGGGCACCTGAAAGGCTGCCTCATCGATTTCGTGCGCGCCTTCTTCGAAGTGGACAATGTGGAAGCCCGCTTCCGCCCGCACTTCTTTCCGTTCACGGAGCCTTCGGCCGAGATGGACGTGAAATATACCCGCAAGGGCGAGACGATCGAGATCGGAGCCGGCGACAGCTGGATGGAGATTCTTGGCTCGGGCATGGTGCATCCGAATGTGCTGCGCAATTGCGGCATCGACCCGAACGAGTATCAAGGCTTTGCTTTCGGCATGGGCGTCGACCGCCTGGCCATGCTGAAATACGGCATGCCGGACCTGCGCCCGTATTTCGAGGCAGACCCGCAATGGACCCGCCACTACGGCTTTGCGCCGTGGTCGACGCCGAGCGTCAGCGGCGGGCTGAGCTGAGGACGGATTGATGGGCACTGGCAACAAGGCCGAGATGATCATTGCTGTCTGCGCTGTGATTACCAGCGTGGTGGCCCTGTTCATTGGCTGGGACCAGGCCCGGATCATGCGCCTGCAGCAGAAGGCCGAGATCTGGCCCATGGTGCAGGTGACGCATCTGAACGATGTGCGCGATGGCGCGGTGACCTACAGTCTCGAACTCGAGAACGCGGGCGTCGGCCCTGCGCTGATCGAGAAGCATGTCATCCTGATGCCGGACGCGCCGGCAACGGAGGATTTCGGCGAGATGCTGGACTATCTGGCCGCAGGCATGTCGGACGATGTCGCCAAGGGCTTCCTGGCGATCGACAGCCGCGTGATCCGTCAGGGCACGACAGTCCGTCCGATCCATGCCGCCTGGAAGGCATCGGATGAAAACGTCATGGCGATGGAACGCCTCGTGGCAGATTTCGTCAGCGAGGAGCGTGAAGCCCCCGGCGTGTTCGTCTGCTATTGCTCGATCCTGGATGAGTGCTGGGTGTCCAGCACGCTGACCGGCCAGAGCCGTCCAACAAAAGTGAAATCATGCGCCACGCTCGAGCGTGACGCCCGAAACCTTGTCGCCCTCTATGGCGGCTGAGACCTGAAAGACAGAAGAACATGAAATTCACCCTGTCCTGGCTGAGTGACCACATCGCCTCCAAGGCGACGCTGGACGAGATTCTTGCCTGCATGCTGAAGGCGGGCCTCGAGGTCGAGGAAGTCCACGACCCGCGTGAGGCGCTGAAGGCGTTCACGGTCTGCAAGGTGATCGAGGCGGAACCTCATCCGGATGCGGACAAACTGCGCGTGTGCAAGGTGGAGACCGTGGACGGCCTGAAGCAGATCGTCTGCGGCGCGCCGAACGCACGGGCCGGCATGACGGCGATCTATGCGCCGCTCGGCACCTATATTCCGGGGCTCGACTTCGCGCTCGACAAGAAGCCGCGCGCCATCCGCGGCATCGAGAGCCACGGCATGATGTGCTCCACGCGGGAACTGAATGCCGGCGACGATCATGACGGTATCGCCGACCTGCCGGATTCGATCCCGCTCGGGACGCCCGCTGCCGATGCGCTCGGCCTCGCCGACCCGGTGGTTGATTTCGAGGTGACACCGAACCGGCCGGACTGGCTGGGCGTGCAGGGCATTGCGCGCGACCTCGCCGCAGCCGGGGCGGGGCGGTTCATTCCGAACGAGCCGAAGAAAGTCTCCGGCAGCTTCGACTGCCCGGTGGACATCCGTCTGGAAGCGCCGCAGGCCTGCCCGATGTTTGCGGGCGCGCTGGTGCGCGGTGTCAAGAACGGTCCGTCGCCGGACTGGATGCAGCACCGGCTGAAAGCCGTGGGCCTGCAGCCGCGTTCGCTGCTCGTGGACGTGACGAACTTCATCTCGTTGGACCGGGCCCGCCCGCTGCACGTGTATGACGCCGCGAAGCTGCAGGGCGCCGTGGTGGCCCGTCTCGGCAAGGCTGGCGAGAAACTCGAAGCCCTGGACGGCAAGACCTACACGATCTCCGAAGAAATGTGCGTGATCGCCGACGACAGCGGCGTGATCGGCCTCGGCGGCGTGATGGGCGGGGAATCGACCGCCGTGTCCGACGAGACGGTGGACGTGTTCATCGAGAGCGCGTGGTTCGATCCGCTGCGCACCGCGCGGACCGGCCGGGCGACGGGCATCCATTCGGATGCACGCTACCGGTTCGAGCGCGGCGTCGATCCGCAGAGCTGCCTGGACGGGCTGAACCTCGCCCTCGCGCTGATCGTGGAATATGGCGGCGGCACAGTGTCGAAGGCCAATGTGCAGGGCCTGATCCCGGCACGCGCCGACAAGGTGACCTTCTATCCGGCCGACGTGGAGCGTTTGACCGGCCTCTCCGTCAAGAATGCCGACATGCGCCGTATCCTGAAGGATCTCGAGTTCGGGATCGAAGATGCCGGAGATGCCTGGTACCTGATGCCGCCGAGCTTCCGGTTCGACATGGAGCAGTCGGCCGACATCGTGGAAGAGATTGCGCGCCTGATCGGTTACGACCAGCTGCCGACCACCTCGCTGCCGTCTCCGTCCATGGGCGTGCGCGCGATCACGACACCGATGCAGGCGCGCGTGCGCACGGCGCGGCGCGTTCTGGCGGCACGCGGCTATCTCGAAGCGGTGACCTGGAGCTTCATGGCGAAGGAACACGCGGCCCTGTTCGGCAAGACGCCGGACAGCCTGACGGTTGCGAATCCGGTGGCGAGCGACCTGAACCAGATGCGCCCCTCGATCCTTGCAAACCTGGCGACCGCGGCGCAGCGGGCCGCGAACCGCGGCGATGCGGGCGCGCGCTTCTTCGAGGCCGGCCCGGTCTATCTGGGCGACGGCGCCGACGACCAGCGTACCATGGTGGCGGCGCTCGTGCGTCCGGTGGCCCAGCGCCACTGGCAGGGTGCGCCGAAAACCTATGATGCCTATGCCGCGAAGGCGGACCTGTTCGCCGTGCTCGAAGCGCTTGGCCAGCCGGGCGACCGTTTCCAGGTCGGCGCGCCGTCGCAGCCGCACTGGCATCCGGGGCAGGCGGCCAGCCTGCGGCTTGGCCCGAAAGTCACGGTCGCGCATTTCGGCGCGCTGCATCCCGGCGTGCTGAAGGCGCTCGATGTGGAAGGCCCGGCCTTCGGCTTCGAGCTGAACCTCAACGCGCTGCCGGTGATGAAGGCGAAATCGACCAAGACAAAGTCCGTGCTCGAACGCTCGGATCTGACGCCGATCCGCCGCGACCTTGCCTTCATGGTGGACCAGTCCGTGGCGGCGGCCGATGTCGTGCGTCATGCACAGGGCGTCGACAAGCAGTTGCTGGCGCAGGTCGAAGTGTTCGACGTCTACCAGGGCCCCGGCGTTCCGGAGGACAAGAAGTCGGTCGCATTCGAAGTGACGATCCAGCCGAAGGAAAAGCTGAAGGACGAGGACATCCAGGCCCTGATGGACCGGATTGTTGCGGCTGTCGCCAAGGGTTGCGGCGGCGTGCTAAGGGGATAGCGTCAGGGGACGACAGCACGAGGCGGACATGGCGGTGCAGCAGCTGATGGTGCAGAACGGGCTGCGCTACAAGCTTTATCAGGAAATGGTGCCGGAGGCCCGGCTTCGCGGTATTTCCGCCACCAACCTGATCGTGGTCGCGCTGGTCCTGCTCAGCTTCCTGTTCCTGGCGCTCGAAACCGAGCCGACCCTGAATTCCCAGCCCGGCTGGCAAGAGGTCTTCCGCGTTTTCAACATTTTCGTCGTCGGCGCGTTTGCCGTCGAATACCTGCTGCGCGTCATCGTGGCGGGGCTGGACCCGCAATATTCCGGTATCGGCGGGCGCTTCAAATACATGACGCGCTTCTATTCGGTGGCCGACCTCCTGGCCTTCCTGCCGGAGCTGATCGTGCTGTCGCTCGGGCTCGGCATTCCGCTGATCGCGCTGCGCGTGCTGCGCCTGTTCCGGCTGATCAAGATTGCGCGCTTCGTGCCGGCCTTCGACATATTCGGACGGGCGGTACGGCGGGCCGGCAGCCAGCTCCTGACGGCACTGATCATGGCGCTGATGCTCGTCTACATTTCGGCCGTGGCGCTTTACTTCATCGAGGGTGTCGGCGGTAAGCACCAGGAGAGCTTCGCCTCCATTCCGCGCGCCATCTGGTGGGCCATCGCGACGCTGACCACGGTAGGTTATGGCGACGTTTACCCGGTCACGCCGCTGGGACGCATGTTTGCGTCGGTGATCGCGATTGCGGGGATCGGCGTTGTGGCCCTGCCGGCAGGTGTGTTCGCCAGCGCCTTTTCAGACGAGCTGCGCGCGCGGCAGGAAGAGAAGGAAGAGGCGATCGCGCACGCCTATACCGCGCAGGCGGAGCGGACGCCGGACGGCAAGGTTCCGCTGCCGGGCACGGCCGGCACTCTGGACGAGACCTAGTTGCTGCCCGGTGCGCGTGGCCGGCTCGCCACGAACAGGGCGCCGGCGCCGAGAATGGCGAGGCCGATGCCGAGTGGTACCGGACGTTTCCAGAGCAGGGCCCCCATCAGGAGCGCGGCGAGTCCCATGCCGCCGAGCGCAGCCGTCTTGCCGGCCCGGCTGAGCGCGCCGGTTTCCACGAATGTCCGGATCGCCGGACCGATCTTCGGCCGGGTGTAGATCCATTCCGCCCAGGCCGGATTCGAGCGGGCGAAGGCGAGGGCGGCAACGATCCAGAAGACAGTTGTTGGCCAGATCGGAATGAACAGGCCGATCGCGCCGAACGCGAAGGCCACTAGTCCAAGGATACGCCAGCTCCACATGCGCGGGACACTGGCCCGCCCCGTTGCGGCATGCAAGCGGTCGATCCTCGCCTGCGTGCGGCGAAAAACCCTGAATATTGTCCGATTTGTCAAATTCGCGCCCTGTTCGCGCCCCGGCGAAGATGTGTAAGAGTATTCATCAAGTCTGAAGGAGAGGGTTTATGACGCATTTCATCCCGGGCCGGGGGGGATACGGTAAGGCCGTTTTTGCGGCAGTGCTTCTGGGTATTCTCGCGGCGTGCGGCGGAGGCGGCAAAACCGACAAGTCCCGGAGCGGCCAGGATGGAGAGGGCACGGTCGTGCAACTCTCCGCTGCCGACAGCGTTGCAGCGCGCCAGCGCGAAAAGCGTCGCCAGGCCGCGATCGAGGCACGCGAGCAGGACTTCACCTATTTTCGCTACCGGATCGATACCAGCCATGACGAACCGCTCGCCTGTTTCGTCTTCTCGGCGGCACTCGATCCCAAGACAGACTACTCGCCCTATGTGGAATTCCGCCCTTCCTTCAAACCGGCGCTGAGCGTCGAAGGGCGTGAGCTGTGCGTCGGCGGGCTCTCCTTCGGGACCGAGCGGACGGCGACTCTCCTGTCCGGCCTGCCGGCCGCAGACGGCCGCACGCTCAAGAACCAGGAAGAAGTGCCGATCGATTTCGCCGACCGGCCGCCTTATGTCGGCTTCAAGGGTACCGGCGTGATCCTGCCGCGCGAGGATGCCGACGGCCTGCCGATCGAAACCGTGAACGTCGACAAGATCGAAGTGACGGTTTCGCGCATCAATGACCGCGCCATCGCCTTCAAGCGCATCAGCGAAGGCGAGACGACCGCACAGGGCCGCTACAACTGGACCTGGGGCGAGGACGATCCGGACGATGTGCAGGAGGAATTGTTCAAGGGTACGGTAGACGTTGCCCGCCAGCAGAACGCACCGGTGATCACGGTCTTCCCGCTGGATGCCGCCATCGGAACGCTGAAGCCGGGCGCCTATTTCGTCACCGTGAAGGATGCCGGCGAGATCAGCGATGCCGTCGGCCCGCCGGCCTCGACCAGCCGCTGGATCATGCTGACCGACCTCGCCATCACGGCCTATCAGGGTGGCAACGGACTCGACGTGACGCTACGCTCGCTGAAGGATGGACGTCCTGTTTCCGATACGACCGTTCAGCTGATCGCGCGCAACAATGACGTCCTCTCGGAATCCCGGTCTGACCAGCAGGGACGTGTTGTCTTCCCGGCCGAACTGACCAAGGGCCAGGGCAATATGGCGCCGAAACTGGTGCTGGCCCTGACCGCCAAGGGCGAACTCGCCGCGCTCGACTTGTCGCGTGCGCCAGTTGACCTGTCCGAGGACGATGTCGGCGGCCGGTACATGCCGGGCCTCGTCGATGCCTATCTGTATACGGACCGCGGTATCTATCGCCCGGGCGAGACGGTCGAGCTGACTGCCATGCTGCGCGATGCGACAGGCAAGGCCGTCACCGACCGGGCTGGCACCCTGATCCTGTACCGTCCGAACGGACTGGTCTCGCAGAAGGTCCGCTTCGATGCGGCGGCTCCGGCGGCTGTCCTCCACAGCTTCGACCTGCCGAAAGGTGCCGCACGCGGCGAATGGCGGGTAGAGGCGCAGATGGACGGCCTGCCGACATCATCGGGCTCCGTGCGCTTCTCGGTCGAGGATTTCGTTCCGCAGCGGATCGCCGTCGACCTGACGACGGACGACAAGACGCCGATGAAACTCGGCGGCACGCGTGAAGTTGAAGTGGCCTCGCGCTTCCTCTACGGCGCGCCGGGCGCAGGCCTGACGGTGAAAGCCGAGGCCCGTGTCGAACGCCAGCTGAACCCGTTCCCGGGCTATGAGGGCTTCAGCTTCGGCCGCTACGATACGACGTTCCAGGAACGGATCCTCGAATTCAACGATGTGACGACCGACGGGGCCGGCGCGGCCGTGATCCGTCTGGAGCCTGGCAATGCCGGTAGCAATTCCGGTATCCCGCTGCGCCTCAATGCCGTGGTCAGCGTGTTGGAGCCGGGCGGCCGGGCCGTTTCCGAAAGTGTGCGCGTGCCCTACCGGCCGGAGAACCTCTATCTCGGCCTGAAGCCCGGCTTCGACTATTCGGTCGAGGAGGGCGGCGATGCGACCTACCAGGTCGTGGCCATGGACTCCGACGGCAAGGCTGTGGCGCGGGAAGTCAAATGGAAAGTGCTGGCAATCGACTGGCACTATGACTGGTATTATGACGGCGACACCTGGCGCTGGCGCCGGTCGCGCACCGTGACAAAGGTCAATGAGGGTGTGCTGAACACTCCGGCCGGTGGCACGGGCGAGATCAAGGTCTCCGGTCTCGACTGGGGCAGCCACGAGCTGATCGTGGAAGGTACCGGTACAGATTCCGCCACCTCCGCCAGCGACGACTTCTATGTCGGCTGGGGCGGTTATGTCTCCGAAGACGGCGTCGAAGCGCCGGACCGCGTGAAGGTCACCGGACCGGCCAAGGCACCGACCTCCGGCCAGACGGCCGAGATCACGATCGTCCCGCCCTATGACGGCCAGGCCCAGATCGTGGTTGCCACCGACAAGGTGCTCTCTGTGCAGAACATCGCCGTGACCGAAGGCGGCACGCGCGTGACCCTGCCGGTGAACGACGAATGGGGCGACGGCGCCTATGTCATGGTGAGCGTCTATACCGAGCGTGACCCGGTACTGCAGGCGAAGCCCCGCCGCGCCGTGGGCGTCACCTATGTGCCGCTCAACATGGATGCCCGCACGTTCAATGTCTCGATCGACGCCCCCACCGTAGCCCGTCCGCGCGGCGAGCAGGTGATCGATGTTAAGATCGAGAACGGTCCGAAAGAGCCGGTCTATCTGACGCTTGCGGCCGTGGATGAAGGCATCCTGCGCCTCACCAAGTTCAAGAGCCCGGACCCGGTGTCGTACTATTACGGCAAGAAAGCCCTCGGCGTTGAACTCTACGACGATTACGGGCGCCTGCTCGATCCGAACATGGGCCTGCCGGCGGAAGTCCGCACGGGCGGTGACCAGCTGGGCGGGGAAGGGCTGACAGTGGTGCCGGTGAAATCGGTGGCGCTGTTCTCCGGCCTCGTCGATGTCGGCCGGTCGGGCAAGGCGAAGATCCGTTTCGACGTGCCGGAGTTCAATGGCGAGCTGCGCCTGATGGCAGTGGCCTGGTCGAAGTCGGGTGTCGGCTCGGCTGAGTCGAAGATGACCGTGCGCGATCAGGCACCGGCCGATCTCATCATGCCGCGCTTCCTGGCACCAGGCGATGAGGCCGTGCTGACGGCCAGCATCGACAACGTGGAACTGGAGGCGGGCGAGTTCTCGGCCCTGGTCAGCGGTACGAAGGGTGTGACCATTGCCGATGGCAAGCTGGCCCGCAGCCTGAAAAAGGGCCAGCGGACCGACCTGCCGGTGCGCGTGCAGGCCAGCGACGAAGGCATCTCGACCGTTCGCCTGGATGTGTCCGGCCCCGGAAAGTATTCCGTCGACCGGAGCTATGACATCCAGACGCGGTCGCCTTACCTGCCGGTGACGCGCGTGTCGTCGAAGCTGATGCAGCCGGGCGACTCTTTCGCGGTCGGCAAGGACCTGCTGGCGGACCTCGTGCCCGGTTCCGGCTATGTCACGGTCGGCTTCTCCTCGATCCCGGTCGATCCCGCGACGCTCTATGCTTCGCTCGACCGCTATCCCTATGGCTGTACCGAGCAGACGACGAGCCGCGCCCTGCCGCTGCTCTATTCGGAACAGCTGGTCTCCATGGGCGCCAAGGACGCCAATGACGACCCGAAGACCAAGGTTCAGGTGGCCGTGAACACGCTGCTGAATCGTCAGGGTGCAGACGGTGCCTTCGGCCTCTGGCGTGAAGGTGACGGCTATGCCTCGCCCTGGCTCGGTGCCTATGCGACCGACTTCATCTATCGTGCCAAGGAAGCCGGCTATGCCGTGCCCGACGAGGCGCTCGACCGGGCCTATGGCGCACTGCGCCAGATCGCGACGGGCGATGCCTGGCGGGTCTATGGCTATGACACCGATGTGTATGAGAGCCGCTACTCGAACGACACGGTCGACCAGATGATGAAGCGCTCGTCGGCCTATGCGCTCTATGTTCTGGCCAAGGCTGGCAAGGCGGATATTTCCCGCCTGCGTTACCTGCACGACCGCGAGCTGAATTCGATCGACAGCCCGCTTGCCCGCGCCCATCTCGGGGCGGCGCTTGCCCTGCTCGGCGACAAGTCGCGGGCCACCTCGGCCTTCCGGGCTGCGGAGAGTGCGCTCGGCTACAAGAACACCGGCGACTATTACCAGACGCCGCTGCGTGACGAGGCCGGCGTTCTGGCGCTCGCCGCGGAAGCCGGACAGACGGAAGTGCTGGAACACATGGCCGACCGCCTGAGCAAGGAAACGCCGGACCCGAGCGCGCTGACCACGCAGGAGAAATCCTTCCTCCTGCAGGCGGTCAACGATCTGGGTAAAGGCGAGGACGGTTTCCGTCTCAGCGTCGAAGGTCTCGGCCGCGGCAATGACAATGACCGTCAGTATGCCCTGACCGAAGCGCAGGCGACCGAAGGCGTCACCTTCAAGCTGGAAGGCAAGGCTCCGATGTTCCGGACCGTGATGGTCAGCGGTGCCCCGACCGGTGCACCGCCGGCCGCGGCCTCGAAACTGAAGGTCGACAAGTCCTTCTACACGCTGAGCGGCGGCCGGGTGGATCTCGCCCGTGTTGCCCAGGGTGACCAGTTGGTGGTCAAACTGACCGTCTCGCCGGAAGAGCGCCGCCTGAACCCGGTTATCGTGGCCGACCTTCTGCCGGCCGGCTTCGAGATCGAGACCGTGCTGCGTCCGGCTGACGGCCGCCAGGAGTATGGCCCCTCGGGCGCCTTCGCCTTCCTGGGCGATCTCGCCTATACGCAGACCGCGCAGGCACAGGACGACCGGTTCGTCGCCGCCGTCGATGTCTACGCGAACTCGGTGACCATGGCCTATGTCGTGCGGGCGGTGACGCCGGGCGATTTTGCGATCCCGGGCGTCGTGGCCGAAGACATGTACCGGCCGGACGTGTTTGCCCGCTCGCGCGCCGGCCGCGTGACCGTCGCCCCGGCACAGGGCGCGGCGGAGGGAGGCAAATAGGACCATGCTGACGGCGCGCCGGCTATTCGTTGGCTTCTTCGCGCTGTTCTTCGCGGTGGTCCTGGCGGATCATCTTTTCCCCCCGCCCCTTGAAAGGGCGGGGGGATTGTCCGCCCTCGTCACCGACCGGGAAGGCAAGCCGCTCAGGGCGTTTGCGACGCCGGACGGACGCTGGCGGTTCGCCGGCGATCTCGACCGGATAGACCCGGAATTCGTCGATGCGCTGCTGCGCGTGGAAGACAAGCGCTTCTACGATCACCGGGGCACCGACTGGACAGGCCTTGGCCGGGCCCTGATCGACTCGGTGTTTGCCGGGCGCGTCGTCTCCGGCGGATCGACTATCACGATGCAGACGGCGCGCATGCTGGAGCCGCGCCCGCGGAACATCGGTTCGAAACTGGTCGAGATTGCCCGCGCCTGGCAGCTGGAGCGGCGCCTCTCCAAGGACGAGATCCTCTCCCTTTATCTTTCGCTGACGCCTTATGGCGGCAACCTCGAAGGTGTCCGCGCGGCGAGCTGGAGCTATTTCGGACACGAGGCCGACAAGCTCTCGAAGGACGAAATCGCGCTCCTGATCGCCCTGCCGCAATCGCCGGAGGCCCGCCGGCCGGACCGGCATCCGGTCGCCGCGGAAAAGGCGCGCAATTGGGTTGCCGAGAAGCTCCGCCGCTATGGCGCCTTCACCGATGGCGATGTCGAGGATGTCGCCACCCTGTCCGTGCCCGGACGGCGGCGCGACTTCCCGGACCGGGCATGGCACGCGACCGAGAAGGCGCTGGCGGAAGGCCCGCGCGAGGATGTGCGCTCGACACTGGATGCCGGGCTGCAGGCAGAACTGGAACGGATCGCGCTGACCCGCGCTGAAGCCGAGGGCGACGATGTGCAGGTCTCGGTCCTCGTCGTGCATGTGCCGACGCGGGCCGTGCGCGCCGCGGTCGGATCGGCCTCGCGTGACAGGCCGGGCGGCTGGCTGGACCTGACAGCGCAGGCCCGTTCGCCGGGCTCGACACTGAAGCCCTTCATCTACGCCATGGCGTTCGATGACGGCACGGCCGCGCCCGACACGCGCATCGCCGACCTGCCGACGCGCTTTGCCTCCTACCAGCCGGAAAACTTCGACCGCATGTTCCGCGGCGATGTCCGCGTTTCGGATGCGCTCCAGCATTCGCTGAACATTCCCGCAGTCGCGATGCTCGACCGGGTCGGGCCGGAACGGTTTGCCGCGCAGCTCGCGGCGGCGGGGGCGCGCCCGCGCATCTCGGGCGGGGCGGGGCATGATGCGGGGCTTGCCATCGCGCTCGGCGGAGCGGGGCTGACGGCCAGGGAACTGGCCGTGCTCTACGCCGCGCTCGGCGACGGCGGCGTTGCGAAGCCGCTCGTCTGGCGAGCGGAGGAAGAACGCGGCAACTATGAATCCGACGGCAAGCGGCTGGTCAGTGCGGAAAGCGCGGACGAAGTGCTCGACATCCTGCGCAAGGCGCCGACGCCGGAGGGGCGCATGCCTGGCTCGCTCACGGCGCATGCGCCGCAGATCGCTTTCAAGACGGGTACGTCTTACGGCTTCCGCGATGCCTGGGCGGCGGGCGTCTCCGGTCAACATGCGATCGTGGTCTGGGTCGGCCGGGCAGACGGTGCACCGCGGGCCGGCAAGACCGGCCATGATACGGCGCTGCCGATCCTGTTCGAGGTCGCCGATCGGGTGTCCCAGCATCTCGAGGATGAGGGCGAGGCGACGATGCGGCTGACCAGCGAGAAACGGCTGAAGTCGCAGGGTGCGATGAAGGCGCTGGAAAAGGCAGGGCCGCCGCAGATCCTGTTCCCGCCTGCCGAGGCCGAACTCTGGGCCGGGCCGGTCAACGGCCGGGCCCCGCGGGGCTTCGTCCTGGCCGGGCGCGGGGACGGGCAGCTTACCTGGTATATCGACGGGGAGCCTTGCGACACGGACGATGCGGGGGCCCCGGTCTGGGCGCCCGACAAGCCGGGCTTCTACACGGTCACTGCTGTGGATACTGCAGGACGCTCCAGCCGCGTTCGTGTGCGGGTGCTGACCGGGCCTGCCTAATAACACGGCAATGCCACAAATGTGCCGCCGTCGGACAACACGGCAGCAACACATTCCTGTTAGGACTGTGTTTACAGGGTACCGGATCGACGGCGCTTTCCCATATCACGGGGGAACGACGGACAGGCTCCGGCCCCGAATAAAAGAGTAAGTAAGATGCGTACCCGTTCTCCCCAGTCAGTGGCCGTTGTGGCCGGCCTCGCCGCGATGGCGGTTGGCTTCTTCTCCAGCGCCGGCGCGCAGGACCAGGTTTCCAGCCCGGATGCCAAGCGCCTGTCCAGCGCGGTGTTTGCCGGGGGCTGCTTCTGGTGCGTGGAAGCCGATTTCGACAAGCTCGACGGGGTCGTCTCCACGGTGTCGGGCTATACGGGCGGCACAGTCGACAACCCGACCTACCAGCAGGTCTCGCACGAGAAAACGGGCCACTACGAAGCGGTCAAAGTCACCTATGACCCGGACAAGGTCAGCTATGCCGACCTCGTCGACTATTACTTCCATCACGTCGATCCGACCGATGCCGAGGGCCAGTTCTGCGACAAGGGCGAAAGCTATCGCACGGCGGTCTTCGTGGCCAATGCCAATGAGCGTGAGGTCGCCGAAGCCGAGATCGAGGCGATCGACCAGTCGGGCGTCCTGTCCGCTCCGGTCGTGACCAATGTGGTCGATGCAACGACCTTCTGGCCGGCCGAGACCTATCACCAGGACTATTACAAGAAGAACCCGCTGAAATACCGCTACTACCGCACGGCCTGCGGCCGGGATTCACGGGTGAAGCAGGTCTGGGCGAAAGCGGGCGCGGGTCACTGATCCTTCTTCGCCGGGCAGCGGGCCGGCGGGAATTCTGTCTGACCCTCGAACTGAGCTTCCCAGGCCGCATCGTGCGCCTGCGGATGATAGCCTGACGCCACATACAGCCGGAACGTGCGGACCAGCGGGCAGCCATTGCTGCGCCTGCCGAGCGGAATCGTGATTTCGCCCGCCGGCTCGAAAGTTTCGAACTCGCTGCGCAGCATCGGCCGCATGCCCGGATGGATGGAGGCGACGAGGACGCGCTCGTCAAAGGGCGGCTCCAGCGGCACGGCTTCGGAGAAGCTTTTCGCGGCACCGTAGCGCCGCCAGGAGAGCAGGGGCACGGTGCGGTCGCGGCCGTAATAGTCGAGCCCGTGCCAGGCCTCGCGTTCATCCACCAGAACAGATGTCGCGCCGACCGACCGGGCGATACCGAACACGTCCTTTGCCGCCTGGTCCCAGCCGCGCGTGCGCTTCAGCGCATTGTCGAGCCCGAGCGAGGTCGAGGACTGGAGCGGGAGCACCGAGACGATGGCAAAGCTGAGCGCCATCAGCGTGTGCAGACTGAGGCTGAACCAGAGGAGGCCGGATGGGCGGTATTTTACATAGGCCGCCCAGGCGAGCAGGCCGCCGCCGATCGCCAGGCCGATGAAGAGCCGGGTCCAGACCGGCACATCCGGCACGAACTGCAGCGCGAGGAAGGTGAAGCCGGCGACGGAATACCAGAGTGCCCGGTTGCGCCGCGCGCGGATGAGCCAGGCTGCGACCAGAACGCTGGCTGCCGGGTAGGCGGTCGCCGCCCAGTTGGCATTGGCGCGCGATAGCACCGCCTGGCCGAGAATAATGACGAGAACCGGCAGGATGAAGCAGAGCAGCCAGCGGTCGCGTCCCATCAGGCCGGCATCCTGCGAGCGGACGACGAAGAGGCCGAATATAAGCGCAAGGAAGCTGACCGGACCGAACACACCGATCTGGTCGATCAGAAAGGTGAGCGCGTTTTCCGGATGGACCAGGTCGCCGCCGAGATTGGCATTGTCGACCGTGTGGCTGACCGTCTCGAAATCGTGCGCGGCGTTCCAGGCCATGTGCGGGGCGAAGATCGCGGCGGCCACGCCCAGAACGATGAGCCCGCGCAGCGAGAACAGGGCCCGGCGGCTGAAAGCGTCGGTCGCCAGCGTCAGCACGATACCGATCAGGAAATAGATCATCGCATATTTCGACAGGAGACCGGCACCGAGTGCGAGGCCGAGGCCAATGGCGCTGATCCAGCTACCCGCTCCCGCGCGCAGGCGCCAGAAGGCGTAGAGTCCTGCGCACCAGAACGGCATCAGCACGCCATCTGTCGAGATCACGGCAGAGGAGAGGATCACGGCCGGCATCAGCGCATAGCCGAGTGCCGCCAGCATGCCGGTGCGCCCGTCATACATGTCCCGTCCAAGCAGGAACAGGAAGACGGCGCCCGCCGTGTGCAGGAAAGGCGCCGGCAGGCGCACGGCCCATTCGGAATCGCCGAGCACGGAGGTGACTGCATGGATCAGCCAGGCGATCATCGGCGGCTTGGAATAATAGCCCCAGTCGAGCGTCTCGCCCCAGCGCCAGTACTGCGCTTCGTCGGCATAGAGATTGAGCGGGCTGACGGCCAGCAACAGGACCCTGAGCGCCAGAAGAATCAGGAGGAGCAGGAAGGTGATGCGTTGCCAGTCCGTCGGCGATTCGGCGGGTTTAGCAGTCATGTCCTGAGACCTTTCGGGAGCCGGACGGGGTTATGCGACGCCGCGCGGACAGAATATACCCCGAAATGCACGTTTTCAGATCAAGCCTTTCTTACCACCGTGTCATTTTTGCATCGCAGCACGAGGTTCGACAGGATTTCCGAGTGGATGTGTTTAACCTTCAAGTTCCTGTCTTTAATCTGTCATCTGGAGGCGCTATGCCGCCTCCAAACCGGGCGGCGTGCAAGGGCGGCGGCCGGGGCTCTCTCGGACAGGGGAAAATCATGATCAACTGGAATAAATTTGCTCGCGGAGCCGCCGTATCGGCCATCGCGATTACTGCTGCTGGCGTTGCGTCGGCTCAGGTTACGACCTCGTCGATCCGCGGCACGGTTACAGATGAAACCGGCGCAGCTGTTGCCGGTGCCACCGTCACCATCCTGCACGAACCGACCGGCTCGGTCTCGGTTGCCACCACCAGCGCTTCCGGCCAGTTCGCCGGCCAGAACCTGCGCGTCGGCGGCCCGTACAGCATCACCATCACCGGTGAAGGCTTCATCCCGGCCCGCGCTGAAAACGTCTACGCCAACCTCGGCGAAGCCACGAGCGTCAGCCTGACCGTCACGCGTTCCGACGACACGGCCCGCATGGAAACCGTCGTCATCACCGGCTCTGCGCTGCAGGTCGCCCAGGTCGCCACCGGCCCGTCGGCAACCTACAACCTCGCCACGCTGGAAAATGCTCCGGCGATGAACCGCGACATCAAGGACATCGTCCGTCTCGACCCGCGCGTCTACGTCGACGAAGCCTTCAACGACTCGATCAACTGCGCCGGTGCCAACCCGCGCTACAACTCGCTGACCGTCGACGGCGTCCGCCTGAACGACAACTTCGGCCTGAACTCCAACGGCTACCCGACCGAGCGCATCCCGTTCTCGTACGATGCCATCCAGCAGGTTTCGGTCGAGCTCGCTCCGTTCGATGTGAACTACGGCTCGTTCACCGCCTGTAACATCAACGCTGTGACGAAAACTGGCTCCAACGAATTCCACGGCGGCCTGTTCTTCGACTACACCGACGACTCGCTCACCGGCGACGAAACCGACGGCATCAAGCGCGATCTCGGCTCGTTCGAAGAGAAGCGCTACGGCATCAACGTCGGCGGACCGATCATCAAGGACAAACTGTTCTTCTTCGGTGCCTACGAGAAATTTGAAGGCGCCAACATCTTCGGCAAGACGCCGGAAGACAACGGCGTCTCCAGCGCCCTTTACCAGCAAGTGCTGGACATCGCGGTCAACCAGTACGGCTACGTGGCCGGCGGCCTGCCGTCGTCGCTCGCCGTCGAAGACGAGAAATTCTTCGGCAAGCTCGACTGGAACATCAACGACAACCACCGCGCTGAATTCACCTACACCTACAACGACGGCTTCAACTATTCCGGTTCGGACTACTCCTCGTCCCAGCTTCCGGATGGCAACCACTATTATGAGCGTGGTGCGAAGCTCGAGAACTACACCGGTGCAGTCTACTCCGACTGGACGCCGAATCTGAACACCGAGTTCCGCGTGTCCTACCTGGACCTCAACAACCGTCAGATCCCGGTTGCCGGCTACGATGGCTGGGGTGAAGTCCAGATCACCGTGCCGAACGACCTGAAGTCGGGCTCCACGACGATCTACCTCGGCGCTGACGACAGCCGCCAAGCCAACAAGCTCACCTATGAGCTGTGGAACTACAAGGCTGCCGCCAACTACACGATGGGCGATCACCTGTTCACCTTCGGTGCAGAGCGCGAAGAATTCTCCGTGTTCAACCTGTTCATCCAGGAGACCATGGGTGAGTGGCGCTTCAGCGGTGTCGACAACTTCCAGAACGGCATTTTCGATTACTTCGAATATTCGAACGCAGTCGGCTCCAACGACCAGAACGATGGCGCTGCCAATTTCGGCTACGAAATCAACACGTTCTACGTCCAGGACAAGTGGCAGGTCAGCGACAAGCTGGATGTCACCGCCGGCCTTCGCTACGACTACTACACGTCTAGCGACAAGCCTGCTTACAACGCCGCTTTCGAAACGAAATACGGCTTCCGCAACGACGAGAACATGGATGGCCGCGACCTTCTGCAGCCGCGTTTCGGCTTCAACTATGAGCTCGCCGACAACGTCAAACTGCACGGTGGCTTCGGCCTGTTCTCGGGCGGCAACCCGAACGTCTGGATTTCGAACAACTACTCGAACGATGGCGTGACGCTGGCTGACTACATCGTTCGCGGCGGTGATCTGGCTAACTACACCTATCCGGATACCGGCAACCCGTTCTTCGACGTCCCGCAGGAAGGTATCGACTTCATCGCCGGTGCTGCTGGTGTGGGTTCGGTCAACGCACTCGACCCGAACTTCGAACTGCCGTCTGAATGGAAGTTCGCATTCGGCGCCGTTGCCGATGTCGACACCGGCCTGCCGGTTCTCGGCAACGACCTGCGCGTCATGGGTGACATCCTGTACTCCAAGACGAACGAAGCCGCAGTCGTGGTTCCGCTCGGCTACACCCAGACCGGTACGGCTCCGGACGGCCGTCCGATCTACGGCGGCAACACCAACGACTTCCTGCTGACCAATGCAGACGAGAAGGGCAAAGCCCTTGTTCTCTCGGTCGGCATGTCGAAAGCCTATGACAACGGCATCGACTGGGCCCTCGGCTACGCCTACACGGACGCCAAGGACACCAACCCGATGACCTCGTCGGTTGCGTTCTCGAACTTCGCGAACTTCACGACCTATGATCCGCTGAACATCACGACCGCTACGTCGGACTACGAGATTGCTCACCGCTTCACGCTGCAGTTCAACTACGAGAAAGAGTACATCAAGGACCTGTCGACGAAGTTCTCGCTGTTCGGCCAAGCCAGCGAAGGCGCTCCGTACAGCTACGTGATCGGCCAGAACCGCTCGGGCGTCGCGTTCAACTCGACCAGCCTGTTTGAAAGCCCGTTCCGCTCGACGCGTCAGCTGGCCTACATCCCGACGGGTATCGCCGACCCGCTGATCTCGCCGCTCTCCAACCAGCAGGCTGTTGCTGAACTTGTTGAGTTCATCAACAAGAACAAAGACCTGCAGGATGCACGCGGCAGCATCTTCGAGCGTAACGGTGCAGCCGACGACTGGTGGACGAAGTTCGACCTCCGCCTGTCGCAGGAACTGCCGGGCCTGCGCGCCAACGACCGTGCCGAAGCTTTCATCATGATCGAAAACGTCGGCAACCTGCTGAACCCGGAATGGGGCGTCCTGCGTGAGCACGGCTTCCCGGGCAACGCGGTGCTGTACTCGGTCAGCGGCATCAACAACGGCCAGTACGTGATCACCAACTTCAACGGCGATGCCGACGACGACTCCATCGTGGTCAGCCCGTCGCTGTGGCAGGTCCACTTCGGCATCAAGTACAAGTTCTAAGCCTCAGGGCCTGAACAGACATGATCGGGAAGGGCGGCTCCATGCGGGGCCGCCCTTTTCCTTTGCGACCACCTGTGGCATGGCGCGCGCGATGACCGATACAAAGCCTCACCTCCCGCCCGAATGGGCTCCGCAGGCCGCCCTCTGGTGCGGCTGGCCCCGTCTTGCCGACGAATGGGGTGGCAGCCTCGAAGGACCGCGCGCGCAGGTCGCCGCCTTCATCCGTGCCGCTTCGGACTTCGTACCCGTCAAGGTCGCAGCCGGTTCGGCCGAAGCGCTGGCGTCTGCCGGCGCGGCCGTTGGTGATGTCGCAGAGGTAGTGGAAGTGCCCACGGGCGATATCTGGCTGCGCGATACCGGTCCGATCGTGACCGGGCAGGGCGCCCGCCGCGTGGCCCAGGCGTTCCGCTTCAACGGCTGGGGCGGCAAATACCTGATGCCCGGCGATACCGAGACCGCCAATGCCATTGCGGCAAAGGAAAATCTCGCTGCCGAACAGCACCAGATCGTGCTCGAAGGCGGTGCGATCGATGCGGACGGGGAAGGCCGGCTGTTGACGACGCGCCAGTGCCTGCTCAACCCGAACCGCAATCCAACGCTCTCCGCCGCCGAGATCGAGGCCCGCATCTGCGCGGCGCTCGGGATCGACCAGATGATCTGGCTGGGCGACGGCCTGCTGAATGACCATACGGACGGGCATGTCGACAATATCGCGCGCTTCATCGGGCCGGGGCATGCGCTCTGCCAGATGCCGTCCGGCGAGGACGACCCGAACACGTCCGTGCTGCTTGAGATCGAGGCGACGCTCCGCGAAGCCGGCCTGCGCGTGACGACCATCCCGTCGCCGGGCTTGGTCGAAGGGCCTGACGGCGAGCCGGTCCCGGCGAGCCACATGAATTTCACGATCACCAACGGGGCCGTGCTCGTACCGGTCTACGAGGACCATTTCAGCCTCGTCGCGCTGGCGGAAATGCGTATCCTGTTCCCGGGCCGTAAAATCATCGGCCTGCCCGCTGGCCATATCCTGGCCGGCGGCGGCAGTTTCCACTGCATGACCCGCGAAATCCCTGCCTGAGAGGAGGCGTCCAGATGAGCCGTTCACTCACCCTTGCTGCGATCCAGTTCACGCCCAGCGATGACATGCAGGAGAATATCGACCGCGTGTCGGCCTATATCCGCGACGCGGCCGGGCAGGGCGCCGATGTCGTGCTGCCGCCGGAACTCTTCTGCGGCTATTACTTCTGCAAGACGCAGGAGGAGCACCATTTCGCGCGCGCCCTGCCATGGACGGAACACCCGGCCGTTGCCCAGCTCTCCGCCCTCGCTTCCGAGCTTGGCGTGGTGATCCCGGTCTCGATCTACGAGAAGGACGGGCCGCATTATTACAATTCTCTCGTCATGCTGGACGCCGATGGCACGCCGCTCGGCCTCTACCGCAAGAGCCACATTCCGGACGGTCCCGGCTACCAGGAGAAATACTATTTCCGGCCGGGCGATACCGGCTTCCGGACCTGGCAGACCATGAAGGGCAATATCGGCGTCGGCATCTGCTGGGACCAGTGGTTCCCGGAAGCCGCCCGCGCCATGGCTCTGATGGGAGCCGACGCTCTGCTCTACCCGACCGCCATCGGCGCCGAGCCTCAGGATTCCGGCCTCGACACGGCGGCGCGCTGGCGGCGCGTGATGCAGGGCCATTCGGTGGCGAACGTCATCCCGGTCGTGGCCGCGAACCGCGTCGGCAATGAGGAAGGCCAGGTCTTCTACGGCACGAGCTTCATCACCGACCATGTCGGTGAAGTGGTGACCGATTTCGGCCGGAAAGAAGAGGGCGTGCTCGTCGCCGGGTTCGATCTGGATGTGATCGACCGCGAGCGGGCAGCCTGGGGCTTCTTCCGCGACCGGCGCACCGATCTCTACGACAGTCTGGTCTGATCGAGGCGCTGCGGCGACCTAGTGGCTGCCGGGCACGCCGCGGGCGTCGCGTTCGTTGCCGATGGGATGATCGTCGCGCACCTTTTTCGGCTTCGGTGCCTTCAGGTCTGCGATCACGATCTCCTCGCTCTCGCTTTGGACATAGTGGGCCGCCAGTTCGATGATGACGGTCTGGAATTCTTCGGGGCTGACCCTGCGGTCGAGGTTCGGGTCGAAACGGACCGGGTTGGCCAGCGTATCGTCGCGGGTCGGCAGGCTCTCGGCCCAGCTGATCTGCTCGAAGGCTGACAGATAGCCGTCGCCATTCGTATCGGCCGTCACGAACGCTGCGGCGCTTCCCGCAAGCAATTCGTCACGCGTGATGCGGCCGTCGCCATTCGAGTCGAAGCTCAGGAACAGGCCGCCGCCGGGAACCAGCCTGTCCGGCGTTCCCCGCGGTGTACGGGCCTCGGGCTTGGTAAATCCCTGGCCCGGCAGGCGCACGATTTCATCGTCATCGACCTGGGCCAGAGCCGGCGCGGCAGCGGAGGCAGCCAGGACGCAGGCGATGGCAATCGGGCGCAAAAACATGGGCTTCACTCCACGAACAAGAGGCCAGACTATGCGTGTGTTGTGTTTTTGCAACATAAGGATTCAGTTACCTTGCGTCCGGACTCACCGCGCATTAGCACTCCGTTAACGCGCCCTTAACGCTCAAGGGGCAATTCGTTAACCGTTTCGTCGGCCGTTATCGCGGTCGATTCGGGCTTTTGGATGACACGCCATGGCACTTACAGCGGAGCAGGTTCCGATCATCATGGCCGCCGGTGCGGCGGCCCTCGGGCTGGCGGCTCTGCTGTGGGCATTGCGGGTTTCGGACGGTGCGCGCGGCGCTGCGCGCAAGTATCGCGACCGGTCCGCCGAGCTTGAAACCGACCTTGCCGCCCATCGCTCGATCCTTGGCGCCCATCCCGGCGTTATCCTTGTCTGGCAAGGCGAGGCCCTGGAAGCCGAAGGCGACGAGATCATCCCGCCGGAAATGTACGGCTCGCCGGTGGCACTGGCCGGTCTGCTCAGCTTCACCGATGACGCCATTTCGCCCGACCCGGCCGTGCGGATCGTGGAAGGCCTCGCCGACCTCGAGGCGCGCGACAGCGCCGGGCAGGACACGACGCTGCGCATCCGCCTGCGCGAACTGCGCGAGACGGGCCAGGCCTTTTCGCTCACCATTATCGGCCCGTCCGGCCGCTTCCTGGAGGCCGACGGCCGCACTGCCGGCGCCCGCGCGGTCGTCTGGGTCACCGACGCCACGATCAAGGGCCTCGAGGAAAGCTCGGCCCGCGGCAAGCTGGAAGAAGCCCGTCAGGTCATTGCGCGCGACCCGACCGCCTTCCTCGACATGCTGGGCAAGGCGCCGTTCCCGGCCTGGCGCATGTCGGGCATGGGCAAGCTGCAATGGGTGAACCCGGCCTATATCGAGGCCGTCGATGGCGTGAACCTCGACCGCGTGCTCGACCGTCAGCTGATGCTGGACCAGGCAACGGCCGAGCAGGCGCGCAAGACGATCAGCGAAGGTATCGACATCGACGAAACCCGTCACATGACGATCAATGGCGAACGCCGCGCGATGCGTGTGCTGACGTTCCCGCTTTCTGGCGGGGCAGGGGCCATGGCGCTGGATGTCACCGCGCAGGAAGACGCGCGAGGAACTGAACCGCCATGTCCGCGCCCATGACGAAACGCTCAACCACGTCGCTGACGCCGTTGCCATTTTCGGCGCAGATCGCAAGCTGACCTTCTACAACAAGGCCTTCCGCGACATGTGGGATCTCGACGAGAGCTTCCTGCTGGACCGGCCCGGCCATGGCCAGCTGCTCGACCGCCTGCGGGAGCGCCGCAAGCTGCCGGCCCGCGCGAACTATGCCGAATGGCGCGCTGAAGAGCTTTCCTATTACCTCGACATCGACGGTGTGAAGGAAGACACCTGGTCGCTGCCGGACGAACGCACCCTGTCGGTCACGCGTCAGCGCCACCCGATGGGCGGGCTTCTGCTGCTGTTCAAGGATATTACCGGCGAACTGGAACTGCAGACCAAGTTCAATGCCATCGTGAAGACGCAGAGTTCGACGCTCGACAACCTGCATGAAGCGGTCGCCGTGTTCGGCGGCGACGGCCGGCTTAAGCTGCACAACAATGCCTTCGAACGTCTGTGGAACCTCAGCGGCGACAAGCTGCGCGACCAGCCGGATTATGATGCGATCGCCGAGGAATGCATCCCGCTGTTCCACGACACTGAAATCTGGGGCGCCATCAAGGGCCACATCACCGACCCGTCCGCCAAGGCACGCCAGTCGACGACCGGTGAAATGCGCCGTTCCGACGGCTCGATCCTGACTTATCTGACCCATCCGCTCCCGGACGGCAATACGCTGATCGCCTTTGCCGACGTGACCGCCACGCGGCGTGTGGAGTCGGCCCTGCGTGAGCGCGCCGAAGCCTTCGAGGCAGCCGACCGCCTGAAGACCGAGTTCGTGCGCAACGTCTCCTACCAGCTGCGCTCGCCGCTGACCGTGATCTTCGGATACGCCGAGCTTCTGGAAACCCAGCGCAACGGTCAGCTGACGGAGCGTCAAAAGGATTATGTCAGCGCCATCCTGTCGGCGTCCGATCACCTGTCCAAGCTGATCGAGAACATTCTCGACCTCGCCATGATCGAGGCCGGCCGCATGGATCTCGACCTCGAGGATGTCGATCTGCGCAAGGTGATCGAGGAAAGCATCGAGATGGTCGTCTCGAAAGCCGAGGATACCGAGATTGCGGTCCGGGCCGATATCAACGGCAAGCTGGGACTGATCCGCGCCGACGAGCGCCGCATCCGTCAGATCCTGTTCAACCTGATCTCGAATTCGCTCCGCTTCACCGATTCCGGCGGCGAGATCGTCGTCTCGGCCCAGCGCATGGGCGACATGGTCACCTTCTCGGTGCGTGACAACGGCCGGGGACTCGAAGCCGACAAGCGCGCGACGAGCTTCGACAGTTTCGTCTCGGGCGACCAGCGCGGCGCGGGCCTTGGCCTCGCCCTGGTGAAGCATTTCGTGGACCTGCACGGCGGCACGGTCGGCATGAAGCCGGTTGATGGCGGCGGACTGGAAGTCACCTGCTGGCTGCCGGCACAGGCCATGCGCGCCGTCGGCGCCCAGCGCGAACTGCTCCTGTCCGAGTCGGCGCCGTCCTGATTGGACGCTGGCCCTAGCGGTTTTCCGGGGTGCGCGTGACCGCCGGTTCCGGTTCCTTGCCACGCGTCTCCGCAATCGTCCTGACCGGCATCGCAGAAGACATCGGATAGCGCAGGATCGCCGGCTTCGAGACGAGCAGGGACTGTCTCGGCGCGGTCTTGGTTACCAGAACGAGCGGCATGACCTGTTCCTCACCTTCAGCCTCCTCCGCATCCTGAAGGAACTCCGCATCAAGCGTGCCCCGCAGGAAATCGGGGGTGATTTGGGCGAGGGTGGGGAGGGTTGTGATCGGGGGGATCAGGGCGAGGATAAGCAGGCGGAGAGCGGACATGATGTCCTCCCGGACGGGTGAGACCAGTCCGGGAGGATGCATGGGGTGTGCCAGAGGCCCCTATTTTGCGAATTTCAGCAGGAACCGGTCCGTCTTGCGGCGCACGGAGGGGTCGAAGACGTTGACCGTGTGATCGTCCTCGGGATGGGCGAGGATGTCGCTCTCATCCACCAGCGTGAAGCCGTGCGCCTGGGCCATTGAAATGATCACGGCCTTGTCGATCCGGTGGGTTTCGCCGCCGGTCGTGGGCGGCGAGCCGGGCGGGGCCATGTGGTCGAGCACGACAAAGGTGCCGCCCGGCCGCAGCACGCGGGAAATCTCGTCGAAAGCCATGTCCGGATCGCCGAGCGCGCCCGGCGCCTCGCCCTCCGGCGTGTACCAGAGCTCGTGCGGGCCGAGAAACCAGGTCACGAGATCGGCCTCTTCATCGGGCACGGCGGACAGGTTGTCGAAAGCGCTTTCGACCAGGGTGACATTCTCCAGCCGCCCGTCGATCCGCTTGCTCACGGAATCGCCGAGGAAGTTCGCGAAGGAAGGCGGGTTCTGCATGTAGATCGTGCCTTCCTGCCCGACCACGCGGGAGAGAAGCTCGGTATAGTAGCCGTCGCCGGCTTCCATCTCGACCACGTTCATGCCCGGCATCACGCCGGTGAACATCAGCACCTCGGCCGACTTGCGGACCGGGTACATTTCATAGTCCTTCTCCGGCCGGTCGTCCTGGCCGAACACGTCTTCATAGTCGAACCCGCCGGGCGCGACCTTTGCGGACGGCGCTTCGGGCGCAAGGGCTTCGGCCGCCGGAGCTTCCGGCGCTGCCGGGGCAGGTGTTGTGCAGGCTGCAAGCAGGGTGCCCGCAAGGCCAAGGGCAACAAGGCGTTTCATCATATTCCTCCCAATCGTCCGCTTCCGGATCAGGCTTCCGCCAGTAGTTTCTCGCTGATTTCCCAGAGGCGCTCAGCGCGTTCGTCGTCGCAGGCCCAGGCACGGACATGCTGCCAGCGTTGGCTTTCCTCCGTTGCGAACTGGGCGATGTCGCAATCCTCGCAATAGACGCCGCCGCGATTGGCGAGCTTGGGCGAGGTGGCGCACCAGACCGTTGTCGAGGCGCCTTGTTCGGGCGTTTTGAACATGGCCTGCACCATTGGCGGGATCGTGCCGTCCGGCGCCTTCCAGCCGAGCGCGACCATCTCCTCTTCCGGCAGGTGGCGCTGCAACGGCGTGAAAATGCCGCCCGGATGGACCGAATAGGCGCGGATGCCGATGTCGCGGCCGCGCCGGTCGACGGCAAGCGCGAACAGGGCATTGGCGGTCTTGGCCTGCCCGTAGGCTTCCCATTTGTCGTAGGGCCGCTGGGTATAGTTCGGATCGTCCCAGATAATGTCCGAGCGGACATGGCCGGTGGAGGAGAGCGCCACGAGGCGGGCATTCTCGGTGCGCTGCATGGCTTCGGCCAGCGCGAGGCTCATCGCCATGTGGCCGAGATGGTTGGTGCCGAACTGGCGTTCCCAGCCGGGTCCGACCTGACCCCAGGGGCAGGCCATGATGCCGGCATTGTTGATGAGAATGTCGAGCCCGCGGCCGGTCTCGTCATATTCGCGGGTGAACTTCTCGACGCTCGCTAGGTCGGCAAGGTCCATGGCGGCGATCTCGATCTCGCCGGCAACATCCGCGAGGGCCGCTTCGGCGACGTCCAGCCGCCGGGCCGGAACGGTGACGCGGGCGCCGGCCGAGGCGAGCGCCCGGACGGTCTCAAGGCCGATTCCGGAATAGCCGCCGGTGACGATGGCGTTCTTTCCGGTGAGGTCTATGCCGGCAATGACTTCGCTGGCGGTCGATTTTGCGTGGAATCCCGAGCCGATCGGGGCCTGGTCCTGAGCTGCCATCCGGAAAGCCTCCCATGCCTTCATCTTGTGTGGCGCGATACTGCCCCGCAGGCCGGGCAGCGGCAAGACCGGGTTAAGAAAGCTTAAGCAGGTGCGCGCTTGGTGGGAGGCCCGCCGCTCGCCTATATGTTCCGGTGTAACTCTGTTTCAGGAAGGGATGACTCTGATGACCCGCGCGCCTCTTGTTGCCCTGGCCATGGCATGCTGCGCGATGGCCCTGCCCGCCGCAGCCCAGTCCACCGATCTCGAGAAGACGCAGGCCGAAATCGCGCTTGAACAGGCGAAGGTGACCTTCGCGAGCCAGCGCGATGCCCGCCAGGCGGCCAATACGGCCTGCGCCGCGAAGGATTTTGCGGCTTGCGTGACGGCCGGCGATTCCTACCGAAAGGGCACCGGCGGCACGCAGGACTACGGGCTCGCACTGAAGGCCTATGACCGCGCCTGCACCGGCAAGAACGGGGAGGGCTGCGCCTCGCTCGCCTATCTCACCCTGCTCGGGCGCGGCACCGCCGAGAACCCGGCCGAGGCAAGACGGCTCTACAAGCTGTCCTGCGACTATGGCGAGGTCAGCGGCTGCGCCGGTTATGGCAACATGGTCTATACGGGCACAGGCGGCGCGAAGAACGTGACCGAAGGCACCCGCGCCCTGACGGATGCCTGCAATCGCAGCTACAAATGGGCTTGCGACAAGCTGGTCGAGCTCGGCGCGTTCAATCCCGAAGATTCGACCTATGAGCGCCTGAAAGACGTCCGCGGCGGCTGACGGTTCGCTCAGCGCGGCGCGAACATCCGCGATCCGGTAACCGGAACCGAGGCTGGCACAGGTGTTGCGGCCTGGGCGGACGCCGGCATAGCTGCGGGTGCGGCGACAGGCGCAGCCGAGGGAGCCGGGGCAGCGCTGACGGCGGGGGTTTCCGAAACGGCCGGCGCAGAGGCCGCGACCGGGGCAGGTGGCGGAAGGCTGTCCGGCAGGTCGGACGAAATGGTGAGGTTGGCGGTCAGCATGGCGCCCTGATCGACCCGGACAGAGCGGGCCGACACGTCGCCGCCGACCACGGCGCCGGTGCAGATTTCCAGATAGCTGGTCGCGAGCACCAGGCCTTCGAGTTCGCCATGGGCGACAATGCCGGGAGCCTGGACGCGGCCTTCGACGCGGCCGCCGCGCTCGATGAACAGCGTGCCCTCGCAGCGGATATTGCCCTTGATCTGCCCGGCGACGACGAGTTGCGAGGCAAAGTTCAGGTCGCCCTCAAGGCGCGTGCCCTTGAGAACGAGGTTAACCGGTTCGCTGCCGCGGGGCTTGTCGGAGGGTGCCATGGCGTTCGGCCCTTTCTGATGGTTCCGCGCCCGTCCATGCAGGCTTCATGCCCGTTTCAGGCCGGGCGCACGGAAAGCGTTGATTTTGCTGCAGGGCTGGTGTGCCCTCATATTGCCGCAGGCGGGCCTCATGCCTGCCGGCGCGGGGGAGTGAACTGCCAGAATGCACCGGACCGGACCGATCAGCCTGATCCTCGTGGCCCTTGCGGCTTGCAGCCGGCCTGCGCCCGTGCCCGAGGCGGCCGCAGCGGCGCCGGCGGGCCGGCTGGCGCCCGGTGACGAGGGCATCGACCTGTCGCACCACAATGGCCGGGTGAACTGGGACGAGCTGGACACGGCCCCGCTCGACTTCGTTTACCTGAAAGCGACCGAAGGGCGGGACTGGAAGGACAGGGAGTTCCAGCAGAACTGGCTGGAGGCGAGCCGTCGCGGCTGGAAGGCCGGTGCCTATCACTTCTACCTGCTCTGCCGGGACGGGGCGGCGCAGGCGGAGAATTTCATCCGCTCGGTGGAAGTGCGGGACGGCACGCTGCCGCCGGCGGTCGATCTCGAATATGCGCACAATTGCGAGCCGCAGGGATCGCGCGCCGAGGCCGAGGCGCAGATTGCGGTGTTCCTTGCAGCGCTCGAGGCCGAGTATGGGCAGCGGCCGCTGCTCTACACGACGCCGGAATTCTACCGCGACTGGCTGGCCGGTCCGTTCGCGGAGTATCCGGTCTGGATGCGCAGCCTGTCGGGCCCGCCGGACGGGCAGGTGCAGCTCTGGCAGTATTCAATGAAGGGAAAGGTGCCGGGCGTGGGCGGGTTCGTGGACTTGAACCGGGTGCCGGGCGGGGAAGAGGCGGCGCAGGCCCCGGACTGAGGCCTGCGCCGGAAAGAGAGACTAGTTGCGGGACTTGTCGACCAGGCGGTCGTTCTGCGCCCAGTGCATCATGCCGCGGAGCTTTTCGCCGACTTCCTCGATCGGGTGGTTGTTCATGCGCTGGCGCATGGCGTGGAAGCTCGGCGCGCCGGCCTGGTTCTCGAGGACCCAGTTGCGGGCGAACGTGCCGGACTGGATGTCTTCCAGGATCTTCTTCATGTTCGCCTTGGCTTCGGCGTTCACGACGCGCGGGCCGGAGACGTATTCGCCATACTCGGCCGTGTTCGAGATCGAGTAGTTCATGTTGGCGATGCCGCCTTCATAGATCAGGTCGACGATCAGCTTGGTCTCGTGGAGGCACTCGAAATAGGCCATTTCCGGGGCATAGCCGGCTTCGACCAGCGTCTCGTAGCCGGCCTTGATCAGCTCGACGATGCCGCCGCAGAGCACGGCCTGTTCGCCGAAGAGGTCGGTTTCGGTCTCTTCACGGAACGAGGTCTCGATGACGCCGGCGCGGGTGTTGCCGATGGCTTTCGAGTAGGAGAGGGCGACTTCGCGGGCGGTGCCGGTGGCGTCCTGGTGGATGGCGATCAGGCCCGGCAGGCCGAAGCCCATCTGGTACTGCGCGCGCAGCGTGTGGCCGGGGCCTTTCGGCGCGGAGAGCGACACGTCCACGTCGGCGCGCGGACGGATCAGGTTGTAGTGGATGTTGAAGCCGTGGCCGAACATGATGTGCTGGCCGGCGCGCAGGTGCGGCTCGATCTCGTTGGCGTAGAGCACGGCCTGCTTCTCGTCGGGCACGAGGATCATGAGCACGTCGGCCCACTTTGCGGCTTCAGCCGGGGTGACGACTTCAAGGCCGGCGGCCTCGGCCTTCTTGCGGCTGGCCGAACCCTCCTGGAGGGCGACCTTGACGTTCTTCACGCCGCTGTCGCGGGCGTTCAGGATGTGCGCGTGGCCCTGGCTGCCATAGCCGACGACGGCGACTTTCTTTTTCTGGATGATCGAGAGATCTGCATCCTGCTCGTAATAGACTTTCATGGGCTTCTGTCCGGCTCCGTCAGAGATTTGAACTTGTTTGTGGGTTTAGGCGGTCAGGATGCGTTGCATTCCCAGCCGTCGCTGACATTGGCGACGCCAATGATCAATTCGTTGAGCTTGGCCACCTTGTCCGTCTGGCGGATGTGGCGGGAGAAATTGCGCTCGCCGCTGGCCGTCTGGATCCGGGTGATGACGTCATGGGAGTCGAGCAGCAGGACCGAGCGGCGCGAACCGTCCGGGTTGGTGACGACTTCCATCCGCTCGGCATAGCCGGGCACGTCGGGCGAGGCGGTTTCGAGCAGCGCGATCGAGACCTGGCGGGAGACCGCCTCCGGCACGAGCGTGCGCAAGTGGCAGACGGGCACGCGGCCCGGCACGGTCAGGTCGGCCGGCACGCTGCGCGCATCGAGGATCATCGCGCCCTGCACGTCCATCAGGGCATAGACATAGGCGGCGCCACTGGGCGCGGCCGTGTCGACGATGCGGACGAGCGGATTGGTGACCGGCCCGAACAGGACGTCCGAGCGCGTCTCGAGAATGGCGGCGCGGTCGACATCGCATTGCAGCTGGGCGGTATCGGCCTCATCGGCGAGGGCGAGCGCGACGCCGGCGACTTTCGGCTTGCAGCTTGCGGGTTCTTCGCCCTGCGCAAGGGCAGGGGCGGCGAAACAGGCAGCGAGGATCGGCAGGACCAGGGCGGCGAACTGTTTCATCCCTTCTCCTTTCCGCGCTTGATCGACAGGACGCCGGTCCGGCTGACCTCGACGAGGCCGAGCGGCCGCATCAGGTCGACGAACTGGGTGATCTTGTCCGAGGCGCCGGTCAGTTCGAAAATGAAGCTCTCATTGGTCGTGTCGATCACGTTGGCGCGGAAGATCTGCGCGATGCGTAGCGCCTCGACGCGCTTCTCGCCGACCCCGGCCACCTTGATCAGGGCCAGTTCGCGCTCGATGCCGCGCTTCGACTTGGTGATGTCGACGACTTCGCCGACCGGCACGAGGCGCATCAGCTGGGCCTCGATCTGCTCGAGAATGTGCGGCGTGCCCTGGGTGACGATGGTGATGCGCGACAGGTGGCTGGAGGCATCGACCTCAGCCACGGTCAGGCTGTCGATGTTATAGCCGCGGCCCGAGAACAGGCCGACGACGCGGGCGAGCACGCCCGGTTCGTTGTCGACCAGCACGGCCAGCGTGCGGCGCTCGATCGCCTCATCCGCATGGTTGAGGAAGTAGGCCGATTTCGGGCCGGTCGGGCCGGACGTTCCGGATCCGTCGCTCATTGTACAGTCTCCGGCTGTTGGGGTGGGCGTTTGTGATTTTCGATGGAGACGCCGGGACGGCGAGTCAAGAGTTGCTGCCGGAGCGCATCGGCGCGCTCGATCGCCTGCTGCTGGTGGGTGCGGGTCTGCCCGGCATAGCGGCCGACGACCTGGTTCAGGCGGCGCGGATCGAGATGGCCCTGCAGTTCCGACACGACCAGGCGGCGGCAGTCGTCGATGAAGGCGGCGCTGTTGTCGCCGGTCGGGCCGCCGTCGCGGGTGAGCGCGTCGATTTCGCAATGCACCCAGACGAGCGCATCGAGGATCGGCGGGCGCGAGCCGCGATAGGCCCCGTCCTTTTCCACGCCCTTCTTGGTCTCGTCGAGATTGGGGAAGAACATGCGGCCCCGGTCGATCAGGGACGAGAGATTGATCAGCGTCGCGGCCCGCGCAGTCTGGAAGGCGCCTTCGTTGGCATGCAGGTGGCGCGTGCGTGCGAGCATGGCGGCCCGCACCATCGTGTCGATGGCGGCGCTGCCCCATTCGAGGCTGGCACTGTCGATGCTCTGGCGCAGCTGCTCCGTACGGAGCTGGCGCTGCCTGCGTGTCTCGGCCCGGCTGGCAATGGCGCCGACGACGGCGGCAATGGCCGACACGACGGTCACAATCAGCGCGAGATTGTCCCGCAGCAGCTGCCAGATGTCGCTTGAGGCCATCATCTTACCCTTCGGTGGCGCCGGTTTCCGGTCTGTCCGAACTCAGACCAGCTTGCGGCCGGTCTCACCGATTTCGTTACCAGTTATCTTGCCCAGGATCATCTCGTTATGTGCAGAGCCCGACGGGATCATGGGGAGGCAGTTCTCCGCCCGCTCGACGCGGCAGTCGAACAGGACCGGGCCCGGATGCTCGATCATTTCCTGGATCTTGTCGTCCAGAAGGGCGGGATCGTCGCAGCGGATGCCGTGCGCGCCCATCGCCTCGGCCAGTTTCACGAAATCCGGCAGGCTGGCCGAATAGGAGTGCGAATAACGCTCGCCGTGCAGCAGTTCCTGCCACTGGCGCACCATGCCCATCCATTCATTGTTGAGGATGAAGACCTTCACCGGCAGGCAGAACTGAACGGCGGTGGAGAGTTCCTGCATCATCATCTGGATGGAGGCTTCGCCCGCAATGTCGATGACGAGGGCGTCCGGATGCGCGCACTGCACGCCGACCGCAGCCGGCAGGCCATAGCCCATCGTGCCGAGGCCGCCGGAGGTCATCCAGTGGTTCGGCTCGTCGAAATGGTAGAACTGGGCGGCCCACATCTGGTGCTGGCCGACCTCGGTCGTGATGAAGGTCTCGCGATCGCGGGTGAGGGCATAGAGGCGCTCGATCGCATATTGCGGCTTGATGACCGTGTCCGAGCCTTCGTAGCTGAAGCATTTGCGGGCGCGCCAGGCCTCGATCTCGGCCTTCCAGGTCTTGAGGTCGGGCCGCTTGCCTTTGCGATGCTTGACGGCGGCCAGCAGGGCCTCCAGCGCGGCGGCGCAATCGGCGATGACCGGCACGCCGACCCGGACGATCTTGTTGATCGAGGAGGGGTCGATGTCGATGTGGACCTTCTTCGAGTTCGGCGAGAAGGCGTCGATCCGGCCGGTCACGCGGTCGTCGAAACGCGCGCCGACGCAGATCATCAGGTCGCAGTCGTGCATCGCATTGTTGGCTTCGAAACTGCCGTGCATGCCGACCATGCCCAGCCAGTCGGGATGCGAGGCAGGGAAGGCGCCGAGGCCCATCAGCGTGGACGTGACCGGCATGCCGGTCTCCGCCTGCAGCCGGCGCAGCGCCTCGGAGGCCTGCGGGCCGGAATTGATGACGCCGCCGCCGGTATAGAGGATCGGACGGCGCGAAGCCGCGATGAGGTCGGCAACCGCCTCGATGGCTTCCGGCATCGGGTCGATGCGCGGGGAATAGGTGGCCTTGTGGACGCCGTCCTTGCCGACATAGGTGCCGTTCGCGAACTGGACGTCCTTCGGGATGTCGATGACGACCGGGCCGGGGCGGCCGGACGTGGCGATGTGGAACGCTTCGTGGATGGTGCGGGCCAGCTGGTCGACATCGGTGACGAGGTAATTGTGCTTGGCGCAGGAGCGCGTGATGCCGGTCGTGTCGGCCTCCTGGAAGGCGTCCGTGCCGATCAGGTGGGTCGGGACCTGACCGCAGATCACGACCATCGGGATCGAATCCATCATGGCGTCGGTGATCGGGGTGACCATGTTGGTCGCGCCGGGGCCGGAGGTGACGAGGGCGACGCCGCATTTGCCGGTGGAGCGGGCATAGCCTTCCGCCGCATGGCCGGCGCCCTGTTCATGGCGGACCAGGATGTGGCGGATGTCGTCGGCCGCGAAGAGGGCGTCATAGATCTGAAGAACCGCGCCGCCGGGATAGCCGAACATGACATCTACGCCCTGTTCCCGGAGGGCCGCGATCACGATCTCGGCGCCGGTCATCAGGCGGGTTTCGGTCTTCTGCTTGGTCTTGACGGTCATGACTTGGCTCTGGCGTCTGTGGGCAAAGGGGAAGGGTGGGGCAGGATGTCCTTGAAAAAGAAAAAGGGCCTCCTCCGGAGACCCTTTTGTGCGCACACCCGCAACCGGCTCTGATGAGGTCCGGCTACGGGTGAATAAGTACGAGTACCTCTGTCATGCGCACGCGCGTTTCCTCCAACGACGGGGGTCAGGAATAATCTGCCTCCATCTCCCTGTCAATCTCCCGATAGAGGGCAAGAATCACCCGCATGCGATCCGACATCTCGGTGCCGGGGATGCGTGGCCAGAACGGGAACTGCCGGCCGATCCAGGTGAACTGCCGTTTTGCATAGCGGCGGGTGTCGCGCTTGGCGTTCTCGGCGGCGAGTTCTGCGCTGATCTCGCCGCGGGCGAAGGCGGTCAGCCAGGGCATGCCATGGGCCTTCATGGCCGGGAGTTCGGGGTCGAGGTCCCGCTCCATCAGCGCCCGGGCCTCGGCCATGGCGCCCTGCATGAGCATGCCTTCGAAGCGGCGGTCGATCTTCTGGTAGAGTTTTGCGCGTGGCGGGGTGAGGGCGAAGCCGATCCACTCGCGGTCCATCAGGACGGGCGGCTGGCGCTCGGTGTGGAAGTCGGTGATCGGGCGGCCGGTGGCGAGCCAGACCTCATAGGCGCGGGCGAGGCGCTGCTTGTCGCCTGTGCCGAGGCGTTCGGCGGTCTCCGGGTCGTGCGGTTCCAGTCGGGCGCGCAGGCCCTCGGCGCCCTCGGCATCGGCGATCTCGCGGACCTCGGCGCGGATGTCCTCCGGCACCGGCGGGATGGAGGAGAGGCCCTGTGTCAGCGCTAACAGGTAGAGGCCCGTGCCCCCCACGATGACGGCCCGTTTGTTCTTCTTCTGCAGCGCGCGGATGCGGGCCCGCGCCTCCTCCAGCCATTCGCCGGTGGAATAGCGCTCGGCCGCGTCGACATGGCCGAACAGGTGGTGGGTGACGCCTTCCATCTCCTCCTCGGAGGGGCGGGCGGAGATGACTTTCAGGTCGCGGTAGACCTGCATGGAGTCGGCATTGATGACCTCGCCGTCCAGGCGCTTCGCGACTTCGATCGCGAGGGCGGTCTTGCCGCTGGCCGTGGGGCCATGGATGAGGATGGCAGGGTGCATGCCTTTAGACGTAAGGGCTTGTCAGCCGGGAGGAAACCCGTGAAGAGGCGGGAAACTCGGGAAAGCTGACATGAGCCTTAGAATTGTCGCTGTCGCGGCGATGGATGCCGGAAAACTGGAAGCCCTGGTCTCGGCCGAGCTCGGCCGGGTGGCGCCGTCACGGACGCTCGGCTCGGTGGACGGTCTGGTGGCGCTGGAATGGGCCGTTCCGGGCGGGCCGGACGAGGCGGCGCGCCTGCGCGGCCGGCTGGCGGGGCTTGCCGCCCCGGTGGACGCCGCCGTGCTCAGCCAGGACGAAGGCCGCAAGCGCCTCCTGATCTCGGACATGGATTCGACCATTATCGGGCAGGAATGCCTCGACGAGCTTGCCGATTTCGCGGGCCTCAAGGCCGAGGTCTCGGCCATTACCGAGCGCGCCATGCGCGGCGAGCTCGACTTCGAGGGCGCGCTGACGACCCGCGTGGCGATGCTGAAAGGCCTCGGTCTCGACAAGCTGCACGCAACCTATAAGGAGCGGATCACGCTGAACCCCGGCGCGAAGACGCTTGTCGCGACCATGAAGGCCCATGGCGCCGAAACCGTGCTCGTCTCGGGCGGCTTCACCTATTTCACCTCCCGCGTCGCCGAGGCGGCCGGCTTTGCCAGCCATCGCGGCAACACGCTGATCGATGACGGCACGGCGCTGACCGGCGAGGTCGGCCGGCCAATTCTGGGCCGTGAGGCGAAACTGGCGGCGCTGGACGAATATGCCGCCGCGGCCGGGATTTCCCGCGCCGACGTGGTCGCGATGGGCGACGGGGCGAACGACCTTGCGATGATCAAGGCCTCGGGCCTCGGCATCGCCTATCATGCCAAGCCCGTGGTCGCCGCCGAGGCGCATGCCGCCATCGAGCATACGGATCTGCGCGCGGCGCTCTTCTTCCAGGGTTACGAGGCGACCGAATTCGTCGGATAGGGTTTGGGATAAGTCCGCCCGCAGATGCACGGAAACATGCCCGGCCGGGGCCCGGACGGAGCCCCTTATTGCCCGAACGCAAAGCTCGACGCCCGGAGAGATTCCCCTGAGACGGGAATTTGGCTTGCTGATGTTGTAATGTCATCACGTTACAGATATGATTTCCCTTAGGGCAAGCAAAGGGAGGCGCAGATGAGAGGCAGACACCGGATCGGAGCAGCCATGGCGGAGGTGTCGCTGACGCCGATGCTGGATGTCGTGTTCATCCTGCTCATCTTCTTCATGGTGACGGCGGCGTTCACGCAGGAACAGGCGATCCGGATCGAACCGCCGGCCCATGGCGAGGGCAGCGGGGAGGGCAAGGCGATGCTGATCCAGATCAGCGAGGACAGTGTCGTTCGCGTCAACGGGCGGGCGACCGATATCGGCTCGGTCCGCGCCGCCATCGAGCGGGTCCGCGCCGAAGACCCCGACATGAAGATCGCCATCGAAGCCCATGCAAAGGCAAAGTCCGGTACGATCGCCCTCGTCCGCGACGCCGCCTATGACGCGGGGTACACGGAAGGCGTGAGCCTTGCGCTCGCGCGGTCGCAGGAGACGTGATCACTCTGCCCTGACGGGCACCGGCGTGATGCCGGTGTCTTCACAGAAATTGTAGACCTCGGTTCCGTCGGTGACCATGCAGGGTTCCGGCACGGCGAGTCCCTGTGCGCGCAGCCAGTTGCAGGACGTCGGGTCGTTGAGGGCGCAGCCGATCTGGTAGACGCCGGTCTCGGCCTCGCGGCGGGCGTCGAAATTGATGCTGCCGTCTTCCGCCTTGAACTCGCTGTTCATGTAGCCGGAATTGATGGCGCGTGCGAGGTCCGGGCAGGCCCTGCCGAGGCCGGACTGGCAGGCGAGGTGGTAAAAGAGCGCGGCGATCTCGGTCTGGTCCCGGTGCTCCGCAACTTCGCCGCCGTGAAGTATCGCTTCCAGCAGCGCCGGAGGGCCTTTGATCGTGTCGTACGCGCCTTCATAGGTCCGCGCTTCGGGCGTTTCTTCGTAGAACAGGGCGACGATCCCGTCCTGGGCAGAGGGGATGAAGCTGCTCCCGGGCCATGCGTCGATGAATTCGAGCCAGCCGGCGATCGTGTTCATGCGCTTGGCGGTGAGGAAGGCGAGGTCCTCGGTGCCAGCCGTGGCGGGTGTCGGTCCGGCAGTGCAGCTGGTGAAGCAGATGTCTTCCGTCAGGCCGTCGGCAGTGAAGGGCATAGCCTTGCCGGGACGTGCGGCGGCGACTTCGCGGAGGGCCAGGGTAAAGGCGCGGTCGGCAGACAGGCCCTTTTCGGGCAGGCGCCTGGCGAGCGCCTGCGAGAGAAGGCCGTCATCCGGCGTTGTCTCGCCATCGGCGGTAGCGAAGGCAATGTAGAGGCCCTGCCGGCGGGGCACGCGCACCATTCCCTTGTCGGCGGATCCACCCTTGGACGAGGTGAAGGGCAGCGTGTTGCGGCAGGCATCGGAGACGAAGAAGATCGCTTTCGCCTCGCTGGCCGAGAGCGTGTCGATGACCCCGTTCACCGGTACGCCCAGGATCGGCAGCTGCTCTGCGCCGGTAATGGGCGATTTCGCCGGGATCAGGTAGTTCGCGCGCTTGCCGGCGGACTCGGCAGATCCTCCGTGACCAGAATAGTAGAAGAAGCCGACGGCATCCGGGCTTGCGGCGCGCAGGTCCGAGGCGAGCTTTGCCACCGCGAGATTGATATCCATCTGCGTGCCGTCTTTCACGACCGTGATCTGGCTCGCCGGGAAGCCCGCTGCGATCAGGCCGCGGCGCATGTTCTCGACATCCTCATGGGGCAGGGACAACGGGCCGACCGTGGCCGGATAGTCCTCGTTTCCGATCAGGAGGGCGTAGCGGGGCTCGGCCGATGCCGCCAGGCCGAGACCTGCAAACAGCAACAAGAAAAGCAGTGTGCGCAGCATTCTTCCACCCCTCGCTTCCTTCCCGGAAACACGATACCGCCGGACGGGGATTGAGGAAAGCAGAAGTGTGGCGCGCTACTTCTTCAGATCCACGCTGAGGAACTGGTCGAACCAGCCGCTTTCGCCGCGGCGTTTGACGCGGAGGAGGAGCGGTTCGGCCGGGGTGGCGCGGGCGGCTTTCACCTTGTCGAGCGTTTCGGTGACCGTGGTGACCGGCTCGAAATTCACCTCGATGATCACGTCGCCGCGCGTCAGCTTGCCATAGGAGGGGCCGCGCGCCGAGACCGAGGTGACGACCACGCCGGCGACATCCTTCGGCACGCCGAAGCGGCGGCGGATGTCGTCGTCGAGGCCGCTGAGATCGGCGCCGAGATCGTTCGAACTGGACGGCAGGTCCGGCAGCTGCGCGCCGGGTTCCTCGTCCTGTTCCTGAAGCTCGCCCATGGTGACGTTGAAGGTCCGCGGGCGGCCGTCGCGCACGAGGCGCACGGGCACTTCCTTGCCGATGGGCGTGTCGGTGATGACGCGGGTCAGTTCGCGCACGCTGGCAACCGGCGTGTTGTTGAAGCTGAGGATGAGATCACCGACTTCGAGCTTCGCCTTGTCGGCCGGGCCGTCATCGGTGATCCGGGTGACGATGACGCCGCCCTTGCCGGCGGCCTTGTAGGCTCGCACGAGGGTTTCGTCCGCATCCTGAACATTGACGCCCAGCCAGGAACGGCGGATGCGGCCGGACTTGATCAGTTCGCGGGTGATCCGGTTGACGAGGTTCGACGGTACTGAGAAGCCGATGCCGACCGAGCCGCCGGTGGGCGAGATGATCGCCGTGTTCACGCCGACGACTTCGCCGCCGAGATTGAACAACGGGCCGCCCGAGTTGCCGCGGTTGATGGCGGCGTCGGTCTGGATGAAATCGTCGGAGCGGCCGGAATTGAGATCGCGGTTCCGGGCCGAGATGATGCCGGCCGAGACCGAGCCGCCGAAGCCGAACGGGTTGCCGATGGCGATCACCCAGTCGCCGACCTCGGCCTTGTCGCTGTCGGCGAAGCTGACATAGGGCAGGGGCTTGTCGGATTTCACCTTTAGGACGGCAAGGTCGGTGTCCTTGTCGCGGCCGATCAGGATCGCCTTCAGTACCTGCCCATTGGAGAAGTTGACCTCGATCTCGTCGGCGCCCTCGATCACGTGATTGTTGGTGACGACATAGCCGTCGGCACTGATCACGAAGCCGGAGCCGAGCGAGCCCTCGCGGCGGAAGCCGTCTTCATCGCGGCCGAAGAAGTCGTTGAACCGCTCCATCGGCGAGCCTTCCGGGAAGGAGGGCATGCCGTCGGGCGCTATGGTCTTGGAGGTGGAAATGTTCACCACCGCCGGCATCAGGCGGCGGGAGAGGTCGCGGAAGCTCGCCGGCTGGGCCTTCTGGTCGATCTTGTCGACGCCCTGCGACAGGCTTTGCTGCGCCGCAGCAGTCTGCGCGAACGGCACGGCGACCAGGACGGCGAGGGCGGCAAGAGCCGGAAAACGCATGAGCGGCAGCTTCCTCTGCGGGCGGACAATGAACACTGTTTTGCCGGCAGACTAAGGCGCTTTGCGGGCAAGGTGCAACAGGTTCAGCAGAGGTGAACTGCAAGCCAGAGCAGGGCCGCACCGATGGCCGCGCCCACAAGGCCCGCCATGGTCAGCTCGCGCGTGCCCATCTGGGAGAGCAGCACCGCGAGGCGGCGCATGAAGTCGGGGGCGACCGCATAGGCCGCCCCCTCGATCAGGAACCACATGCCGATACCGGCAAGCAGGATCAGCGGGAAACTCATGGCCTGACGGCCCTTTCCCGCCTAGTTGGCGCTTTTCCGGGCCGCGGCGATGAACTCGTCGCAGAGGCCGAGATTGTCGGGCCCGATCACAAGGCGCGTGCTTTCCTTCTTAAGCGACTGTTCGCAGGCGATCAGCGCCCGCTGAAAGCGGAAGAATTCGGGATCGCGGCCATAGGCGCTGGCATAGATCTCGTTCCGCTTGGCATCGCCTTCGCCGCGGATTTCCTCGGACTTCTGGTTCGCCTCGGCGAGGATCACGGTGCGGTCGCGGTCGGCCTTGGCGCGGATGGCGCGGGCCTGCTTGTCGCCATTGGCGCGGATCAGCTCGGCTTCCTGGTTCCGGGCGGCTTCCATGCGGCGGAAGACGCGTTCGGACACGTCCTGCGGCAGGTCGGCCCGGCGGATGCGGACGTCGATGATGCTGATGCCGTTGCCGGCGATGCTGTTGGAGAGGTCCGTGCGGATCTGGTCCATCAGCGTCGCGCGCTGGGAGGAGATGATCTCTTCCGGCAGCTTCTTGGCGAGGGCGTTACGGATCGCGGAGTTGGTGAACTGCGAGAGCTGGTTCTCGGCCGTCCGCTGGGTGCCGAGGCGCTGGTAGAAGGCCAGCGGATCGGAGATCTGGTAGCGCACGAAGGCGTCCACGATCAGCTGTTCCTGGTTCGACGCGAACACGTCGATGTTCGGGATGTCGAGCCCGACATTGCGCCGGTCGTATTTGATAACGTTCTGGAAGAACGGCACTTTCATCTTCAGGCCCGCCTGGCTCTGCCCGGGGGCGTTATAGGCGGCCTGTGCCTTGCCGACCTGCAGGACGAGGGCCTGTTCGGTCTGGTTGACGATGAAGAAGCTGTTCATGCCGACGATCACGGCCAATGCCGCGAGGATGAATGTGAAAATCGCAAAGCCACGCATGATCAGTTCCCCTGCTTGTTGCTGCGCACGGGGTCGATCGGCAGGTAGGGCACGGCGCCCGAGCCTGAATCGAGCACCAGTTTGTCGGAATTGCCGAGCACGCGTTCCATGGTCTCGAGATACATCCGCTCGCGGGTCACCTGCGGTGCCTTGCGGTATTCGTCGAGAATGGCGTTGAAGCGGGAGGCCTCACCGGTTGCGTTGGCAACGACCTGTTCCCGGTAGGCCTCGGCATCCTGCTGCACCTGCTGGGCCTGGCCCTCGGCGCGCGGGATGATGTCGTTGGCGTACTTGTTGGCTTCCTGGATCGTCTTCTCGGCATCCTGGCCGGCATTGACCACGTCGATGAAGGCCGGGCGCACCTGGGCCGGTGCCGCCGCTTCCTGGATCTCGACGTTCTGCACCTGGATACCGGCGCGGTAGTCGTCCATCAGGGCCTGCAGCTGGGCCTTCACCTGGGCGGAGATCGTGCCGCGGCCCGTGGTGATGACGTCGTTGAGGTTCGACTTGCCGACCACTTCGCGCATAACGCTTTCGGCCGAGGCCTTCAGCAGTTCGGCGCCGTCATCGACGTTGAGGATGAAATTCTCGGGATTGGCCGGATCGTAGAACCAGAAGACGCGGAAGCGGACGTCGACGATGTTCTCGTCGCCGGTCAGCATCAGGGCTTCGTTATTGTCGTTGCCGATCAGGGTCTGCTGCTGCTTCTCGGACGGCATGACGACATGCGTCTCGATCGGGGCGGGCAGGTGGAAGTGCAGGCCGGGCGTGAAGTTGGTCTGCCACTGGCCGAAGCGGAAAACGGCTGCGCGCGAGCCTTCGTCCACGACCACAACGCCGGTCAGGACCCAGGCCAGGACGGCGACGCCGCCGAGAACGAGGACGCCGAGCGGACCGAAATTCGGGACCGATCCGCCGCCGCCGCGCCGGCCACCGCCGCCACCGCCGCCATTGCCGCGCTGGCGAAAGCGCTCCTGCATGCGGCGCATCTGGTCTTCAAGGTCGCCGCCGCCGCTGCCGCCGGCAGGACGTTTCCACGGCGAATTGCCTTCGCCGCCGTCCTTGTCGCCTCCGCCACCGCCGCCGCCCCACGGGCCGCCGCTACCTTTTGTCTTGTCATCCCAGGGCATGGCCCCTCCTGTTGTGCGTGTTCGCTTCCATATAGGTGCTCTGCTAGTAAGTGCATGCCCTTGTCTGGGCTTCAAGGGATAGAGGGTCGCGGTCATGTTCACCTCCAGATCGAAAAACCGGCAGAAACTGGCCGAAGCGGTTGAAAAATCGCTGGGTTCGCCGGATTGGCTGGAATCGGTCAGCGTGGACGAAAACGGCCGGGCGATCCTGGTGATCCGGGCCGATCCGGCCGATCCGGGTGCAGCCGAGGCCCTGCGGGTCTCTGCCGAGGGCAAGGCCGGCCTCGTGCCGGGCATCAAGGCCGTGAGCACGGTGCTGACCGCCGAACGGCGCCCCGGCAGCGCGGCGCAGGGCCGCCCGCACAGCCATGCGCATCCGCATGACCACAGCCCCGCCGCCGCACCGGGCATTCCCCTGACGCCCTCGCCGCGCCGTGTCTCCAAGGGTGCGCGCCTCTCCGACGAGGCGATGCAGCAGGGCGCCCCCCGCCAGCAGGCGCAGGTCTCGAAGATTCCCGGCATCACCCGCATCCTGGTCGTCGCCAGCGCCAAGGGCGGGGTCGGCAAGTCCACGATTGCGGTGAACATCGCCGCAGCCATGGCGAAGGCCGGCATGAAGGTCGGCCTGCTCGACGCCGACATCTACGGCCCCTCGATCCCGACCATGCTCGGAACGCAGGGCGCCGAGCCGCGCGGCTCGGCCAACAAGAAACTGGTGCCGGTCGAGGCGCACGGCATGAAGACGCTGTCGATCGGCTACCTGTCCGATCCGGATTCGCCGATGATCTGGCGCGGGCCAATCGTGATGTCGGCGATCACGCAGATGCTGAACGATGCCGAATGGGGCACCGAAAAAGACCCGCTGGACGTGCTGGTCATCGACACGCCGCCGGGCACAGGCGATGCGCAGCTGGCGATTGCCCAGAAAGTGCCGGTGACTGCCGCGCTGATCGTGACGACGCCGCAGGAAGTCGCCCTTGCCGATGTGCGCCGGGGCGTCGCCATGTTCACCAAGACCGCGGTGCCGGTGATCGGCCTTGTCGAGACGATGAGCTATTTCGTGGACCCGGCCGGTCAGAAGCATTTCCTGATGGGGCAGGGCGGCGGCAAGCGGATGTCCGAGGCGCTGGGCCTGCCGCTTCTGGCCGAGGTGCCGATGCTGACCGCGATCCGCGAAGGCGGCGATAATGGCATGCCGGCCGCGCTCGGTGACACGGAAGCCGGCAAGGCCTTCCACGAACTTGCCCGCAAGGTGGCCGTTGCGCTGGACACGCTGGAAACGAAAGCGCCGCCGGAAATCGTGTTCGAGGACTAGGCGGCGGCCCTCACCCAGCGGCCGATCAGGCTTTCGAGCTTTCCGGATACGGCCTCAATCTCCTGCAGGGTGGCGAAGGCGAGGACGCCGCGGTCGACAGAGGGCCAGTCGGCCAGCTTGTCCGGATCGCTGAAGCAGAACCCGCTCGCATCTTTCGCCTTCGCGTCGCGGTGCAGCACGAGGCGGACGCCGCCCTTCGGAGGCAGGTTGAAGGTTACGCAATGCGTCTCGCCGGTCCGGAAGCTCGGCGCGTTCCACTTGAAGTCTTCGGTCAGCGCGGGCGCAGCTTTCAGGATGAGGCGCGTCAGCGCCTCCACCATGGCCCTCCGGTCGGCATCGAGCCCCTTGCGGAACGCGTCCAGGCCTGCCGCAGGCTTCGCCATCAGTCCAGCCGTTTGCGGATGATCTTGTCGCTGCCGGCGGGAAGTTCGAAGGCCATGCCGTCCTCTCCCATCAGGATCGGACCGTCGAACGCCTGTTTTGTCCCCTTCATGAAGGCCGGATAGAGCAGGCGGCTCGGCTGGGCCGGAACGATATGGTTGAACACGAGCAGGTGCGCGCCGGCTTCGCTGGCAGCCTCGGCGGCCTCCACCGGCGTCGTGTGATAGTTCAGGATGTCGTTCATGATCTTGGAGACACGGGCGGCGCCCTTGTCCTTCAGCTGGTCGCGGATCTCGCCCACCATTTCCGGGTTCAGGGCCTCATGGACCAGGACGTCGGTATTGCGGGCAAGGTCGATCAGGGCCTGGTTCTTCACCGTGTCGCCGGAGATCGTGACCGAACGGCCCTTGTAGTCGAAGCGGTAGGCGACGGCGGGCTCGATCGGCGAATGGTCCACCGGCACGGCGGTGACGGTCAGCCCGTCGCGCTCATAGACACGGACCGCCCCGCCATCCGATGCGAAGGTGATGGCCTCCGCGCCGTTGCCCGACGGGAAGATATAGTCCGTGCCATGATGGGCGATGCGATAGGTTGCATCCAGCGCATAGGCTTCGTTGAAGCCCGCCGCGACCCGTTCGACGCCTGCCGGCCCGTAGAGGGCGAGCGGCGTGTCGGCCCCGCCCGCGGCCCAGTGCTGGAGCATCACTTCGCCGAGCCCGTCGATATGATCGGAGTGGAAATGCGTGAGGAAGGCCGCCTCGACACCGCCCCAGGGGAGCCCAAGTTCGCCGAAGCGCCGTCCGGAACCTGCGCCCGCATCCACGATGAAGACACGATTACCGGCGGCGACCACCGTCATCGGACCGACCCGGCCCGGATCGGCCAGCGGCGAGCCCGTGCCGACGAGGACAACGGTCAGCCCGTCGGGCGCCCCGGCGAGCGCATTGCGCCCGACATTCTTCTTCACAGCGGCACGGAACACCGCCTCTCCGATCTGTGTGCTGAACACGGTTCGCGCGAGTGCGCCGCCCAGCAGGAGAACGGCAAGGATCACCAGGACAGGTTTCAGGATTCGCATTGTCGTCCCCCCAAGGACAGGATTGGTCAGGCGTTGAAGTTGAGCGTCAGGCCGGGTTCCGGCCAGCGGCACTTGATCAGGTTCCCGGTGCCCGACAGCGTGATGTAGGCATCGCACATGTCGTCCCCGCCGAAGGCGATATTGGTGACCAGAAGGTCCGGGAAGGCGATGTGGCTATGTTGTCCGTCCGGCGTGATCGTGGTGATGCCGCCATTGAGGATGGTTGCCACACAGACGTTTCCGGCTGCTGTCATGCCGAGGCTGTCGAAATATTGCAGGCCCGGCATGGTGGCGACGACGCGTCCGCCATTGAAGGGCGTCGCCGGCTTGATCACGCCGGGGCTTTCGAGGTCGAAAGCCCACATTTTGCCGGGCATCGTGTCGGCCATGTAGACGGTCTTCTCGTCCGGCGAGAGGCCGACGCCATTGGGGCTCGCATAGTGGAAGTCGAGCTCTTTCGCCTCGCTCGCACCCTTTGCCAGGAAGTAGAGGCCGCCGAAGTCGCGCTGGCGGGAATAGGTCTTGCCATGGTCGGTGAAGTAGAGGTTGCCGGCCTTGTCGAAGACGAGATCGTTCGGGCCCTTCAGCGGGTTGCCGCCGACCGTGTCCAGCACGCGCTCGACCTTGTAGGTGGAGAGGTCGACGCGTTCGATGCGGCCGCCGTCATAGTCTGCCGGGCAATTGCCGGGGATCAGCAGGCCATTCACTTCGTGGTATTCGAAGCCGCCATTGTTGCAGACCCAGAGCGCACCGTCGGGGCCGATAGCGAGGCCGTTCGGGCCGCCGCCGGGCCGGGCGATGACTTCCGTCTTGCCGCCGCCCCAGCAGCGCGTGATGCATTTCTTCTCGATCTCGACGACGATGATCGAGCCGTCGGCCATGACGACCGGGCCTTCAGGAAAGCGCAGACCGCTGGCGACTGTTTCGAATTCCATGACATTCCTCCCGCATTGTTTTCCACACCCTAGGCGAGTGTGGCGGGAGATACAATATGGCATTTAGAGTGCCATATTATTTCTTTTCGGGACAGCGCTATCGGCGCGGTGCGACGGCCGATTCGCGGTCCATCCTGACGATCGAGAAGGCGTGATCGTTGCCCTCGCCGGCGGGATGGGACTCCAGCGTCCGGGCTGACCATTCCTCTGCGCGCAGTTCCGGGAAAAAGACGTCGCCCTCGGGCGCAGCGTCGACTTCGGTCATGTAGATCACATCCGCGAAGGGAATGGCGAGCGTGTAGATGGCGGCACCGCCGATCACGAAGACATTCTCCGCGCCCTGCCGGGCCGCGATGGCGCGGGCGGTGTTGATGGCCGCCGGGAAGGAGGAATAGACGCGCGCGCCGGGGGCGTCATAGGTCCAGTCGCGCGTCATCACGATGTTCTCGCGTCCCTTGAGTGGGCGGAAGGGCAGGCTTTCCCAGGTCTTGCGGCCCATCAGGATGGGGCAGGACATGGTCACCTTCTTGAAGAAGGCAAGGTCGCCTTTCAGGCGCCAGGGCAGCTCGCCCTCCTTGCCGATGACATTGTTGCGGCCCCGGGCAGCGATGAGACAGACTTTGACATTGTCCGGCATGATGGCGCCCTTTCTGCGTGATTCCTGTTGCGGCGACCGGGCGCCTGGCCCTTTATCCGCGACAGTTCTGGTCATTACCGGTACGTAATGGCAAGGCTTGCAAGTCAGTCTCAATCGCCAATAATGCAGCCCTGCCGGGGAGGTCGCGATTAATACCTTGATTTCAGTGCTTACGAATGGGCACGCCGAACAGATCGTGCCTGCGCTGCTGGCACTTGCGCTCTCCTTTACAGCTATCTGGATGCTGAAGGGACGGGGCTGGGCGCTGATCTATGTCGCGCTGATTCCCTTCCTCAACTGGTCGTTTGGGGTGATTCCCGAATTCCAGGTCGTGGCGCCGCATACGAGCGCGATGTTCCCGCATGGCGTCTCGCTGCACCCGATGACGATCGTCACCGGCATGGTCTTCGTGGTGCGCGACTTCGTTCAGCGCGAGATGCACCACCGGGTGCTGATCGTCATGCTGCTCGCGGTGGGCTGGTCGTTCTACTATGCCTGGCCGGTGATCGCGCTGGCGAGCGGCGTCGCGTTCGCGATTTCCGAAGGCGTGGACTGGCTGATGTTCACCTTCACCAAGTACCGGCTGTCGACGCGGATCCTCTTGTCCAGCCTGTTCGCCGCGCCGGTGGACACGACCGTCTTCCTCTATGGCGCTGACCTCGCCAAGCAGATGGAGTTCGGGGCAGAGCCCGGCAATTCGCTGCACGTGTGGAACTGGATCGTGTTCGTGATCGGCAAGATGATCGGCGCGGTGATTGTGTCCGCCGTCATCCGCAGGCGGGAAGAGCTCGGCCTGACGAATCCGGCCGAGCTCTGAAACGCGCCTAGTCTTCCTTCACCGTCAGGTTCAGCGTGGCGAGCCAGCCGGCGAGGCCGGCGCCGATCAGCGGGGCGACGAAGAAGAGCCAGAGATGGGCGAGCGCATCGCCGCCGACGAAGAGGGCGGGGCCGAAGCTGCGCGCCGGGTTCACCGACACGCCGGTCACCTGGATGCCGACAATGTGGATCATCACCAGCGTCATGCCGATGGAGAGGCCGGCAAAGCCTGCCGGGGCACCTTTGGAGGTCGAGCCGAGAATCACGACCAGGAAGATGAAGGTCGCCACGACTTCGAACACAAAGGCGGTCATCAGGCTGTAGCCGCCGAGATAGCCGGGGCCGTAGCCGTTCTGGCCGAGGCCGTTGACGGCAATGTCATAGCCCGGCTTGCCGGAGGCGATGAGATAGAGGATGCCCGCGGCGATCACGGCGCCGATGAACTGGGCGGCCCAGTAGACGAACATTTCCTTCATGGCGAGACGGCCGGCGACGAAGGCGCCGAAGCTGACAGCCGGGTTGATGTGGCAGCCGGAGATCGGCCCGACACCATAGGCCATGGCCACAATGGACAAGCCGAAGGCAAAGGCGATGCCGAGCTGGCCGACTTCACCGCCCGCCAGCACGGCCGCGCCGCAGCCGAACAGGACCAGCGTCATCGTGCCGATGAGTTCTGCAATAAAAACTTTCATTGGGTACCCTCCCACTAGCCGGCCGGACAGTGCGTCCGCCCGATCCCGGAAAGGTGAGGGAATTCGCCTTAGGCGGCAATCGGGTACGCCATCAGGGCGAAAGGCCCCGTCAGGCCTCTTCGATCAGCTGTGGGCCCTTGTTGCGGACATTGCCGACCGCCGCGCCGACCGGCCAGGCGTGCATCGCGTCGGTGGGGAACGGCTCGAACAGGTCCTCCACCTCCTTCGCGGAGGCCTTCAGCCAGCTCGTATAGTCCTGCGGATCGAGGATCACCGGCATGCGTGTGTGCAGGCCGGCCATCAGGTCGTTCGGCCTGGTCGTGACGATGGTGAAGCTGTCGATCTCGGACCCGTCGATCATCGCCCGGTCCCAGAGGCCTGCGAAGCAGAACCAGCGCCGGTTGCGCAGGCCGATGGCGAAGGGCGTACGCTTGCCCTGTGGCCCGGTCCATTCGTAGAAGCCGCTCGCCGGCACAAGGCAGCGCCGGTGGCGGAATGAGCCGCGGAACGTGTTCGACTCCTCAAGCCCCTCGGCGCGGGCATTGAAGGTCGCGAACTTCTTCTCCTTCAGCGGCTGGTGCCACCAGGACGGCACGAGGCCCCACATGGCGGGCGCCATCTGCAGCGAGCCGGCGGGCTGGGCCTCTCCCTCCGGCGCAAGGCGTACGATGGGGACGTATTGGGTTGGCGCAATATTGTAGTCGGCTTCCGGCGGCTCCACACCAGCCGGGGGAATGATCGACAGGGCGGCGTGGTATTCCGCCCATGTCACGCCATGCCTGAAGAACCGTCCGCACATGCCGGCACGGTAGACCGGTGCGGCATCCGGTCAAATCCTTATTGCGAATGGTACTTTTCACACCCAGCTAGGCAGGGAGTCAGACGACAGGAGCGGACATGAGCATGGGGACTAAGGACTATTCGGCGATTACCGGGTCGATCAACGAGGGCATCAAGGGCCTGCGCGAGACCGGTGCGGTCGAGACGCTGAACCAGTTTGCCGCCCTGTCGAAGGCGGCGCTGGCCGACGGCGCGCTCGACAAGAAGATGAAGGAGCTGATCGCGCTCTCTATCGGCGTGGCGACGCATTGCGATGGCTGTATCGGCTTTCACACCAAGGCACTGAAACGGCTCGGCGCGACCGATGGCGAAGTCGCCGAAGCGCTCGGCATGACGGTCTATATGGGTGGCGGCCCGAGCCTGATGTATGCGGCCGATGCCTGGAACGCCTGGCAGGCGCTCAAGGACTGAGGCGCGCTTCTAGACCGCGACCGGCGCCTTGATGTGGGCGTGGGCCTGGTAGTTCTCGAGCTTGAAGTCCTCGTATTCCCAGCCGAACAGGTCCGTCTTTTCCGGGTTCATGCGCATAGTGGGCAGAGGAAGGGGATCGCGCGAGAGCTGCAGCTTCGCCTGCTCGACATGGTTCAGGTAGAGGTGCGCATCGCCGAACGTGTGGATGAACTCGCCCGGCTTCAGGCCGGTCGCCCGCGCCATCATCAGCGTCAGCAGCGCATAGGAGGCGATATTGAACGGCACGCCGAGGAAGATGTCGGCCGAGCGCTGGTAGAGCTGGCAGTTCAGCTTGCCGTCCATGACATTGAACTGGAACAGGCAGTGGCAGGGCGGCAGGGCCATCTCGTTGACGTCGGCCGGGTTCCAGGCCGAGACGATCAGGCGGCGCGAGTTCGGATTGGTGCGGATCTCGTCCAGCACCCACTGGATCTGGTCGATCGTGCGCCCGTCCGGCGCGGCCCAGCTGCGCCACTGCTTGCCATAGACGGGGCCGAGGTCGCCATTCTCGTCGGCCCACTCATCCCAGATCGAGACCTTGTTGTCCTTCAGGTACCTGATGTTCGTGTCGCCCTTCAGGAACCAGAGCAGTTCCACGATGATCGAGCGCAGGTGCAGCTTCTTGGTCGTCACCATCGGGAAGCCGTCTTCGAGGTTGAAACGCAGCTGGCGGCCGAACACGGCCCGCGTGCCGGTGCCGGTCCGGTCGGACCGTTCGAATCCGTTCTCCAGGGCATCGCGCAACAGGTCGAGATACTGTTTCATGAGTCCGGAATCCTCTGCTTCGCCGTCAGGCCGCAAACGATCAGCTTTTAGCCCGATTCCTTCTCCCGCGCTGCCCCCTATCGGCCGTTTCCGGCGACCCGACGAGCGCCTGGTTAATCCTGCCTTGCTTTCCTTGCGGAAAATTGCACGCGGTCCTGAAGGGCGCAGCAATCGTTCCGCGGCAGAATGCAAAGGTTTCCGGGTGGCGGAGCTGGATCATGAATATGCGCATTGCTGAAATTGAGGCCGTCGTGAACCGCTGGCGCAGGGATAAGCGCGGCAATATCACGATCCTGATGGCCCTTATCGTCGTGGCGATCCTTGGCCTTGCCGGGGTGGCGATCGACCTCAGGTACACGATTTCCCAGAAGGAAAAGGTCCAGTACGCGCTCGACTCGGCCGTTCTGGCCGGGGCGCTTGACCGCCAGCGCGGCGCCGATGCGGCTGGGATCACCGCGGAAGTGCGCAACTATGCCGGAGCGCTGATCGGCGAAGCCGGCGGCGGCCTGACCTGTACCCAGATCAATGTCGTGATGGACGATGTCAGCGAGGACATCGCGGCCGACATCCGCTGCTCGCAGCCGACCTTCGTGTCACAGATCATCGGCTATGACGAACTTGCCTTCAACGTATCATCGACTTCGACCTATTCGGTCGGCAAGGTGGACGTGGCCTTCGTGTTTGACGTTTCGGGCTCGATGAACAGCTACAACCGCCTGTCGCTGCTGAAGACGGCGGCCAATGCGGCCTTCGACACGCTGCTGCCGGATGACATGCCGGACGACAAGACGATCCGCATCGCCATCGCGACCTACAACAATGCCGTCAATGCCGGCCCCTACGCGACGCAGGTCACCAACCAGGTGACACTCGCGGCCGACGCCTCGAACACGGCCGCCTCGGCGAACTACAACAATTACAACGGCCGTCGCATGTACGACCAGGCGACTGGCAAACGCTTCTTCTATTACCAGACCGGGACGTGCCTCGATTACGGCACGTGCGACCGGAACTCCAACTGGAGCTGGAGCCCGGCGCGGCGTTTCTACAATGACGTCTCGGTCGACAGGAACTGCGTGTTCGAACGTACCGGCGCGCAGGCCGCCACCGATGCGGCCCCCGGAAGCTCGGCCTGGATCGGCATGGGCAATCCGGAATGGAACTTCAGCGCGAGCAGCCGCAACAAGTATGACGGCTGGCAGGAAGTCGCCTATGGCGGCGCCGATTCGACGTCCAAGGGCGCCTTCTCGAACAATTTCGCGAGGTGCGAAAATTCGGAACCGGTCCCGCTGACCGATAACAAGGATACGCTCAAGGCCGCCGTGAACGCGATGACCGCCAGCAATGGCACGGCCGGCCATCTCGGCATCGCCTGGGGCTGGTACCTGATCTCGCCGAACTGGTCGTCGATCTGGCCGTCGGAGTCGAAGCCATGGGCCTATGACGAGGTGAACGCGACCAAGGCGATCATCCTGATGACGGACGGCGACTTCAACTCGCAGCACCCCTCGGCCGGCAAGGGCTCGTTCCAGCAGGCCATGGACCTCTGCGACTCGATGAAGGCCTCGCCCTCGAAAGTGACGGTCTACACGGTCGGCTTCCAGGTTCCGGACACGGTCCAGAAGACCGGCGACGGGCGCACGATCCTCGAATACTGCGCCACCAGCCCGGCCTTCGCCTATTCGGCGGCCGACGGCGACCAGCTGCTGCAGGTCTACAAGGAAATCGCCCAGTCGATCGCCGACCTGCGCATCAAGAAATAGCGCTCAGCCAGCGGCGGTGATCGTGCCGCCGACGACGCGCAGGGCCTGGGCCCGGTCGCCGAAGGCATCGAACAGGAATTTCTCCGTCCCGGTCAGCCAGGCCTGGCCGCCGAGCGCGCAGATCTCGTCTAACAGGGCGGCGCGGCGGTCGGGGTCGAGGTGGGCTGCCGCCTCGTCCAGAAGGAGCAGGGGCGGCGGGCCGTCCCGTTCCGCTTTCAGCGCTGTGGCTGACGCGAGGATCAGCCCGATCAGGAGCGCCTTCTGCTGGCCGGTCGAGGCATCCTTGGCTGGCGCGCCGGTCGGCCGGTGGATCACAGCGAGGTCCGACCGGTGCGGGCCGTCGATGGTGCGTCCGGCCGCCATGTCGCGCCGGCGCGTCTTGCGCCAGGTCTCGGCCAGCATTTCGAAAATGGTCTTGAAATCGTCCCCGCGCAGCGCGGCGGCCTCGGCCTCGCCTTCCAGCGAAACGTCCGCCTTCGGAAAATGGCCCTCCGGCCGGGCCTCGATGGCGGCCTGAAGGGATTCCAGAACATGCGCCCGGTTGATGGCGATCTCGGCCCCGCTTTCGGCGAGCCGTGCCTCGATGGCGTCCGCCCAGGCCGGGTCGACATGGCCGCGCTCCAAAAGGGCATTGCGCTCGCGCATCGCCCGCTCGTAGCGGCTGGAGGCCGTCGCGTGCGAGGGCGTGTGTGCCAGCACCAGCCGGTCGTAGAAGCGACGCCGGTCGCTGGCGCTGCCGCGGAACACGCCGTCCATGTTCGGTGTCAGCCAGACGATGCGGACGATCTCGGCGAGCTCTGTCGCGGTCGACGGTGCCCCGTCGAGGCGCACGACGCGCTTGGCGCTGCCGCCGGTAAGATCGAGCGTTACGCCGACCCGGTGCTCGTCAGCGAGCGTTGCAGCGACGGTCCAGCCACCGGCACTGCCGCTGCGGGCCATTTCCGGCAGGGTGGAGGAGCGCAGGCCTCGACCCGGGCCGAGCTGGCTGACGGCTTCCAGCAGGTTCGTCTTGCCTGCGCCGTTCGCGCCATAGAGACAGACATGCCGCCCGTCGAGCGGCAGGGTGAGTGACGCGTAATTGCGGAAGTCCGTGAGCGACAGTCTCGTAAGCGCGGTCATGTCGTCATGCGGTTACGGGCCGCTCCGTAGGGGCCTAGACGCGCAGCGGCATCAGCACGTAGCGGGCCGCGTCGTCGGACGGGTCCAGGACAAGCGCCGGCGAGGCCGGGTCGTTGAACATGAACTCCGCATCCGGCGCTTCGATCTGGCTGGCGATGTCGAGCAGGTACTTGGCGTTGAAGCCGATCTCCATCGGCTCGTCGCCATACTCGGCTTCGAGTTCCTCGTTGCCGACGCCGGTCTCGGCGTGGTTCACGGCGAGGACGAGCTTGCCGTCGGAGAGCGAGAGCTTCACTGAGCGCGAGCGCTCGGCCGAGACGGTGGACACGCGGTCGACGGCGGCCTCGAAGGCCTTGTTGTCGATCGACAGCTTGCGCGTGTTGCCCTTCGGGATGACGCGCGCATAGTCCGGGAACGCCCCGTCGATCAGTTTCGAGGTCAGCGTCGCGCGGCCGGCGCGGACGATGATCTTGGTGTCGGAAATCGCGACATCGACCGGGCCGTCGAGCCCGTCGATCAGGCGGCGTGCCTCTGCGATGGCCTTGCGCGGCACGATCACGCCTTCGAGTGCTTCAGCCCCTTTCGGCGCCTTGGCTTCGGCGAGCGCGAGGCGGTGACCGTCGGTCGCCACAGCGCGCAGCACCGGCTTGCCGGCATCGTCCTTGGTGCCGTGCATGTAGACGCCGTTCAGATAGTAGCGCGTCTCCTCGGTGGAGATGGCGAAGCGCGTCTTGTCGATCAGGCGTGCGAGTTCCCGGGCCTCGAGCGCGAACTTGGTGGCGCTGTCGTCGGACGTCATGGTCTGGAAGTCGGAGGCGGGCAGGGTGGGCAGTTCGAAATGAGAGCGGCCGGCCGTGATCGACAGGCGCTGGTTGTCCGGCTGCAGCTCGAGCTCGACCTCGGCGCCGGCCGGAAGTTTGCGTACCACGTCGAACAGTGTGCCGGCCGGGGCCGTCACGGCACCGTCCTTGGCGACCTTCGCCGGGGCGCTGTCGACGGCCTCGATGTCGAGGTCGGTGGCGGTCAGGCGCAGCTCGCCCTTGGAAGCCTGGAGGAGGACGTTGGACAGGATCGGGATCGTGTTGCGCCGCTCGACAACGTTCTGCACGTGCGAGAGTGCATTGAGGAGGTCGCCGCGTTCGATTGTCAGTTTCATCGTCTGTTCCGTCCATCCCGGACGGCCCCGCAGCGCCGCCCGCAAAACCCTGTTGCGTGTTCTTGCTGGTCTGTCCGGCCGGGAGCCGCCGGCAGAATCAGCCCGTCCCCCTCAGGGAACGGGCTGTGAACACTTAAACATCCGCGCGCAAAAGCCAAGCGCTGATCGCGGTGGAAGGGCCTGCCGGCACCCTAGTGTGCGCCGGAAGCCTGCAGTTCGAGGATGGCAGCCGCCACGCGGGCAATGTCGCCGGCCAGTTCGGTGTCCTTCGGCAGGTCCTGGCTCAGCTTGCGGTGGGCGTAGAGGACCGTCGTGTGGTCACGGCGTCCGAAGGCGCGGCCGATCTGCGGGAAGGACTTATGCGTCTGCTCCCGGCAGAGGTACATGGCGATCTGGCGCGGATAGACGACCGAGCGGGCCTTGGACGGGCTTTCGAGGTCGGCCTTGGAGACGTTGAAGACCTTCATCGTCGCCTTCTTCACCAGTTCGATCGAGGGCGCGCGCACTTCGCCTTCCATGCGGCGGATGACCCGCTCCAGCATGTCCGAAGTCGGAGCCATGGCGCCGAAACCAGCTTCAGTGAAGAGGTTCCACACTGCGCCCGTCAGTTCACGGCCGGGACCGCGGATGCCGGTCTGGATACGCTCGACCAGTTCGTCGGTCAGGGTGAAGTCCGGGTTCGCCTGGGCGATATGGGCCGACAGGCGGCGCACGATCTCGCGGCGCATGGACTCGTCCGGCAGGTCGACCTCGACCACGGTCGCGCCTTTCAGCTCGCTCATCATGCGCGGCGAGAAGCCCGACAGTTCGCCTGGCGTCTTGTCGCCCGCGAGGACGACGTTGCCGCCCTGACCGGTGACTTCACGGATATTCTGGAACAGCTCCGTTTCCGTGCCCGGCTTGCCCGAGATCCGGTGCAGGTCGTCGATCAGCAGGATGGAGGCGGAACGGAGACGCTTCTTCAGCGCGCTCGTGTCCTTCTGCTTCACGCCGTCCGTGTAGGCGGAGAGGAATTCCTCGGCGGTCAGGTAGACGACCACAGCCTCGGGATTGTTCTCCATGGCACGGGCGCGCAGGGCATGCAGGGCATGCGTCTTGCCGGTGCCCTGCGGGCCTGAAATCATGTGGACCTGCGTGCCGACCGGCTGGCCGTCGGCGATCCGCTTGGCGAGGCCGACTGCAATCGCATTGGATTCGCCAGTCACCAGCGTGTCGAAGGTCATCTCCGGCGCGCCGGAGGAGGGGCGGGCCGTGGCCGCAGCCGGACCGGCGCCCGTGCCGTCATCGCCGCCGCCAGCCGCAGCCGGCGCAGCAGGGGCTGCAGTCACCGCCCACGGATCGTCCACGATGGCGCGCAGGTCAGCCCCTGCGTCCTTCCAGCAGACGAGCCGGATGTCACGGCGTGCGTCGTCATGCTCCTTCCAGATACGCTGGAGGGTGTGACGGTGATCGGCGAACACGCGATCGTACGACAGGCGGTCACGCGCCGCGATCACGATCTTGCGTTCAACCTCGGCGATCAGCTTCAGATCCGCGATCCAGCGGACATAATCAGCGCTGCTGAGCACGTCCTTCAGGTGTTCGCGGACAGACTGCCAGATGGCTTGTCCGGGAAGGCTCGAGATCTTCTTGCTGCTGTCTGACTCTACGCTGGTTGGAGTGTCAAAAAGTCTGTTTCGGTCCATGCCGAGCCCCATTTTTTTGTTATCTGTTTCAGCCACCATCCGGCACGCAACATCCCTGCTCCAGTCACCCGCAACTGGCCCCGTAAATACTCCGTACAGGGATGTTTATCGTTGGTAGGGCCAAGGTACCGACGGGCGGTTTCAAAGACAAGTGTATCTTTTTTCGGACAGCCGTGATTGGCCTGTTGACTCTCTGTTAAGCACACTTCTCAGGCGAAAAAATGCAGGCCGTACAACGATTTCTCAATGTGCAGAAAAGACTCACGTGAGTCGTTCCTCACAAAAGTTCACGTTTGTTCTGTCAACACGGGCTCAACGAAATTGGCTGTGAAATTCGCCCAAAACGGCGCAAATTTTTTGGAACGATTTTGCGGCTGCACATCGTTCAGGCAATCCTGCAAAACGCATGCGCCAAGATCTGCATTATCGCAATTCTGTAGTTTGTTCGTTCGGTTGTGTGACATCGTTCCGGGCACCTGGTAAGCAGGTTTTGGGCGCCCGTCCATGAGGCCAGAAAGCCGGGTTCGGGGCAAGAAAAAACCCGCCGGGCGAGGCGCCGGGCGGGTCTGTTTCTTGCCGGTGATCCGGAAGGTCTGGCCTCAGGCCATGGCCTTCACGCGGGCGGCGAGACGCGAGACCTTGCGCGAAGACGTGTTCTTGTGGATCACACCTTTGGTTACGGCGCGCATCAGTTCCGGCTGGGCAGCCTTGAGGGCTTCAGCGGCTGCGGTCTTGTCGCCCGATGCGATGGCTTCCTCGACCTTGCGGACGAAGGTACGGACGCGCGAACGGCGGGCCTTGTTGACCTCGGTGCGCGCCTCAATCTTGCGGACCATCTTCTTGGCGGAACGGGTATTAGCCATATCAAACTCCTGATGCCCGAGAGGCGACCCTCAGGCTGAAGGCGGGGAGATACATAAAGGGCGCTGGGGCGTCAACCGGAGAGTCCTGCTGGACGCTGGAAAAATGCACCTGCCCGCCGCGTTTTACTTGTCCCGGAAGTGGGCCGAGCGCTTTTCGACATAGGCGGCCATGCCTTCCTTCTGGTCTTCGGTCGAGAACAGGGACTGGAACAGGCGCCGTTCGAACTGGATGCCCTGCGAAAGCGGGGTCTCGAAGGCATAGTTGATGGCTTCCTTGGTCATCATGGCACCGGCCATGGGCATGGAGGCAATGGTCCGGGCGAGGTCGCGGGCCTCGTCCATCAGGTCGTCGGCCTTGACAACGCGGCTGACCAGGCCGAACCGCTCGGCCTCTGCAGCGTCCATCAGGCGGCCGGTGAGGCAGAGTTCCATGGCTTTCGACTTGCCGAGCGCCCGGGTCAGGCGCTGGGTGCCGCCGGCGCCGGGCATCACGCCGAGGCGTACTTCCGGCTGGCCGAAGCGGGCCGTATCGGCGGCAATGATAATATCGCACATCAGCGCCAGCTCGCAGCCGCCGCCCACCGCATAGCCCGCAACGGCAGCGATGATCGGCTTGCGCAGGCGCGAGGCGCGCTCCCAGTTACGGGAGATGAAGTCCTCATAATAGGACTCCGGGAAGGTCTTGTCCTTGATTTCCTTGACGTCTGCACCGCCGGAGAAGGCCTTTTTCGAACCGGTCAGGATGACACAGCCGACCTTGTCCTCCTTGTCGCAGCGGTCGAGCGCGGCGGTCAGGTCGTTCATCATGGCTTCGGACAGGGCATTCAGCGCATCCGGGCGGTTCATCTGGATCACGGCAACGCCGGTATCCTCGTCGAACTCGGTCAGAAGGGTGTCGTAGGGCATTGAAGGGGGTCCTTCGGGAGGCCGCATTCGCCGTGCAGACAGCACAAAGGCGCATTATGACGGCGTCATGGTTAAGAGGGGGTTGTGCGGGGCGCGGCGCGCGGCCGGCTGGAAATGCGTGTGGTTAACCTTGGATTACGGTCACGTCATGATTTCAAGGCGCGCCCTATACGCCCGGCTTTCGTCCCTGTCACCTGGTGGAGTCACAAGGACGGTTGATGGCCTGCGGCGCCGCAAACCCTGTGCCAAGTCGGTTTCCTGTCTCTATATGAAGGCACATGAGCGATACCTCCGACCCATTCTCCGACCCCGAGCGCAACCGCCTGACCGGCCGCCTTGCCCGAACGGCGAAGGTGGGGGCCAACCTTTCCGGTGCCGGCCTCACCTTCGCGGCCCAGAGCCTGTTCGGCGGCGACCAGGGCGACGAGCGGATTGCGAAGGCTCTTGCTGCCGCCCTCGGCAGGTCAAAAGGCCCGCTGATGAAGGTGGCACAGATGCTGTCCACGGTGCCGGACCTGCTGCCTGCCGAATACGCAGCCGAGTTCGCCCAGCTTCAGGCCGAGGCCCCGGCCATGGGCTGGCCCTTCGTGCGGCGCCGCATGCGGGCGGAACTCGGGGCCGATTGGCAGGCCCGGTTCGCGGACTTCGGCCACGAGGCTTCCCACGCTGCCTCGCTCGGCCAGGTGCATGCCGCGACGCTCCACGACGGCCGCAAGGTTGCCTGCAAGCTGCAATACCCGGACATGGCGAGCGCCGTGGAGAGCGATGTCGGCCAGCTGAAGACCGTGCTCGGCCTGTTCAAGCGTCTCGATGGCTCGATCGACCCGACGGCCATGGTCGACGAGATCACCGACCGCCTGCGCGAGGAGCTCGATTACGCCCGTGAGGCCAAGCACATGGCGCTCTACGCGCGCATGCTGGCGGACAAGGACTTCGTGCAGGTGCCGGAGCCGGTGGCGGACCTCTCCACGCCGCGCCTTCTCACCATGACCTGGCTGACCGGCAAGCGCCTTACCGATTTCGAGGCCGCCCCGCAGGAGACGCGCAACCATATCGCCGAAATGCTGTTCTGGACCTGGTGGGGCCCGATGAACACCTATGCCGTCATCCACGGCGACCCGCATCTCGGTAACTACCAGGTCACCGGAGAGGGGACGGGCCTCAACCTGCTCGACTTCGGCTGTATCCGCATCTTCCCGCCCGGGTTCGTCGAAGGCGTGGTGGATCTCTACCGCGCCCTCCAGAAGAATGACTTCGATGCGACCTATGCGGCCTATGAGAAATGGGGCTTCGTCGGCCTCTCGAAGGAGCTGGTCGAAGTGCTGAACATCTGGGCACGCTTTATATATGGCCCTCTTCTGGACGACCGGGTGCGTAGCGTCGCCGATGGCGTCACCGCCGGCGAGTATGGCCGCAAGGAAGCCTTCCGTGTCCGCCAGCTCCTGAAGGAGAAGGGGCCGGTGAAAATCCCGCGCGAATTCGTCTTCATGGACCGCGCCGCCATCGGCCTCGGCGCTGCCTATCTCCGCCTCGGCGCGGAACTGAATTACTGCCGCCTCTTCGAGGAAAGCCTCGAAGGCTTCTCGGTGGAAGCCGTCGCAAAAAGACAGGCCGGCGCGCTGGAAGCGGCCGGCCTGAGAGAAGGGGTGTGAGGGCGCGATCCCTAGTTCATCTTGAACCGGATCGGGATCGATTTCGGGCCTGACACGAAGTTCGCCTGAACGCGCGTCGGTTTGCCGGCGAGTTCGACAGACTTCAGGCGCGGAAGGAGTTCCTCCCACAGGATGCGCATTTCCATCCGGCCGAGGTGCTGGCCGAGGCACACGTGCGCACCATAGCCGAAGGCGACATGCTTGTTCGGCGAACGGTCGATCTTGAAGCTGTACGGATCCTCGAACACGTCCTCGTCGCGGTTGCCCGACGGATAGGCGAGGAACAGCCAGTCATTCTTCTTGATCTGCTTGCCGGCGACCTCCGTGTCGGCGGTTGCCGTGCGCATGAAGTGCTTCACTGGCGTTTCCCAGCGGATCGACTCCTCGACCATGGACGGGATCATAGACAGGTCGTCCTTCAGCCTGCGGAACTGGTCCTGGTTCTCGGCGAGCGCCCAGAGCGCGCCGGCCGTCGTGTTCGACGTCGTGTCATGTCCGGCGGTCGCCGCGATGATGTAGTAGGACATGGCCTCGAGGTGGCCGAGCGGCTGACCATAGACCGCACCATTGGCGATCACGCTCGCAAGGTCTTCGCGCGGGTTCTTGCGGCGGTCTTCGGTCATGGCGACAAAGTAGGCGAAGAAGTCTGCCACCGTGGCCTGGATATTGGCGAGGCCCGTCGAGGCGTCCGACACTTCGGCGCCGGACCGGTTCACTTCCGGGTCCTGCGCGCCGAACAGTTCCTGCGTCAGCTTCAGCATGCGCGGTTCGTCGATCTCCGGCACGCCGAGCACTTCCATGATCACGTGCAGCGGATAGAGAAAGGCCACATCGCGGGCGAAGTCGCACTCGTCACCATGGGCGGCCATCTTGTCGACGAAACCACGGGCGATCTCGCGAATACGGTCTTCCAGCTTGCGCAGGTTCTGCGGCATGAACCAGGCCTGCGTCAGGCGGCGGTACTGCATGTGGTCCGGATTATCCATCTGCACCAGCGAGCGCAGCAGGTTGGGCGAGCCGCCCATCATTTCGCGGACCTTCTTGTCGGTCTCGATATTGGTCAGCGTCGCGGAGCGGTCTTCATTGTGGAAGAGATCGTTCTGGCGCTCGACCGTCAGGATGTCCGCATGTTTCGAGACCACCCAGAACGGGTCGAAACCCTCGACCTGGGCGACGTCCAGCGGGGCGTTCTTGCGCAGCCAGGCAAAGGCCTCGTGCGACCGGTCCCAGTCGGCATAGGCCTTCGGGTCGATCACGGCTTCGGCGATGTTGGCGGGTATGGTCATGCGTTCCTCCGGTGCGGGAGCAGCTCTCGTCTCCCTCTCTTTCCAGTGTCTAGCATATACTTGCTATACGGCCAACAAATATGTTAGGCAGAGTCATGTCTGCTGCGAATGCCCTCTCCCAGCCGTCCGAAGGCCGCCTGACCCAGGCCGAACGGCGTGACCGGTCTGAGCGTGAATTGCTGGAAGCGACCATGCGCGTCGTCTCCCGGCAGGGCGTTGCGGCCGCGACGTTCGAAGCCATCGCCAAAGAGGCCGGCTACTCGCGCGGCCTCGTCACCCAGCGCTTCGGTTCCAAGGACGGCCTGATCCGCAGCCTGATTGCCGGGCTTCATGCCTGGCAGCAGGAAGCGCTGGACGAGGCAAACATTCCCGCGATGGACGGCCTGACCGCCCTTTGCACTTTCGTCGACCTGCACTGCCGCGCCCTCGGCCAGCAGCAGGAGGACAAGGCCTATTACATGTTGCTGGCCGCCGCCGTTGCCGACCGGCTGGAAATGCGGGGTGCGTTTGCCGAGTCCCACGAAGTGGAGCGCGTGCTGATCCGGCGCATCATCGAGCGGGGCCAGGAAGAGGGCAGCATCCGCGCCGATGCGGACGCCGATGCAACGGCGCTGATGGCGGGCTGCGCCCTGATCGGCATCCGGATGCAGAACCTGATCGATCCGGCGACGGATATCGCGCCGATCCGCGATGCCCTGATACAGTCGCTCCGCGCGCGCCTTGCGCCACAATAATCATATGAAGGAGGGGAGGATATGAGCGGGGAAGCCTACAAGGTCTGGCAGTGCCGGACGTGCGGTTACATCTATGAAGAGGAACACGGCGATCCGAACGAGGGTCTCGTTCCCGGCACCCGCTGGGCCGACATCCCGGACGACTGGGTCTGCCCCCTCTGCGGCACCCCGAAATCCGATTTCGACATGATCGAGCTCTGAGACCGGTCTCGTCAGGCAAGGGTTGATCGGGCCTGCCCGGCATTCTACTGCTGCGGAGACAGGAGGACCCCGGTCGGGTCCCGGACCGGGAAGGGCGTCGCCGCTTGAGCAAGCTTCGCACAATGGTCTGGACCGCCTTCACGGTTGCGGTCGCCTACCAGTTTATCCTGATCCTGCCGGTGATCGTCCTGCGTGCCGCTGCGCCAGACCTGTCCATCATGATGCTGATGGGCCTTGCCTTCGTTCTCGCCGGGCTGGCGCTCTACGGATATCTCCGCGTGCACGATGTCGCCGACGAGGTGCTCGATCCGGGTGACATCAACGGGATGGTCCTGGTGATGGCGGTGGGCGCGGCTATCCTGTCCATCGTTGTGACGATGCTGCTATCCGGATTGCTCAGCGCGGTCTTCGGGACGGACGGGCTCAGCGTGAGCGAGCCGTTCGCAGAGCAGATGCAGGACGCACCGACGTTCGAACTCCTGTTCACGGTCGTGCTCGTGGGGCCTGTCATCGAGGAGATGATCTATCGGGGCCTGCTGATGGGCGTGCTGCTCGCACGTGGATGGGCGCCCCTGGCCGCCGCGGGGCTTTCCGCTGCCATCTTCGCCGTGCAGCACATCCAGTATGGCTGGATCGGCATGCTTTCCGTTGCCGTCTACGGCTTCACGTTCGGCCTTCTGAGAGTCGCCTGCGGCGGCCTGTTCGCCCCGGTCGTTGCGCATATTCTCATCAACCTGACCGTCACGGCCCTGCAGTAGCGAGGTCAGCAGGGGCAGGGGCTGGCAAATCCCGCCGGAGGGCGCTAAGCGGGCGCCATGAGTGACGATCTTACAAGCAACCAGACATTCGACCTGCCGGAAGGCTACCAGATGCTGCCCTGGCACAGGGGTTTCGGCCGCCAGGTGGGTCCGCTGTTCGAGAAGCGGGACGCGCAGGGCCTGATCCGCGCCTTCCGCGTCGAGGAGCATCACACGAACGGCATGATGAACGCCCATGGCGGTATGCTCATGACCTTCGCGGACATGGCCTGGGGCTCTGCCGTCGAGAGCGACGAGGACACCTGGTGGGTCACCGTGCGCCTGATGTGCGACTTCCTCTCCAGCGCCGGCATCGGTAGCTTTGTCGAGGGCCGCGGCCAGGTGATCGGCCGGCAGGACGACATGTTCACCGTCGAGGGCAGGATCTGGACGGGCGACAAGCTGCTGATGCGCGGCACGGGCATCTTCAAGGTGATCGAGCGCCGGGACGGGCAGTCGAAGCCTTTCACGCGGCCGGGCCGGGACGGCTGAGCCCGCAGTTGACTTCCGGCGCCGGGATCAGTATCCGCCGTCCGTAATGAACACTGCACTGCACCACCACCATCATCATTCGTGACGCGCCGATGAGGCGCGAACCGGTCCGGCTGCGCCTCCTGCAAGTGTTCCCTCCAGAACCGAACCAGACGAGGCAGGCCGCAGGGCCGGGCCGCGCTCAGCGTTGACGTGTCGCCTTCCAATCCGGACCAGCACCGACTATGCGGTGCGCAAACAGGACTAAGAGCGATCATGAGCGACAAGGACACCCAGCCTCTCACCGGCAAGGATCTCGCCCGCAAGCCGCGCGGCTTTCCCGACAAGCGGGAAGGCCTGATCCATGCGCAGGCAAAGCTCGTGGAGACCGTCACCGGCGTTTACCGCCAATGGGGCTTCGAGGCGCTGGATACCGGTGCGTTCGAATATGCGGATGCGCTCGGCAAGTTCCTGCCGGATGCCGACCGGCCGAATGCTGGCGTCTTCTCGCTGCAGGATGACGACGACCAGTGGATCTCGCTTCGTTATGACCTGACCGCGCCGCTCGCCCGCTTCGTGGCCGAGGCGGGGCAGGGTCTTGGCCGTCCGTTCCGCCGCTACGCCGCCGGACCTGTATGGCGGAACGAGAAGCCGGGGCCGGGACGGTTCCGCGAATTCTGGCAGTGCGATGCTGACACGGTGGGGGCGCCGGGCTTCCACGCCGATGCCGAGATGATCGCCATGGGCGCCGAGGCACTGCGGACTGTCGGCATGCAGACCGGCGAGTTCGTGATCCGCGTGAACACGCGCCGCCTGCTGAATGGGGTTCTGGACGGCGTCGGCGCGTCGAGCGCCGAGACCCGCCTCGCCATTCTTCGCGCCCTCGACAAGCTGGACCGCCTCGGCGCCTCGGGCGTTGCGGACCTTCTGGGCAAGGGCCGGCTCGATGACAGCGGCGACTTCACCAAGGGCGCAGGGCTGGGCGAAGCAGAAGTGAAAACCGTACTCGCCTTCGCCGAGGCCGGTGCGAAGACGCGGGCCGAAACGTTGGCGAACCTCGCGAAAGCCACGGGCAGCACGGAAGAGGGCAAGGCGGGTCTTGCGGAGCTGGAAGCCATCGCGCTGGCCCTCGATGCGCTCGGCGCGCCGGAAGGCGATGTCGTGATCGACCCCTCGGTCGTGCGCGGCCTCGAATACTATACCGGCCCGGTCTATGAGGCCGAACTTCTGCGCGAAGTGACCGGCGAAGACGGCAAGACCTATCGCATTGGTTCCATAGGCGGCGGCGGGCGTTATGACGATCTCGTCGCGCGCTTTACCGGCGAGACGGTTCCGGCGACGGGCTTCTCCATCGGTATTTCGCGGCTGGCCTCTGCGCTACAGATCATGGGCGAGACTTCGAAACTGGACGGGCCAGTCGTGGTGCTGAACCTCGACAAGGAAAATCCGTCCACAGCGCTTGGCATCGCGGTGGAGCTGCGCCGCGCGGGTATCCGGGCCGAGGCCTATATGGGCGCCTCCGGCATGCGGCCGCAGATGAAATATGCCGACCGGCGCAGCGCTCCGGCTGTCGTCATCGTCGGCGAGGACGAAGTGGCCAAGGGCACTGTCACGATCAAGGACCTTGAAATGGGCGCGCTGAAAGCGAAGGCCATCCAGTCCAACGAGGAATACCGCGAGGCGCGACCCGGCCAGATCGAGGTGCCGCGCGCAGAGATGGTCGCGGCCATCCGGGCCATCGTCGAGGCCCAGGCATGACACACGCCGCCATCGTCAAGGCGGCGCGGGGTGTGTTCGAGGCCGCCGGCGCCGAGCCGGTCGACCCGGACTATATCCTGCCGTCCGACATCCCGCTGGAACTGTCGGGTGAGGCAGTGCGTTCGCGTCTTTGCGTGTTCACAGATCATCGCGGCAACGAGATGGTCATGCGCCCGGACCTGACCCTGCCTGTGGCAGGTATGGAGGCGGCGCGTCTTGCTTCCGGCGTCAACGGGCCAAAAGCCTATTGCTATGCGGCCGAGGCTTTCCGTCTGCCGGCGGCCTCCGACGATCCGATGGAATTCACGCAGGTCGGTTTCGAATGGTTCGGCAAGGGCTCGACGCCCTATGAGGATGCCGAAGCCTTCGCCCTCGTGCACGAGGCCGTCCGGGCCTGCGACGTGCGGCCGGTGGCGATTGCGACCGGCGACCTTGCCGTGTTCCCAGCCTTTATCGATGCGCTCGGCCTGCCGCGCGTGACGGCGGATCTATTGAAGCGGGCCTTCCGTCAGGAAGGCGGCGTGCGGGCGCTTGTCGAGGCAACGCCTGTTCCCATCGAGGCGGACCTTGTCCCGACGCTCGAAGCGGCGACGCCGGAAGAGGCCGAGACGGCCTTCCGGGAAGCGCTGCAGGCGCGTGGCATTCCGCTGATCGGCACACGGAGCGTTTCGGAAATTATCGCCGGACTTCGTGCCCGCGCCGCGGCGCTGGCAGCCGGCGGGCTTCCGGACACGGTGCGGGAAGTGATCGGCGCCCTGGCGGCGGTGAACTGCACCGCGAGTGAGGCGGCCGACCAGCTCGATGCCATCGCCGTGCGCTACCGCCTGTCGAAAGCCTCGGCGGCGATCGACCGCGTGGCCCGGCGCATGGAGCTGATCCGCGACCTGTTGCCCGACCTGAAAGCCATCTGCAGCTTCCGCTCCGGCTTCGGTCGGCGCTTCACTTATTACGATGGCTTCCTGTTCGAGACGCTCGGCCCGAACCTCAGCGAGCGTCAGCCGCTTGCCTCGGGCGGTCGCTATGACGGGCTGGTTTCCGGCCTGTCGAACGGACGGGCGACTGCGACTGCCATCGGCGGCATCGTGCGGCCGGACCGCGTGCTGCGTGCGAAAGGGAGGGGCGCATGACCCGTTTGTCGCTCGCCATTCCGTCCAAGGGACGGCTGAAGGAAAAATCTGAGGAATGGCTGGCCGCGGCCGGCTTCCCGGTCAGCCAGATCGGCGGTGAGCGCGGCTACCAGGCCGAGATCGCCGGTCTTGGCGATGTCGAGATGCGTCTTCTTTCGGCGCGCGAAATCGCGCAGGGCCTCGTCGACGGCAGCCTGCATGCGGGCGTGACCGGCGAAGACCTGCTGCATGACCTTGCCCCGGACGGCGAGTCCGACTTCCGGGTACTGCACCGGCTGGGCTTCGGTGGGGCGGATGTGATCGTCGCCGTGCCGCAGGCCTGGGTCGATGTGGACACGATGGCCGATCTCGAAGCTGCCGGTGCCGCCTTCCGGAAGGCGCACCACCGGCGCCTCCGCGTCGCCACGAAGTACATGCGCCTGACCCGCCGGTTCTTTGCATCGCGCTCGGTTGGGGAATACCGGCTGGTCGAAAGCGCCGGGGCGACCGAGGCCGCCCCCACGACCGGCTCGGCCGACGTGATCGTCGACATCACCTCGACGGGCGCGACACTGAAGGCCAACGGGCTCAAGATTCTGTCGGACGGGGTGATTCTGAAAAGCGAAGCCGTGTTCGCAATTTCGCCGCGGGCCGACTGGAACAGCACGGCAATGACCAGCCTTAAGGCACTGGCTGCTGGTGCAAACATTGTAGATGGGGCCGGATTAGAAAATTTCTAGGTCACAATCTTGACACAAGTACAAATCCGCGGCCTTATGCCCCAGCAAGTTTCTGGGAGGAAACGCTGCAAACGGTGGGAGGCGCGGTGCCAAGGGTGCCGCGCCTCTTTCCGTTTGGGGGTAAGTTTTGTCGGCAGGGTGAAAGCCGGACGGTCCGGAGCAACGGCTCAGGTGAGGTAGGGGGCGTTTGGACATCACGTCCGTCCCGCCCGGCTTCATGAATAACAATAATCACTTATCGATTATCGTCAATCGTTTTTATCGTTTTTCGATTAATCTTTTGTAATGGTGATCAGCTGGCCAGGGCTGCCGTCCGCCGGTTGGACCTGCAGGACCCTTGTCGCGCCGTCCGTCGTGACCGATTCCGTGATTTCAGCGCCCGTCACCTCGATCCAGAGGGAATCGGGACCGTCTTCGGCCTGGCGGAGTTCGACATGGAACCGGCTGCCGGTTCCTTCCGACAGCATCTGGTCTGCCGCCTCGACCGGCGACAGGAAGCGGACCGTGCCGTTTTCCTCGATGACCATGGACGGGCGGCGTGAAGGCGCACCGGCACCGGCTGTCTCGTCCGCCGATCCGGAGGCAGGCGACTCTGCCGGGCGCAACACATTCACCGGCGGGGCGAGGCGCTGGCCTTCGCCTTCGGCAAGCGCGGAAAGGGTGCAAACCCCAAGGCCCGCAGCGAGCGTGCAAAGCAACTTCATCCGGCGTCTCCCAGTTTTGTATCCGCGCACTAAAGCGCGAAACCGGCCGCCTGTCACATGCCCCATGGTGAGGTGTGTTGACTTCCGGTCAGCCCCCCGTCATGCGTGGCGCCCTGAGTAAAATCCTCGCGACATCGGAAGGGCAACAGATGAGCGATCCCCGTCAGCATATCATGCCGGTCTACAGACCGCCGGAAGAAGTCTTCGTTCAGGGTGAAGGTCCGTACCTCTTCACCGAAGACGGCGCACGATATCTGGATTTCATCGCGGGCATCGCCGTGAACGCACTCGGCCATGCGCATCCCGCCATGGTCGACGCCCTGCGCGACCAGGCCGGCAAGCTGTGGCACACGTCCAACATGTTCCGTGTACGCGGGGCGGAGGAACTGGCCGACAAGATCTGCCGCGACACGTTTGCCGACCGCGTCTTCTTTACCAATTCCGGCACCGAGGCGATCGAGTGCGCGCTGAAGACCGCGCGCAAATATCACTGGGCGAATGGCAATCCGGACCGGATCGACATCATCACGTTCACGGGGGCCTTTCACGGCCGCTCGATCGGCGCGATCAATGCCGGCGGCAACCCGAAATACCTGGAGGGCTTCGGCCCAGCGCTGCCGGGCTTCGTGCATATCGAATGGGGCGACATGGCCGCGTTCGAGGAAGCTGTCTCGCGTCCGACCGCCGCGGCGATCCTGATCGAGCCGGTGCAGGGCGAGGGCGGTGTGCGCGCCCTGCCGGATGAAACGCTGAAGCGCATGCGCGAGCTGTGCGACCAGCACGGCGTGCTGATGATTCTCGACGAGGTCCAGTGCGGCATGGGCCGCACCGGCAAGCTGTTCGCCTATCAATGGGTGGACGGTGTCGAGCCCGACATCCTCTGCTCGGCCAAGGGCATCGGCGGCGGCTTCCCGTTCGGCGCCTGTCTCACGACCGAAGCCTGCGGCGAGCACATGCAGCCGGGCAGCCATGGCTCGACCTATGGCGGCAACCCGCTGGCCATGGCCGTCGGCAATGTCGTGTGGGACATCATCTCGGACGAGAAATTCCTCGCCGAAGTACGCCGCGTTTCCGGCACGCTGCAGCAGAGCCTCAAGAGCATCGCCGACAGCCATCCGGACAAGGTGCTGGAAGTCACCGGCCGCGGCCTGCTCACCGGCCTCAAGATGAAGGCCGATCCGAAAAATCTGCAGGGTCTCTGCCGCGACAAGAACCTTCTGGTCGGTGTGGCCGGCGCGAACGTGCTGCGTCTCGCTCCGCCGCTGGTGATCACGGACGAACATGTCCGCGAAGCCACCCGGATCATGGACGAAGCCGTCACCGAGTGGGCGCCGGCCTGACACGAGCTTTCGAGCGTCACAAAGCGGCCTGTCTCCTTCGGAGGCAGGCCGTTTTGCGTGGATACCTGGCTATTGATCCTCGTCCGGCACCCGCTTGCGGCCGGTGACCATGGCGCGGGCGAGGTTTTCCTTATGGACGAGGCTTGAGGCGACAACACCGGCAAGGTGCAGGCCGATCAGGGCGAGCGTGAGATAGACGAACGTCTTGTGCACGCCTTCGAGCAATTCCTCGGCGCCGGATTCTTCCCGGCCACCGCGTTCCTCTTCCTCCTCTTCACCGAAGGCCGTGGCCAGCGGGGCGAAGGTCTGTTCCGTCACGAGGCCGGCGAGCGGTCCGGCATTGTCCTCGATGGCGTAGAGCGCCATGCCGCTGGATGTGGTGACGAGCAGGCTGAACAGGAGGGCGATCACCATGGCCCCACCAGCCGGGTTGTGCCCCGCGTAGTCCTTGGCCTTGCCGGTGGTGAGGCCGCGCAGGTAACCGAACACGGCGCCGGGGCCGCGGACGAAATCCGTGAACCGGGCGTGGCGCGTGCCAATGAGGCCCCAGATCACACGGATCCCGACATAGGCCGCAACGACATAGCCGGCCCATTTGTGGATGCTGAAAAGGTCGTCACCAGACAGGTAGGCCGTGAAGAATGCGATCACGAGAGTCCAATGGCCGATACGGACAAGGGGGTCCCATACCGGCCGGGTGGGGGCCTTGGTCTGATTCATGGTCGTATCTCCGCGTCTGCCTGTCTGGCTTGGCGGAAAGCTGGCGATGCCGGCGTTCCGGGTCCATCCGCCAGATGACGCATTCCCAATCCCGGCCGTTTGCGCGACAAGGGCTTATGTCAGATGACGTATCCGGACGCAGGGGACTTCTGGGCATTGCCGCGCTGTTCGGCGCGATTGCCCTGTTCATCGGGGTGGACCTGATCACCGACAGCGGAGATGGCGCTGGCGCCGGCCATCTTGCGGCTGAACTCACCGTGCTGGTCGCCGCGTCCTTCGGGCTCGGCGCCATGTTGTGGCGGCTCGGACGGCTGCGGCGGGCGCTGGCCGATGCGCGTCAGGATGCCGGGCGTTGGCAGGCCGAGAACCGGGACCTTGTACAGGGGCTTGGTATTGCGATTGCGCGCCAGTTCTCCGCCTGGGGCCTGACGGATGCGGAATCCGATGTCGGCCTCCTGCTCCTCAAGGGTCTTTCGCTGCAGGAGATCGCGGACTTGCGCGAGACGAGCGAGCGGACGGTGCGCGAACAGGCCCGCGCAGTCTATCGCAAGAGCGGTCTTGCAGGACGCAACGCGCTTTCGGCTTATTTCCTCGAAGACCTGCTGCCGGGCATGGCCGCCTGACAGGGCCTTCACGTTGGGCCGGTCCCCGACTAGTTTGCGCGCGTCACCTACTTCCGGAGGCCGGGCATGACATTTTGGGACGGGTCCTGCCATTGCGGCTCGGTGCAATTCCGCATCCTTGCGGACATCACGGATGTCTACCGGTGCGACTGTTCGCTGTGCCGGATGAAAAACGCGCTGATGACCAGCGTGCACAAGGACGATTTCACCCTGGTGGCCGGCGAAGAGGCGCTCAGCGAGTATCGCTGGAACACAGGCGTGGCGCGGCACTTCTTCTGCTCCAAGTGCGGCATCTATCCCTTCCATCGGAAGCGCGCGATGCCGGACCATTACGGGGTCAACGTGAACTGCCTGCATGGGTTCGACGTCTCGTCGCTGAAGGTGCGGCAGGCGGAAGGCAAGGGCATGAGCGTGAACCCGGCAGGCGCCCGAGACCTGTGGACGGGGCCGCGCGAAGCATGAGCGTGATCCGTGTTGCCTGTGTCCAGATGCGCTCCGGCACGGAGGTCGGCCCGAACATTGCGGCGGCGTCGGCCCTGATCCGCGAGGCGGGGGGGAAGGGCGCGAAATTCATCGCGACGCCGGAGATGACCAACCTGCTCGACATCCGCCCCGGTATGGCGCGGCCGAAGATCGTGGAGCAGGACGACGTGCCGTTACATGCCTTCCAGGCGCTGGCGGCGGAACTGGGTGTGACGCTGCTGATCGGGTCCCTGGCCGTGACGCTGGAGGACGATGAGCGGTTCGCCAATCGCTCCTTCCTGATCGGCCCGGACGGCGGCGTGATCGCCCGCTATGACAAGATCCACATGTTCGATGTCGAGGTGGGCGACGGGCAGAACTATCGCGAGAGCCGGGCCTACCGGCCGGGCGAGACGGCGGTGCTGGCGAAGGCGCCCTTCGGCGCGGTCGGCATGACGATCTGTTACGACCTTCGCTTCCCGCATCTCTACCGGCGCCTTGCGCAGGCAGGTGCGGAGATCCTCACCATTCCGGCGGCCTTCACCCGCGTGACGGGCGAGGCGCACTGGCATGTGCTGATCCGAGCGCGAGCGATCGAGACCGGCTGCTTCGTCATTGCCCCGGCGCAGGGCGGCAAGCATGAGGACGGGCGCGAGACGTTCGGCCATTCGCTGATCGTCTCGCCCTGGGGCGAGGTGCTGGCCGAGGCGCCGGGCGCCGAGCCGGGCGTCGTGCTGGCGGAGCTGGACCTTGAGGCCGTGGCCAAGGCGCGGGGGCGGATCCCGTCACTCGGCAATGACCGGGACGTTCAGCTTACGAAATTCGGGTTCTAGGCGCGGCTACTCGCAGCCGATGCCGTCATTGTCCCGGTCGAGATGCGGGCCATAGCCGGGATCGCCCCGGCGGACGGGCGCGGCGCCGGCGGCGCGGGCTTCGGCACAATTGCGGAAAGCGCGGGGGCCGAGAAGGCTCTGCGGTGCGGCTTGCGCGGGGGCGGGGCGTGCAGCGGACGGCCGGGCAGGTGGCGGCGAGGATTGCGACCGGTGGCAGTGATACTCGCCCGTCTTCCGGTTCGTGTGGCAGCCTTCGGCGTTCAGCCCGCCGCCATGCGCCGAGGCGGATAGAGGCAGCAGGCAGATCGCCAGCAGGCAAAGCACGAGAGAAGCGAGCGCCAGACGGCCCTTCATGGTCGTTTCCTCCGAACCCGGAACTCTCGCACAGGGCGGGCAATTTCCGGTGAAGGAATTCTGGAAAATTGAAGGAAATTCTAGCGGCCGAGACGGCGGCGGAATTCCCGATAGCCGAAATCGGAGATCTGTTCGACGCGGCCGTCTTCCCAGCGGATGGCGAGGTTGGCGAGCGGCGTGCCGTTGAACGTGTTCGTCTTGACGAAGCTGTAGTGCATCTGGTCGGTGAAAATCACCTGGTCGCCGGGCTTCAAGGGTGCGTCAAAGGAATAATCGCCGATCACGTCGCCGGTCATGCAGGTGTTGCCGCCGAACCGGTAGGTGTGGGCTTTCTCTCCCGCCTTGCCTGCGCCAATCACGTCCGGGCGATAGGGCACTTCCAGAACGTCCGGCATATGGGTGGAGGCGGAGGCATCGAGAATGGCAAGGTCCATCTCGTTCCAGTGCAGGTCCAGTACGGAGGCGTAGAGCTCGCCCGTATTGACGACGAGCCCGCCGCCGGGCTCAAGGATCACCTCGACACCGAAACGGGCCTTGAAGGCCCTGATGGCTTCAATCAGGATGCTGACATCATAGCCCGGCTTGTTGAGAAAATGCCCGCCGCCGAAATTCACGGTCGAGACCTGCTCGATATATTGTCCGAATTGGTCGGCGACGTGATTGATGAGGCCGACCGAGCCTTCGTGCAGGCTCTCGCAAAGGGCGTGGACGTGGAAGATGTCGACGCCGGACCAGTCAACGCTGTCGAGCTTTGCGGGCACTTCGCCGAACCGGCTCATCGGCGCGGTCGGGTTGTAGAGGTCCCCGCCGAGCGTTGCATTGGAATATCCGGGGTTCACGCGGAGGCCGACATGGCAGCCGGCGTCGCGGGCAATGTCGCCGAAACGGGCAAGCTGGGCGGCCGAATTGAAATAGATGTGCTGGGCGATCTTCGTCAGGCGGCGGACGGTCTCTTCCGTGTAGGCCGGGGAGTAGACGTGCACTTCCTTGCCAAAGCTTTCCTGCCCCATGATGGCTTCATGCTCGCCGCTGGCCGTGGTGCCGTCGAGATAGTCCTTCATCACCGGGAAAGCCGCCGGCATGGCGAAGGCCTTGGTGGCGAGCAGGATCTTGCAGTCAGCCTCCTCCCGCACGCGCTTCGCCGTCTCCAGATTTTTCCGGAGGCGGGCAATGTCGAGGACGAAGCAGGGGGTGGGGAGGTCCATGGCAGTCATTCCGGGTTGGCTTTTGTCTTGCGTTGAAACGCAGTGATCCGGTCGTTCCGGACGCGTTCGACGAGGTCTTGGGCTTCCTGCAGGTTCTGTGGCGGCGGGCCCGAACGCAGCAGGGCGAGTTCACGGACAGATTCCAGGAATTCGATTATCTTCCAGGTCTTCACGTCACTCGCCTTCGGGGCGCGGTAGCGTGGGCCGATCCAGACGGCGGTGTGGCCGCAATTCGGACAGGTCGCATCCGGCAGGTTGCGATTGACCCGCCGGTGTTGCGACTGCAGTTCGGTCAGCCAGACCTGGCGCTTGAACGTTCGCCGGCACTTTGTGCAAAGGTATTTTGCGGTGTCGGCGTGTTCGTTCAAATCAGGTCTCCACGGCGAACAGTTCCGCTTGCGCGGCGTCCGTCACGTCCACGATCGTTGTCGGCAGGCCGCGGGTGGCGACGTCGTCGAGGAAGGGTTTCGACGGGAATTGCTCAACGTTGAACACGCCCTTTCCGCTCCAGATGCCGCGGAAGAACATGGCCGCGCCGGAAACCGGCGGTACGCCCGTCGTGTAGGACACGGCCTGCGCGGAGACTTCCTTATTGGTCTCGGCATGGTCGCAGACATTGTACAGCATCTTGGCGAGCGGCTTGCCATCCTTCCGGCCCCGGACGATCACGCCGATCGAGGTCTTGCCGGAATAGCCTTCAGCCAGCGACGAGGGCGCCGGCAGCAGGTCGCGCAGGAATTCCATCGGGATGACGTCCATGCCCTTGTGCTTGATCGGCTCGAGGCTGATCAGGCCGATGGATTTGAACACTTCGAGGTGTTTGATGTACTGCTCGCCGAAGGTCATCCAGAAGCGGATCTGCTTCAGGCCCTTGATGTTCTTCACAAGGCTTTCCTCTTCCTCGTGATAGATGAGGTAAGAGGCGCGCGGGCCGACCTGCGGATAGTCCACCATGCATTTGATGGAGAGGGCGGGGATCTCGATCCACTCGCCATTCTTCCAGTATTTGCCGTCCTGCGTCACTTCGCGGAGATTGATCTCCGGGTTGAAGTTCGTGGCGAAGGTCTTGCCATGGTCGCCGGCATTGCAGTCCACGATGTCGATATAATCGATCTCGTCGAACAGGTGTTCCTGCGCATAGGCGCACCAGATGTTCGAGACACCGGGGTCGAAGCCGCAGCCGAGAATGGCGGTGATGCCCTTCTCCTTGAAGCGCTCGTGATAGGCCCATTGCCAGCTGTACTCGAACTTCGCGACGTCGCGCGGCTCGTAGTTGGCCGTGTCCATGTAGTTGCAGCCGGTTTCAAGGCACGCATCCATGATCGGCAGGTCCTGGTACGGCAGGGCCATGTTGATCAGCAAGTCCGGCTTCACCTTGTTGATGAGCGCGACAACCTCGGCGACGTTGTCGGCATCGACCTGCGCGATCTCGATCGGCGTCTTGCAGAGCTTTGCGACTTTCTCACAGCTCTCGATGCGGCGCGAGGCGAGCGTGATGTGCTTGAACGTGTCGCGGTCCATCGCGCATTTCTGGGCGACGACCGAACCGGCAGCGCCGGCACCGATGATGAGAACGCGGTCCATGTCTGTGAAAACTCCAGGCAAGGGTGGAAGGATTGCCCGTCACATAGGGCAATCTGCCGGGGTTCGCCAGTATCCCTTGCGGGTCCGGCTCAGTCCTGTTTCAGGGGCTCGCCCAGCTCCGCCTTCATGGCTTCGACCAGTTCCTCGACCCGCGACTTGTTCTTGCCGAGGTCCGAGACCCCGACGCGGGAGCGGGAATAGATGGCGACTTCGGCCGTGTAGAAGCTGTCGGCGTGGATCATGACATCAACATCGTCGCGGAATCGGGCAACCGGCGTCACAGCGACGTATTTCAGCTGGTAATCCCCATTTGGGAGCTGCCGTTGCACAGCCGAGGGTTTCATGTCCGCCACAACGGCCGCCACATGGTCAGCCGGGAAGCTGAACCGGAGCGTGTCGGCGGCCTCTCCGGCGGCCGGGCAGACGGCCGGTCCACAGAGCAGGTACTGGTTGGCGGCTGTCACGGGTTGGAGCGCCGCGAAGTCGACCCAGGCATCCGGCGGGGCGGGGTTGGAAGTGCATGCCACAAGGCCGGCCAGTGCCACGACGGCGGAAATCGTCCTGTTCATCTTATCATCCTCCATGGTCTTCTTGTTATGGTGTCCGGTCCCCGATCCGGCGCGCCTCTAGCCGTACACCCGAAATTGAGGTATGGCGCGCCCTTTCTTTTCCCTGGGGGAGGGCACCATGGCGGGCCGTCACTTCATCGATATCTGGCATCTCGACGCGGTCGAATTGCGCGAAATCCTCGACATGGCCCATGCCATGAAGAAAGCCCGCGCCGGCTGGCCGAAGGGCCGTGTCGATACCGGCGCCCCGCTGGAGGGCCACACGCTGGGCATGATCTTCCAGAAGTCGTCCACCCGCACGCGCTTCTCCTTTGACATGGCCATGCGCCAGCTGGGCGGCAGTTCGATCACCGCTACCGCCACGGACATGCAGCTCGGCCGCGGTGAAACGATCGAAGACACGGCCCGTGTTCTCTCGCGCTATGTTGATGCGGTGATGATCCGCGCCAACGACCATTCCGATGTCGAGGCCTTTGCCGAGTTCGCCACCGTGCCGGTGATCAACGGCCTGACCGACCGCTCGCACCCGTGCCAGATCATGGCGGACCTGCAGACGCTGGAAGAGCACGGCCTGAACCTGCGCGGCGCACGCCTCGCCTGGGTCGGCGACGGCAATAATGTCTGTGCGAGCTTCATCCATGCCGCGGCCAAGTTTGGCTTCTCGCTCGCCATCGGCACGCCGGCCCGCTTCGCGCCGGATGACGAGGATCTCGACATCGCCCGCGAGCTGCAGGGCCGGATCGAGCTCTACGAGACCGCCGAAGAGGCTGTGGCGGGCGCAGATGTTGTGATTGCCGACACGTTTGTCTCCATGGGCGACAAGGATGCCGAGCGCCGGCTCGAGGTTCTGGAGCCCTATGCGGTGACCGAGGACCTGATGGGCATGGCCAGCAAGGGCGCCTTCTTCCTGCATTGCCTGCCGGCACACCGGGGCGAGGAAGTGGACGCGGAAGTCATCGACGGGCCGCAGAGCCTGGTGTTCGATGAGGCGGAGAACCGGCTGCATGCGCAGAAGGCGATCCTGCGCTGGTGCCTCGAGAAGTAACCGGCCGATCACTTCGCGTTGAGGGGGCTGGCGCGGGACGTGCGGCCCGGCTAGGCCTTAGGCATGGCAGACACTGAATTCCCTACGGCGAAATTCGCCCATCCGGACTTCACGGCGAAGGGCGAAACCCGCGCCAGCGTCGGCTGGACCGGCCTTAAGACGCTGTGGTTCAATACCGGCACGCTCTGTAATATCGAGTGCACAAACTGCTACATCCTGAGCTCTCCGCGGAACGACCGGCTGGTATATCTGAGGCTGGCGGATGTGCAGCCGTATCTCGACGAGATCGACGGCCCGGTGGAGATCGGAATTACGGGCGGCGAGCCCTTCATGTGCCCGGAAATCCTGCCTATCATGGAGGAAATCCTCGGCCGCGGGCACAGCCTTCTCCTGCTCACCAACGCCATGCGGCCGATGATGCGGCCGCGCGTTCAGGAGGGGTTGAAGCGTATCCTGGCTGACGGAAACCGTGATCCTGGTGTCGGCAACGGTGATCCTGCAGACCGTCTTTGTGTCCGTGTGTCGCTCGACAGCCATCGCCCGGAGATCCACGATGCGGAACGCGGTGAGGGCGCCTTCGCGGAGGCCTGCGCCGGTCTTCGCTGGCTGGGCGAACAGGGCTTCCGGGTCGCGCTCGCCGGACGGCTTGCCCTGAACGAGGACGAGACGGCGGCCCGTGCGGCCTATGGCGCGTTGGCCGCCTCGCTCGGTCTGGATCTCGACCCGGCCGATCCGAAACAGCTGGTCCTCTTCCCGGAAATGATCGCGCGGGACGACCCGCCCGAGATCACGACGGCCTGCTGGGACATCCTGCACAAGTCGCCGGACAGTATCATGTGCGCGAACCAGCGGATGGTGATCCGCCGCAAGGGCGCGGCCCGGGCCAGCGTCACCGCCTGTACGCTGCTGGTCGACGACCCGGCATTCGAGCTTGGCCACACGCTGGCTGAGGCGACGGCGGCGCCGGTCAAGCTGAACCATCCCTGGTGTGCGAGCTTCTGCGTCCTCGGCGGGGGAAGCTGCTCGGCCTGATCGCAGGTTCCGGCCTTGATACGGAGCAGGCGGGCTGCCACATGGGGGCGTCACAAGGAGGCCCCCATGGCCGATACACACCGCAGCCTCAGCGATTTCGTCGCCAATTTCCAGATCGAGCAGCGGCCCGTGCGCGGCCGTGCCGTGCGCATGGGCGCAGGCAGCCTGTCGCCCATCCTGCACCGCCATGACTATCCGAAGAACCTTGCCCGCGTGCTTGGCGAGGCCGTCACGCTGGCCGCGCTGGTCGGCTCGTCTCTGAAGTTCGACGGACGGCTCCTGGTGCAGGCCGAGGGCGACGGCCCGGTGAAGATGCTGGTCGGCGAATACCGCACCGATGGCGGTGTCCGCGGCTATGCGCGTTTCGACGCCGAAGCCTGGGCCCATCTCGACAAGGTGAACAAGGGCGCTGCCCCGCACATGCCGCAGTTGTTCGGCACGGCCGGCCGGCTGGGCCTGATCATCATCCAGGACAATCCGGCGATCCAGCCCTACCAGGGCATCGTCCCGCTCTGGAAGGGCACGCTGTCCGAATGCGCCGAGGACTATTTCGCCCAGTCCGAACAGGTGCCGACGCGCATCCGCCTGTCGGTCGCCGAGTTCGAGCGCAAAGGCGAGCCGGCCCAGTGGGTGTCCGGCGGCATGATGGTCCAGCGGATCGCGGCCGATACGGCCCGCGGCGACACCGATGAAGCCTGGAACGAAGCGCAGGCCCTGTTCACGACGATCACCGATCAGGAACTCGTCGATCCGGATCTGCCGATGGAACAGCTGCTCTACCGCCTGTTCCACGAACAGGGCGTCCGGATGGAGCCGCCGGTGACGCTGGACGACCGCTGCACCTGCAACGAGGAGCGGCTGGTCTCCACGCTGAAGGCAATGTCGGACGAGTCGCTGCGCGAACTTGTCGAGCCGGACGGCACGCTGTCGATCGACTGCCAGTTCTGCGGCCGCCACTATACGGTGCCGATCGAAACGGTGACCGGCTCGGCGAACTAGGGTGAACCCTCACTTTCCGCGTCTTCGGGCGGTGGGAGGTGAGGGGCTTGCTCAATTCCCATTGCGTCACATTCACGGCGCTGGCAGAGGGACGCGATGAACTTCAAATGGCTCCCCAATGCGTTGACCATTGCGCGATGCGTCTTCGCCGTGCTGTGCCTCGGCGGCATCGTTCAGGCCCTGCGTGTGGAGACCTTTTTCGATCCCGCATCGGTGCCGGGCGGTGCGGCCGACCCGTCGCAGCGGGTCGCGATCATGCAGCAGCTCTGGTACCAGTTCGCGCTCCTCGCCTTCATCGCCGGAGCGCTGACCGACTTTCTCGACGGCTGGCTGGCCCGCGCGCTGAAGGCGCAGTCGCGGTTCGGTGTCTGGCTTGATCCGATCGCGGACAAATTGCTGGTCGGCTTCGCCCTGCTTGGCCTCGCGCTGACCTTCCGCTCCGTGCTGATCTATCTTCCGGCCGCCGCGATCATCGGGCGCGACGCTTTCATGACTTGGCTGCGCACCACGCCGCGCGGCAAGGCCGTGGTCGATCCGTCGAACCTCGCCAAATGGAAGACCGCCTTCGAAATGGCCGCCATTATCGGCCTCCTTCTGCCCTTCGCGGTCGTACCCCAGCAGGCTGTCTCGCAGGAAGCGGTGGGCAAGGCCGCGATCCTGGGCATGATCGCGCTTGTGGGCCTTTTGTGGATCGCTGCGGCGCTCTCGCTGCTGACCGGCTGGCGCTACATGATGGCGGCGGCACGCCGGACGCGGCGCTGAGACCTGAAAAAAATGGAACGCCGGTCCAAGGGGAAGAGAACCGGCGTTCCGTATGCTCTGTGGCGCACAGGGGCAAGGGGTCCCCACGGCGCCGGCAATCAGGTCACATGACGAGTCTCATTTGTCCCCCGCCATGCACGAAGCGTCTCACCGGCCGATTAAAGCGGACTTAATGTCCGGGGCGAAATTGCGGCGTCATTTCCTTTAAACCGCCTTGGTTAATGCCCGTCTCGTGCCTCATTCGGGGCCGACAGATTCCAGGCATGAAACGCAAACGCCCCCTCGCTGCCTGGAAAATGACCGCCGTGCTCGGCGCGGCGATGGCCTTTCTCTGCCTGCCGGCCGTGCTGGCCGTGGCGGGGGTGGACGATGTGCGAACGACGCCCCGTTCACGCGCCGCGGTCGAGGCCCGCACCCCGGAACTGACCGATGCGCTGGCCGCCAAGGGGCTTGCGCTCGGCAATCCCGTTTACCTTCGGCTTACCAAGGAACCTGCGGTGATGACGGCCTATGTGGCCAATGAAAAGGGCGTGTACGAAGCGTTCCGCTCGTGGCCCGTGTGCGCTTATTCGGGCAAGCTCGGCCCGAAGCAGGCGGAGGGCGACCTGCAGGCGCCGGAGGGCTTCTATTCGGTCTCGCCGGGCCAGATGAACCCCGCCTCGAGCTTCCACCTGTCCTTCGATCTCGGCTATCCGAACGCCTTCGACCGGGCGAAAGGGCGAACCGGCAGCTTTCTCATGGTGCATGGCAACTGCGTCTCGGTCGGCTGCTATGCGATGACCGATGGCGCGATGGAAGAAATCTGGACCCTGATGCAGGCGGCGCTCGATCATGGTCAGCCTGCGGTCCCGGTGCATATCTATCCGTTCCCGATGACGGCGGCGAACCTGCAGCGTCATGCGGCGGATGCGAACGAGCCTTTCTGGCGCAGCCTTGCGCCGGCCTGGACGGAATTCGAGGAGACGGGACAAGTCCCGGCGGTGCGGGTGGCAGGGGGGGAATACCAGGTCCTGCCCGTCTCCTGAATCCCCGGCCGTCAGGCCAGGAGTTTCCAGGCCTCGTGCACGGTCTCGCGGGAGATCAGACCGTCCCGCATTTCGAACACATGCACGAGGCGCACCTCGACGCGGGAGCCGACCGGAACCGGCGCGCGGTAGAAACCGTCACCGGAGAGGAGGAAGCGGACGAGGCAGTCGTCCACCACGCGGGTCTCGGTGGCGAACCGGTCGAGGGGAATGATTTCGACATCCGTCATGGCGCCAAACATGGCGACATAGTTCGCCTCGATGGCGGGCTTGTCTGTGAGGTATAGGCCGCGCAGGGGCGATTCGAGGACGATGTCGTCGGTATAGAGGGCCATGACGCCGGCGGGGTCGCGGGCTTCGCCCTGGATGTGGGCGTCCACGACGGCGAGGTTGCGGGCGATGAGGTCGGAGCGGGAGGGGGTCATGCAGTCGGGCATCGGAAAATCTCTATTGGTCAGTTTGTCTGTCTATAATTGACAGATAGTCTGACTATCGTCAAGGAGGAGGTATGACAAAATTTTCCGATACTGATCCGGGCTTCCCCGTCACTGGCAGCAACCTGCGCGTGGCGCGGCTTTCGCGTCTTATCTACGAGGCGGCACTTGAGCGCGTTTACGGCGGTCTGGCGGGGGAGGGGTTCCCGGAAATCCGGCCCGCGCATTCGGCCATTTTCCGCAACATCAACCCGGAAGGCAGCCGCGCCTCCGATCTCGCCCAGCGGGCCGGCATCACCAAGCAGTCCGTCGCTTACCTGATCGAGGGCCTCGAGAAGGAGGGGTTCGTCGAGACTCTTCCCGACCCGGAAGACGGAAGGGCACGTCTCGTCCGCCTGACGCGGCGCGGACGGGCGGCGCTTTCGGCCCTGAACCGGCTGAGCGATGCGATGGACCGGGACCTTGAATCCGCCCTGCCGGCCGGACGGATGGAGATGTTGCGGCAGGACCTCGCCGCACTGGTGGCGCACCTACGGGCCTAGCGCTCCGGCGTCCAGTAGGCCGAGCGCGGGGCGCCGGCGAAGAGTTCGGCGAGGCGCAGCTGCGTGCCGGGCGTCGTGCCTTCGGGCGGGCTCAGCGGATCGGCCCAGGCCGCTTCGGCGATTTCCCCGATCGAGGTGGCCTTGCCCTGTTCCCAGGTGCCCGGCCGGGCGCGGTAGAGCACGACATGGTCGTTCGGGAACACGAGATGGTTCGAATAGATGCCGACGAGGTCCGGCGGCGCGCTGAGGTGGAAGCCGCCCTCCTCCAGCAGTTCGCGTTCAAGCGATTCGAGACTGGTCTCGGCTTTCTCGACGCCGCCGCCCGGCAGGTACCAGCCCGGTGTGTAGGTATGGCGGATCATGAAGATCTGTCCGGCATGGTTTTCGACCACCGCCCGCACGCCCAACGTCATCGGGCGCGACAGCCGGAACCAGGACTGAAAGATGCGGGTGCGGATACTGGCCATGTCGGGTTTCCTGTCCGGTTCGTCCCAGGATCGGATGAATGCAATAATTTTCCCCTGAAAGCGGCGAAAATCCGTGTTTCTGGTGAGAAAACGGATGAAAACCATGCCGAATTGGGCTCGCCATGCGCGACGCACCGCGCTATGCAGGCGCCAACAACCGTCACATGACAAGAAATACACAGCGAGAACGCGACATGATTCATCCGTCCCTGCTTGCCATCGCCGCCATCGTCGTCGTGTTCGGCGTCCTCAATCTCATTGAATTCAAACGTCTCGACTAGGCACCGGGCCCACCTGTGCCGGACCTGTCGCTGATCGCCGCCCTCGTCGGGGGCCTCGTGATCATGGCCCTGGCCGGCAACGCGCTGGTCAGCGGGGCCGTCGGTCTCGCGCGGCGTATCGGAGTCTCGCCGCTGGTCGCCGGCATCTTCATTGTCGGCTTCGGCACCTCCGCCCCTGAAATGATCGTTTCGCTCGACGCGGCCATGTCCGGCCGGTCCGGCCTCGCGCTCGGTAATATTGTCGGCTCCAACATCGCCAACGTGTTCCTCGTTCTGGGCCTGCCGGCCCTGATCGCGCCGGTCATGGCGGGCGGTGTCGGCGAGAAGCGCGCCATGGTGGCGATGATCGTGGCCGCGGTGGCCTGGATCGGGATCACCGCCGTCATGCCGCTGACCCCGATGGTCGGCCTCTGCTTCCTCGCCATCCTGATCGCCTATTCGGGCCTCACCTTCATCGCGGCCCGCCGGGCCGTCGCCGCCGGCAAGGACCCGGGTGTGACCGAGGAAGAAGACCCGCACCTGCCGCTCTGGCTTTCGCTGATCTACATCCCGCTGGGCATCGGCGGCCTGATCCTCGGCGCGAACCTCGTGATCGCGGGCGGCGTCGGCATCGCGACCTTCCTGAACGTGCCGGAGGAATATATCGGCCTGACGCTGCTGGCCGTCGGCACCTCGCTGCCGGAGATCGGCGCGGGCCTCGTCGCGGCCGTGAAGCGGCAGGGCGAAGTACTGATCGGCAACGTGCTCGGCTCGAACGTGTTCAACATTCTCGGTGCGGGCGGCATTGTTGCCTTGTTCGGCTCGATCAGCACGGCGCCGACGTTCCAGCAATACGACCACTGGGCCCTTGCCCTGGCGACGCTGATCGCCTCGATCCTGATTGTCACCAAGGCGCGGATCGGCCGCCTGACCGGCCTGCTCCTGCTGCTCGTCTATGCCGCCTATGTCTATGGCCTGATCACCGGGCTCAATATTACCGGCCTGTTCCTGCCGGCGGGGACATGACGCCCGGCATTGCACTTGTCACCGGCGCCGGTGCGCGTCTCGGCCGGGCCATGGCGCTCGCCCTGGGCGAGGATGGCTGGCAGGTTGCTGTCCACTACCGGACTTCCAAGGAAGGCGCGGAAGAGACCTGCGCGATGATCCGCAACGCGGGCGGCGCGGCAGAGCCCGTCTCTGCAGACCTTGCCGACGAGTTGGCCCGCGGCGACCTTGTCGCCCGTGCCGCGCGCGCGCTCGGCGGCCCGGTCAGCCTGCTGATCAATTCCGCATCGACCTTCGAGGACGATGCGCTTGCGACCCACAGCCGGGCGAACTGGGACTTCCACATGGAGCCGAACCTGCGCGCGCCGATTCACCTCGCGCAGCAGATGGCGGGCGGCCTGCCTGACGGGACGAAAGGTCTTGTGCTTAACCTGATCGACCAGCGCGTGTGGAAGCTGAACCCGACCTTCTTCACCTATACGTTGTCCAAAGCGGCGCTGTGGCAGGCGACGCAGACCATGGCGCAGGCGCTTGCCCCGCAGATCCGCGTCAATGCGATCGGCCCAGGCCCGGTTCTGGCCAGCGTTCATCAGACGGCAGACGTCTTTGCGGCCGAGAAGGCCACGACCCTGACAGGCGAGGGGAGTTCGCCGGAAGAAATCGTGCGCGCCATGCGCTATCTCATCGCCGCGTCGAGCGTGACCGGACAGATGATTGCCTGCGATGGCGGCCAGCACCTCATGTGGCAAACCCCGGATACATTGACATGAATTTCGCGTCCGACACGTCCGCGCCCGCCCACCCGAAAGTGGTCGAGGCGATCCTGGCTGTGAACACTGGTATGGAAGCAAGCTATGGCGGCGACACGGTCATGGCCGCGCTGCGCGCGAAGCTCGCGACAGTGTTCGAGACCGAGGACTTCGACTACTGGATCACCGTGTCGGGTACGGCATCCAATGCGCTGGCGCTCGCCACGCTCTGCTCGCCCATGGGCGCGGTGCTCTGCCATGAAGAGGCGCACATCCAGCGCGACGAGCGTGGGGCGCCGGAATTCTTCATGGGCGGCGGCAAGCTGCAATTGCTGCCGGGCTTCGGTGCGCGCATCGACCGTGACGCGCTGGAGACAGCGCTCGCCGGTATCCAGCGGGACTTCCTGCACGAGACGCCGGCAGAGGTCCTTTCGTTGACGAACCTCACCGAATGCGGCACGGCCTACCGAGCGGCGGAAGTCGCGCTCTATGCCGGCATGGCAAGAGAGAAAGGCCTGTTCGTGCATCTCGACGGTTCGCGCCTCGGCAACCTCCTTGCCGGGTCGACGGCTTCGGCGGCGGAGATGACGTGGAAGGCGGGCGTCGATGTGTTGAGCTTCGGCCTTTCGAAGACGGGCGCTATCGGCTGCGAAGTGATTGTCCTGTTCGGCCGGGCCCGGACGAAATTCACCGAACTGAAGATCCGGGCAAAACGGGCCGGCCATATGCCGCCGAAGATGCGGTTCCTCGCGGCGCAGGCTCATGCGATGCTGGATGACGCCCTGTGGCTGGAGCTCGCCCGCGGTGCTAATGCGCGCGCGCAGGAACTCGCCGACGTGTTCATGGCGGACGGGCTCGAGCTCGCCTATCCGGCCGACGGTAATGAAGTGTTCGCACTGCTTCCGGAAGACGTGGCGAAGCGCCTGTGGGCGGCCGGGGCGAAATTCTATCCCTGGCCGGGGAACTGCTACCGGTTTGTCTGTTCGTGGTGCACGAGCCCGGACGAAGTCGCGGCCGTGGCGGCGGCGCTGAAGGCCTAGTTGTGGACTCTCAACAGGTTGTCCTCGGCGAGACCGAGTCGACTGATGGGTGTTTGGTTTTTAATACCGCCATGGGGTCGATGGAAGTTGTATCGATGCGTCCAGTCATGGAGGCATGCGGCTCTCTGGTCTGATGTATCGTAGGATTTTGCGTAGGCCCATTCCCTGAGGGCGGTCTGGATAAAGCGTTCGGCCTTTCCATTTGTCCTGGGCGTGTAGGGTTTGGTGCGGACGTGTCTGAGGCCGAGCTCACGACAGGCATGTCTGAAGGCGTCAGAGCGATAGCAGGCGCCATTGTCTGTCATCACGCGGCGGACGATGATGCCGAGGCGATTGTAGTAAGCCACACAGGCCTTCAGGTGATCGACGGCACTGGGGGCCTTTTCGTCAGGATGGATCTGGTTGAAGGCGACGCGGGAGGTATCGTCCACGGCGACATGGACGTACTCCCAGCCGACACCGCGATGGAGAGACTTGCTCTTCCGGCTTCCGGTGATGCGATGCCCGGGGCGCCCGAAGCGCCCGAGCTTTTGATGTCGATGTGGATCATGTCACCGGGATTTGGGTGCTCGTAGCGGCGGGACGGTTCAGGCGGATCGAGATCCCTGGCCCGGCTGAGCCTTGCGGCGCGCAGGACGCGGCTGACAGTGGCCGGCGAGACCTTGCATCGGTGGGCGATCTCGTGTCCCGGCAGGCGTTGGCAGCGCAGCTTGATGATCCTCTCCACGGTCGCACTGGGCGTCGGGTGATAAAGCCGGTGCGGACGCGAGGAACGCTCCCTGAGGCCTTCGGGCCCCTCCGCAAGGAAGCGGTCTACCCACTTGCTGACAGTCTTGCAGCACACGCCGAAGGCTTTGGCGACGGCGCACCTGCTTGCGCCTTCCTCAATCACACGCCGGACCATTTCGGCTCGACTGTGCGGCGTTGTGCGGGCATTCTCATGGATGTCCATTCGGTGTCCTTTCCTGGAGTTGAAGTCTCGCAACCTCAATCTCCTCGGTCAGGCCCGAATGGACAACCTATTGAAAGATCACACCTAGGCCTCGCCGGTAAGGGCGCTGCCCAGCCAGTCTTCGAGATGCGTGACGATCTGTTGGCTGTCGAGCGGGGCGACGGCGCGCCCGCCCAGCAGGTCCTGGTGCAGGCTCATGACGAGGACCGGCGACAGGGCGGCAAGGGCCGCGGCGCGCAGGGCGTCCGGCTCGCGCGGACCGCCGGGAGTCGCTTCCAGCAACTGGCTGATCGTCTCGAGGGCCGGCTCCAGGACATGGTCGAGATAGGCCCGTCCGGCGCGCGGGCAGGCGGCGCCTTCGACCAGGCCGAACGCATGCGCGCGGACGAAGCTGCCTTCGCGCAGGCCCTCCAGCGAGGCGCGGAAATAGACCTGCAGGGCTTCGGCCGGGCTGGGCGGGGTGCCCGGCAGCTCGCCCCAGACGACATTGCTCCGCTGGCCCAGCGTTTCGAGAATGGCGATGACGAGCCCCTGACGGTCGGTGAAATAGTGGCGCAGCGTCGGCTCCGACAGACTGGCTGCCAGCGCGAACTGGCGCAGCGAGGGGCGGTGCAGGTCGCCGTTCAGGGCGAAGTCGGTCAGCACATCGAGCAGGGCGGCGCGCTTGCTGTCGAAATCGTAGTTCCGGGCGCCGGATGTTCGGGCCATGAGGGAGATATCTCCGGAGTGATTCGGCGGGCCCCGCCGGGAGGCCCGCCGCATGCTAGCGCAACTCGTCTATTGTCACAAAGAGTGTCAGTCAGCGCGGCGTTCAGCCGTCGCCCCAGAGGCGCTGCCACCAGGTCTTCTTCGGCTTCGGCGTGTCGAGGTCGACGCCCTTGATGGCGCTGGCCGAGTAACCGAGACTCGCCATCTTCGCGCGGATCTCGTTGACGTCCCAGCCGGTCAGCTTGGCAAGCTCGATCGCTTCAGTGTCCCAGCGCTTGACCAGCGAGTTGGCATACTCGCCTGCGGCCTTGCACTCGGTATAGTCGCCCCGCCAGGGATGGCGCAGGACATAACGGCCCTGGTAGTTGGAGCGGTCGCCAGTCGCCTGGAATTCAAGGTCTTCCGGGAAGGTCTTCGCGTCATAGCGCAGGTGAAGGCGGGTGACATAGACGTCCACCGGCGCTGGGCCGAAATAGCGCTCGTCATCGGCCGGGCCTTCGTCGAGCCACATGACACCCAGTTCGCGCAGTTCCGACCGCGTTAGCGGTTCGGCCGCACACGGATCGCACCAGCCCATGTCCCAGGCATATTCCATGAACACGGCCTTGCCGTTTTCCTTCTCCACCTGGTGGGCGAACATGTCTTTGTAGAAGTCGCCGAATTCGTCCTTGATATAGATCGGGACATCCATGTCGGAGGGGAGTTTCACGGTGCGGTAATTCTTGGTCTCCACGCGGCCCGTGCGGGTCATGGCGAAGACGAAGAGTTCCTGCTTGCCTTCGGCATTCACCGTGCCGAGCCGGATGGGCAGCATGAAGTCCTCGTCTTCATAGGCGACCTGGATCGGACGCAGGACGCCGGAGCCGTCATGCCGCTCGAGGTTCACTTTCGCGACGAAGAATTTCATTCCGCGCTTGAGATAGGCGCCGACCGTTTCCTCGGCGCCATCGGGGATCTTGTAGCCGTTCTGGTTCAGCCACTTGATGAGGCCGTTCGATTCCTCCGCCGACAGAATGAGGATGTCGTATTCGCCAACTTCGTACTGGGCTTCGATGGTGACGCCGAGGTCTTCGGCTTCTTCCATCACGGCACCGACCGGCATGGGGGCGGACATGACCATGTCCTTCAACATGCGGCGCTGGCGCTCGGCCTCGCAGGGGTTCTCGTCATAGTATTCGACAAGGCGCGGGGCGGTGTAGGCGTCGATATGATCCATCAGCGCCGGATTGGCGACGTGGATCTGCTCTTCCTCCGGCACGGACGGCACCGGCACGACCATGGCGAATTCCGAGACATCGCCCCTGAAGTCCGATGACATTGTCACCACGGTGCGTTCGCCGTCCCGGGCGATCGCCACCTTGGAGGCGTCATTGAAAAGCTCGGTATCGGCCTTGGCGACATAGAAGCCGCAAAAGGCATGGGCGGGCGCGGCCGCGGCCCATGAACAGGCTGCGACCGCGAGGCCGCCGATAAGGTGTCGGATATTCATGCTACTCTCCTCTGGTCCCCAGTAGTCTCTGAAATCGTGCCCACGGGCAGGGCGGGTGGATCGGTCTGTGTGCGAAAAGGCAGGGTGGCCGCGGGTTTGGGCACGCGTTGCCATTCGAAGCGCCGCGCCGGCAACAGGTAGTCGAGCACCGGCGTCAGCCAGGCGAGCGCGGCCAGCGCCATCAGCGGCGCGCCGCGCTGGTTCGGGCCGATCACGAACCAGGCGGCCAACCCGGCCACGGCGAAGGCAAAGAGAAGACGACCCGCGCGGCTGTCCGGCGTCGAACGCGGATCGGTGATCATGAAGAAGGCGAAGATGAGCAGGGCGCCCGACGACATCTGGTGCAGCGGGATGACCATCGGGTCACCCAGCCAGGCGGCGCGCGCAAGCAGGATCGCAGCAAACCCGCCGAGGAAGCCGAGCGCGATGTCGAGCCGCTTCGCGCTGGAAAGGGTGAGGGTGGCGAGCGCCATGGCATAGCCAGCGATGAGCGGCGCCTGGCCCCATTGTCCGGGTGAGACCCAGGCATCCCGCCCGAGCAGAAGCATCATCGAGACGATGCCGATGCAACCCGGATTGAAGATATGCTTGTGGTTGATGCGTACAAGGAATTTGAGCCCGACGCCGGTAGCCGTCGCCGCGCCCCAGATCCAGGGATCGGAGGCGCGCAGGAGAATGGTGACACCGAGGCCGGTGATCGCAGCCGACTTCCATTCTAGGCTCGCCAGCAGGGGCTTTCCGGCGCGCAGGTTCAGAAAGGCGGTACCGATCAGCTGAGCCGAAAAAGCCCCGCCGAAGGCAAAGGCGAGGCTTTCAAAGGTGACACCGAAATCGCTGGTCAGCAGCGATAGAAGAAAGAGGCCGCCGAGTGCGAGGATCTGCCAGTGGCGCGGGTCTTTCCCGAAGGAAGCGACAGGCCCGGTCACGAGCCGGGCAAGGGAAACCGCCGCACGCTGCATGCGCGCGATAGCAATCCCGAAAAGCGCCGAGATTACGGCGGCGCAATGAATTCCTTCGGGCCGTCCGGACTTATTTGCCGAACTTCAGGTCGTCGAGGATCATCCCGGCCATGTATTCGTGCGCCGGCATCGAGGGGTGCCACTGGCAGCCGAGCGCGATCGCCGGATCGCCGCCATTGAGGGCGAGATAGCGGATATGCGTGCCGTCTGCCGTGTTCACTGTATCGACGGCCGTGCGTACTGCCTGGTCGAGAAAGGCGCCGTCCTTGCCGCCCAGCATCGGGCCGGTCAGGGCGTAGATCGTTGCATCCGGGAAGTGGCCGGCCATCATGGTTAGCAGGTCTTCCATTGCCGGAATGAAGGCGTCAGTCGCGTCGTACTGATGGAAATCATGGGTGCCGACATTCACAAGGACAAGTTGGACGGGGCCTGTATTGTCGAGCGCGTTCTCGTCTTCGAGCCGGTGCATGCGAACTGAGATCGTGTCGGAGGTAGCATCGGCATAATTGCGCACAAGGCCCGCGCCGGGCCAGGCATAGAGGACATAGTCCGTACCCAGCGCCTTTGCGACTTGAACGCCATAGGTGACGTTCAGGGACGTGTTTTCTGCAGCGATCTCGCAATCCTTGCTCGCGCCCATCGCGCCGAGGCCGAGAGAAATCGAGTCGCCGACGATCACGACCTTGCCGGGGACCTGTGGCACTGTTTCCACAGGTGTGTCCACGCTGGCGCATGCCGGCACAGCCAGCAGGAGCGCGCCCATAAGCACTTGTTTCAGCATGATGGAGTCCGTCTCCTTTGACATGGTCCAACACATATTCAGGAGCCGTTTTGCACGCATTGTGCCAGAATGGTGCCTGCACTGCCGAAATGGCTACGGAAAGACGTATGGCGACCGCGACGGGGTATTCGGGAAAGCCGCTCTGGCAGAAGCTCGGCCTGAAGCCGGGGATGACCTGTCTCGCCATGAAACCGCCCGGACCCTATGCAGACCTGGTTAACGGCGCCGAAGGCGTTGTTTTCGTCAAGAAAGGCCCGGCGGAGCTGGTCCATCTCTTCTGCCGTACGCGGGCGGACCTTGCTGCCAGTATCGGCCCGGCGCTGGACGAGGTGGCGCCCGGTGGCATGCTCTGGCTGTCCTGGCCGAAGAAATCTCCGCACCCTTGCCCCCGGCGAGACGATGACCGCCACGCAATACTGGTCCGCCGCCCCCTATGACGGCGCCCTCACCGCTGACGCCATCGCTGGCTTCATTCATGACGGGATGATGCAGTCGAATGCCTGCAAGGGGATGACGAAATAAATTCTGACCAGACGGCCTGTAAGCCGGGTTCTGTTCGCCGTGTTGCCACGGTCTGGCAGCCATTCCTCTGGGAGGGCCATTGCTGGCCCCCTCACGCGACACACCCGGGGCACGGGCGGGAAGCGGCCCATGTGTGCCCCCTATTCGGTCTTGCTCCGGGCGGGGTTTACCGTGCCGGTCCTGTCGCCAGTCCCGCGGTGGGCTCTTACCCCACCCTTTCACCCTTACCGTCTGGCCGAAGCCGCGCGGCGGTTTGCTTTCTGTGGCACTTTCCCTCGGCTCACGCCGGGCGGCCGTTAGCCGTCGCCCTGTATCCCCGGAGCCCGGACTTTCCTCCAGCATGCCGTTACCAGCATACCAGCGGCTGCCCGGCCGTCTGGTCAGGGGCCTCATATAGGGGAAGGCGGGTCCGCTGACAAACGGAAGCTGCGGCGGCGCTTATTCCGCTCCGAAGATCAGCGGCTCCGCCTTCAGGCGGATCAGCTCAACCAGGTCCTCGTCCATGTATTTGTAATCGTCCGGAATATCGAGCACGTGCAGCGGCTTGTACGCGACTTCCTGGCGGAAGTCGGCGCGCAGGCGCGAGGCGTGCTTGTCCTCCATGACGAGGATGAGGTCGGCCCAGCGGATGTCGGCCACGGTGATCCTGCGGCGGGCATTGCCGGCGGTTCCGGCCGAGCGCGTGATGACGCCGTCCACGCGCGCGAACACGGTTTCACCGGTCGGGCTGCGCCACTGGTTGCGGCTACACACGAACAGGACCTTCACGGGTTCGGCATCGGCCATCAGCTTCTCCCATTCCCGATAGGGCCAGATCCTTCCGATCTGCCGTGCACGGTGCAGCTTGTTGTGGCGCAGGTAGACGAGGCGCCATTTCTTCTCGGTATAGCCGCGATGGGTGGGCTCACGCTTGCGGTCGCCATTGTGCCTGCGGGCGGCCACGCGGCGCGCGGCCCGCGTTGCGGGGTGTGACATCGTACTATCCTCATGCTTTCGGGTTCAGCAGCCGCGGCAACACAAGGGAGATCGGCAGATAGGCGAAGGCGCCGCCCGGCGCAAGTCCGGATCAGTCCTTCCAGGCCCGCCAATAGGCGGCAACACGCTCGCCGAACGCATGTGCGTCTTCCGCGAAAAGGCGCCGGCCATGCTTCAGGCAATGCGGCTCCAGGCGCACTTCCTCGGCCTCGATCAGTCCACCGAGCACTTCGCAGACCGGGTCGTCCTTGCAGTCGAGGGAGGGCAGGACGGTGAGCCGGAAGATGGCAAGGTCGTGATGGTCGCCCAATTCGTCGGCCAGCGTGCGGGCCTCGCCGATCCGCGCATGGATGACTTTCGGCCAGATGCGCTTCAGCAGGCGCATCTGGTACCAATGGTATTTCACGCGCTTGCGGAACTCGTGGAAATCCTCCGGTGCATCGCTTTCGGCGGCTGCAGCCATGGCACTGATCGCGCGCTTGTAGGTCGCGGTGACGCCTTTCGAGAGGATTTCAGGCGCCTTGCCTTTCACGTCCCAGGTCTCGGTACGCAGGATCGCCGCCTCGAATGCCGCGCGCGCGGCCGCGAGCCGGGCCGTCACGAGCGCTTCGTCCGCCGGCGGGTTCGCCTCGGCAAGGCGCGTGCGCACCGTTTCGAAGAAGGCGGTGCCGACGGTTTCGCCGAAGCGTTCTTCCAGCGCGGTCACGGTTTCCAGCACGGCGCCGGCGTCGCGGAGTTCGGAAAGGTCGCGGGCAAGGTCGCGGAACGCGGCGTTCTCTTCGGCATAGGCCGCAAAGCCCGGCCGGACGAGGCGGATCAGGCCGCGCAGCTTCTTGCAGCGCTTGCGCAGCTGGTGAACCGTCGTGACGGGTCCGAGCGCCGGATCGTCGATCTCGGCAATCGCCGCCTCCATCTGGCCGCGCGCGATGCGGCGGAGCGCAAAGGTGAGGGACGGGTCTGACTTGCGGACGGCGTATGACACGGGCGGCGGGAGCTCTGTGAGGACGGTGTTGTCCTTGTGTAGCGCACTCGCAGGCGGGCGTAAAAGCCATACGCGCGAAGGTGGAGTCGCTTGCCGCCACTGCGCCGGGCGCAAGGGACATGGCCTTCTGCGCCGAAACGGACCATACAGGACCCATGCGCCCCTGGCTTGAAAAACTGCCTCTGCCGATCTGGCTGAAAGTCTGGGTGATCGACCCGGTCTGGGGCGCAATCCTGCGCCTGTCGAAGCCGGAAGTGCGTATCGTGACCGGCGGGATCAGCTTCTATGCGCTCTTTTCGATCTTCCCGATCATCTATCTCACGCTGACCTTGTTGTTCGCGCTGTTGCCTGCCGACCTCTCCGGGCGCCTCGCTGGCACGGTGGACGAAGTGCTCGTCTCGGCCGTAGCGCCGCTCTCGCGCACAGACCTTGAGACGATCCGGCAGGTGACGCCGCAGGGTCTTACGCTGAGGGCCTTCCTGGCACTGATCGTGGTGCTCTTCTCGGCCAGTTCGGGCGCCAAGGCGGCGATCACGGGCATCCGCATGGTGACCGGATCGGAACGGCGCACGCGCATCATCCGGTTCCAGGGCGTGTCGATCCTGATGACAACGCTCCTCATCCTGATGGTCTGGCTGCTTGGCGCGATGCAGCTGATCCTGTCTTTCATCACCGAGTCGCAGGGCTTCATCGCGTATGACCTTGCGCGGGAGATCCGCGACGTCGCCTCGCAGCTCTGGGTCAGCAAATGGCTCGCCTGCTTCGTGATCTTCTACATGATCCTCGCCGTTGCGCTGCACGGACGGCTGAAGGGGCACCGGGCGAAAGTGGCAGGCGCGGCGGCCGGAGCGCTGGCCTGGGTGGTCGCGACCTGGGGCTTTCATCTCTACCTGAAACTGACCACGCTCGATACGTTCTATGGGGCTCTTGCCTCGGTGATCCTCGGCTTCATCTGGCTCGCGACGTCAGTTTCCTCACTGCTGCTCGGCGCCGCGCTCACGGCGGAATGGGCCGCGCGGCAGAAGGAGCCGGAGCTGATCGATGAGTCCGATGAAGCGGAAGAGCTGGACGGCGCCTAGACGGCCCGAACTGCGGCGAGCACCTGGCCGACGTGTGCCTGTGTCTCCGGATCGCCGTGACGGCCGAGATGGGATGTCAGGAAGCGTCGCTGGAATGCCGAGACCACTTGCGCGGTCGCCTCGTCGAACGCGCCGGTAGCGACCAGTCCATAGCCAATTCCGGCAAGGCTTTCCTGGAGGGTCCGGACGGGCGGGCCGGTATCGCCGGGCAGGAGCAGGTCGGCTTCGACGGCTGGTCCGGTGCCCGGGAACAGGCCGATGCCGGCCTCTGCGAGATGCGCCCACGGGAAATGCTCGCCGGGATCGATCTTGCGGGCGGGGGCGATGTCGGAATGGGCAACAATGCGGGATTGCGGAATGCCGTGACGGGAAAGAATGGCGCGGCAAAGACCAATAACAGAGCCGATCTGCGCTGCCGGATAGGGCGGCAGGCTGCCATCGGGCAGGGGGACGTCATGGCCGCCATTGACGATCTCGATGCCGATGGAGCGGGAGTTGAGGTCCTCGTCGCCCTGCCAGCTGGAGACGCCGGCATGCCAGGCGCGCTTGTCCTCGGCGACCAGCTGGTCGATCTGCCCGTCCTCCCAGATCATGTAGTGCGCCGAGACTTTCGCGGCCGGATCGCGCATGCGGTCGAGCGCGGCCTGGCCAGTTTCCATTCCGGTATAGTGCAGCACGAGCATGTCGACGGGGAATTTCCGCTCGTCGAAATTCGGGCTGGGCGAAGCGACGATCTCCATCAGCTCTCCCCGCTCATCTTCTTGCCAAGGGCGGCTTCCGGCAGGCGGGTGTTCTGGCGCACGGCGATCATGAACACGCCCGCAAGTGCGATGGTCGCGCCGAGCAGGAGGCGCGGCGAGATCGGCTCGTTCAGCAGGATCACACCGAACACGACGCCCCAGATCGGCGTCATCAGGGTCAACGGGGACAGCATCGACACATCATACTTCTTGATCAGCGTATAGAAAGCGCCGTGGCCGAAGATGGAAACGCCGCAGATCGCGAACAGGCTGGCGAGCCAGACGGGCCAGCCGGCATGGAGATAGGCGTCGACCTGGCCTTTCTCCCAGAGGAAGGAGACGGCGAAGAGGGGCGCGAAGCTGAACAGGCCGACCCAGGCCTGAACCTGCAGTCCCGTCAGCGGCGGCATCTTCTTCATCAGGATACCGCCATAGGAGCCGATGAAGGCCGAAGCGACCACGAAGAGAAGGCCGACCGAGATGCGGAAACTGGTGGGGTCGAAGGCAATCAACACGACGCCGGCAAAGGACAGCATGATCCCGAGCCCGCGGCGCCAGCCGATCCGTTCGCCCAGAAAAGCCATGCTCATCAGCGTGGAGATCGGCACGCCCAGCTGGCCCGTCACCGCGACAGCGGACGCGTCGGCACTGCGCAGGCCCATGAAAAGAAGGGCAAAATTCAGCGACCCGATCATGATCGAGATCAGGAACAGGGTGAAGAGTTTTTCCGGAACCGGCCGCAGGAACGGGATCAGGAACAGGGCGACTCCGGCGAAGCGGATGGCCGCAAAGAACAGGGGTGGGATGTTCAGGTCCGCCACCACCCAGCGGGTAAGAACGAGGTTCAGGCCCCAGACCAGGCAGCAGCCGAACAGAAGCATGAAGTCGCGGAAAGACATGCCTGCCCCGTATCAGGCTTTTGCGGCTTTGGGCAGATATGACGTCAGGCCCGGCTGCCGCATCCTTTCAGGGCGGTCAGGCATGAGAAAGCGCCATATGTCTGTAACTTCCACCTCGGGGAGAAGTGCTGCAGAATGGAAGCAGGATGGCGGAGGGGCACCCATGAGGAAAAAGCTGGCATCGTTGGGGTTCGCGCTGGCACTTGCGGCCTCGGCGACGCTCGCCGAAACCCCGGCTGAGAAGGATTACCCATCGAACGACCTGGAAATCATCCGCCCGCCCCAACCATCCTATCCGTCGCTTGCGGCCCTGTTCGGGCTCGAAGGCATGTGCGAGGTTCGATTTGACCTGTTGGCAGGGGGTTCGGTCATCAACGTGCGGGAGGTCACCTGTACCCATCCTGTTTTCTGCGATGCGGCCCGGCGCGGCGTTCAGGACGCGGAACTGCGTGTGATCGACGTGCCGGGGGCGAAATATTCCGGTGAACGGGACAATATTGTCTATCCGCTGTATTTTCAGTTCTCCTCCGGCGACCGGAACTGGACATCGGGCGCGCCCTGTACGTCCGACCTTGTCTCCTGAAGTCAGGCCCGTTGCAGCGTCGCCGCTATTGAAGCCGCATTCAGGCTGGGTTTAGATAGGCTTGGGTATGGGCGGCAACGATCTGCGCCGACGGGGCGTGGCGGCCAATTGGGAGTAAGGTGGATGTCTCTGATCTGGTGGATCCTGCCTGCAATATCGGGCGTGATCGGTCTGATGCTGCTGTTCGCCGGCTTCGGGAAGCTGGCCAGCCTGAAACCGCTGAGCGGCGGCGGCCGTCTCATCTTCGGGGTGGGTTTTCTCGGCCTTGCCGGCATTGTCGCCCTCGCCGGCCTGAACCTGCAGACCTACAAGCGCCTGACGCTGGAACGGGATGCGGCGCATATCCGCTTCGATGCGGTGGCCGATAAGCCAGGCACCTACCAGGCCATCGTGACCCTGCCGCTGGAATCCGAGCCGCGCCTCTACGAATTGTGGGGCGACGAATTCTCGATGGGCGCGCAGGTCATCAAGTTCAAGCCGCTGGCTAACATGCTCGGCTATGATTCGGTCTACCGGCTCGAATATCTCGAAGGCCGTTATGCCAACCGCTATACGACCGACGGCGTGACCAAGGCCGACACGAACGGCGTGCTGCTTTATGCAAACCCAGGGCTCGACGTGCGAAAGTTTGCCGCCGAGCAGGGCGCCCGGTTCGGCCTCGAAGATGTCCAGTTCGGTTCTGCGGTCTACATGCCGATGGCCGACAGCTACGAGTTCGATGTCAACATCACGCAGGATGCACTGGTCGTGCGCCCGACCGAGGCGACGAAACTGCTGATGCAGCGCGCAGCCTATCCGGGCTTCAAGCCGGGCGCGGAGTCGGTCCAGTGAACCCCTGGGAGCGCTACGTTGTTCCGAACCTGGTTTCGTGCGCCTGCGCCTCGAAGCCGATGATGAAGCAGCGCGAGAAGGTCATTCCGCACGCGGAAGGCAAGGTGCTGGAGATCGGCTGCGGCAGCGGCACGAACTTTTCCTATTACGACCCGGACAAGGTTGAGCACCTGTACGCGCTGGAGCCGTCCGAAGGCATGCTGAAAAAGGCGCGGCGCACGGCCGGAGCGCTCGGCATCGGCAACAATATCGAATTCCTTGAGACGGGCGCCGAGGCTGTCCCGCTGGAAGACCATTCCATCGACACGGTGATCTACACGTTCGTGCTGTGCACCATCCCGGACTGGAAGGCGGCGCTGACCGAGACCCGCCGCGTGTTGAAGCCCGGCGGCAAGATCCTGTTTTCCGAGCATGGCCTGGCGCCGGACGAGAATATCGCGAAATGGCAGCGCCGGGTTGAGCCGGTCTGGAAGCCGCTGGCAGGCGGGTGCCACCTGACGCGCGATACGCGCAAGATGCTGGAAGAGGCAGGCTTCGCCCTTCAGGACGCCAAGACGATGTACCTGCCGTCGACGCCGAAGATTGCGGGCTTCGTCTCCTGGGGCACGGCTGTCCCGGCCTGATCGTGCGCGCGCCGCCTCACCTGCCGTTCCTTGGCGGACCGGCGAGCCTTGCGCCGGGGCTGAAACCCATTCCACCGGAAAACCTGATCGCTCCGGACACGGAGGCTGAAGCCTGGCTGGCGGAGAAGCGTATCATCATGGTGGAGCGCCGGGACGAGGTGTTCGCCTCCACCTTGCCCGATGATGTGTTGTCGGAAGCTGCACAGCTTGTCACGGCGCACCTGCTGCCATCGGCAGAGCGCTGGCCGACACCGCTGGAAGCGGCGGCTGCACGCGTCTCCGACGATCTTTGCCTGTTGCAGCGCGGCGACGACGGATTGTGGCGGCTTCAGGCGGCGAGCCTTGTCGCGCCGACCTTCTGGCTGCTGTCGGAAAAGGTGGGCCAGCCGCTGGCCGGTCTGCACGCGCCGGTGCCGGATGCCGACCCGGGGCTCGTGATGCGAATCGCGCGGATGTTCGACGCCTTGCGGCCGGGGCAGGTGCTGGAGCGGTTCAACTGGACGGTCCAGGCGGGCGACGCGCGTTTCACGCCAAGCTCGGCGCCGCTCAAGGCGCTGGCAGCGGCAATGCCGGACGAGGCGGCGCTGGATGTCCTTCACCTGCGGGTCGAACGCCAGACTATCTCGAAGCTTGCGGTGTCCGGCCTCCTTCTCTTCACCATCCGGATCGTCATCGATCCGCTGGCAGCAGCGCTCTCCACGCCGGAGCGTGCTGCCGCTTTCCGTGCGGCGTGGGAGGGGACCGAACCGGCGCTGGCGGCCTACAAGGGCTGGCCGGCCTATGAGCGGTTGGTCCGTGCAGCGCTCGCCCGCCTTTCCTGAGGCGGCCAACCATACTAAGTCTCAGGCCGACTCGCATGACGCAGACCAACTGACGGGAACGACATGAAATACTGGCTGATCAAATCCGAACCCGATGCCTGGAGCTGGGACCAGCAGGTAAAGAAAGGCGAGAAGGGCGAGGAGTGGAGCGGCATCCGCAACTACACCGCCCGCAACAACATGCGGGAGATGAAGCTCGGCGACCAGTGCTTCTTCTATCATTCCAATGAGGGCCTCGCGGTTGTTGGCATCGTCGAAGTGATGCGTGAGAGCCAGCCCGATTCGACCACGGACGATCCACGCTGGGACTGCGTCATGGTCAAGGCGCTGGCACCGATGCCGAAGCCGGTGACGCTGAAGGATGTGAAAGCCAATCCGAAGCTGGCGGAGATGAGCCTCGTCAAATCCTTCCGCCTGTCGGTGCAGCCGGTGACGGCGGCTGAGTGGAAGGAAGTCTGCAAAATGGGCGGCCTCGATCCGAAGACGCTGAAGCCGGTCTAGGCGGGTTTCCGGTAGACCGAGATGTGCATGCGGCTGTCGGCGGTGAAAGGGGATTTGTCCCAGCCGCCCCAGCGGCTTTCAAGCGAGAGACCCGCGAGTTGTGCCATCAGGTCCGTTTCCTGCGGCCATGCATAGCGCATGGGCAGCGGGGTCAGCTGTGTGCCTTCGGCGGTGACGCGCAGGACCTGGTAATCGATCCGCTGCGTAACCGGATTATGGATCGCGGCCTCAAGGGCGAGTGAACTGAAGCCGATATGGCGCGGCTTCACACTACGATGATCGTGGAATTGCGAGAGGTCCGGCACGAAGGCCTCGACCAGGAAGACGCCGCCGGGTGCCAGCATGCCGGCGGTGTTCCGGAAACACGCGACCTGCGCGTCCTGACTGGTAAGATTGAAGAGCGTGTTGAAGATCAGGAAAGCGAAGCCGAATTCACCCTCTGCCTTCGCGCTGGCCATGTCGCCTATCGTGACGGGAATGTCCTTGCCGCCCGGCTTTTCGCGCAGCTTGGCCACCATCTCGGGCGAAGCCTCGATGCCTTCGATCTTGCACCCGCGGGCGGCGAGCGGCAGGGCGACGCGCCCCGTGCCGATGGCGAGTTCCAGCGTGCGGACGGGGAGGGCAAATCCGGCGAGGAGATCGACAGCCGCCCCGGTCGTGCCCGGATCATGCAGGCGGTCGTACTCGTCGGCATTCAATTCGCCGAAGGTTTCAGGACCGTAGCCTTTCACGCGCGAGGATCAGGGGACGAACAAATCATGCCATGCACGTAGCACATTTGCAATCGGAAGGCGAGATACCCTCGTCTCAGCCGCGATTGCCGTCCTCGAAGCCGGCGAGGGTCCACTCGGCGAAGGTCGAGAGATTACCCCCTGTGAACAGGAAACCGGCGACACCTGCAGCCTTTGCGGCCTGCATGTCGGCTTCCTTGTCGCCGATCATGAAGCTCAGTTCGCGTTTTACCGGGAAGTCGCTCATCGCACGCAGCAGCATGCCGGGCTTCGGCTTGCGGTCGAAACTGTCCTTCCGGTAGGCGGGGTTCTCGCCTTCCTCGTGGTAAGGACAGTAATAGATCCGGTCGATATGTGCGCCGGCCTTCGCGAGTTCGGCCTGCATCCAGTCATGCAGGGCCTGCATGTCGGCTTCGGTGTAATAGTTCCGCGCGATGCCGGACTGGTTGGTGACCACGAAGACATACCAGCCGCGCCGGTTGAAGGCAGCGATCGCTTCCGCCGCGCCTTCGATCCACTCGAAATCCTCGATCCGGCTGACATAGCCCTTGTCGACGTTGATCACGCCGTCACGGTCGAGGAAGAGGGCGGGGCGGGAGGCAGCCATTGCGCCGGTCTTTGCCCGCATCCCCGCAAGCTGGCAACCGGAATGGATGACGCGCGGGCTGGACGGGGCGGCAAAGTCGGCGTTTGCTGCACACCTGCCGGGAGATTGTGCCAATGGAATTCCTGCTGTCCGTCTGTCTTGCCTCTGCGGGAGGTGTCGCGGCCGGCCTCAGCCTTGCACGGCTCACCCGGGGCAACATGACCGGCGGCCTCTTGGGCGGCATGATCGGCGCGCTTGCGGCGCACTTTGCGATGAACCCCGCCGGTGCAGACTTCCTGCCCGGTATGGCGGCAGACATCCTGGAAGGCGCTGCGGGTGGCGCGGTGCTCGGGATGGTGGCGGCGTTCCTGATGAAGCCGAAGACCTGATCAGGCGGGCAGGGCGTCCCGGTTGGCCTGAACGCCTTTCAGGAAGGGAATCAGCGCTAGGCAGGTCAGCAGGGCTGCGAGCATGAAGGAGGCGCCGGCGAAATGCACCGGCGCGCCATCATGCGTGAAGCTGTAGAGCACGCCGTTCATGGTGAGCGGACCGATGATCATGGCCATGGCATTGAGGCTGGACGATGCGCCTTGCAGTTCGCCCTGCGCGTTACGGGGCGTCACGGTGGACATCAGCGAGTTCGTGGCCGGGCCAGCCACGCCGCCGAGCGCCCCGATGGGCATGATCATGTAGACCATCCAGCCATGGCTGGCGAAGGCATAGGCGAACAGGCAGACAATGTTCACGCCGAACCCGAGCAGGGCTGTGCGCACCGTGCCGATACGCTTCAGGATGAGGCCCATGAGGCCCGCCTGCACGACAGCAGCGCCGATGCCGACCAGACCTAGCGAGAAGCCGATTTCCCGCGGCGTCCAGTTGTAGCGGATCTCGCTGTAGACGTTCCATGTGGACGGGAACACCGTGTGTGCGAGCATGAAGATGCCCATGGCGATAAGGAACCAGCCGACGTGCGGCAGCTTCGAAAAGTGGCGCGCGGTGCCGAGCGGGTTTGCGCGCTTCAGGTCGAAGGCGCGGCGGTTTTCCGGTGCATGCGATTCCGGCAGCACGAACGCACCGTAGACAAAATTCAGGAGCGCGAGCGCTGCGCCGGCAAAGAAGGGCGCGCGCGGGTCGACCTCGCCCAGGAAGCCGCCGAGCACCGGACCGAAAGTGAATCCGAAGCCGAACGCCGCGCCGATCATGCCAAATGCGCGACCCCGGTCGGCGGGTTCGGTGACGTCGGCGATGTAAGCGTTCGCCGTCGAATAGGTGGCGCCGGAGATGCCCGAAAGCGCCCGGCCGAGGAAGAGCAGCCATATATTGTGGGCAAGGCCCATGATCATGAAATCGATGGCGAGCGTCGCCACGGAGGCGAGCAGGACAGGCCGCCTGCCAAACCGGTCCGACAGGGCGCCCATGACAGGACCGAACAGGAAGTTCATGACGGCATAGGTCGCCGCGAGCGGGCCAAGCCAGAGCGTCGCTTCCTCGGATGTCACATGGGCGAGTTCCCGGATCAACGAGGGCACTACCGGAATGATCAGGCCGAAGGCCAGCATGTCGATCGCGACCGTCACGATCACGAAGAAAAAGGCATTCTTTCCGTGCGTGCGGGGAGCTGTGGTGTCGGTCATGGGCGGGAGGTTTGGACCGGGCCGCCGGACCGGTCAATTGGTTTTGACGCGGGGTGATGGATTGCCCGGGGGAAGGCATGGAGGCAGGGTCAGCGCATGACGGAGGGCATTCCGATCACACGCATTCCGGCTTCGCCGGAACATGCAGCGCTCATCCGCGAAGCTGTGCGGAGCGCCGACCAGCTGGGTGAGTCCCGTCTGGCCCGGCCGGAGGATGCCCCAGCCTTGCTTGCCCTTTTTGCGGAGCCGAAAGTCAACGCCCCGATCTATTCCCTGCCGCGGCCGCTGACCGAAGCAAACGTGAAGGCCTTCATCGAGGACCATACCGCTCAGCGGGAAAGGGGAGAGGGCCTGCTGTTCGTGCGCGATCCGGGCGACGGCAGCGTGATGGGGTATTCGGATATCCAGATCTGGCCGGAATGGGCGGCCGGCGAGATTTCGGGCGGCCTGCATCCCTCACTGCATAGCCGGGGCGCTGGTACGCAGGGGGCCGCGCAGACATTCGGCTGGATGTTCGAAGCGCTGCACCTCGATCTCCTCTGCGAGACGGCGAGCCTGCAGAACGTGATCACCCAACGGATGCTGGACGGGATGGGGTTCCGGCGCATGGGTCAGGTCCTGAGCACGCGCCCGGACGGAACGACACGGGAGTCGCTCGTCTGGGAGATGACCCGTGCCGCCTGGTCGGCCCGGCAGGCGGGGGCCTGATACCGCTTAACAGCATGGCGAATGCTGGATAAGGATGGGCTACCTGACGTGGAGGAAGCGCATCGTGTTGTATTATTTGCTGCTGGGTGGCCTCGCCCTGATCGCCGTGGGTGTGATCCTCACATATAACGGGCTCGTTCAGAAATCGCAGATGGCGGACAATGGCTGGTCCGATATCGACGTGCAGCTGAAACGGCGGGCGAACCTCATTCCGCAACTGGTCAATACCGTGCAGGGCTATGCCACGCATGAGCGCAACCTGTTCACAGAGATCGCGGAAAAGCGCGCCGCAGCCATGGCAGCCGGCGATGACCTTGCCAGCCGAGGCGCCGCCGAGAGCGCGCTGTCCCAGCCGGTCGCCCGCCTGATGGCCGTTGCCGAGGACTATCCGGACATGAAGGCGAGCCAGAACTTTCTCGAACTGCAGCGTGAACTTGCGGATACCGAAGACAAGATCGAGATGGCGCGGCGCTTCTATAATGGCGCGGTGCGCGAACTGAACACGATGGTGCAGAGCTTTCCGGCGAACCTGTTTGCCGGCGCTTTCGGCTTCCGCACACGCTCTTTTTTCGAGATCGATTTGCCGGAACGGGCTCTGCCGGAGGTGAAGTTCGGGGGCGCTGGCTGATGCTGCGCTATCTGTTGACGGGACTTGCGGCCTGTCTGTTCGCCTTCGCCGCGGCGGCCGAGGAGAAGATCAACCGGTTCGATGTCGGCATCGACGTCCAGAGGGATGGCGATATCGTCGTTACAGAGACGATCGACGTCACGGTCGAAGGGAACCAGATCCGCCGCGGCATCTTCCGCGACCTGCCGCACTATTATGAAGACGACGAGATCGAAGGGAATGTGCTGCCCTATCAGTACAACGTGCAGAGCGTGACCCGTGACGGCGAACTCGAGCCCTATCAGACAACGGTCGATGGCAATGCCTTCCGCGTCATCATCGGCGACGAGGACGTGTTCCTCACCTATGGCAGGCACACCTACGTGATAAAATACGAGGTGAAGAACCAGATCCGGTATTTCGACGATCACGATGAGCTCTACTGGAACATTACCGGCAACTATTGGGCCTTCCCGATCGAGGAGGCCTCGGCCCGTATCACGCTGCCGAACCGGGCGGAGGTGACCGGCCAGTCGGGCTATACTGGCGGCTTCGGCGAGGCCAGGCATGATTACGCCTACCGGCAGGAAGGGGACACTTATGTCTTCGAGACAACGCGGCCCATGGAGGCGGGTGAGGGCCTGACGGCATCGCTCAACATCGCGAAGGGCGCGATTGCGCCACTCTCAGCAGGCGACAAGAGCATGCTCTGGTGGTTCCGGTACGGAGCGCTCGCAGTGCTGGTTGCGTCCTTCTGCGGCGTGTTCGGATTCCTGCTGTCGAGCTTCCGCAAAGTCGGGCAGGACCCGCCGAAGCCGCCGGTCTTCCCCCGCTATGAGCCGCCCGAAGGCCTGTCGCCGGCCGGTGCGCACTACATCTATTATCGCGGTTTGCGGGGACACAATGCCCTGATCTCGTCGCTGATCGACATGGGCGTGAAAGGGCTCGTGAAGATCGACGCTTCGGACAAGAAAGCGACGACCCTAACCCGCGAAGCCGGCAGCACCGTCGCAGTAAACGATGACGAGGCCAAGCTGGACGCGAGCCTGTTCGGCGGCCTGTCGCAGCTGACGCTCGGCGAGAAATACAACGCGGCCTTCACCACGGCCTACCAGTCCTTCCGTCTGTCGCTTTCGAAGAAATACGGCAGCCCGTATTTCCGCTGGAACATCGGCTACACGATCGCGGCAGCAGTGCTGACCGTCGGCGCCATCGTCTTCGCCGCGTCGCAGACGGCCAATTGGTCCGGCTGGCACACGCTGGTCGTGCTTGCCTTTGCGGCGATGAACGGCCTTTTCATGTACCTGATGCCGGCACCCACTCCGAAAGGGCAGGCGATCCGTACCGAGATTGCCGGCTTCCGCCTCTATCTCGAAACTGCTGAAAAATTGCAGATGAATGCGGTAAAGGTGGGCAGCGGTCAGCCGCCGCCGATGAGCCTCGCACGGTATGAAAAGTTCCTGCCCTATGCCGTGGCGCTGGATGTCGAAAAGCCGTGGACGAAATATTTCGAGCACCAGTTGCCGAAAGAGGCCGAGAGCTACAGTCCGGCCTGGGGCTCGTTCGGTAACCGCTCGTTCCGCAATATCGGCGGCATGAACGATGCCATCATGTCGAGCATGACGTCGGGCGTCACGTCGTCCCTGCCGCAGAGTTCCAGTTCGTCGGGCAGCGGCGGGGGTGGCTTCTCCGGCGGCGGCGGTGGCGGTGGCGGCGGCGGGGGCTGGTGACGGCGGGCAGCGTCGCTGAAGCGGGTGCCTTGAACTTGTCTCAAACCGGGCGTAGGCGCGCAGAATGAGCTTCAACGAAATCCTGATCGAGATTGCCGGCTGGACCGGCGCGGTGCTGATCCTGGCCGCCTATATCCTCTTGTCCATGGGCAAGATGACCGGGCGTTCGCCGCTGTACCAGTGGATGAACGTGGTCGGCGCGGCCGGCTTCATCGTCAATAGCGGCTACAATGGCGCAATCCCGTCAGTGGCGATCAACGTGGTCTGGATCGGGATCGGTCTGTTCACGATCTGGCAGGTGCGCCGTCTCGGGGAGCGCCCCGGTGCGCCGCACCTTTCAGAAGACGCCGCCGCGCCCGACGCCTGAGGCAAAGCGCGTGGCGCCTTCCACGGCGCTTCCGGCCTTCAGCACGTCTAGTCCGCCCTCGATCTCGGCTTTCAGCGCCTCCGGCAGGTCGAGGCTCCATTGACGCATCGCGGAGAGCCTGTCCGTGCGCAAGCAGAGCTGCGGGAAGGCGGCGATCCGCCGGGCAAGGTCGAGCGCGAAGGGAAGGGCTGTGTCGTCCGGGGACAGATAATTGGCAAGCCCGATGGCATGAGCCTCCTCTGCGCCGACTTCGCGGCCCGTGAGGATCATGTCCATCGCCCGCGAGGCCCCGATCAGGCGCGGCAGGCGGATCGTGCCGCCGTCGATCAGCGGCACGCCGAACCGGCGGCAGAACACGCCGAACTTCGCGCCCGGCGAGGCGACGCGCAGATCGCACCAGACGGCAAGTTCCAGCCCTCCGGCCACGGCATAGCCGTCGACCGCCGCAATCACGGGCTTGGTCAGTTCAAGTCGCGACGGTCCCATCGGACCATAATCGCCATCTGCGACGCTGCGGTTGCCACGACCCGCGGCGACAGCCTTGAGGTCGGCACCGGCGCAGAAATTGCCGTTCGCCCCGGTCAGGATGGCGACCGAAAGACCGTCATCGGCATCGAAGGCCTTGAACGCCTCGTAGAGCGCATCCGCCGTCGGCCGGTCGACCGCGTTGCGGGCCTGCGGCCTGTCGATGGTGACGACCAGGATGTTGCCGTCCGTATGCGTCCTGATGCCGGTGTCGCTGGCGGTCATGGCGATACCCTCAGTATGGTCAGGCCAGTGCCGTGCGCCCGAGGAAGGGCACGATCCGGTTCAGCAATACCGGCACCATTTTCTCCGGCAGGTCGTGGCCCCATTTGTCGATGAGTTCGAACTCGGCGCCGGGTATGCGCCGGGCGATGTCCGCGCCGGCCGCCGGCTGGATCAGCGTGTCGGCCGCCCCATGCAGCACCAGTGTCGGATGCGCCACCGAGGCAAGCCGGTCGTGCCAGCGCGGCTGGGCGAGGATGGCGGCATATTGCCGGGCGACTCCTTCTGGCCGGTCGGACCGAAGCGTCGCGGCCATCGATGCCGCCCGGATGTCGTCGTCAGATCCGCGCACGTCCGGATGCGATCCGTAGATGGCGCGGCCCCGGACGGCGAGTTCGGCAATCGCTTCCGGCGTGCGTTTTTCGGGAACGGCCGTCAGTGCAGCGCCCGCCTCCGGCGTCGACATCGGCACGGTCGGATCGCCGGACGTGGTCATCACCGGCATCAGCGTCCGCACGCGCTCAGGATGGTTCAGCGCCATCAGCTGCACGATCATGCCGCCCATCGAAACGCCCAGTACATCGGCCTTGTCCGCACCCAGCGCCTCGACCAGTGCGGCCGCGTCGGCGGCCATGTCGTTGAGGACGTAAGGCACTTTTTCGTGAATGGGTTCGCCCGCTTTCAGGCTTGCAACGATCTCCCGTGGGGAGGGCGCCGTCCTCCCGGCAAATTCCGTGCTGAGGCCGATATCGCGATTGTCGAAAATCACGACGCGCCGGCCAGCATCGGCGAGGCCCCGCCTCAAACTGTCCGGCCATGCGGTCATCTGCCCGGAGAAGCCCATGACGAGCAGCATCAGGGGATCGTTCGGTGAACCGATCTCCTCATATTCGATCTCGATTCCATTTGCCTTGATCCGCGCCATGCTCTTCCTCCCGTTATTGTTATGGTGGAGCGGGGCGGTTCTACCGGCTCAGCTCCTTCATTGCCTCGTCGAGGCCGCCGAGCGTCAGCTCGAACATGCGGTGCCCGCCGATCAGCTCACGGACGAGCTTGATCGAGCCGGTATATTCCCAAGCGCCTTCCTTGACCGGGTTCAGCCAGACGAGATGCGGGAAGCGCTGTACGAAGCGCTGGATCCAGAGGCCGCCCGGCTCGTCATTCCAGTGCTCGACCGAGCCGCCGGCATAGGTGATCTCGTACGGGCTCATCGTGGCGTCTCCGACGACGATGACCTTGTACTCGGCCGGGTACTTGTTCAGCACGTCCCAGGTCGGGATGCGGTTGTTCATGCGGCGGCGGTTGTCCTTCCACAGGCCCTCATACGGACAGTTGTGGAAGTAATAGTATTCGAGGTTCTTGATCTCGGACTTCGCCGCCGAGAACAGTTCCTCCATGATCCGCACATAGGGGTCCATCGAGCCGCCAACGTCGAGCAGCAGGAGCACAGAGACCGTATTGCGCTTCTCAGGGCGCATCTCGATGTCGAGATAGCCCTTGCGGGCGGTGTTGCGGATCGTCTGGTCTAGGTCGAGTTCGTCCGGCGCGCCCTTGCGGGCCCATTTGCGCAGGCGCTTCATCGCCACCTTGATGTTCCGCGTGCCGAGCTCGACATTGTCGTCGTAATTCTTGAACTCGCGCTTGTCCCAGACTTTCACGGCGCGGCGGTGGCGGGATTTTTCCTGACCGATGCGCACGCCTTCGGGATTGTAGCCATTGGCGCCGAAGGGTGAGGTGCCGCCCGTGCCGATCCACTTGTTGCCGCCTTCGTGACGCTTTTTCTGCTCTTCGAGGCGCTGCTTCAGCGTCTCCATCAGCTTCTCGAAGCCGCCCATGGCCTCGATCTCGTCCATCTCTTCCTTGGTGAGGAATTTCTCCGTCATCTTGCGGAGCCATTCCTCGGGCAGGTCCTGGACGTTCACCGCGTCGGCGAGGGAATCGAGCCCCTTGAAGACATGGGAGAAGACCTTGTCGAACTTGTCGATGTTGCGCTCGTCCTTCACCAGCGCAGCGCGGGAGAGATAGTAGAAGTCCTCGACATTCATATCGATGACCTTCTCGTCCATTGCCTCCATCAGCATCAGGTATTCCTTCAGCGTCACGGGCACCTTGGCTTCGCGCAATGCGTTGAAGAAGTTGAGGAACATGGCCGGTCTCTCTCTGTCTTGGCGGAGAGCATAACCTCCCTGCCGCCCCCTGTCCAAGCTGACGCAACGCAAACGGCCACTCATCCTGCATTCAGGTTGGGGCGCCTAGGGATTATATCAAGATGATACGGGCTCTTCTGCTTTCCCTGCTGTTCCTGCCGGCCGCAGCCCCTGCGGCCGGGGCAGGGCCAGCCTGCCGCCCCGGTGAGGGCGAACGGGCCTGCGTGTTGCAGGCGATCTGGGAGGCGGCCTCAAGCTTCCCGGCCGACAAGCAGGACCGGCTGAAGCCCGTATTTCTGGACACGGTTGCGCTGAGTGGGGACGCGGCGTTGCTCGCGGCATGGCGGGAGAGGATCGGCGGCGTGGCAGCGCCCCGGCAGCCATATCCCGACTATGTCCGCGGGCAGGCGGAAGCAGAGCTGCAGGAGGCTGGTTGGGATGGCTTCCTGCAGCGGGCAAATGCCGGGCTTCCGCCATTTAATACAGGCCGGCCGGAACTGATGGCCGCCGGCGTCCGGCTCGCGCCGGATGCCGCGACGCGCCGCAGGGTCGTCGACGCCATGTTCCGGCTGGCTGGCCCGCCCGGATCCTCCCGGGTGCCGATGGAGAATTTCGAGCGCGGGGATTTCGGTCATGTCCTGGCCGAGCTCGCCATGGAAGACTGCGACCTCGCGAGTTTCGACCGGGCCCTGCCGCTGACGCTGGAGCCGGACGGCCTGCGCTACGCTTTCTGGCGCGCCAGGATCACCGGTGACGCCACTTCGCTCGTGCCACGCGTACGGGCGGAAGGCCCCGGAGACGATACACGTTCCGTGCGCGCGGCCCTGGAAGGATACGGGGCAATTCTGCAGCACGGCTATTGTCCGGGTTGATCCGCCGGGCCCTTTAGGGGTACGGCAGTGCGCACAGAAACGGCGTCCGCATGAACGAGTTCGACGACAGATACGAAAACATGGCCCTGGATACGGCCGATGGCGACCCTGATGGGGACCCGCCACCGACCGGAATCTGCGGGGCCAAGGAAGTCGGCGCCATCGCCCACCTCTACCGGGCCGAGGTCTACCGTTCGACTGTCTGGCGCCAGCGCCTCGACCAGACCACCAACTGGGCCGTGATCTCGACCGGGATCGGCCTGTCGGCGGCTTTTGCGTCCGAGCGAGCCTCGCCCTTTCCGATCGTGCTGGTCGGCGCGCTCTGCGTCATGTTCCTGATGCTGGAAGCCCGGCGCTACCGCTTTTTCTATGTCTGGCGCTTCCGTGCCCGTGTGCTGGAGATCGCCTTCTATGTGCCCATGCTGCGCGGGCAGGGGGCCCAGATTCCGCTCGACCGCGGCACGGCGTTGTCAGACGATTACGAGAAGCCGCAATACCGTATCCCGATGATCCGCGCGATCGGCCGGCGCCTGCGCCGGAATTACGGCTGGATCTTCGCCATTCTCGGGGCGGCCTATTTCGCCAAGATCGCCATTCACCCGACCGATGTGGACAATTTCGCCCATTATATGCGCCGGGCGCATATTGGACCGATCCCTGGCTGGCTGGCGCTCCTGTGCGGGGTCGGCTTCCATATCGGCTGGATCACGCTCGCCTGGAAAACCTGGTGGGACGAGCGCAAGGACAAGACCAAGATGGCCGACTTCCTGAAAAGCCGCGAAGACGTGAACTACCGTCCCCCCACCCAAGGCATCACTCCGATGAGCGGGGACTAAAGCGGACCGTCTTCCGTAGGCATCGGCGGCGGCGATGCACTGATCATCCCGACGGAGAAACAGCGGTTATAGGCCGGCACGTCTCCCGGATAGGCTTGCAGAGGAGACGCTCTGGCGCGAGCGCCATCGTATCGGCAGGCGCTTCGATCAACCCTGGAGCTTCGCCAAGGCCTCAGCTGCGCCGTCCTTGCATTCCTGCGGTGCGGTGTCGAACGTGGAGTACTGGAACCGACTGAACTGGTAGCTCCGGTCCTGCTCCATGCCGGGGATCCAGGGGTGGTCGGGCGCTAGTTCCTGCATCATCATGTAATCGACGACGGCGCACTGCGGATAGGCCCAGACATCGTCGCGCACATAATTCCCGCGCAGGAAGCCGCGCTCATAATAGGCCTCGGCGCGCTGGCGGTCGGTAATGTCGTCCCGTGCGATCAGTGCGGTCAGCGCTGCTTCCCGTTTCGGCTGGCTCGACTCGCCCCGGGCCGCCTTGCGCAGCACCGTGAATTCCTCATCGCTGAGCGTGGCGGGGGCAGGTGCCTCCGGTCCCGGTGCAGACGCGCAGGCGGCGATACCTGCTGCTAGCAGCAGGGCTGTAAGTGTCGATCTGATCATCATTCCGTCCCCCTTTGACTGAACTCAGCCGCCCGAAGGACCCCGGCGTTGGGGGCCGTCCTGGCGGCGGGCGAGGAAGGCGAGGCGTTCAAACAGGGCGATGTCCTGCTCGTTCTTCAGCAGCGCGCCGTGCAGCGGCGGCGTCAGGCGCTCGGGGTCTTTCTCGCGCAGGGTCTCGAGGTCGATATCCTCGTTCATCAGCAGCTTCAGCCAGTCCAGCAGTTCGCTGGTCGAGGGCTTCTTCTTGACGCCCGGCAGTTCGCGCATGGCGTAGAACGTGGTCAGGGCATCGCCGACCAGCTTCTTCTTGATGCCGGGGAAGTGGACGTCGATGATCTCGCGCATCGTTTCCTCGTCCGGGAACTTGATGAAGTGGAAGAAGCAGCGGCGCAGGAACGCGTCCGGCAGTTCCTTCTCATTGTTCGACGTGATGATCACGATCGGGCGCACCTTGGCCTTCACCACCTCGTTAGTCTCGTAGACAAAGAACTCCATCCGGTCGAGCTCCTGCAGGAGGTCGTTCGGGAACTCGATGTCGGCCTTGTCGATCTCGTCGATCAGCAGAACGGGACGCTTGCCGGAGGTGAAGGCCTCCCAGAGCTTGCCCTTCTTGATGTAGTTGCGGACGTCCTTGGCGCGCTCCTCGCCCATCTGGCCGTCGCGCAGGCGGGACACGGCGTCATATTCGTAGAGGCCCTGGTTTGCCTTGGTGGTGGACTTGATGTGCCACTCGATCAGCTCGCAGCCCAGCGCCTTGGCAACCTCAATGGCCAGCACGGTCTTGCCGGTGCCGGGCTCGCCCTTCACCAGAAGCGGGCGCTCCAGCGCGATGGCAGCGTTGACGGCCACGCGCAGGTCATCAGTTGCCACATAGTCCTTGGTGCCTTCGAAACGCATGGCTTTCCCGTCCTCATTTGTCGTTATTTCCCACAATAGGGAGTGGCCCGGATGGGGCAAGCGCTGACGTGGCGCGAACTGTACCTTGCAGCGCAGCACGGGTTTCATTTTTCCGGAGGTCCGGTCTGTGGTAGACAGATCAGGCCATGCGCACGGCCGCAGAGCCTCAAGCTTCAGCGGAGTGCCGCGCCGAACCGGGCAGATCCGGCCCCCTGGGCCAGGATGGCCCGGACCGGTGCAGGACTTATGATCCAGGTCTCTTTCGGGAAACGAGCGCATGGCTCCCTGTGCCTGCAGACAGGGCCGGACCTGTCCGGCAGCATGATCCGAGCAGGGGAAAAGTTTTCCAACCGGCAATCATGCGTTAACGCCTTACTGCAATCCTTTGCTAAATTCGCCGCATTGGGTTTACCGCCATGCCCCTGAAACTGTCGCTCAAGCCGGGTGAGACGTTCGTTGTGAACGGCGCCGTCGTCCGCAATGGCGACCGGCGGGGCGTGCTGTTGCTGGAAAACCAGGCGCGGGTCCTGCGCGAGAAGGACATCCTCCATCCGCGCGATGCAACGACACCGGTGGCCCGGGCCTATTTCAGCGTCATGCAGATGTACCTGCTCGGCGAAGCGGATGGCCCGGCCTATGCCCAGGCGGCCGAATCCCTCGCCGCGCTGCTCGCCTCCTGCACCGGCGAGGACGAGCGGACGGCGGTGCTCGATATCTCGGCTGACGTGGCCTGTTCCAATCTCTACCGTGCTCTCAGCCGTTGCCGGCGCCTCCTGTCCGATGGCGACGGGGACATTGCATAATGGCGGGCGGTTCGTTCATGCGCGCCAGCCCCGCCCTGGATGCTTCGCCCCTTGGTCTGGATGAGGCGATCCGGCGTCTCGAGGCCGGGGAAGGGCAGGACATCTGCGTCGACCTGGGGGGCGGCCGCCTCGCGCGTGCGGACGGTCCGCGCGGTACCGAAGGCCTACTGCAGCGCCTGCGTGGCCACAAGATGATGATCGCGCTCGCCTCGGGCGCCGCAGACCTCTCGCGCTTCTCGGTTGCGCCCCGGTCCCTGATCGTTGCGCCGGCTGTGCAGGAAATCCTCGACGCCGCCACGCAACGGGATTAGAGCGCCGCGCATGAGCGCCGACCTTATCTCCCTCTTCACGGCTACCTTCGTCACCTTCTTCGTGCTGATCGACGCACCGGGGGTCGCGCCGGTATTCGCCACGCTGACTGCGAACGGCACGCCGGCCTGGCGCCGCAAGATGGCGATCAAGTCGACCATTGTGGCGACGCTGATCATGTTCTTCTTCGCCTTCGGCGGTGCCTGGCTGATGGATGCGATGCACATTTCCATCGACGCCTTCCGGGCCGCCGGCGGCGTGCTCCTGTTCCTGATCGCGCTCGACATGGTGTTCGAAAAGCGTACCGAACGGCGCGAGCACAGGGCTGAGGAGGTCCTGGAGGAACAGCGCAAGCACACCGATCCCGACGACATTTCCGTGTTCCCGATGGGTATTCCGATGATTGCCGGACCGGGCTCCATCGCGACGGCCATGTTCTACATGTCGGATGCGTCGAACTGGGTCGAGAAGGGGATCGTGCTTGGCGCGATCGGCCTGAACCTCCTGGTGACGCTGATCGTGTTCCTTCTGGCCGGTCCGATCGTGCGCCTGCTGGGGGCGAGTGTCGCCGGTGCAATGACGCGGATCCTCGGTGTGATCCTCGCAGCTCTTGCCGCGCAGCTGCTGATCGACGGCATCAAGGGCGCCTTCAGCCTCGTCTGACACCCATTCCGGTCAGGACGTTCCCATCGGTTCGAGTTTCTTCCGCGGCCGGATATTCCGGCGGAACGTCGACCAGGTGACGAAGACGAGCGAGAGGCCTGCCGCGGTCATGCCCATGACCTGAAGCACCATCTGCAGTGTCCAGCGCACGCCCGTATCGGCAACCCGGAGCGCAGAGCCTCCCGACTGCTTCACCAGCGCGACCGCTCGGTCGCCGCCGGCCTCGGCAATCAGGCGCACGCGTCGCAGGTCTGCGCTGTCCTCGATCTGCTCGATCAGTGTCACGGCGGCGCTGGGGCTGGTCAGCATGCCGATCCGGTCGATCTGTTCGAGGTCGGCTTCGAGCCTCTGCAGGCCGCGGGCGTCGATGGCGTCCTTGAAGGCGGCTTTCACGCGTTCGGTGCGGACGTCGGTCGTGGCCAGTCCGCCAAGCGCGGTGTCCAGCGCGGGTTTGAGCGCATGGTCGGGAATGGCGGCGTTGACGCGTCCGGTCAGGTAGTTGCGGAAATCGTCGGTCAGGCGGCCGGAGCGTAGCGCCGACTTGAGGATCGAGGCCGCGCGGATGTTTGCGTCCGACAGGCCGTCGGCGGTTTCCGCCTCGATCAGGCCGATGGCGGTGATTTTCAGGGCGATGCCGTCGGTGCGCTCGCCCCGTATCCAGCGCTCCGAATTCTCGGCCAGGTCCTGGAACGTGCCGAGCAGACGGAAACGGGTGTCGTCGGCGACGCGGGCAGAGGTGATTTCGATATCGGGACCGCCCCGGCCGTCCGACTCGGCGACGCTGCCGTCATCGGCGCTGGCGTCGGTCGTATCGACGGCATCGGACTGTACGTCCACGACGCGGGCGGAGACCTGGGCTTCCTCGTATTTCAGGCTGATCGTCGTCGGCAGCTTGCGCAGCGCTGCGGCGGTCAGCCGGTCGTCCGCGCGGTTGAGCCGCTCGGCATCGGCGGCGACGGTGAGTTCCTTGACGTCCTTGCGGTCCAGCATCTGCGGGGCGGCGAGCAGGAAGCCGTGCGCTGCGGCCACATCCTGCGCGGTGAGCTCGCGGTCGACGATGTCGTACCAGAATTCATAGCGGTCGCCGGGATTGCGGGGCGCGAACGAGGCGAAGGCATCGTCCATGTTCTTCCGGGTCTGGTCGATCGCTTCGATGCCCGGCGAGTCGGAGAAGGCGGCGCCCGAAAAGGCCGATCCGAGCACGCGCGCAGCGATCACCGGGATCAGGATCAGCATGGAATTGAAAATGACAGCCTGCATCCAGCCAGACGTCTTGTCGGTGCTTTTCCGGCGTCGGGCCATTAACGCTGAGACCGTTGCAAAAGCTGTGCGATGGGCGAGTTTTTATAGAGCGCGTGAGGGCAGGAAAGATCAAGTCCCGGCCTGCAAATTGCACTGCTTTGGCCGCTTCGTTCCATGCCGCGACGTTCACAATATCACGAGATTTGGGGGTTTTGCGGTCAATCAACTGAAAAGACTGAAAAAATTATCTCAGTACTGCCGATTGCGGTGAATCGCTTGGGGCTTTATATCCCGGCCAAGTTTGTATGAGGTGTCCTGCGATGAGCGTTGAGCTTGCAGATGACTATCGTCCCTCGGAAGACGAGGAATTCATGAACGCCCAGCAGCTGGCCTACTTCCGCCGGCTGCTCGAAAACTGGAAGGCCGACATCCTCGACGGCGCCAAGCAGACCATTACAAATCTGCAAGATGAGTCCGGTTCGCTGCCGGATATCGTCGACCGTGCCTCGGCCGAGAGCGACAAGGCCCTGGAACTGCGGACCCGCGACCGCCAGCGCAAGCTGATCTCGAAGATCGACGCGGCCCTGCGCCGGATCGAGGACGGCACCTACGGCTATTGCGAAGTGACCGGCGAGCCGATCGGTATCCGCCGCCTCGAAGCCCGCCCGACCGCGACGCTGAGCCTCGAAGCCCAGGAACGCCACGAGCGCAAGGAACGCACCCTGCGCGACGACTAGGGCAGGGCGGACTGACCCCCGAATTGTTTGCGGCGGCGTCTCCGAAGAGGCGCCGCCGCTTTTTTATCATCCCAACGCCACGGCTGTATCATCCCAACGCCACGGCGCTTACTTTTCCGCGGCCGCCTGTTCGCGGTGAGATCACAATGCCATCAAGGTCCAAACGATCCCTTACATCTTGGTAATCAAGGTCTTAAGGCTGAACCCTCATGTTTAACGGCAAGTGGCGATTTGTTAGCTTCCAGGTGATTCGGACGGGGGTCTGATGGCCGGTCACGGCGGGGGTCGTGAAATTCCTAACCAGCCGTTAACCCTCCCGGATGCATGAATGACCGTTACGGAAGCGTTGCGCATGAAGTCTACTCTCCCCCTTGCCGCCGACGATGGCTGGGACATGTCTCCGCGCCGGGAAACGGCGGTCATGGTGGACATGCCGACCTCGTTCGAGCCGCTGTCGCCGGACCGGCCTTTGCCGTCCGCCCGCGGCGTGCTGAGCTCGGCGGAGATCGAAGCGCTGCTCCGGCCCGACCTGTCGGACATGCCTGCTACGCCCCCCGAACCGAAATCCATCCGTGAAAAGCCTTTGCCGGATGTCGAGGCGCCCGTTGCGCCGGTGATGTCTGCCAGCCCGTCCACGGATCTTCCGGACACGGCCCGTCGCCTCGCGTCCCGCCTCTCCATGGCGCTGCGCAAAGGGTGCGGCCTGCGCGCCGCTGCCGTTGCCCGGACAATGACGGACGGCGACTTCGATACGGGCCTGCAGACGGGTATCGCAGGCTTCGGGACAGCCATCGCCTGTTTCGCCTCGGGCGACGGCGAAGTCGATGCCATGCTGGTCATGTCGCCGGAACTTGCCAATGTCCTGATCGAGACGGCCTGCGGCGGCCTTCCGGGCGACTGGTCGCCCCGCGAACTCACCCCGCTCGACAGCGCGCTGCTCGAAGGTCTCGTGCGCCCGCTCGGTGCCGCCATCGCTCCGGGCCTTGCCTTTGCGAGCGTCGAGACCGAGGCGGACTTTGCCATGGCGCTCGCCCGTCCGGGTGCGGCAGAAATCGTGGACTTCGATATCCGTGTCGAGTCCGTGCGCCATGCCGCGCGCCTGATCATCGCGAAGGACATTCTCCAGGACGAGGCCGTGGCCGCGCTTCCGGCACCGGAGGCAACTCGCGCTCCCGCCGCCGCGCCATCGGTTACTGTCCTGCTGACGGCCCGTGCCGCGTCGCTCAGCGTGCCGCTCTCGCGCCTGTCGGATCTGACCGCCGGCTCGACGCTCTTGCTGGGCGTTCCGGCTGATCAGCCGGTGGAACTGCTCTCCGGTGGACGGGCGGGCCCGGTGGTTGCCGAGGCCCAGATCGGGCGCAAGGGCAACAAGATGGCCTTGCGCGTATCGCGCCGCCTTCCGGGCTTCCGTTAGGCGCAGCCTACTGTTTCAGGAATTCCGCCTCGATTTCGATGCGCACCTCGTCGGTGACGAGCCCGGAATAGGCCGAAACACCGAAATCGGACCGGTTGATCACGGCGGTCGCGCTGAAGCCGGCGACTTCCGCGCCGCGGATGATGTCATAGGCGGAACCGTTGAAGGTGACGTGCAGGGTCACAGGTTTCGTGACGCCGTGCAGGGTGAGTTCGCCATCCACTTCGGCTGAGCTGTCCGCGCTTGGACGCACCGTCAGCGTGCGGAACGTGGCCTGCGGAAAGGCTCCCGCATCGAAAAATTTCGGCCCCATGAGTTCGGCGGCGAACGCATCGTTTGCCATGTCGAGCGAGGTCATGTCGATCACCGCCTCGGCATGCGCCGCGGCCGGGTCCGACGCGTCGCCCGAGAGCGACACGTCGAACGTTTCGAACCTTCCGATCAGGTCCGAATAGCCGAGGTGATTGATGCGGAAGAGAAGGGCGGCATGGGCTGGATCGAGTTTCCAGTCGCCGGCCTTCAGCGCTGCGAGTTCCGTCGTCACGTGCGGTTTGGCCAGCGGGGCGACGAGCGATGTACAGCTGCTGAGGGCGAGAGCGGCGAGGAGGGCGGCGATCCGGTTCATGTTCATCCTTCGGCCTTGGTTTCGGCGATCCACGTGTCGACAGTCTCCTCCAGAATGGCCAGCGGCACAGCCCCGTCCTTCAACACAACATCGTGAAACGCGCGGATGTCGAAACTGTCGCCGAGTTCGGCCTTTGCCTTTTCGCGCAGGTCGACGATCTTGTTCATGCCGATCTTGTAGGCCGTGGCCTGTCCCGGCATCACGATGTAGCGCTCGATGGCCTTCTTACAATCGCCTTCCGGGTTCGGCGTATTGTCCAGCAGGTACTGGATCGCCTGTTCACGGGTCCAGTGCTTGTCATGGATTCCGGTATCGACCACGAGGCGTGCCGCGCGCCAGATCTCCATGGCGAGGCGGCCGAAATCGTCATACGGATCCTGGTAATAGCCCATCTCCTTGGGAAGCAGTTCGGCATAAAGGCCCCAGCCTTCTGTAAAGGCGGTGAAGTCTGCATACTTCCGGAATTCCGGCACGCCGGTCAGTTCCTGCGCGATGGCGATCTGCATATGATGGCCAGGGATGCCCTCATGGAAGGCCAGTGCCTGCATCTGGTAGGTGGGCATGTCCTGCATGCGGTAGAGGTTCGCATAATACGTGCCCGGACGGCTGCCATCGGGGGAGGGCTGGGAATAGAAGGCCTTGCCGGCCGATTTCTCGCGGAAGGGCTCCACGGCCTTCACGATCATGTCGGCTTTCGGGAACGTGTTGAACACAGTCGGCAGGTCGGTCCGCATGTGATCGATCGCGGCGGTCGCCTCGGCGAGGTATTCGGCGCGGCCTTCTTCCGTATTCGGCTTGAAGAAGCGCGGATCGGTCCGCATGAATTCGAAGAAGTCCTTGAGGTCACCCTCGAAGCCGACCTTCCCCATGATCTCGCGCATTTCACCATGGATCCGGTCGATCTCGGCAAGTCCGAGTTCATGGATCTGTTCCGCTGTCATGTCTGTCGTTGTGATCTCGCGGAGGTTGGCGGCGTAATAAGCGGCCCCGTCCGGCAGTTTCCAGGCGCCGTCATCCGTGGTGGCAGTCTTCGCCTGCTCGGTCAGTTCCGCGATGGCTGCCTCATAGGCAGGGCCGACCGAGGTTTTCAGCGCGTCAGCGCCGCGAGCGATCAGGGCGTCGGCTTCGGCCTGCGTGATCGAGTCGTCCGCGGTCAGCGCGGTCACCTTGGCACGGAAGTCTTCCATCAGCGGGCTGTCGGTGCCGCTCTCGTCGAAGGGGTAGCCGGTGATCACGCCTTTCGCGTCGGACAGGACATAGGTGTAAACGAAGGCCGGCGGCTGGATTCCCATGGCTGCGGCGATCCGGGAATTCTCCAGGTTCTGTCCCAGATAGGCCGGGATGCCGTTGAGACGCGAAAGATAGGCTTCGGCGTCGGCGGAGGTCTCGATCCGGTGCTGGTTGATCAGGAAGGCTGGGATCTCGGCCTGCGCCCCATTCATCTGGTCGAAGACGTAGCGGTGATGGCGGTAGGTATAGCTCGCTTCGGCGGTTTCCAGGTTCTGTTCGGCGATCCGCCAGGACAGCTGGGTCTGGTGGTCGAGCAGGGCGGGATTGAAGCCGGCCTTCATCTCGGCGATGTCCGCCCGTTGGAATTCTAGTTCTTTCAGGGCATTGGCATCGGAGACATCGTCCCATTCGCCATAATTGTCCTTGATGCCGAGATAGGTCTGCGAGATCGGGCTGCGCGCGACCGTCTCGGCGAATTTCTGGTCGAACCAGGCGTTCAAACGGGCAGATTCTGCGGCAATCGCCTCGGGCGTCGCCTCGTTGGCCGGGGCAGCCGCTTCGGGCGCTGCAGCAGACGCGACAGGCGCATCCTGGCTGGTGCAGCCGGCGGCGGCGAGCACGAGGGCGATAGCGGTAAAAGCTGGTTTCATGGGGAGCTCCTGGTAAGCGGGAATCTGTAATCCTGGCAGGCAGTCTTAACGCTTTTTTCGCTTTCGTTAACCTTTGCGGCCTATCTCTCTGTAGACTAGGATTCAGAGCGGCTGAGTCGGCCCTGCCGGCGCGGCCGCAAAGTGTTTGCCCGGCGCGTATTCCAAAGGCCGATGGCGGGAGTTGAGAGCAGCATGGACATGATCAACCGCATGCAAGACGGCCCTGCAGACGAGATCGACACCGCAGAGGACGCCGCGCCCGCAGGCGCCCGGAGCCGGGTCGACGTCATGCAGCTCCTGTTCTGGGGCTGCCTGCTGATCTCCATCGCTGCCGCCAGCGTGGCGCTTGCCTGGCCGAAGGCTTCCGGCGCCCCGGGGCCGATCCTGCTGATCGCCATGGGCTCGGGCGGCCTCGTGTTCCTGCTGTGGACGGTCCGCGGTGCCGGCCGCATGCTCGGTCTTTTCCCGGAGAAGGGCTCGGCCATTCGTGCGGCGCAAGCGAGCCAGCCGCGCTTCGGCTGGATCGAGGCGCTGGACGAAAGCGTTCTGATCGCCGACCAAGGCGGTGCTCCGGTCGCAGCGAACACGGCCTACAAGGACCTCACCGCCATGGCGCTGATGGTCAGCCAGGGCGACAATGCTCCGGTTACGGTCGACCGCCTCTTCGGCGCGAGCCCCGGCCTCGCCGCGCCGGTCTATCGCCTCTCCAAGGACGCCAAAGCCGGCCTCGCCCGCCGCGAAGTCCTGCCGCCGATCACCATCGGCCCGGAACAGGTGCCCGCCCAATACGAAATCTCTGTCTCGCCCCTGCCGCGCGGCAAGGTCCTCTGGCGTATCCGCCCGATCGCCGGCGAGCGTGAAGCAACCGGCGCGACCGACCTGAAATCGCTGTACGTCGAAGACGCGCCGATGGGCTTCTTCGCCGCCCGTCCGGACGGCACGATCACCTACGCCAACTCCTGGCTGCGCGATACGCTGGGCCTGCCCGAGTCGGCCCGCAATGTCCGCATCGACGACATCATGCGCCCGGAATTCGTGAAGATGCTGGGCCGCGACAAGAAAACCGGCTTGCCGGGCCGTGTCGACATCCAGATCCGCGGCCGCGACGGGATCGAGATCCCGGTCCATGCGATCACCAGCTGGATGGGCCGCGGCGCCGACGCATCCGGCCGCACGATCCTGCTTCCCAGCGCGCAGATGCTGAACGGCGGGGAAGAGCGTTTCGCCCTGACCGGTTCGCGTCCCCCGCGGATCGACGGCGACCCGATGTTCGACGACGCGCCTTTCGGCGCTGTCCGCCTGCAGGGCGACAGCGTTCAGGGCGCGATCATTCTCGATGCCAACCGTGCGCTGATGGAAATGACCGGCGGCCAGGCAGCTCCCGGCGGCATGTTCGCGAGCCTCTTCCAGGCCGAGGACGGCGCCGAAGTACTGAGCGCGGCCCTCGTCGACGCCATCGACAAGCCGGTCGGCCTGAAGATCGCCGGCAAGGACCCGCGCCACGTCAACGTGTTCGTCACGCTGGACGGCAATGGCCGCCCGTCGGTCGCCTATGTCATGGACATAACCGAACAGCGCCAGCTGGAAATCCGCCTCGCACACGGCGAGAAGATGCAGGCCATCGGCCAACTCGCCGGCGGTGTTGCGCACGATTTCAACAACGTGCTGCAGGGCATCATCCTCAACAACGAGCAGCTGATGGTCCAGCACCCGCTGGGCGATCCGTCCTACTCGAACCTCAAGTCGATCAACGAATTCGCGATGCGCGCGAAGGAACTCGTGAAGATGCTGCTCGCCTATGCGCGCCAGCAGACGTTCAAGCGCGAGATCTTCGCGGTGCCGGACTTCATGACCGAGTTCTCGATCCTCCTGCGCCAGCTGCTGGACGAGCGGATCCAGCTGGAGATCAAGCACGGCCGCGACGTGCCGTATATCAAGGCCGACAAGAACCAGCTCGAGAATGCGCTGTTCAACCTCGCCACCAATGCCCGCGATGCGATGCTGACCCACAAGAATGGCGGCAAGCTGACGATCCGCACCAGCCGCGCCACCGGCGCCGATGCGCATGCGAAAGGCTTCAAGTTCGTCGAGGACGGCGAGTACATGCTGATCGAGGTGGAAGACACCGGCCACGGCATGTCGAAGGACGTGATGGAGAAGATCTTCCAACCCTTCTTCACCACCAAGGAAGCCGGCGTCGGCACGGGCCTCGGCCTTGCCACGGTCTACGGCATCGTCAAGCAGTCCGGCGGCTACGTCTGCACCACGTCGGCCGTGGGCAAGGGCACGACGTTCCACATCTACCTGCCGGCGCTCAAGGCCGAGGACGTTCCAGCCCCGGCCGAAGTGGTCGCCTCCGAGAAAGCACCGGCCCGGCCGATGGATATTTCCGGACGCGGACGGATCCTCCTCATCGAGGACGAGGACGGCGTGCGCGGTATCGCCGCTTCGCTGCTGCGCTCGCGCGGCTACGAGGTCGAAGAGGCCTGCGATGGCGAGGAAGCCATGGAAATCCTCGAGGACAATCCGAACAGTTTCGACCTCGTCATTTCCGACGTCGTCATGCCCGGCAAGGATGGCCCGACGCTGATCCGGGAGGCGAAGGACCTGCTGGGCCATGCCCGCGTGATCTTCATCTCCGGCTATGCCGAGCGCGACATTGCCCAACAGCTGGACGACGACCGCGCGGTCTCGTTCCTGCCGAAGCCGTTCACCGTCCGCCAACTGGCCGAGCGGGTGAAACAGGAACTCGGCAGCCCCAGCAAGGAAGCCGCCTGAAAGCAAGCCGAGCGGGAGAGGGTGTCATGAGCAAGAGCTTTTCCCTCCGTCCGGTCGGTTTGGTTTCCTCCACGCGCGATACGCCAATCGACGACGACTGGGATGCGATCCCGGCACATATCGATCTCGATCCAGACCAGTTCACCGCCGAGGCCCTGATGGGCCTCGATGCGTTTTCACATTGCGAAGTGATCTTCCTGTTCGACCGGGTGCCGGACGAAAAGATCGAGACCGGCGCGCGCCATCCGCGGGGCAGGGAAGACTGGCCGCGGATCGGCATCTTCGCCCAGCGCGGCAAGAACCGGCCGAACCGGCTGGGCGTCACGGTTTGCCGGATTGTCTCCGTGAACGGACTGCGCCTGACGCTGGAGGGCCTCGATGCCATCCAGGGCACGCCGGTTCTGGATATCAAGCCCGTCATGTCGGGCTTCGCTCCGCGCGGGGATTTCCACGAGCCGGACTGGGCAAAGGAAATCATGGCGGGATACTGGTAAGCACTGCCGCCAGCACGTGCGACGTCCGTTAAGGCGCCGCAAGGTGATCTCAGGTTTTTAGAAGCGGGTTCCGGACTAGGAGTCCGGCAGAGGCAGGCCGGAAGGTGCCCGGAGACATGCCCGAACACGCGCCGGAATTGCCCGAACACACCTCGAAAGCACCCCGAACTCTTCGGGCAGGTTGCGGAGGCCCTCGGGCAGCATCAGTTCGCCGCTGAGGGCGGCGGCAATGCGCTTGTTTTCGTGGAGAGCGGGCTTCGCCCATGCAGGCGCTTCGGTCTGCCCCGGCACCCATTCGATGCTGGCGAGGAAGACGCGGCCATAGGGCGTCACGCTCCGGTGGTACTGAGTTCCCTTGCCCCAGGTCGCCCGTACATAGGCGCGCAGCGCCAGGATCTGGACCCAGATCAGGGGGCCAGACCAAGGCGAGGTGCGCGGGGAATCCGGGAGGTGGATGAAGCAGCGACATACGCCGGAATATACGTCCGGATACGGAGGTGTCAGATAAATTTATTTTCGACGCCGATGTTTGCAGCGGAATGCGAGCGAAAAGGAGGTGGATACTTGCGTTTGCCTTGCACCGCGCCAGCCTTTGTGAGCTGCATTGACGGGAGGGCGGTTGAGGCGCATCGTTTGACGCCTGTCAACGCAGGTGAACCCCATGAAACTCAATGCAAACAGATTGTTCGTTGCCGTTTCTGCCGCCATCGCACTCGCGTGGCTGGTCTGCACGCTTCTGGTTGGCGTGGCGCCAGGGGGTATGATGTCCCTCAGCGGGAACATGATGCACACCAATTTTCACGGCATGGCCTGGTCGATGAGCCCGGGCGGCATCATTGCAGGCCTCTTCGTCTGGAGCCTCTCCGGTGGCGCGCTCGCGTGGGTGAGCGCGACGATCTACAACTATCTCGGCCGCGGCGAGGGCTGAGGTCAGGCCTTCGCCCAGAGCGCTTTCAATACGTACGCGAACTGCTCCGCGCGGTCGGCGCAGGCCCAATGGCCGGTGCCGCGTTCGACTTGCAGGGGGACGTCCCAGCGTTTCGCGAAGCGTTCGGCGACGGAGAGGTCGACGAAGGGATCGGTCTCGCCCCAGAAGAGCTGGCCGGGGCGGGGGAGGTTTTCGAGGTCGGCGACCCAGGGGCCCGAGAAGCGGAGACCCACGGCCGAGCGGTAGAGTTTCAGGATCGACTGGCGCATCGTCTTGTCGACGTGGGGGACTTCCTCCGCTGCGAGACCGGCCGGCATACCGCCCGCGACGAGGCCGGCTTCGAGCTGCGCCTTGTTGCGCATGTTCAGCATGACGAATTCACCGAGCAGGGGCGTTGCCCACATGCGGGCGGTCTTGTGGCCGCGATAGTCCGGGTCGATCACGGCATTGGTGACGCACCAGGTGCGGATCAGGTCCGGCCGGAGGCTCGCCACGCGGAGGGAGATGAGCGCGCCCCAGTCATGCCCGACCAGGTGGACCTTCTGGCCGAGACGTTCGATCTCGCCGATGATGAAATCTGTATAGGCGTCCTTCGTGCAGGAAAACCCGGCCGGCAGCGGCACGCCGAAGCCCGGCAGGGCGGGGGCGCGATAGTCCGCTGGCTGAAGACCAAGGGCCGTGACCAGCGGCTTCCACAGCGCGGGCGTGTCGGGCACGCCGTGAACGAAGACGATCATGGATTTACTCCGCGGGAGCAGGCTCCCAATATGTGTCTGCGGGGAAGACTTCGTCCAGCGTTCCGGCGATGGACGGGCCGTAGACGGGGTTTGGCAGGACGAACCAGCCGTTGCCCCACATCGGGCCGAAGGCCGGATCCATGGCGAGCGCGGTGCGCTGCGGCACGGTGAGGGACCTGTCGTTGAAGATGTCGGTAATGTCGCCGAGCTGGTCACCGGCGAGGGCGATGATGCAGTAAGTGTCGGAGATCAGGTATCGACGGCCGTCCTTGCCGCTGCCGCCTGGGGCATCGCCCCGCAGGAACAGGGTCTGGCCATAGGTGAAGTCGCCGAGGCCCGCGGCGGCCAGCGTTTTAGCGGTGCCGGCATGGTTGGCATTGTCGCGGTTGGTGTTGACGATGATCTCGACGCCTGCCGCGCGGATACGCTCGAAGGCGTCTTTCACGCCCGGAATGGCGACGGCCTTGCCCGCGCCGGTCTTTTCCCACTGGTCCCAGACTTTCGGGTCGAAACCCTGGTTCATGCGGTCGGAATAGGCAGTGACGCCGAGATTCCAGATCAGGGTCTCGTCGGCATCGAACACGGCAGCGAGCGGTTTGTCGCCGCCGCAGGCAAGGTAATCGGGGGCCGTTGCCGTGGCGCCGGGCGCTAGCACGACGCTGGCATTCGGGCGGGCGGCGGCCTTCGCCTCGACATAGCGGGCGATCTCGTTCCAGTCCTGCACAAGGGCGATGCGTGCCTCGGCCGAGCCGTAGAGCCATTGCTGGGTTGCAGGCGGGGAGACCGGCGCCGCTGCAGCAGGCGCCTCGTCGATCGTCTTGATGACTTTGACGATGACCGTCTTTTCCGGCTCGGGCGGCGGGGCCACGGTCTGGCAGGCGGCGAGAAGGGCGAGGGCGGAGAGGGAAATGAGCTGTTTCATGGCGGCACTCTCCGCCAATCCGCCGTCCAAGTCTATCACCGCTTCGCGACAATCCGGCAGGGTTCCCTTTCGTCACTCTTGCGGCTGGGGGATGCTTCCGCCAAGGATATGGAAAACCCGGTTTGGAGGAGGCAGCCATGAAAACCAAGATCACCGAAATGTTCGGCATCCAGCACCCGATCGTGCAGGGCGGCATGCATTATGTCGGCTTCGCCGAAATGGCAGCGGCCGTGTCGAATGCCGGCGGCCTCGGCATCATCACCGCGCTGACCCAGCGCACGCCGGCCGACCTCGCCAATGAGATCGCCCGCTGCAAGGACATGACCGACAAGCCGTTCGGCGTGAACATCACCTTTCTGCCCTCGACCACACCGCCGGATTATCCGGGCATCGTCGAGGCGGTCATCAAGGGCGGCGTGAAAGTCGTTGAGACGGCCGGTAACAACCCGTCGGCGGTGCTGCCTGCGCTGCAGGGCGCCGGCATCAAGGTGATCCACAAGTGCACCGCCGTGCGCCACGCGCTGAAGGCTCAGGCCATCGGCTGCGATGCCGTCTCGGTCGACGGTTTCGAGTGCGGCGGCCACCCGGGCGAAGACGATGTGCCGAACTTCATCCTGCTGCCGCGCGCGGCGGACGAACTGGAAATCCCGTTCATTTCCTCCGGCGGCATGGCCGACGGCCGGTCGCTGGTCGCCTCGCTCGCCATGGGCGCGCAGGGCATGAACATGGGCACCCGCTTCATCGCCACGAAAGAGGCGCCGGTGCACGAGAACGTGAAACAGGCGATCGTCGCGGCGACCGAACTCGATACGCGCCTCGTCATGCGCCCGCTGCGCAATACCGAACGTGTGCTGACCAATGCAGGCGTCGAGCGCCTGCTGCAGAAAGAGAAAGAACTCGGTTCGCAGATCAAGTTCGAGGACATCATCGCGGAAGTCGCGGGCGTCTATCCCAAGGTCATGGTCGAAGGCGACATGGATGCCGGCGCCTGGAGCTGCGGCATGGTCGCGGGCCTGATCCACGACATCCCGACGGTCAAGGAACTGATCGACCGGATCATGAAGGAAGCCGAGGACATCATTTCCGGCACGCTGGCCGGCATGCTGGCGGGCAAGGTTCCGGCCTGATGCGGATTGGATGGGGAGGGGTCGCGGCGCTGGCTGGCGTGGCGGCGATCCTGTCGGCCTGCGCGAGCGCCCCGGCGGCGCGGCAGCAGGCTGAGGCGGACCCGGCGGCCCTCTGCCATGCACTGTTCGATACGGATGCGGACGTGCAGCAGCGGCTGACGCGGTTCGGATCCGACATGGACGATCTCTGCGCCTGTTTCGTCAGCGAACATGATGCACTGGATCCCGAGGGGCGGGCGAACATGCTCGCCCTGTCCGCCAAGGTGATCGAGGTGCGCGATGCGCGCGGGTTCACCACGGCGGAAGAAGCCGTCGAGCTGATGGAGGACGACCAGGACGGGGCCGAGTTCGGCTTTCCGTGGGAGCGCCTGAAGGCCGGTGGCGAACCGGTCGAGGAAGCGATGAAGCGGGCGCAGCGCGACCCTGCAGGCTGCGCCGCGCCCTAGACGACGGATACTTCAGCGGGGCCTGCCTCGACGCGGCCGATAAGGGCGGCGCCGGTGTGGCCGTGGCGGGCGAAGAGGGCGAGCACGTCTTCTGCCACGCCGGGCGCGCAGGCGACGAGCAGGCCGCCGCTGGTCTGCGGGTCGCAGAGGAGGTCGCGCTCGGCTTCGCTCATGGCGCCGGAGATCATGTGTTTCACCGAGTCCCAGTTGCGGCCGGAGGCGCCGGTCTTCACGCCCGCTTCGGCGAGTTTCCGTGCGCCCTCGAACACCGGGACTTTTGCCTTGTCGATGACCAGTGTGACGCCCGCGCCGCGGGCCATTTCGCTGCCATGGCCGATCAGGCCGAAGCCGGTGACGTCCGTGGCGGCATGCACGCCTTGCATGGCGGAAAGCTCCGTGCCCGGCGTGTTGAGGCGCGTGGTGGAGGTGATCATTTCCTCATACTGGGCGGCTTCGAGGATTTCCCGCTTCAGGGCGGCGGAATAGATGCCGATGCCGAGCGGCTTGCCGAGGATGAGAACATCGCCCGGTTTCGCGTTCGAGTTCATGAGGATGCGGGCAGGATCGACGAGGCCCATGGCGACGAGGCCGTAGATCGGCTCTGCGGCGTCGATGGAATGGCCGCCCGCGATGGGGGCGCCGGCCGCCTCGGCCACCGACTGGCCGCCGGACAGGATGGCGCGGATCGTCTCCGGCGAAATCCGGTTGATGGGCATGCCGACAATGGCGAGGGAGAAGATCGGCTTTGCGCCCATGGCGAAGACATCGGAGAGGGCATTGGTCGCGGCGATACGGCCGAACGTGTAGGGATCGTCCACGACGGGGGTGAAGAAGTCCGTCGTGGCCACCAGCGCGGTCGTGTCGTTGATGCGGTATACGGCGGCATCGTCGCTGGTGCCGGCATCGACGATCAGGTCCTTCGAGCCGAGGGCGAGCGGCATTTCCGAGAGGATATCAGCCAGCACGTTGGGGGCGAGCTTGCAGCCGCAGCCGCCGCCATGGGCGAGGGACGTGAGGCGCGGTTCGGCGGTCGAGTCGGGCATGGAACATCTCCGGTTTCGGCGCCATCCTAGCGCTCTGGTGCGGCCCGGAAAACCTGATAGGTCTGTTACACATGCCGTATCTCGAAACTGTCACCGATCTCAGCCCGGAAAACCTCGCGCGCTACGACGCCATCATTGATGTGCGCTCGCCGGCCGAGTTTGCCGACGACCATTTGCCGGGCGCGATCAGCCTGCCGGTGCTCTCGAATGACGAACGGGCGACGGTCGGCACGATTTACAAGCAGGAGAGCCCGTTCCGGGCGAACCGTGTGGGCGGGGCCATCGTGGCGCGCAACATCGCGCAGCATCTCGAGACGGCGCTGGCCGACAAGCCGAAAAGCTGGCGGCCCCTCGTTTATTGCTGGCGGGGCGGCATGCGTTCGAACGCGATGGCGACGATCCTGTCCTCCGTGGGTTGGCCGACGGGCGTGGTGAAGGGCGGCTACAAGACCTGGCGGCGGGAAGTCGTGGCCGGGCTGGAGCAGGACAAGACGCTTCTGCCCGTGCGCCTGGTCGACGGGCAGACCGGCACCGGCAAGACAGCCCTCCTGAAGGCCATCGCCGAGGCGGGCGGGCAGGTGATCGACTTGGAAGCGCTGGCGAACCATCGCGGATCGGCCTTCGGCGATTTCGGCGAGGACACACAGCCGGCCCAGCGGATCTTCGAGACGGAGATATGGGACCGGCTGCGCCGCTTTGATCCGGACATGCCGATTTTCGTGGAGGCGGAATCGGCGCTGGTCGGGCGGCGGCGGGTGCCGCGGCGCCTGTGGCAGAGCATGCTGGCCGCGCCGCGGATCGAGGTGCAGATGCCGCTCGCCGCTCGGACAGGTTTCCTGCTGGAGGCGTATGCGGACTTTATCGGCGATGCTGAGCGGCTGGAGGCGGCCATCGACAAGCTGAAGCGCCTGCAGTCGAAGGAGACGATTGCCGAATGGAAGTCGCTCGCGGCGGAGGGGGCCTTTGCCGAGCTTGCGAGCCAGCTGATTGAGCAGCACTACGACCCGCTCTATGCCCGCAGCCGCAAGCGGCGCGAGGATGCGCCGGAGTATGTGATCGAACTGGGCGGGGCGGGCGAGGAAGACTTCCGGTCTGCCGCCGTGGCGCTTCTCGCCTAGCGGCCTCGGGCTTCTTCCGTACCCATACGGGCGAGTTCGTCGGCGCGTTCATTGCCGGGGTCGCCGTCATGGCCCTTCACCCATTTCCAGGTGATTTCGTGTGGGGCGCAGGCGGCTTCCAGGGCGAGCCACAGGTCCTGGTTCTTCACCGGCTTCTTGTCGGCGGTCTTCCAGCCATTGCGTTTCCAGCCATGGATCCACTTGGTCTTGCCGTCCTTCACATAGGTGGAGTCGACATGAAGCGTGATCTTTGACGGGCGCTTGATCGAGTTCAGCGCCTCGATGACGGCCATCATTTCCATCCGGTTGTTGGTGGTGGCCTTGTCGCCGCCATGCAGTTCTTTCTCGTGGCCGTTCCAGCGCAGGAGCGCACCCCAGCCGCCGGGACCCGGATTGCCGCTGCAGGCGCCATCGGTCCAGATTTCGATCGTATCGGTCATGAGGCTGAGGTGCGGGGCTTCGCCTGCAGCGTCAAGCGTGGAGAATAGTCCGGATGCCTGTCAGGCGGGCGGGCAGTTCAGCAGCGTGGAGGGACGGATGCAGCGGATTTCCTGCTCGCGCATGGCATCGGCGCAATTCACACGGGACTGGGCGTTGGCCGGGTCCTCGTTTTCCTCCGGAATGCCATGCACGGACTGGCAGACGGCGAGATTGGCGAAATAGTCCTGCCTGCAGGTGGCCACGCATTGTGCGTTCCTTTCGAAGGGTTCGGTCTGCACCAGGTTCCATTGGGTCTGGGCGCGATAGACGTCGAAATTCCAGAGGCCCCGGTAGAAATCGAAGAAGCCTTCATCGCCGAGACCGGCGGCATCCGGGGGCGGGCAGTTCGATCCGAAACAGGAGGTCTGCGCGCTCGCCCCAGCCACCAGAACGAGCATTGTCCCTGCAAGCATCGAAGCAATCCGGCTCATCGGCATGCCCCTCTATTTGAGGAGGAATATACAATCCCATAAGTAGAAATCAAATGCGTCGAAGCGCCGTGTCAGAAGACGCTGACATCCACATCGGAGAGCTGGTTGGCCGGTTTGACGATGGCGTAGAAAAGCAGGCCGCAGACGGCGCCGGCCGATGCGCCGATCAGGACGCCGGAGAAGAGGGCGCCCAGGCCATGAAGCGGGCCTGACAGGAAGCCGAACAGGCCGGTCGTGCCGCCGACAAGGATCGCGCCCCAGATGGTCGCCCAACGGACGTAGGGCTTGCGCGCGACGATACCGCGATAGGGGAAGCGCCCGATGGAGAGGCCGAGCGCCAGCCACGCGGCGGGCACGGTGATGAAGAAGAGGAAGAAATTGTAGGCCGCAAGAAGGGCGCCGCCGCTGGCCCCGTTTACGAAACTGTTGCCGCCGAACAGCTCGTAATGGTTCGCCGCGCCCGCCAAACCGAGCGATAGGCGGATCATTGCTGTTGAGGCGATGCCCAGAAGGGTCACGCCCAGACAGGCGGCCATGGAGGAGAGGAAGAGTCCGAGCTTGATGCGCCGGAAGCGACGCCGTTCGACCGGTCCGGCATAGGCGGGCAGGGCCGGATCTTCCGTGCCGCTGCCTGCCGCTTCGCTCATGCCCCGTAGCCTTCCGCTGTCTTCACCTTGCGATGAAAGGCCAGCCGTCCGGCATATTCGAGGGGGTTTTTGGGCCTTACGAGGGCACCGGCGGGCGTCGAGTACCAGTCGACGAAACGGGTGAGGAAGAAACGCAGGGCCGCGCCGCGGGCAAGCACGGGCAGCGCCTCGCGCTCTGCCGGCTCCAGCGGGCGGACGCTTTCATAGCCGGCGATCAGGGCCGCGCCCTTCGAGAAGTTGTAGTCTAGCGAGGCCCCGCCGCCATCCTCGAAAGCCCAGGCATTGAGGCAGACGGCGAGGTCGTAGGCGAGCGCGTCGGTGCAGGCGAAGTAGAAGTCGATGGCGCCGGTGAACGTGTCGCCGAGGAAGAAGGCATTATCTGGGAAGAGGTCGGCATGGATCGTGCCGCGCGGCAGGACGAGGGATTGCGGCTTAGCGGCGGCGATTTCGGCGAGGTCGCCGGAGATCAGCGCGCCGAGGCCGGGCTGTAGCGCGTCGGCATCGGCTTCGCGGCCGGCCCAGAGGCGCGGCCAAGCGGCGGGGCCGAGGCTGTTTTCGCGCACCATCTCGAAGTCGGCGAGGGCGAGGTGCATGCGCGCCATGCCTTCACCGAGGCCGCGGCACTGGGCGACGTTTGGACGGCGGGGCGAGAGGCCTTCGAGGAAGGAGATGACAAGTGCCGGGCGTCCTTCCAGCGTGCGCAGGGCGGCGCCGTCGCGGGCCGGGATCGGCTCCGGACAGGGAAAGCCCCTGGACGCGAGGTGCTGCTTCAAGGCAACGAAATAGGGCAGGTCGGCTGCGTTCACCCGTTTCTCGAACAGGGTGAGGATGTAGCGGCCTTTTTCCGTCTCCAGGTAATAGTTCGAGTTCTCGACGCCCTCGGCAATGCCCTTGAAGGACAGCGGGGCGCCGAGATCGTATTCGGCGAGGAAGGCGGCGAGCGCCTCGTCGGAAACCTGCGTGTAGACGGCCATGCAGCCCGATTAAGCTGCCTTGCCGATCATGTCACGCAGGAGCGTCTTGCCGGCCCACAGATAATGCAGGGCCGCCCAGCCGTAGAGCGTGGCGAAAAGGATGATCGACCATTGCAGGCCGCGGGCATTGGCGCTGGTGCAGGCGGCGGCGGCCTCTGCTTCAAGCACCGCCACGTCCTTGCACATCTTCAGCGTCAGGCCGAGATCATAGCCGCCGAGCAGGACCGTTTTCAGGAAGGTCGACAGGAAGCCGATCAGGGTCGGGCCGAGGCCGATGCCGATCAGGTTCACGGCGAAGAGTGTCAGCGCGACGGCGGTGGCCCGCGTTCGCGCATCGGCAACGCCTGTGGAGACCGCATACATCGGCCCGAGATAGAAATAATGCAGCGTCGCGGCAGCCATCAGCGGCGGCAGCATCAGCGGCACGGTCGGGGCGAGGTAGCCGAGCCAGTAGAGCGGCACGGAGAGACCCATGCCGAGCGCCGGCATCCACGAGAGGGCCTTCGGATGGCGCACGGACAGCTTGTCGGCGAGGAAACCCGACAGGAACACGCCGATGGCCGCCATGAGGCCGATGACGAGGCTGAAGATCAGCGCGGCCTCGGTGAGGGTGAGGCCATGGGTACGGCGCAGGAACGAGGTCGAGAACTGCGCGATGCCATAGCCGGCGAAGGAGGCGATGGCCGCCCCGGCAACGACGTGCACATAGGCGGGCTTCTTCATCAGGGTACGCACAGCCGCGGCAAAGCTCTGCCGGTCAACCTTCGCGGCGGAGGGCGGGTCGGTATAGCCGCGCGGCGGTTCCTTGATGGTCATGCCGATCAGGACGGCAATGAGCACGCCCGGCAGGCCGACGGCGACGAAGGCGATGCGCCAGCCTTCCATGCTTTCCCAGTCGATGGCGTCGCGCGCCCAGGTCCAGCCCCATCCGTCGAGCAGGGCGTGAACGTTGTGGCCGGTCACGTAATCGTTGATCGGTCCGCCCGCAAGGCCGGCAATCATGCCGCCGAGCGGGACGCCGAGCGCGTAGATCGAGGCGGCTGTGGCGCGGCTGGAGGGCTTGAAATAATCGGCGATCACGGACTGGGCAGGCGGCGTACAGCCGGCTTCGCCGACACCAACCATCAGGCGGAAGGCGAACAGGGACATGAAGCCGACGGCAAAGCCGCACAGCACGGTCATCAGGCTCCACAGGGTGAGCGAGATGACGATGATGCCGATCCGGCTGCGCCGTTCGGCAAGGCGCGCGATCGGGATACCGAGCGTCGTGTAGAAGATCGCAAAGGCAAGCCCGCCGAGCACGCCCATGTGCCAGTCTTCAAGCTTCAGCGAGGTCTTCATCGGCTCTGTCAGGATCGCAAAGATCGACCGGTCGATGAAGTTGAAGATGTAGACGACGAGCAAGGCGCTCAGTACGTAGGCGCGATAGCCTGAACTGCCATATCCTGTTTCGTGTCCCGGTCGGGCTGCGGCGGCGTCGGTCATGGGCGTCTCCTGTCAGTGAGCCGGGGTTGAGGGATGGTCCTTATGCGGAAGGTGCGGCCGGGTTGTAGCGGTCGCGCTGGAAGGTGCGGGCGGCAAGGAAATAGCAGACCGCCGCGATGATGAAGATCGTCACCGTGGCCACCATGGAGTGCCGCAGGCCCTCGGCATAGGCCGAGCAGAGCGCCGGGCCGGCATCACCGAGCTGTGCGATGCCCGGACCGCAGAGTTTCGGTTCGAACGTGGCGATCTGGTCGCCAAGGCCCTGGGCCTTCAGGCTCGATGTCATGAAGTGCGTACTCATCCAGCCGGTGAACATCGGGCCGATGCCGTTACCGATCAGGGCGACGATGAAAAGCAGGACCGAGATCGTGGTGGCGCGGGCACGCGGGCTGACGATGGCGGTGCCGACCGTGTATTGTGCGCCGAGATAGGCATAGTGCGTGATCGCGGCGACGACCCAGAACACGAGCGCGATGGTCAGCGACGAGGTCAGGAACGCGACGGCATAAGCCGGCACAGCGATCAGGAGGCCGACGCCCGGCAGCCAGGCCGGCACGCTGGGGAAGCGGTGCGAAAGCTTTTCCGACAGGAAGCCGCCCATGAACGTGCCGAACGCCGCAACGGCGGAGAGGGGCGCGCCGAACTTCACGGCGGCGTCATGCAGGCTGACGCCGTGCACGCGCATCAGGAAGGGCGTCTGGAAGGCGAACAGGCCATAGCCGACGAAGGCCACGAAAGCGGCACCGAGCGATAGCGTCCAGAAGGTCGGCTTGCGCGAGAATTCGCGGAAGGCTTCGAAGAAGCCGGCTTTCTCCACATGATTCGTGGGCGGGTCGGAATAGCCGCGCGGGGGTTCTTTTGCGGTCAGCCAGATCAGCAGGGCGATCAGTACGCCTGGCGTGCCGATGACGACGAAGGCGATGCGCCAGCCCTCGACATTCTCCCACTGGATGCCGTGGAACATGAATCCGAGGCCGAGCGAGTCGAGCCAGGCGCCCATGGACGGGCCCTTGATCGAGGCAATCATGCCGCCGAACAACTGGGCGAGGACGCCGCCGATGGTGACGCCCATGGAATAGATGCCGAGCGCGTTGGCGCGGCTCTTGGGCGGGAAATAATCCGTGATCAGCGAATTGGCCGGCGGCGTGCAGCCAGCTTCGCCAATGGCGACGCCGACCCGGAAAAGAAGCAGCCAGAGGAAGCCGGCAGCAAGGCCGCAGAGCGCGGTCATGATCGACCAGATGACAATGCAAAGGCCGATGATGAACACGCGGTTGCCGCGGTCGGCCCACATGGCGATCGGAATACCCATCAGGGCATAGAACAGGGCGAAGGGCGGGCCGTTGAGCAGGCCCCATTGCGCGTCGTTAAGGCCGAACGAGTTCATGATCGGCTGGCCGACCACGCCGATCAGCGACCGGTCGATGAAGTTCAGGGTGTAGACCACCATGAGCGAGAGCAGGACGTACATCCTGTAGCCGCGCGAGCCGAAGCCGGTGATGTGGCCAGGCTGTGCCGCCTGGCCTGCGGTAGTATCGCTCATGCAGTCTCCTCCGTTGCGGCGCCGCGCTTCTCACCGGGCGCAGGCTGCCGTCGGTGCTACGGTAGCCGTGCCCGCGCCCTCTGCAAGTCTTATCGTCACGTAACGTTAGATGAGCCCGGCCGTCCGGAAGCTGGTAACGCCGCCTGTTCCCGCTATCAGGTGGTCGTGGACCTCAATCTCGAAGGGAATGAGGGCGTCGATGATCTCGCGCGTCATGTCGATGTCGGCACGCGAGGGCGTCGTGTCGCGGGACGGGTGTTTGTGGATCAGGATCAGGCTGGAGGCGGCGAGTTCGAGGGCCCGGCGGGCAATCTCGCGCGGATAGACCGGCGCGTGATCCACCGTGCCGCGGCTCATGACCTCGTCGGCGATCAGCTGGTTCTTGCGGTCGAGGAAGAGGCCGCGGAACTGTTCGCGGGTCTCGTGCTGCAGTTCGCGGCGGACATCGGCGAGTAGGGCGGACTAGGACGAGATCACTTCGCGCCGGCTGATTTCCTGCAGGCTTGCGCGGCTCTGCTGTTCGGCCACAACCTTCAGATATGCCGCGACCGTCTCGCCGATGCTGTCGACCTTCGCGAAATCGGCGACCGGGGCGGCGAGCACGCCGGAGAGGGAGCCGAACTTTGCTTCCAGCGTCTTCGCGATGGGCTTCACGTCCCGGCGCGGGATGAAGGCCATGAGCAGGACTTCGAGGATCTCGTCGTCGGCCAGCGCCGACGCGCCGCGTTCGAGCAGCTTGCCGCGCAGCCGCTCTCGATGGCCCTGCCAGTGAGGTTGATCGCCGGAGTCTGGTTTCACCCCTTTGGAGAAACCACGAATCCGGCCGGTTCAAAAGCGGCGTCAGGCGCCGGATTTGACCTTGAAGGGCTCGTGCCAGCCTTTCGGGGAGGACGTGAAGATCTCCACGCCGGTCTCGGTAACACCGACCGAGTGCTCGAACTGGGCCGAGAGCTGGCGGTCGCGGGTCACGGCGGTCCAGCCATCCGGCAGAATCGCAGCGTCGCGGCGGCCAAGGTTCAGCATTGGTTCGATGGTGAAGAACATGCCGGGCTTCAGTTCCGGGCCGGTATTGTAATCCGACGAGTGGATCACGTTCGGCTCGTCATGGAAGAGGCGGCCGAGACCGTGGCCGCAGAAGTCCTCGACCACAGAAAGGCGGCTCCTGCGGGCGATCTCGCTGATCGCGCCGCCGATATCGCCGAAACGGGCGCCGGGCTTCACCTGCGCGATGCCGGCCATCATGGCTTCATAGGTGACTTCCATCAGGCGCTCGGCCTTCCGCTTCACCTCGCCGACGCCGTACATGCGCGAGTGGTCGCCATGCCAGCCGTCAATGATCAGCGTCACGTCGATGTTGGCGATGTCGCCATCCTTCAGGGTTTCGGCCCCGGAATGCCGTGGCAGATGACATGGTTGACCGAGATGCAGGAGGCGTGGCGGTAGCCGCGATAGCCGATCGTCGCGGAGGTCGCGCCGTGGTCCATCACGAATTCCCGGATCAGGTTGTCCAGGTGTTCGGTGGTCACGCCCGGCTTTACCTCCGGCACCAGCATGTCGAGGCATTCGGCCACGAGACGCCCGGCGCGGCGCATGCCCGCGAAGCCTTCGGCATCGTGGATGCGGATTTCGCCCGTGCGCATGGGCAGGAGGAGATTTGTCTCGGTCATTTCGGATCTTTCTGGTCTTGGGGCCCAATGTGGCAGCAAATGGGGGAAATTTCCACCCTTGGCACCCAGTACAGGGTCGCCGATTGCCTCGCGGTGAGCCTTGCGAAGCCATGGGGATTGGGCAATGTGCTGCACCATGGACAAGACCCTGCCCACCGCCGCCGTGCTCCTGATCGGGGACGAACTGCTCTCCGGGCGGACCCGTGACATCAACCTGCAGCAGATCGCGACCTACCTGGCGCCGCTGGGCATCCCCGTGCGCGAGTGCCGGACCGTGCCGGACGTCGAGGACGAGATCGTCGCGGCCGTGAACGAGCTGCGCGCAAAGTATACCTATGTCTTCACCACGGGCGGCATCGGCCCGACGCATGACGACATCACCGCCGATGCCATCGCCAAGGCGTTCGGGGTCGGCATTTCGGAGCACCCGGAAGTGACTGCCATGCTGGCCGAGCGCTACAAGGCGATGGGTACGGAGTACACGCCGGCCCGCCGGCGCATGGCGCGCGTGCCGCACGGGGCGAGCCTTGTGGCCAATCCGGTATCCGGTGCGCCAGGCTTCCAGACAGAAAACGTGTTCACGCTGGCGGGCGTGCCGCAGGTTGCCCGCGCGATGCTGGAAGACATCGGTCCGCGGCTTGAGACGGGCGCCGTCGTGCACAAGGTCACCATCCGCGGGATTGGCCTCAGGGAAGGGGACATTGCAGAACCCCTGGGTGCGCTTGCGAAGGAAATGCCGGAGGTTTCGTTCGGCTCCTATCCCTGGTTCCGGTCGCTCGGCGACAACGGCGTTCATCTCGTGGCCTCCACGATCCATCCCGACCTCATTGAGGACATTGCCGCGAAGCTGGAGGCGATCGTGGCGTCAACGGGCGTCAGACCCGAAAGACTGGAGGATGCCAGCGCATGAACTTCCTGACCCGTACTCCCGTCCTATGGACGCTGTTCGTCCTGCAGTTTGTGATCTTCTTCGGTTTCCGCTATTTCCAGGACGCCATCGGCGGCACCTATCTCGACTTCATTTCCTCCGGCAAACAGGCGCATGAAGTGCTCGCCGCGATGAGCGATGCGCAGCGTGAGATGCATTTCCGTGTCACCGTCTTTCTCGATACGGCCTATCCGCTTGTTTATGGGGGTTTCCTCGCCGGCATGGCGATGCGCTTCTTCGGAAGCCTCGGGAAGGCGGCTGCGCTGCCTGCCTTCGGCACGATCATCGTCGACCTGACCGAGAACACAGTGCAGGCGCTCGCCCTGTCAGGACGGGCTGATGTCCTGGACGCGAAGGAATGGCTGACGCCGCTGAAGTTCGGCCTGTTCTTCCTGGCTGCGGTGATTGCGCTCGTTGCGCTGGGCATCGCCATCGTGAACATGTTCCGCAAACGCGCGGTGAGGCATTAGCCCGCCACCATCCGCTTCATTCAAAACTATCGGGAGGCCGCCTTGGCTGAAGACATCATTCTTGTGGAACGCGACGGCCCTGTCGCTCTCGTGACGCTGAACCGTCCGGATGCGCTGAACGCGCTCAACCGGGCCCTGCGCGCCGAGATCGTGCGTGTGTTCAACGAACTGAAGGACGACACGGAGATCCGCGCCGTTGTCCTGACGGGCAAGGGCCGCGCCTTCACCGCCGGGATCGACCTCAAGGAAGCCGGGCAGACGGGCTTTGCGCTCGGCGCGGATGAGGATTCCAAGTCGATCAACATGCTGGCCGCGCTGGAAGCCTATCCCTGGCCGATCATCGGCGCGATCAATGGCTTTGCGATCACCGGCGGGTTCGAACTCGCCCTGATGTGCGACGTGCTGCTTGCCTCGGAGAATGCGAAATTCGCCGACACGCATGCCCGTGTCGGCATCGTGCCGGGATGGGGCCTGTCTCAGAAGCTGTCGCGCCTGATCGGCATCAGCCGCGCCAAGGAGCTGTCCTTCACCGGCAATTTCATCGACGCCGAGACGTCCGAGCGCTGGGGTCTCGTCAACCGCGTCTACAAAGCCGACGAGCTTGTACCCGCAGCCCTGAAGCTCGCGCATGAAATGTGCGGCACGCAGCCGGTCCTGCTGAAGAAATACAAGGCGCTGATCGACGACGGCTTCGGCATGACCTTCGCGCAGGGCATGAAGGAAGAAGTCCGCCGCTCGATCGAGCACGCAAATTCGGTGACGGCCGACGCCGTCGAGGAGGCCCGCAAACAGGTGACTGCCCGCGGCCGCGACCAGCAAGGATAAGACCATGAGAGACGTCGTCATTTGCGAACCCGTCCGGACCGCCGTCGGCGGCTTCGGTGGCAGCTTCAAGACCGTGCACGCGCATGTGCTCGCCGCGCAGGTCATCAGTGAGCTGATGAAGCGCACCGGCCTACCGCCCGAAGTGGTGGAAGACTGTATCTTCGCGCAATGCTATCCGACCATGGAGGCACCGGCTTTCGGGCGCATGGTGGCACTGGATGCCGGCCTCACCACGGGCACCGGCGGCTACCAGATCGACCGGCGCTGCGGTTCGGGCCTGCAGGCGGTGATCAATGCCGTGATGCAGGTCGGCTCGGGCGCGAACGACCTTGTCATCGCGGGCGGGGCCGAGAGCATGTCGAATGCGCCGTTCTTCTCGATCGACATGCGCTGGGACATCAAGGGCGATGGCCTGATGCTGCATGACGGCCTGTCGCGTGGGCGCTATACCGCGGGCGGCAAGTTCCACCCGGTGCCGGGCGGCATGATCGAGACGGCCGAGAACCTTCGCCGCGATTACCAGATCACGCGCGAGGCGCAGGACGAGTTTGCCTATAAATCCCACAAGAAGGCCGCGGCGGCGCAGGCCTCCGGCAAGTTTGCCGAGGAGATCATTCCGTTTACGGTGAAAGGCCGCAAGGGCGACACGGTGATCGACACGGACGAGCACGTCCGCGCCGACTCGACCGTCGAGAAACTCGCATCGCTGAAACCCATCCGCGGCAAACAGGACCCGGATGCGACCGTGACGGCGGGCAATGCGTCGGGCCAGAACGATGGCGCGGCGGCCTGTATCGTCTGCACGCGCGAGATGGCCGACAAATACGGCCTGAAGCCGCTCGGCCGGCTGGTCTCCTGGTCTGTTGCCGGTGTCGGCCCGGAAGTCATGGGTATCGGTCCAGTGCCGTCGTCGGAAAAGGCGATGAAGCGCGCAGGTCTCGAACTGAAGGATATCGACCTGTTCGAACTGAACGAGGCCTTCGCTGCGCAGGTGCTCGCCTGCACCAAGGCGCTCGGCTTCAGCGATGGCGACATGGAGCGGCTGAACGTCAATGGTTCGGGTATTTCGCTCGGCCATCCGGTCGGTTGTACGGGCGTCCGTATCCTGACGACGCTGCTGCGCGAGATGGATCGCCGTGAGGCGCGCTATGGTGTCGAGACCATGTGTATCGGTGGCGGGCAGGGCCTTGCGGCCGTGTTCGAGCGCGTCGCCTAGAAAACGTCTTCCGGCCTCTCGTGGTGCGAGTTCAGCGCCACGATGAGGGCGAGGATGAAAACCACGCCGCTGAGCAGGCTCGCAAGACCGGCGGCGGTGTAGGCAAAGCCCATGCTCGTGTAGTCGGCCGTGCCCACACCGGAGAGGTAGCGGTTGCGCTCCATGTCGCCCAAGGTCTGGGTGAGCCGGGCGGCGACGCCCAGGAAGAGATGGCTGTAGCCGATGATGGCAACGGCCGTGGACGGGCGCGTCCGCTGGATCAGCAGATAGACGAGCGCGCAGACAATGGCGCTCACGGCTCCGGTCAGGGCCGAGGACGCCGTGCTCATCAACGTCCCGGGATCGCCGGCGAGGTTTCCGGCAAAGAGCTGGCCCGCTGCGCCGATACCGGCAACGATGAACCAGAGAAAAGGCAAAGCTCTGAGCATGATCTCCTCCTCCCGGCCAACTGGCGGGTCAGCGGGCAGCATCGCCCGGCAGGGACGGACAAGTCCAGCCCCGGAGGGTCAGGCAATCACTTCAGGATGTGGACGAAGCCGCCGGTCTGGCCTTCGAGGCCGGTGTGTTCCGGGCCGGTGGGCTTCACCATGGCGGCCAGCAGGACCTGCGCCGCCGTCCAGTAGGGGATATACCATTCCTGGTCGACTTCCAGAACGAGCACGCGGTCATTCTCGGCGTCATAGGCGCCGATGACCGAGACGTGCGGCCCGTCCCAGTCGCCGGTCACGACGCCCTGGTTGAAGTAGACGAGGATGGCATCCTCGGCCGAGACCTCGTTGGCGACGAGCATGGCACGCATGGTCGCCAGCGCGCCTTCATCGGCGGCGGCCGGGTGGAACACTTCGGTCGAGTAGCCGTCCATGCCGGAGGCGGCGAGGGCCTCGTTCGTGAAGCTCACGAGCTGGTCGAAGGTGACGCCGTCGCCGCCTTCGGCCGATACATCGGCCCAGACCGGGTCGCCGGTGATCTCCAGCAGGCCGGGCTGCGTGACGATGGAGGTTTCAGCCAGGACCGGCAGACCGCGCAGTCCGTTCAGGGCGCTGGTCACTGAGGCGATGGAGCAGGCAGAATTGGTGAATTGCGGCTTCACGAAGGGCGCGAAGGCCCAGTAGTCCGGTGCGGGCGCGCTGCGGAGATAGGTCGTGTCGTCGGTGATCGCAGTCGCCGTCGCGCTGAGCTTCGGGGCCGGCATCGGGCCTTCGGCGAGGGACGGGGAAGCGGCGAGCAGGATAGCCAGGCAAGCAGCGGCAAGGCGGATCGGAGCGGTTCGGGTTGCCATCGGAAAATCCAGGAATGTTTGCGGTGCCTGAGGGTGCGCCGGCCGTGCCGTCCGTCAACGGGAAAACGCCTGCGGGCGCATGATGACACATGGGATTGTGACGGATTGGGCGTGTATGCCACAAAGGCGACCAGCCGGGGATGCGCGCTTGGTGGAATGGTAGACACAGGGGACTTAAAATCCCCATCCTTCGGGAGTGTGGGTTCGAGTCCCACAGCGCGCACCACCGGCTGTTGCGCCAGCCTCATTTGTCCCGGTGTGGCACAGAAGCATCGCCCGTTCCGGAATTGTGGATTTCAAGGCTCCGGGGCCATGCGAAAAATGTATGATTGATATATGGTAAAGATGGGAACCCGGTGGGGTGGCACGTCATATGTAGGGGTCAGACAGACCCGAAGGACAGTGTCACATGTTACGCATACTCTTCGCATCCGCAGCAATCGCGCTTGCGCCTTTGCCCGCGCTTGCCAGCCCGGAAGCGGAAGCGCTTATCGCGGGAGCTGCTGCAGAAATTACAGATCCGGTAAAAGGTGAGGATGCCTTTACCCGGTCTATCGACGTCGCGGCCGTTGCCCGTTTCGCGCTCGGCAAGCATGTCCGTACGGTCAGCGCCGCCGAGCAGGATCGTTTCACCGCGGCCCTGCGCGATTTCCTCGCTGATACATTCCGGGACAATGCCGACAAGTTCCGGGACGCCCGGATCGAGGTGCTCGGCTCGAAGGACCGCAGCCCGACCGATTCCGTCGTCGAGACCCGGATCAGCCAGAGGGGCGAGGATCCGATGACCGTCCGCTGGCGCGTGATCGCCCGTGAGGGCGAATGGCGCGTCGTGGACGTCGAAGTGCTCGGCCTCTGGCTCGCCATCGAACAGCGCGCCCAGATCGGCGCCATCCTCGACCGGCCCCGCGCCACGATCGATGATGCGATTGCCGCGCTGACCAGCTGAGGTCAGCGCCGGCAGGCTCCGGTCACATGTTTTTGATCAGGTACCGTCAAGCCGGGCCCCGCTGATGCGAGGCCCGGCTTTTCGCTTTGGTGACCGGGTAAGTGCCTAGCCGCCGATCAGCGGCGGCAGGAAGGCATGGCCGACATAGAGTTCGGTAATGCCGAGAATATCCAGCGTCGCGTGGGCCAGCATGCAGGCCATCAGCCGGCGGCCCGACATGAGATAGATCACGCCGAACAGAAGGCCGATGAGTCCGGTCGCGACCATGCCGGAAGGGCCCTGGTACAAATGCGCCGCGCCAAAGACGATCGCGGACAGAACGACCAGGACAGCGGCGCCGCCGCCGAACAGGCGCGCACCCCAGCCGACGACAAATCCGCGGAAGATCAGCTCTTCGGCAAACCCGCCGAAGAAGATGCCGATGGCCAGCATGATGAGATAGTTCGCAAGATTGCCCTTGAGCCCGTCGAAATTGCTGAGGTCGATTTCCTCGTTGAGGAGGGTCTGGATCAGCGGCTCGACCAGGGTCGAAAACCCGAAATGGATGACGATGCCCGCGCCGATGCCAAGCGCAATGAGGCCGGCCGGATTGTCGCCCCACCAGCGCAGGGTCGCGCGCCGCGCGTCCTTGTGGAAGATCAGGGCGAGAACCACAACCAGCAGCGAGACGAGTGCGCCAACGCCCGGCAGGACGATCGGAAACAGCAAGGGAAGCGCCCAGAGTCCCCAGGTCGCGAACTTTTTCACCGGCTTTGCCTCGGGCATGGTAGATCAGGTCCTCAAATAGTGCGATTCGCACTAAATAAGGCCGGACGAGGAAGAATGGCAAGCACAGACATGGAAGACCGGAAAAACCTGACGGAGCTGGAAGCCTGCGTCCTCGCGCTGATCGTGCGGGAAGGGCCCTGCACGGCCTACAGTATCCGCAAGCAGTTCGAGGAATCGCTGACCTCGACCTGGCATGCCAGTACGGGCTCTATCTATCCCCTGATCCGGCGGATGACGGACCGCGGCCTGCTGAGCCGCCGCGATGTCGAATCCGATGGCAGGGGCTCGAAGGAGATCGAGGCAACGCCAGCTGGCAGGCGGGCAGCACAGGCCTGGCTCAGGGACGTGCCTGACTGGATCGGCGAGCCGGCGGCCGACCCGATCCGTACACGCCTGAACTTTTTCAACGTGCTCGCGCCGGAAGAGTGCGGCCCGGTCATCGAGCGGATGATGGCGGCCACGCACGCTGCAGCCACCCGTACCGCTGTGATCCGCGACCAGTTGAAGGCGAACGGGAAAACCGTCGAAGCCCTGGCGGTATCGGGGGCGCACACCATGCTGCTCGCCCGCCTCAGCTGGCTGGAAGAAGTTCGTGCCTGTTACGCCTGACGCCTGCCGGGCGTGCGCGCCGCGCGCCAGGCGGCCGGTGTGTCGCCAAAGCAGGATTTGAAGGCGCGGTTGAAGGCTGCCTCGGTCGAATAACCGGCATCGAACGCGATGGCGGCAATCGGCTCTTGGGTCTCGAGCAGCTTGCGTGAGGCGAGGTGCAGGCGCCAGTTGCGGACATAACGCACGGGCGGCGCGCCGAGCAGCGCCTGGAACCGTTCCGACAGAACGCTGCGCGAAGCCCCGGCAATGTGGGCGAGTTCGTCTATCGTCCAGTCATGTGACGGGTTCTCGTGGATGGCCGACAGGCAGCGTCCGATGGCCGGATCGGACAGGGCCGCGAGCCAGCCTTCGGATGCGTCGGCGGCCGCGGTGACTTCCCGCCGCAGCAATTCGACGAACATCATTTCGGTCAGCCGTTCCAGCACGGTTTGGCCGCCAGCGCTCGGCTGGTCCGTTTCGATAATGATCTGATCCACGGCGGCACCAAGCCATCCGGCTTCGGACGGATCGCGGGTGCGCACAAGGATCATCTCAGGCATTGTGTCCCGGATCGGCTGGAATTCCATCGCGTCGCAGGCAAGAAATCCGCACATCATCCGCACACGGTCCTGATCGCCGCCATATTTCAGGATGGGCACATGGTCCCACGGGGCCTGCGGGAGGTCTCCCAGCGGATTGAGCGGCGTGTCGCCGCTGCCAGCGCCCAGCTGGTGGGCACAGCCGAGCGGGAACATGACGACATCGCCGGGTTCGAGATACTCCTCGCGCTGCTGACAGCGTATCCAGCAGCGGCCTTCCGCCATGATGTGGAAGGGGATCACACCGCGTACCGGGCCGGCGATTTCGCCCAGCCGCGTCCGGTCGTCGGTGCGCCACGCACCTGCCGGCATGAAGCAGAACTGGACGCCGCCCGTCAGGCGGACGCCTCTCAGAACTGCAGACAGCGCGTCCTTGCCCTGCATGCCTATGCTCCTACGGACCTCCCCGGATTTCCGATCAAGAAATCCATCCGCACGGGGAAAGACCCCGGGCGGCAGGCTGGATAAGACCGGTGCATCCTAACAGCAAGTTGAAAGACGGTAACATGGATACGAAGAAAGAACTCGTGATCCTCCTCACCAAGGGGATCGAAAGCGAACTCTCGTCGGTCGCGCTGGTCATCGCCTGCGGCGGGATCACCGCGGGACAGAAGGTTGCGCTTTTCCTTACGGCATCAGGCGTCGACCTCGTGCGGAAGCGGGCGGCAGACCTTGCCCGGATCAATCCGCTCGACCCGCTGGCGACGCTGCTGACCGACTTCCAGGCCCGGGGCGGCGAGATCTGGGCCTGTCCGCCCTGCGTGAAGTCGCGCGGCTATACGGCCGAGGACCTGATCGACGGCGTCGAGATCGTCGGTGCGAGCAAGATGCACGTGGCGATCATGAACGGTGCCGGCACGCTCAGCTTCTGACCGGTCAGGCCTTCAGCCAGTCCGGGCGGACGTATTCTTCACCGAGGTCGCGGGCGACGGCTTCGTGCGCGATCTTTCCGGCATCGACGGTGAGGCCGTTGGCGAGGTGCGGGTTCGCATTGATTGCCTCGCGCGCACCGAGGTTCGCGATCTGCATCACGAAGGGCAGGGTGGCGTTGTTCAGCGCATAGGTGGACGTCCGCGGCACGGCGCCCGGCATGTTGGCGACGCAATAGTGCAGCACGCCGTCGACTTCATAGATCGGGTCTTCGTGCGTGGTGGCGTGGCTGGTCTCGAAACAGCCACCCTGGTCGATGGCGATATCGACCAGCACCGCGCCGGGCTTCATCGTCTTCAGCTGGTCGCGGCTGATGAGTTTTGGCGCGGCGGCGCCGGGGATCAGGACCGCGCCGATGACGAGGTCTGCATCCTTGATGGCCTCGGCGAGCGAGTGCGAGGTGGAATACATGGTCTTCAGGCTGCCGCGGAACTCGGAGTCGAGTTCGTCGAGGCGGCGGTTGTTGCGATCGAAGACGGTAACGTCGGCGCGCATGCCGACCGCGATCTCGGCGGCATGGGTGCCCGAGACGCCGCCGCCGATGATGACGACCTTGGAGGGCGTGACGCCCGGCACGCCGCCCAGCAGGATGCCGCGGCCGCGCTTCGTGCGCATCAGGGCCCAGGCGGCAACCTGCATCGACATGCGTCCGGCGACCTGGCTCATCGGACGGAGCAGGGGCAGGCCGCCCTGGTCGTCGGTGACGGTCTCATAGGCGATGGCGAGGCAGCCCGATTTCTTGAGGCCTTCGGCCTGGACCGGATCGGGCGCGAGGTGGAGATAGGTGAACAGCGTGTGGGCGGGCGTGAGGCGCGCGGTCTCTTCCGGCTGGGGCTCCTTCACCTTCACGATCAGTTCGGCAGCTTTGAACACCGCATCCGCATCCGGCAGGATTTTTGCGCCCACGGCCGTGTAGGCCTCATTGGCGATGCCGGAACCGAGGCCGGCGCCGGACTGGACGCTGACCTCATGGCCTGCGCGAACCAGTTCGCCGACGCTTTCCGGCGTCAGGCCGACACGAGATTCCTGCTTCTTGATTTCTGTTGGAACGCCAATGCGCATATCTGCTCTCCTAGGGGAAGGACATGCCTATAAACCCCATTCGGCGCAAATTCCACCCCTTGCAAAGTCCGGCCGGTTCAGGCGGCCTTGCTGATATCCGTCTCGGCCGGGTCGAGATCGTCACCGCCTTCGGCCGGTTTGGCTTCGCCGATGGCGTACCGCTCGGTCTCGTGGCTCAGCCAGGCGCTGACCCTGTCTTCCGGCACGCCGAGGGCGGTCAGCATATCGATCACCATCTCGATCCCGTGCGGCTGGCCGCCGCCCAGATGGGTGCGGATGCCGAGCGCACTGTAGCGGTCGAACTCTTCCGGCGAATCCACGGTGACGAAGCGTTTGAGGTTCGGGAAGCGCCGGTTGATCGTCGGTGTGACATCGCGCGAGACCTCATAGCGCGGCAGGCCGAGCACCAGCGCCCGGGCCTGGTTGCCGCCGATGGCCTCGATCAGTTTCATGTTGGACGCATCGCCGAACGAGACATGGTAGCCGTCGGCGACGGCGCGCAGCATGCGGTCCGGATCGAACTCGGTAGCGAGATAGGGGATTCCGTGATCGTGCAGGGCGTCGATGGCCAGACGTCCGGTCTGGGTCATGCCCGCCACGATCACCGGCTGGTCGAGGGCCGGGCCCGGTGCGCTGGTCTCGGTCATATCGATATGCGCGCGGTGGGCGATGGTGCGGGAGAGCCGTCCGCCAAGTCCAGCCCAGACCGGAGCAAGCGCCAGCGACAGGGCAACGGCGGCCACGACGCTGCCCATCAGCGCGGCCGGCATGCCGGTCATGATCGCGCCGAGTGACAGCACGACGAGCGTGAATTCCGATCCCTGCGCCAGAAGGAAGCCGAGTTGAACCGCCCCCGGCACGCTCCAGCCGTTGAGGCGCGCGGCGGCATAGCCGAGCACGGTCTTCAGCGCCAGGAGGCCGCCGGCCGCCAGCAGGACGAGCGGCAGGTTGCGCATCAGGGCCGGCATGTCGATCGACAGGCCGATGGCCATGAAGAAGAAGGAGAGGAGCAGGCTGCGGAACGGCGCCATCTCGGTCTGTACTTCGTGCCGGTAGGGCGTGCCCGAGACCGCGAGGCCGGCGAGGAAGGCACCGAGCGTCAGCGACAGGCCGGTCATCGCCGTCGCGCAGGCGGCGGCCAGCACGAACAGGAGCGTGAAGGCGGTGAAGGCCTCCTCGTTGCGGATGACGGCAAGCGTACGGAAGATCGGGTCAATCAGATACTTGCCGGCCAGGACCGCCGCGAAGAAGGCAAGGCCTGCCTGTACGAGGGAGAGCCCAAGCGAGATGGCCAGCGGGAGGTTCGCGCCGTCGAGCAGGCGGGTCGAGATGAAGCCCGCAAGGCCGGTCGGGCCGGACTCTTCTCCGCCGAGCGAAGTCGCGAAGATCATGAGGAAGATGGCCACCATGTCCTGGAAGATCAGGACGTGTGTCGCCGCCCGGCCCATGGGGCAGGAGTTCTGTCCCCGTTCGGTGAGAATGCGGGCCACGACCGCGGTGGAGGAGAGACCGAGGCTGAGCCCGACGGCGAGCGCGATGGCCCAGTCTATGCCGATCATGGCGAGGGCGCCGGCACTGATCAGGCCGGTCAGCAGGAGATGCGCGGGTGCAAGGCCCAGCAGGTCGCGCCGGCTCTCCTTCAGCTCGCGCATCGAGACATGCATGCCGATGTCGAAGAGGAGGAAGACAACGCCCAGTTCGGCCAGGAGGTGGGTGGCCGAGCTTTCCTGGATCAGGCGCAGGCCATGAGGACCGATCAGTATGCCAACGATCAGGTAACCGACGATGGGACTGAGCCGCGCGGCCTTCGAGACAAGTGCCGAGGCTGCGCCGAACCCGAGCAGCGTGATGGCGGGAACAAGCGCGTCCACGGCCTGCACAGGGGTGAACTCGGCTGCCACGCAAACGTCTCCTTCAGGTCAGGCTGTGATGGGGAATCCCGCTTTGGCTGAAGATAGGAATGGATTTGGGTAAAACAAAGGCCGCCAGTCCCGTCCGGAACCAGCGGCCTTCACCTTGCTGCGCGTGGAGGAGGGCATGATCCCCGCGCAGTTGGAGGTGCCTGAAGATCCCCTTAGAGGGCCTTCGAGACCGAGAACACCACGCGCTCGTCGGCGATGTCGCTGTTGTCGATGTCGGTGTCGTAGTAACGCACGCCGAGATCGAGGCCGATCGGCAGGGCATAGGTGCCGCCGAGCGACCAGGTCGTGTAGTCACTGCCGGCATCGAAGCTGTAGTTGCCGAGGGTAGCGTCAACCGAGAAGGCATCCGTGAAGGAATAGCCGGCCGAGCCTTCGACATAGACGTTCTGGTTGTCCGGATCCCAGAACACGGCGCCACCGACCGACACGCCGCTGGTGAAGGTGTAGCCGAGGGCACCCTTCAGTTCGACGAAGTCGTAGTCGGCCGTGTCAGCGTCCGGGTAGGCGTAGTAGATCACGCCGACGTCCCAGCTCAGGCCACCTTCGGTTTCACCGGCGATGCCGCCGTAGAAATCGATTTCCATGTTGGTGTCTTCCGGCTCGTCCTGGAAGTCGACGTTCGACGCCCAGGTGCCGGCATAGAACATGCCGTTAGAATAGTCGAAACCGCCGGAGATGGCCGGATCGGAGTTCGACTGAGAGACGCCGCGCCAGACGTATTCCGAGCTGAGTGCGACGTTGCCCGACCATTCGCCTTCGGCAAAGGCGCTGCCTGCGGCAGCTGCGAGTACGACGAGGGCGACCCCCGCCCGTGAAACCTTGGATACCATGTTTGAACTTCCCCGTTCTTGATATGCGCGCTTCGTGAGCGCCAAGGCCAGATTGGCGCGGCTTCAGGCGGGGCAGGACTTAAAAAGAAGTTATCAGGGTACCGAAATACGGAACGCCGCCGATTTGAGCAGGGCTAAGGCGCTCCTGCCTCAGCTTTGTGCGGCAGCGGTCGCTCAACGAGCGGTCAGGGGTGCGTAGCCAAGGTGCATCCCGGCATCCACGAGCAGCAGTTCCCCGGTCACATGGCGACTCGCATCGGTGCAGAAGAAAATCGCGGAATCTGCAATGTCGTCGGGGCCGCTAGCGACATGAAGAGGGACTGACGCAGCGATACCCGCCTCCATTTTCGTGTATTGCTCTGGGCTCATCTGGTCCTTGAACCAGCGCGTTCCGATGAAGCCCGGACAGATGGCATTCACCCTGATTGCAGGCGCCAGCGCGCGGGCGAGCGACAGGGTCATCGTGTTGAAGGCGCCCTTCGAGGCGGCATAGGCGACCGACGATCCGACCCCGGTGACCCCGGCGATCGAGGAGACATTCAGTACGGCCGCGGCCCGTCCGGTGTCTTCATAGGTTTTCACGAGCAGCTTCTTGCAGGCCTGCAGCATGAGGAACGGTCCGGCGACGTTCACGGCATAGATGTCGAGGAAGTCCTGCCGGGAGAGGGCGTCGAGGTCCGAGTGGTCGCGGGCGTGCCGGGTGATCCCGGCATTGTTGACGAGAATGTCGAGCCGGCCCCAGACGCTGGCGGCCTCGGCAATGGCCTTCGCGCCATCTTCGGTCGAGACGTCGGCCTGGACGATCCGGGCCTGGGCGCCGAACGCCTGGCAGTCCGCCATGGTCTGTTCGGCGTCGGCGAGGGACTTCGTGCAGTTGATGATCACGTCGGCGCCGCGCTCGGCTAGACGGAGGGCGATGGAGCGCCCGAGCCCGGTTGCCGAGCCGGTCACGACGGCCTTGCGTCCTGCGAGATCCTTCAATTCTGCCACTTTGGCCTCCCTGTCTGTTCTGTTGTGGCCACGCTTCTGGAGCGAGATTCCGGTGGCGTCAACGAAACTGAAATGCCTGTCCGATATTGTAGCGGAGAGTCCGGAGACCGCTTTGGCATGACGCTGTTCCTGAATCTGTTCGTGGCGACCATCCTGGTCGCCATCACGTTCTCGATCCATTTTGTCGGGCTCGTCGGGCTCACGGCGGTCCTGCGGAACCGCGGTGTGCATCCTCACAACCTGACAACGACGCTCGGGCAGGGCGCCTCGATCCTTGCCGTGACGTTCGGTCTGTTCGCCCTGCATTCGATCCAGATCTGGATTTATGCCTTCGCCTATATCTTCCTCGGAGAATTTTCCCGGCTGGAGACGGCGGTCTATTTTTCCACGGCCTGCTTCACGACGGTTGGCTTCGGCGATGTCATCCTCTCGCATGACTGGCGCATGCTGAGCGCGGCGGAGGCGGCCAACGGTTTCCTCCTGATCGGATGGTCGACCGCCTTCTTCGTTTCGGTCAGCGCCCGGGTGCGCGCCTTCGAGGCGCGGATCGAAGGCATCGACGTGGATGAGAAGGTCTAGATACTCGCTTTCTGTTTCAGCAGCCGCGCCGCGCCGACCGCGAGGCCGACCAGTGCGATGCCGCCAATGAGCAGCGTCCAGGGTTTCGCGCCGAAGGTTTCGAAATACTGCGTGTAGGCGTGGATCGCGAGGAACACCGTCGCCGTTACCGACAGGAAGCCGCCATTGCGGGTGCGCAGCATCACGGCGAGCAGCAGGACCGGCCAGCCGATCGAGAAGACATATTCAGGCACATGCGTGGTGGCGGCGCGCCAGGTTTCCCAGTCGGTCTCCTCGGAATAGCGGTATGCGGGACCAAGGTCGTCGCCCCAGAGCGAGCCGACCCAGAAAGCGAAGTTGACGAGAAAGAAGCCGGTGCGGGCGGCAATGCCGGTCAGGGCTTTCCAGCCGTCGGCGATCCGTTCACGGAGCGTATAGAGTCCGGCGGCAAGTGCGCCGAACACGCCGATCGTGATCAGGGGCTCCTCGACGAAGAGGCCGTAGCAGGCATGCCAGTAGGCTGTGCCCGTCCGGAACACAGCCCCAAGTGCCAGGACCGAAAGCACCATCAGGAAGGCCGACCGGAACCAGAGGGCGCCCGCGCCGAGGATGAGCGTGATCAGCAGCGCCGGCATGGTCGCGTCTTCCGTTTCGCCATACTGCCAGCCGATCCAGCCGGCGAGGCCGAGGACGCCCATCAGGGCGAGGCCGGCGGCGAGCACCTTGAGCGAGTCGCCCGGAGCAAGGCGCCGGATCGCTTCCGCCGCCCCGATGGCGCCGAGCGCGAGGATGAGGCCGGTTGCCGCATTCGGGACAAGCGCGATGGCACCCGCGGCAACCGCCAGGGCACCTATGATCAGGGCGAGATTGACGAACAGGCTGAACCGCCCGTCGGGCAGGGCGCGCGCCTCTATCTCCCGGGCGAGATCGGCGCCGATCAGGCCCTCGGCCTTCAATTGTTCCAGGTCAATTCGTATCGCGGCCATGGCAGACCTCCCATTGAAAGTGAGCGATCACTAACATAAAGGGCGGCAGAGGGCAAGCCCTTTTGCCGCTCCGTCACATGTGGACATTCAAATCTGCGCGGCGTAACTGCGGCGAGCTGAAAATTTTCACAGGCCACCGGGGAACCGATGTTCAAAAAGATCCTGATCGCCAATCGCGGTGAAATCGCTGTCCGAGTCATCAAGACCTGCCGCCGCATGGGCGTGAAAACGGTGGTCGTCTATTCCGATGCGGATGCTGGCTCCATGGCCGTCGAAATGGCCGATGAGGCCGTGCACATCGGCCCGTCCCCGGCGGCGCAGTCCTACCTTCTGGCCGACAAGATCATCGCTGCCGTCAAGCAGACCGGCGCGGAAGCCATCCACCCCGGCTTCGGCTTCCTGTCCGAGAACCCGGCCTTCGCCAAGCGGCTGGAAGAGGAGGGGATTGGCTGGATCGGTCCGAACGCCTTCGCCATCGACGCGATGGGCGACAAGATCTCGTCCAAGAAGCTTGCTGCCGAAGCGGGCGTCTCCACCGTTCCGGGCCATATGGGCCTGATCGAGAGCACGGCCGAAGCGGTGAAGATCTCCCAGGAGATCGGCTATCCGGTCATGATCAAGGCCTCGGCCGGCGGCGGCGGCAAGGGCATCCGCGTCGCCTATAATGACAAGGACGTTCAAGAAGGCTTCCCGGCCGTGAAGGCCGAGGCGAAAGCCTCCTTCGGCGACGACCGCGTCTTCATCGAGAAATTCATCCTCGAGCCGCGCCACATCGAGATCCAGGTCCTGGGCGATAAGCACGGCAACTGCATTTACCTCAACGAGCGCGAGTGCTCGATCCAGCGCCGCAACCAGAAAGTCATCGAGGAAGCGCCTTCGCCGCTGCTCGATCCGGAAACCCGCAAGAAGATGGGCGAACAGGCCGTCGCGCTTGCCAAGGCCGTCAATTATGACAGCGCCGGCACGGTGGAGTTCGTCGTGTCCGGCAAGGACAAGGGCTTCTACTTCCTTGAAATGAACACCCGCCTGCAGGTGGAGCACCCGGTGACCGAGATGATCACCGGCGTCGACCTGGTCGAGCAGATGCTCCGCGTCGCCTATGGCGAGAAGCTGAAGCTCAAGCAGTCCGACATCGGCATCAATGGCTGGGCCGTGGAAAGCCGTGTGTACGCGGAAGACCCGTACCGCAACTTCCTGCCGTCCATCGGCCGCCTGAAGCGCTTCCACCCGCCGGGTGAAGGCAAGCTGGGCAAGGGCGAAGTACGCATGGATTCTGGCGTCCGCGAGGGCGACGAGATCTCGATGTTCTACGACCCGATGATCGCCAAGCTGATCACCCACGGGAAAGACCGCAATACGGCACTCGACGTGCACGGCGAGGCGCTCGACCGGTTCCACATCGAAGGCATCCAGGACAACATTCCCTTCATCGCGGCAGTGATGGACGAGAAGCGGTTCCGCTCCGGCAATATCACGACCGCCTACATCAAGGACGAGTTCCCGGAAGGCTTCCACGGCGTTGCCCCGACCAAGACGCAGGAAACCCAGCTCATCTGCGCCGCTGCCTACGTTCATGGCTTCTTTTCGCGCCGCGCCGCGTTGACCTCGGGCCGCATGACGCCGCTGCCGGAAGCGCGCCGCGACTGGGTCGTCATCCTGGGCGACCAGCAGCACCCGGTGACGCTGGAGCTCGACACGGACGGGCAGGCAGAGATCACCATCAATGGCGGCAAGCCGCACTCGCTGGTGACCAACTGGCATCCCGGCCAGCACCTCGTGGAAGGCATGCTGGACGGCAAGCCCTTCGCCGTGAAGTTCGCCGACCGGACTGAAGGCTATGTCTTCCGCCATCGCGGCGTGACCCTGCGCGCGCTCGTCTGCACGCCGCAGATCGCCGAACTGCACGCCCGCCTGCCGGAAAAACCGAAGCCGGACACGTCGAAGCTGATCATCTCGCCGATGCCCGGCCTGGTTGTTTCGGTCGACGTCGCGCTTGGCCAGGAAGTGCAGGAAGGCGAGGCCGTCTGCGTCGTCGAAGCCATGAAAATGCAGAACATTATCAGGGCTGAAGCAACCGGAACGGTGAAAGCGATCAACGTGAAGTCGGGCGACAGCGTCGCCGCAGACGAAATCATGGTCGAATTCGCCTGAGGCGGGGTTGAATTAACCTCCCAATAATCAAATTGCTGCGCTATCCTGCCGCATGTACCGCCAGCGTTGGATGACGCTGGCGCTTGTGTTGTCAAATTCCAGGGCGAGGCAGTGGGCGTTCGCCGGAGACCTGAGGGGACCGATCGATGGTTAGCTTTCCTGATGCAGTAAAAATGTTCTTCTCCCGCTACGTGGATTTCCAGGGCCGTTCGCGCCGCTCGGAATACTGGTGGGTCGCGCTGTTCAACCTCATCGTCGTGACCGTCTGGGCGATTCTCTTCTTTGTCCTCGGCGGCATGGATATGAATTCCGAACAGATCTCGCCGATGGGCATGGCCCTGATGGGCGTGATCATGCTCTACGGCCTTGCCGTCGTCATCCCGAGCATCGCGCTCTATGTGCGCCGCCTGCACGACATCAACCAGACTGGCTGGATCTATCTTGGCTTGGTCGTGGCCAGCATGATCCCGCTGATCGGCCTGATCGCTTCGATCGCCTCGATCGTGATCGCCTGCATCCCGGGCACCGCCGGTCCGAACAAGTACGGTCCGGACCCGAAAAACCCGGGCGCCGGCGCTGCCGACACGTTCATCTGATCGGCTTCCGATCCCGGATCCGGCCCGTGCCGGATCGGACAAGCAGAGCCGGGCCTTTGGGTCCGGCTCTTTTTTCTTGCATGAATTTATCGTTTATTGATAAGAACCCGCAAAGACGCCCTGCGCGAACCGGAGTATGATGCAACCATGGACATCGCCTATGTCCTCCTCAGCCCGAACGGCCGTATCGGCTCGCGCGATTTCCTGCGCGGCCTGATCCTGCTGACCGGTGTCTCGCTCATCGTGCATGTACTGATGGTCGGCGTCGTGCTCGAGGCGACGCTCCTGCATTACCCCATCCTGTGGGGCTATTTCTGCGTGTTCGGCAAACGCCTGCACGATGCCGGCCAGACGGCCTGGTTCAATATCGCCTTCATGGTCGGCTATATCGTCGTCTCGTCGATCCTGAATGCCATGCTGGTGCCGTTCCTGTCGCCGCAGATCGTGCCGCTGATGACCGAGCTGCAGAAGATCGGAACCGACCAGGGCATCATGGCGATGCTGACCGCGCAGCAGGAACATGCCGACCAGATCGCCCATGGCACGGCCCTGACCACGTTCGCCAGCTTCCTGCTCGCCAGTGCAGCGCTCGCCTTTGTCGGCACGCGCCTGCCATCCGATCCCCATTCCAACGCCCACGGACCGGCCACCGGTCCACGTGACGCCGCCTGAACACCCGAGGACCCTGTCGCATGCACCACTACAATGACCCGACCGCCATTGATCCGCACCGCCCCTGGATCAAGGATGCGCGCGATAACCCGCACGGGATGAACTGGGTCCAGACCCTGTTCAATCCGCTCGGGTCGAGCCCCAAGCTGCACTTCAGCCGGGCCTGGACCTTCATGTTCCTCGGCCGGGTCCTGCTGCTCGTCGTGCCGGTCTTCGCGGTCTTCCTGGCCTCGCTCGCCGGGGCGGACCTTGCCGTGGCATGGAAGCCGGTGAAGGCGCTGGTCCTGCCGGTCCCGGCGCTGCTGGTGCCCTTCTTCGTGTTCACAATCGTGACCGAACTGACCTCCTGGGTCGCGCACGTGCGCCGCTTCAACGAGGCACATAAATCACCGTTGCGGGCAATGATCGTGCTGATCCCGCTGGTCGCCGGCCTCGTCGGCTTCTCGCTCGGCGCGCAGGGCGGCATCAAACAATATGAGGAAATGCATGCGCCGAAACCGGACGTGACCGCGCCTGTGACGAATGATGCAGCCGCTGCCCCCGCTGACGCCGCCGCCAAGCCTGCGAAAGCGAAGAAAGGCCAGGGCCAGCCGCACAAACGCCCCGGCCCGCCGCAGAGCGAGCGCGACATGGCAGCAGGTGCAGGCCTCAGCTTCGGCATGCTGCTCTGGGCACCGGCCTCCTTCTTCGTGATGTTCTGGTCGCTGCTCTATGTCGCCCGGATGCCGAACGGCGGTGTCGGCCGGTTCAAGACCGGCAGCGACATCGCGCAGGGCGAAGAGACCATGCTGCCGGGCGCTTACGCCGCCGGCTGAAGCGGGCAGGGGACGGGCACCAGCTTGCTGGAGAACGTTTCCTCGAACGCATCGCGCAGGGCGATGTCCGCATCTGCCAGTGAGGCCGGAATGCCGAGGTCGGCAAGACTGGTCACGCCATAGCGCGGATCGGCGATGCCGCAGGGCGTGATGCCGGTGAAGTGCTCCAGCTCCGGCTCGACGTTCAGGCTGATGCCGTGGAAGCTGACCCAGCGCTTCAGGCGCACGCCGATGGCGGCGATCTTGTCCTCGCGCAGCGGTCCGCCGGGCTCCGTCCGGTCGACCCAGACACCGACTCGGCCTTCGCGCACGCCCGCCTCGATATTGAAGCTCGCCAGCGCGGCGATGATCCAGGCTTCAAGATTCTGCACGAAGGCGCGCACGTCTTTTCCGCGGGCACCGACATCCAGCATCACATAGGCCACCCGCTGGCCGGGGCCGTGATAGGTGTACTGCCCGCCGCGGCCGGCATCGAAGACCGGGAAGCGGGAAGGGTCCCTCAGGTCGTCCGGCTTCGCCGAGGTACCGGCCGTATAGAGCGGCGGATGCTCCAGAAACCAGACCATTTCAGGGGCGCCGTCCTCACGAATTGCGCGGGCGCGCGCCTCCATGAATCGCAGGGCGTCCTCGTAGGCAACCGGGCCGTCCGACACGGCCCATTCAACAGGGGAAAATTTGTGCATCACGCCCCGCATATAGGGTGTATTCGGGGCTTCACAAAGCGTCAGCCGGGCCGTATACGGCGCCTCTGCCTCGAATGAGATACGTGCGGTCGTGGCGGAATTGGTAGACGCGCAGCGTTGAGGTCGCTGTGGGGCAACCCGTGGAGGTTCGAGTCCTCTCGACCGCACCATTCGCCACCAAGGTGGCGAATGGGACAATCAAAGTGCTCAGGCACTTCATTCGGCAGAAGCCACCTGAAACTGAGCCAGAGCTGTCTCGGCCGGAGCAAAGCCCGGCTTGAGTGCGGCGCTCGTATAGAAATCCCGATAGGCGTCTTCCACCTCATCGCGTGCCCAGTGGGCGAGGGCGCGGTTGTAATAGGCAAGGTGTAGCCGTTCCGGTGTGATCGAGCCGGTTTCGGACAGGAGCGCGATGGCCTCGTCGGTGCGTTCCAGACGGATCAGGGCTGCGGCGAGGCTGATCGAGATGTCGCCATTGTCCGGCGCGAGGGCGCGGGCCTGTTCCAGCCGGGCGCGGGCGTCCTCGAACGCACCGAGGCGCAGGCTGACAATGCCGGAATTGGCGAGCGTGGCGGCTTTGTCGTGAGGGCTGATAATCGGCTGGTCGAGCGCCTTTTCGCAGATCCGCTTGAGGCCGGGCGTCGCTTCACCCGGAATGGCCACGCCGGCGGCGCAGGCTTCAGCGGGCGAGTCGGATTGGTAGAAGATGTCCGGGGCGGCAAAAGCCGGGTCTGCAGCGAAGCCCAGTGCAAACAGGCCAGTCAGGATGCTTCGGGAGGAAAACATGGTCGATGCCTTTTAGTGTATATGCACGTTATTCGGCGTGCGGGTTGAAGAATCCCCGTCCGGCCGGGGCAGCCGGACGGGGAAGTGAGCATCGGGCATACGGAGGTGGATACAGAACAATGCCCGGTCCCAGTAAGAATAGTGTATATGCACTAAATAGAGCATACCACCCAGCGTTTCTAAACGCTTGCCGTAGCATTTCTGGGTATGATTGGACTTTAACGCTTGGTACTGCATATACACGTATATGAGTTCCGAGATGACACGAAACGATGCGTTCCTATCCGAGGTGACCGGCCGCTGCGTCGCCGGGCGCATGCTGCGCGCCTCGCGCTTGATCACCCGCCACTATGACGATGCGTTGCGGCCCACCGGGCTGACCATCACCCAGTTCGGCTTGCTGCACGTGATCGGGAAATACGAACCGGAGTCGATTTCCCAGGTCGCGGACATGATGAATCTCGACCGCACCTCGTTGTCCCGCAACCTGAAGCCGCTCGAAAAGGCCGGCTTCGTCCATCGTGGCAACGAGGGCGGCCAGCGGCGCCGGCGCGTCCTGCTGACCACGCTCGGCCTGAAGAAGCTGGAAGAGGCGAGGCCCTACTGGAAGACGGCGCAGGAGCAGGTCGAGGCTGCGCTCGGCGAAATCCACCTTGCCAACCTGACCCAGGCCCTGCGCCAGGTGCGGAACGATACGCTCAAAGCCTGATCTGCCTCGGCCGCATGACCGTCTCGCCCCTTGCCGCCGCGGGGCAACCCCGGCAAGACAGGCGCCATGACGGACCTGTCCACGCCTCCCAACCCGGCGCCTGAGCCGCCGAATGTCGATCCGGCCCTGCTGGACGACCTTATCGATGCCGTCGATGAGAAGGATTCCCGCTGGCTGGCCCGCACGCTTCAGCGCATGCACCCGGCCGACGCCGCGGACCTGCTCGAAGCCATGCCGTTCGACACCTTCTCCGAGGCGGTGGAACTGCTCGGCGGGGAACTGCCGTCCGACATCCTGATTGAGCTCCGCGATTCCTATCGCGAAGAGGCCGTCGATGTCCTGCCCGACACGGCGGTTGCGAACGCTCTCGACGAACTCGATTCGGACGATGCGACCGTCATTCTCGAAGACCTCGAGGACGACCGGCGCGAGCGCATCCTTGACGAACTCGAGCCGCTCGACCGGGCCCAGCTCGAGCGCGGCCTCGCATATGAAGAGGAATCCGCCGGCCGCCTGATGCAGACGGAATTCGTGGCCGTGCCCGAATTCTGGACCGTCGGCCACGCCATCGATCATGCGCGTGAACTGGGCGAGGAACTGCCGGAAATCTTCTACGAGGTCTATGTCACCGATCCGGCCCACCGGCTGCTCGGCATCGTCTCGCTGGCCAAACTGATGCGTACGCCGCGCGATGTACCCCTGTCCGAAATCATGGAGGACACGGAGACCGACATCACGACCGACATGGATCAGGAAGAAGTCGCCTTCCAGTTCCAGAAATACTCGCTGGCGTCTGCCCCGGTCACCGACACGGCCGGCCGGCTCGTCGGCATGATCACCGTCGACGACATGGTCGACGTCATGCAGGAAGAAGCCGCCGAAGACCTGCTCTCGCTCCTGAACGTGAGTTCGGCCGACGGATCTGACTCGGTCATCGACACCGTCCGCGCCCGCGCGCCCTGGCTGGGCATCAATCTCGTCACGGCCTTTATCGCGTCGGGGATCATTTCGCTCTTCGAGGGCACCATCAATCACGTCGTCCAGTTGGCCATCCTGATGCCGGTGGTCGCCGCGCTTGGCGGCAATGCCGGCAGCCAGGGCCTTGTGGTTGCCGTGCGCGCCATCGCCGAGCGTCAGCTGGAAGGGGACGCGGTGCAGCGGGCCATCCTCCGCGAAGTACTGAGCGGCCTCGTCAATGGCTGCCTGTTTGCGCTCGGCGTCGGCCTCGTGGCGCTGCTCTGGTTCCATGACCTGCGCCTCTCCATGGTGCTCGGCGCCGCCATGCTTGCGACCTTCCTGTGGGCAGGCTTCTCCGGCATCCTCGTGCCGCTCGGCCTCAAGAAACTGGGCGCCGATCCGGCGGTGGCCTCCTCGGTCTTCGTCTTGACGCTGACAGACGTGATGGCATTTTTCAGCTTCCTGGGCCTCGCAACGCTGGTCCTCATGTAGCCTCCGGCAGCAGTGCCGGACTCCCTTCTCAGGGGAAAAGGCGCGCTATTTGCACGGGTGCGCCCTAGAAAACTCAACTGTTTCAATACGGGAGCCATCCGTATGGCCCTGCCTATGCGCACGTCCGGAGCCGGGGTCGAGCTTATCAAGAGCTTCGAGGGCTTCCGTGCGCGCGCAACCGAGCTGCCGAACGGACGCTGGATCGTCGGCTTCGGTCACACGAGAGGCGCCCGGGCGGGCCTCCGCGTGACGCGTGAGGAAGCCGAGCTGGTGCTCCGGCACCACGACCTGCGCCCGATCGAAGACCTGATCACCGAGCGTGTGCTGACCCCGCTGACCCAGAACGAATTCGACGCGCTGGTCTCCTTTGCCTTCAATATCGGGGCGGATGCGTTCCTGGAGTCGAATGTGCTGGTCCTGCTGAACAGCGGTGAGCGCCTGCAGGCCGCCGAGGGCATGTCTGCCTGGCGGAAGGGCAGGGTGGACGGCGAGATCCGCGTGATTGATGCGCTGGTGCGCCGCCGGGCGGCCGAGAAGGCCCTGTTCCTGGAACATCCGTCCGGCCGCATTCCTGTGCCGGGCGCGCTGCTGCGCCCTGAATTCGATCCGGGCGCCGCCATGCTGATGTCGCGCGAGCGGCCCATCGTGGTCGAGGCGCGGACCGAAAGTGGACGGATCTCTGCGGCGCGTCCGTCGCCGCAATCCGAGACCGCCCCGCAGGCAGCTGCCCGCGCGGTCGCCGAGCGCATGTCGAAACTCCTCGGGGCCATCGATGATGCTCCGGCTGCTGTTGAAGACACGATGGCCGGCGTACCGACCGCCGACGAAATCAAGCGTGCCGTTTCCGCGCTCGCCGAGCCGGATGGCCCCGGTGAGACGGGCGTGGCCGACAACGTGATCGAAGCGCGGCAGACGACTCCGCAGGCGCCGCCGCGCCCGGCTGTCTCCCGGACTGTGCCCGAGCCGAACCGGTTGCTTCGCCCGCCGGTGAACCCGCCGCGCCGCCAGCCGGTTCCCCTCCTGCCAGGCGACGGGATGGTAGTTTTGCGCTGGCTGCCCTATGCGCTCCTGTCGGGACTCGGCTTCTGGGGCCTGATCGAAGGCGTCCACCGGATAGCCTCGCCGCCGCCGGTCCATCTGCCGGCCGGGACGGAGCAGGCCTTCGTCGGGCCGCTGCTCGCGTTCGGCTCTGCCATGCTGTGCGTCCTGTCGGTCTACTACCTTTACCGCGCCATCACGCGGAACGATTGACCTGCTGACAGGCGGGGTCAGTCCTGCTAGTCACGCGGCATGATCCCGAACACATATCCCACTTTGAATTTCGACCTCGGCGAAACCGCCGACATGATCCGCGAAACCGTGGCAAGTTTTGCCCAGGCGGAAATTGCCCCCCGTGCGGCAGAGATCGACCGGACGGACAAGTTCCCGCGCGACCTGCTGCCGAAAATGGGTGAGCTCGGCCTGCTTGGTATCACGGTGGAGGAAGAGTGGGGCGGCACCGGCCTTGGCTATCTCGAACATGTTGTGGCGATGGAGGAAATCTCCCGCGCGTCGGCGTCGGTCGGCCTCTCCTATGGCGCCCATTCGAACCTCTGTGTGAACCAGATCCGCCGCTGGGCGACCGATGCCCAGAAGGCGCGTTACCTGCCGAAGCTGATGAGCGGGGAACACCTTGGCTCCCTCGCCATGAGCGAAAGCGGGGCAGGCTCCGACGTCGTCTCGATGAAGCTGCGCGCCGACAAGAAAGGCGACCGCTATGTGCTGAACGGCACGAAGATGTGGATTACCAATGCCCCGGATGCCGACGTGCTGGTCGTCTACGCCAAGACCGAGCCGGAAGCTGGCTCGAAAGGCATCACCGCCTTCCTGATCGAGCGGAACATGAAGGGTTTCTCCGTCGCACAGAAGCTCGACAAGCTCGGCATGCGCGGCTCGGAGACCGGCGAGCTTGTCTTCGAGGATTGCGAAGTGCCGGAAGAAAACATCATGGGCCCGCTGAATGGCGGTGTCCGTGTGCTGATGAGCGGGCTCGATTATGAGCGCGCCGTGCTGTCGGCCGGGCCGACGGGCATCATGCAGGCCTGCATGGATGTCGTGATCCCCTACATTCACGACCGCAAGCAGTTCGGCCAGTCGATCGGCGAGTTCCAGCTGATCCAGGGCAAGATCGCCGACATGTATGTGCAGATGAACGCGGCGAAGGCTTACGTCTATGCCGTCGCCAAGTCCTGCGACCGGGGCGAGACGACCCGCAAGGATGCCGCCGGCGCTATCCTCTATGCGGCCGAAACGGCGACGAAGCTCGCGCTCGACGCGATCCAGATCCTCGGCGGCAACGGCTATATCAACGAATATCCGACCGGCCGGCTTCTACGTGACGCGAAGCTCTACGAGATCGGGGCAGGCACGTCGGAAATACGCCGCTGGCTGATCGGCCGCGAACTCTTCGGCGAAACCGCATGAACCTGAAGGTCCGGCCAGCGTCTCCAGAGGATGCCGGCTGGATCGCGGATATTTACGCACCCATCGTTCGCGATACAGTGATCTCCTTCGAGACGGACCCGCCGACTGCTGACGAAATGCGCCAGCGCATTGCCAGCACGCTGGAGACCTATCCCTGGCTGGTTGTGGAAGAGGAGGGACGTCCCCTCGGCTACGCCTACGCTTCGGTGCACCGCGCCCGTTCGGCCTATCGCTGGTCCTGCGACGTGACAGTCTACGTCGCGCCCCACGCGCATCGCAAAGGTTCCGGAACCGCGCTCTACTGCCGGCTGTTGGAGATCGTCGCGGCGCAGGGCTTCCGCAATGCCTTTGCCGGCATCGCCCTGCCGAACGCGGCGAGCGTCGGGCTGCACGAGCGTGTCGGTTTCACGCATCTCGGCACCTATTCAGACGTCGGCTACAAGCACGGCGCCTGGCACGATGTCGGCTGGTGGCAGAAACGCCTTTCGGATACGGACGGCCCGCCGGCAGAGCCCGTGCCCTACAGCGTGTACCGGGCATCCCACCCGCTCTGAACGTTCTTTTTATCTGGCGAAATGGGCTGATCGCGGCGTAACATCTTTTCAACCTTTGGGAGGCTGATATGAGGCCGGGAGATTTATGGCTCGCGGGCATGACGTGTCTCGCTGGCTGTGGGCTGGGGCAACCAGACACCGTTCGGGCAGCGCCTGAAGTTCCGCTTGCCGAAGACGGCACGCCCTGCGTGACCGGCCGTGAGCAACTGATGGCGATGGACTACTGGACGTTCGACCAGGACCCGGCTGGCTATCAAGCTGTCTACGCCAGGGCTGGCTGCAGACTCGCTGCGGCAGATCTGATCCGCGATTACCACGCGGCCCTGCGTGAGAAAGGCGAGCCCGTGACGCATACGTTTCCGCAGGGGACAATTACGTTCGGTGAGAACGGCGAGGTCAGCTCATTGTACTGGCACGAAGGTCAGATCCGCGCCTTTGCCGGCCAGACGGATCAGGCGGCCAGCCTCTTCCGCAAGTCGATCGATAGCGACCAATACCGGAATGCAGCGAAGCTGCATTATGCCCAGGCTACGATCGCTTTTCTTGAAAACGATCTTGATGCCTTGTCATCGGAACGCGCGGCACTGGCGGCAATCGCTCCGGAGAACGATCTCAACCTTAGTGTCGTGGACGGGTTGATCGCCTGCTTCGGGCGGTCCTACAAGGACGCCTATGGCAGTGTGGAATGCGACCAGCGGCCGGGACGGCAGCCGGTGACTGACCCCTAAGCTCGTATCCGGCGTTCTTCGAATTCCGTCGGCACGCTGAGCACCTGGCCGATCACGGTGACGAGCGAGCGTTCGTCGATCGGCTTGGCGACATAACCGTCGAATCCCTTGGACAGGAATTTCTCCTTGTCGCCGCGCATCGAGTCCGCTGTTAGGGCGATCACAGGCGTGACGCGGTTCAGGCTGCCCGAATTGCGCAGGCGCTTGAAGGCTTCGGCCCCGTCGAGACCCGGCATGTGGATGTCCATGAGCACGATATCGAACGGTTCGTGGTCGAGGATTTCCAGTGCCTCGTTGCCGTCCGCTGCCTCGCTGACGACCAAGCCGTAATGCTCGAGGAAGGTGCGCGCGACGCGGCGGTTGATGCCGTTGTCGTCAACAACCAGCGCGTGGCGTCCACCCAGACCGGCCTTTGGCTCGGGACGCATCACCGGGGTCGGTGTCACGATATGGTCCTCGAGGCCGTGAAGGTCAGTCGATTCAGCAATGAACTTCAGGGTAAAGACCGATCCGCGGCCGGCCTGGCTGACGACAGTCACGTCGCCGCCCATCATGCGAGCCAGCTTGCGGGTGATCGGAAGGCCAAGGCCCGTTCCGCCGAAGCGGCGCGTCGTCGAGCCGTCCGCCTGTGCGAAGGTTTCGAACACGCGCTCCATCTTTTCGGCCGGAATGCCGACGCCCGTATCGGAGACGTGCACGATGACCCGCGTCTTGCCGGAGCCGTCCGGCTCGCAGGTCACGACCACCATAACGTCGCCCATTTCGGTGAACTTGATGGCGTTCGAGACGAGGTTGCCGACGCACTGGCGCACGCGCACCGGGTCGAATTTCAGGCGCGAGGGCACGCTCGGGTCGATGAAGAGCTGGAGGTTCAGCCCTTTCTCTTCGGCTGTCGCTGCGTGCAGCTTGATCATCCGGCTGAGCTTGTGGCGGAGGTCGCCCGCCACCGGCGTCACTTCCAGCTTGCCGGCCTCGATTTTCGAGAGATCCAGAATATCGTTCAGGATCGACATCAACGTCTTGCCGGAATCGAGAATGGTCGCGACCTGTTCGGACTGGTTGGGCGTCAGGTCCGTATGGGCCAGCACCTGCGCCATCCCGAGAACGCCGTTTAGCGGTGTGCGGATTTCGTGGCTCATGTTGGCGAGGAATTCGGACTTCATGCGCGTCGCCTGTTCGGCGCGGTTCAGCGCATCGCGCAGCTCATGGGCCTGGCGGCGCTCTTCGCGCACGTCCCGGACATAGGTGATGAAGATGCGGTCGCCGGTTTCACCCCAGCGGGCGCTCGACAGCGACAGTTCCACACGGTTCGTCTTGCCCGACTTGGTGGGGGTCTCTGCTTCCGTCACGTGGCGCAGCACTTCGCCGCCAGCCAGTTTGCGGGCGAGTTCCGCATCGGGACGGAAGGTCCGTACGCCCGTGAGGATACCGACATCCTGGCCGATCAGCTCTTCCTCGGAATATTCCGACATCTCGCAAAGGGCGCGGTTCACGTAAACGATCTTGCCGGCCGAATCGTTAAGAACGATGCCGTGCAGGGCGTTGTCGCAGGCCGACTTGGCGAGCTCATACATGCGCCGCGCTTCGTCGCGCTCCTGGGCAATGTCTGTGATCTCGTGGGAAACGGAGAGGGCAGTGCGGCCGGAGGGGCGCTGGACGGGGATGATGGAGGTCTTCATCACCTTGCCGAGCATCCTGGCGGCGCGGCCCTGGGACGTGACGAGCGTAAAGGGCTGGCCGGTCTCGATGACATGGGTCACGGCGCGGACCATGTCAGAGTCCTTGTATTTCTGGTCGAATTCGAAAATCCGCATACCGACCACGCTTCCGCCGGCCGGCAGGATGGATTCGTTCATTAGCCGGTTGGACGCCATCCACTCGAGATCGACGATCTCGCCTGCCTCATTCCTGATCGCGGCGGTTTCGCAAATCACCACCGGCAGCAGGTCCCAGAGACTCATATCCATGCACAACATCTCCCATCCTCCCCCACAAGCCCGGGGGGAAGGTGGCCGAATATGCTTAATACTGTATTGAAAATTACAGTTCTGACATTATCCACGTTGCCAGGAGACGGCATCCTGCAGTCCGGAGGCATCCAGGGCTGCTTTGGCGGCCGTGTAGCCAGCCTCGACGGTCTGGTCATAGGCCTCCCAGTCGCGCAATTCCGTCTCGGCCAGCTCCGGCAGGATCAGGACATCCGTGATGTCCCGGCCGAACTGGGTATTGGCCCGGATTGTTGCCACGCGCATCAGAACGCCGGCAATCGGCGGCGGGTTCGAGAAGCCATGCCGGGCCACCCAGCGGATGAACCCGGCGGGCTTTTCGAATTCCTCGATCTTCAGGCCTTCCGGCTGGCGCGTCACGTCGGAGCCCACGACGAAGCCGCGATGCATGTCGCGCATTACGTCGACCGGGAAATTGTTCAGCACGGCGCCGTCGACGAGGAGGTCGTTGCCATCCACGACCGGCGGCAGGATGCCCGGCAGGGAAATCGTGGCCCGCAGCGCCTCGCGGAGCAGACCGGTCCGGTGGATGCGCTGGGTGCCGTTCATGAGGTTGGTGGAGGTCGCGAAGAAGGGGATGGCGAGATCGCCGATTTCCGCCTCGCCGAAATGCTCGCGCAGGCGCGAGTTCACCCGCAGGCCCTTCACCATGCCGACCACGGGCAACGTGTAGTCGCCGAGCGGGTTGCTGTCGACGAAGGCCTTGCGGATCCGCATGTCGATCTCGGCATCGCTCCAGCCCATCGCAACGCAGCCGGCAATCACCGCGCCCATGGAGGCGCCGCCGACAAAGTCGATCGGAATGCCGTATTCGCGCAGGGCCTTGACCACGCCGATATGGGAATAGGCGCGGGCGCCACCGCCTGACATGACCACGCCGACCGAGACGCCGGCCATCACGCGGGCCAGCCGGTCGCAATCGCGTCCTTCCATGCCCTGCCAGTGGAGCAGGCGGCTCGCCCCGGCCGCATTCAGCCATTCGACCGGGCGGCAGGCGCGGCGGTTGTCGCCCGGGTGCAGCAAGATCACGTCCACCAGTTTCAGCGTGCGGGCCGGGGAATCGTCTTCCGGCATCAGCGGGTTCGAAGGCTTGGCGTCGGCCCGCCCGAACACCCAGATCCGGTCAGCCTGGCGGACCGACAATTTGTACCAGGGCGTGTCGCCGATCGTGGAGACGATGATCACCACATCGTGGCGCATTTCGAGATCGTCGAAGAAGGCGGCGGGCTTTTCGTCGCCGGCGGCTTCGTCCACGATGATGGCGGTGCGTCCGAGTTTGGCGAGACTCGCCTTAAGGGCTTTCGCGCGCAGGATCAGGTCGATCGTGGGGGAGGTGGCAACCAGCGTGAACACTTTCGGCGCTGCGCTCACATTGCGCTGTCCCTCCCGGCCGAGGCGGCGCAGGATGATCCGTATCATGTGCTCGAGCAGTTCCGGCTCTGACTTCACCAGCTTGCGCCAGCCTTCGCGCGAGAAGGCCACGACTTCCGAATCGCGCAGTGCGTAGACCGAACTGGTGTGCGGAGCATTCTGTGCAATGCCATCGCCGTCGAGGTCGACCCCGCCGAGGAACAGCGCCATCTCGCCGACCGGCTCGCCCGGACGGATATGGCCGATGAATTCGCTTGCGCCATTCGGGTTGTCGCGAAATGCGCCAAGCGCGCCGGAAAGCACGAAATATATGTGGTCGGCGGCTTCTCCCTTGAGGAAAAGCGTTCCGCCGGCAGGTACACAGAACCAGGCCGCCTCGCGCCCGGCGGCCCGCATGGCCCGCGCCGGAACGTCCTTCAGGAAGGCGATCGCCTTTAAAGAGGGGGTAATATCGAGCTTCATGTTCCTGAACATGCGCATCGCCCGCATCCTTTCCTAGGGTGTCCCGTCAGCACTCTGGTAAAATCCGATGACGCACGCGTGACACCCGCCCTGCACCCCGCTAAGGCTGCCAGAAACTTCTGAAGGGAGGCTGAATGCCTGTTCTGAAATCCAGTCTCGATGTGGCGGGCTCGCGCTTTGCTGCCAACAAGGCTGCCATGGAGCGCCTTCTGGACGAACTGCGGGCCCATACGGCGGCTGCAGCGCTCGGCGGGCCGGAAGCCTCGCGCCAGCGGCATGTGGAGCGCGGAAAGCTGTTGCCGCGCGAGCGGGTGGAGCGCCTGCTCGATCCCGGCAGCGCCTTCCTGGAAGTCGGCGCGCTGGCCGCGCATGGCATGTACGACAATGAGGCGCCGGCGGCCGGCATCATTACCGGCGTCGGCCGGGTCGAAGGCCGCGAATGCCTGATCGTCTGCAATGACCCGACCGTGAAGGGCGGGGCCTATTTCCCGGTCACGGTGAAGAAACACCTCCGGGCGCAGGAGATCGCGCTCGAAAACCATCTGCCCTGTATCTACCTCGTCGACAGCGGCGGCGCGAACCTGCCGCACCAGTCCGAAGTCTTCCCGGACCGGGAACATTTCGGCCGCATCTTCTACAACCAGGCTCAGATGAGCGCGAAGGGCATCCCCCAGATCGCTTCCGTCATGGGCTCGTGCACGGCGGGCGGCGCTTACGTGCCGGCCATGTCGGACGAGACGGTGATCGTGCGCAAACAGGGCACGATCTTCCTCGGCGGCCCGCCGCTGGTGAAGGCGGCGACCGGTGAAGTGATTTCGGCCGAAGACCTTGGCGGCGCCGACGTGCACGCCCGCCGTTCGGGCGTCGCGGATCACTACGCCGCGCACGACTCCCACGCGCTCGCCATCGTGCGGTCCATCGTCCGTACACTGGCAAAGCCGAAGCCCCAGCCGTTCGAGCTGACCGAGCCGGCAGAGCCGCTCTACGACCCGGCCGAACTGCACGGCCTCGTTCCGCAGGACGTGCGCGAACCCTACGATGCCCGCGAAGTCATTGCCCGCCTCGTCGATGGGTCCGAGTTCCATGAGTTCAAAAGCTCTACGGCGAAACGCTCGTCTGCGGTTTCGCGCGGCTCTACGGCATGCCGGTCGCGATCCTCGCCAATAACGGCATCCTCTTCTCGGAGAGCGCCCAGAAGGCCGCCCACTTCATCGAACTGGCAGACCAGCGCCGCATCCCGCTCGTCTTCCTGCAGAACATTACGGGATTCATGGTTGGCTCGAAATACGAAGCCGGCGGCATTGCCAAGGACGGTGCGAAGATGGTGACCGCCGTCGCCACGGCCAGCGTGCCGAAATTCACCGTCGTCACCGGTGGCAGCTTCGGGGCAGGGAACTATGGCATGTGCGGCCGGGCCTATTCGCCCCGCTTCCTCTTCATGTGGCCGAATGCCCGTATCTCGGTCATGGGCGGCGAGCAGGCGGCCAGCGTGCTCGCCACCGTCAAGCGCGACGGCATCGAGCGCAAGGGCGGCGAATGGAGCGCAGCCGACGAGGAAGCCTTCAAGCAGCCGATCCGCGATCTCTACGAGGCCGAGGGCTCGCCCTACTATTCCACCGCCCGCCTCTGGGACGACGGCATCATCGACCCGGCCGACACGCGCCGCGTCCTTGGCCTCGCCCTCTCGGCCAGCCTCAACGCGCCGTTCCCGGACCGCGGCTTCGGCGTCTTCCGGATGTAGGGACAGGTACGGATTGAACCCGTCGTCAGGCTGACATCTTCTTCCGCTAGAAAGAGCGGAAAGGGGATGCCAGCCCATGACGAAATCCATCTGCATCATCGACGGCCATCCGGACCCGGAACCGCACCACCTCATCCACGCGCTCTGCGCCGCCTATGCGGAGGGGGCCGCTTCGGCCGGCCACAAGGTCGAGCGGATCGACGTCGCGCGGCTCGATTTCAGCATGATGCTCACGACGGCGGAATTCGAGACGCCGCCGCCGGAGCCGATCCTCAGCGAACGCGAAAAGATCGCCCGCGCCGACCACCTCCTCATAGGCTTCCCGCTCTGGCTGGGTAACATGCCGGCGCGGCTGAAGGCATTTTTCGAACAGGCTGCCCGCGGCAATTATTTCCTCGCCCAGTCGGACAAGGGCTGGCCGGCGCAGATGATGAAGGGCAAGTCCGCCCGCGTCGTGGTTTCCATGGGCATGCCGGGCCTCGTCTACCGCTTCGGCATGGACGAGGGCGCGCTGAAAGCGCTGGAGCGCGGCCTGCTCGGCATTTCCGGCTTCCATCCGCTGCACCACACGATCATCGGCGGCGCAGGCGATCTCGACGAGGAAAACTTCAAATCCTGGCAGACCTATTTCTACAAGATCGGTGTCGAGGGCGTCTGAGCCCTTTCATTAAAAGCGCGTCGTGAACCCGTTTTCACGCCACATGAACGGCTGCTTCCCTTAGGGTCTGCCTGTCGCGGCACAGCGCGGCGCAACCAAGGGAAACCACGCGATGCAACGCACTCCGTTTCTTGTGGCAGCAGCCTTCGCAACGGCCCTGATGGCACATGCCGGAGAAATGCCCGACTTCTCCGGCATCGATTCAGACGCGGACGGAAAGATCAGCGAGGCGGAATTCGTCTCGTGGAAAACCTCGGGCGGCAAGTCGACCGAGGCCGAGGCGACGGCAAAATTCACCAAGTTCGACAAGGATGGCGACGGCTGGATCATCGAGGCCGAATACAATGCGGCCATTGATGCCTGGCGCACCCATCCGGCAGATATGAACCCGGGTACGGGCGGCAATACGAACTAGGTTCGGAAGCCCCCGAAAGACGGCCCCTCGCACGCGGCGGGGGGCCGTTGACCTGTCTGGCTGTCTTTCCAGCCCGGTTCCCGCGCGCCATCCGGGCCTGCGGCTGAACGCCGGTTGCCGTCCGGGCGCGGGCGGTCCAAAAGAACCTTAGAAATTCAACGCGAGGGCCCCATGCGCGATTCCGATTATGATCTCATCAAGCTCGAAGCCACCATGGAGGGCCTTGCGGTCGTCACGATCAACCGGCCCGACGTGCACAACGCCTTCAACATGGAGCTGATCGCGGAGCTGACCGACGCATTCAAGACGATCGCGGCGGAAGAGACGATCCGGATGATGATCCTGCGCGGCGCAGGCCCGTCCTTCAGTGCCGGGGCCGACCTCAACTGGATGAAGCGCGCGGCCGAGCACACGAAGGAAGACAATGTCCGCGACGCGCTGAACCTCGCCGAGATGCTGCAGTCGCTCTACGAGATGCCGCAGATGACGCTTGCCATGGTGCAGGGTGCGGCTATGGGCGGCGGCGCGGGTCTCGTGGCGGCCTGCGACATGGCCGTGGCCATGGCGAATGCGAAGTTCCGTTTTTCAGAAGTCCGCCTCGGCCTGACACCCGCCACGATCAGCCCCTATGTGATCGACGCGATCGGTCCGCGCCAGGCCCGCGCGCTGTTCGTCACCGGCGAGGTTTTCGACGCCGGCCACGCCGAGAAGATCGGCCTCGTCCACTACGTCGTCGAGGACCTTGCCGAGATGACGAAGATGGAAGAGCACATCGCCAATCTCGTCTTCTCCGCGGCGCCGGGCGCGGTGGCGGATTGCAAGAAACTGGTTGCCGACGTGACCGGCCAGATCATCGACCGCGACCTCAGCCACGAGACGGCCAAGCGTATCGCGGCGCGGCGCGCCTCCGACGAGGGCAGGGAAGGCATCGCCGCTTTCCTCGAAAAGCGGCCGCCGTCCTGGGTGAAATAAGTCAGGTTGCCTGAGGGCCGGAGCTATGCCCGGCCTATCCGGCCCGCTTTTCGATCAGGCCATCGACCGGCAGGCCGAAGCTCGAGAGAAGACTGAGCGTCGCATCCACGGGATTGATCCCTGTCAGCTGTTCTATCTGGTTCTGGAACACATAGGCCAGAACCCCGAACATGATCAGGTAGATGATGAACTGCATCAGCGATTTCAGCAGGAACGCCCCCGCGCTGCCGACGACCATGCCGATGCCCCCCAGGATCAGCGCGGCCGCAATCGGCTGAAGTTCGCTGACATGTTCGGCCTGCGTGTAGCCGATATAGCCACCGACGGCGGCTCCCACCATGCCGGCGAGGCTGCTCAGTCGGACGCCAGATGCATAGGCCATGGTACTTCCCTCCAAATCAGGGATTAACCCTTACAAGACGTTCCGGACCGTACAAGGCCAGAAATGAGGACCGGGCGCGCCGCCATTCGGCCTGAAACCCGCCCGGTTCGGCTGCGACACGTGCCCGGATGACATCTTCGCCCTACGCCCCGAAGCCTCCCAATGCCGTGCAGCGCCGGCTGCATGCCGGCCGCGAGGCCCTGCGCGCCCGCTGGGTGAAGGGGCCGTGGAGCCTTGCCGCCTTCGAATTCGTCAGCTTCGGCATCAAGCAGGGCTGGGCCTGCCTGTTCGGCGGCGCCATGCTGGGCCTCCTGCTCGCCACCTTCCTCTGGTATCCGGAGGGCGCGCCGCTCTCCCGCTACGATTTCCTCGTCATCGGCGCCGTGATCATCCAGGTCCTGATGCTCTGGACGGGGCTGGAGACGCTGGAAGAGGCCAAGGTGATCCTCGTATTCCATGTCGTCGGCACGATCATGGAATTGTTCAAGACGGCCCATGGCAGCTGGATCTATCCTGAGCACAGTTACCTGCGCATCGGGGCCGTGCCCCTGTTCTCGGGTTTCATGTATGCCGCGGTCGGCTCCTATCTTGCCCGCGTCTGGCGCATCTTCGAGTTCCGGTTCGACCGCTTTCCGCCCCTCTGGGCGCAGGGCCTGCTGGCGGCGGCGATCTATGTGAACTTCTTCGCGCACCACTGGCTGCCGGATATCCGCATCGCCCTGTTTGCGGCCACGCTGTTGGTTTACGGGCCTTCGGTCGTCTGGTTCCGCCCGGACGAGCGCCACCGGCCGATGCCGCTGGTCGTCGGCTTTCTCTTGGTGGCAATATTTATCTGGTTTGCCGAAAATCTTGGGACATTTGCGCGTGCGTGGGCTTATCCCGGGCAAGAAAATGGCTGGCGAATGGTCTCTTTATCAAAGCTCGGTTCGTGGTATCTGCTGATGATCATAAGTTTCGTCCTGGTCGCAGCGGTGCACCGGGGCGCCGGAGGGCCGCGTCATGAAAATCCAGAAGCTTCTCGTCGCGAACCGCGGTGAGATCGCGTGCCGTATCTTTGCGACCTGCCGCGACCTCGGCATCGCCACCGTCGCGGTCTATTCCGACGCCGACGCGCGCGCCAAGCATGTGCGCGAAGCCGATGAGGCTGTGCATATCGGCCCGGCGCCCGCACCCGAGAGCTACCTGAAGGCCGATGCCATCATCGCCGCCGCCATGGCGACCGGCGCCGACGCCATCCATCCCGGCTATGGTTTCCTGTCCGAGAATGCCGACTTTGCCGAAGCGGTCGTGAAGGCCGGCCTGGTCTGGGTCGGACCGTCGGCATCCGCCATCCGCTCCATGGGTCCGAAAGACGAGGCGAAGCGCATCGCGGAGGAGGCCGGCGTACCGGTCCTGCCCGGCTATCGCGGCGAGGCGCAGGACGCGAAGACCCTGACCGAGGCCGCAAAGGACATCGGCTTCCCGCTCCTGATCAAGGCGGTCGCGGGCGGCGGGGGCAGGGGCATCCGCCTCGTCTCGAATGCGTCCGAACTGAAGGGCGAACTGGAAAGCGCCGTGCGCGAGGCGACGAGCAGCTTCGGCGACGGCCGTGTCATGCTGGAGAAACTGGTCGAGCAGCCGCGCCATATCGAAGTGCAGGTCTTCGGCGACAGCCATGGCAATGTCGTCCACCTTTACGAGCGCGACTGCTCTCTGCAGCGCCGCCGCCAGAAAGTGCTCGAGGAAGCGCCTGCGCCCGGCATGCCGGAAAATGTCCGCAAGGCGATGACCGATGCCGCCGTGGCCCTCGCGAAGGCCGTGAAATACGAAGGCGCCGGCACGGTGGAATTCATCGTGGACGGATCAAAACCCCTGTCGCTCGACACGTTCTGGTTCCTCGAAATGAACACCCGCCTGCAGGTGGAGCATCCGGTGACCGAGATGATCACCGGGCAGGACCTCGTCGAATGGCAGCTGATCGTGGCGGGCGGCGGCAGGCTGCCGCTGGCACAGCAGGACATTCCGCTCCACGGCCATGCCATCGAGGCGCGGATCTGCGCCGAGGACCCGGCCGAAGGCTTCCGCCCCGGTGCCGGCCTGATCCTCGAATTCGGCCTGATGGAACCGGCCGACGGCGAACATGTGCGCTGGGATGCGGGCTTCGAGACCGGCGACCGCGTGCCGGGCAATTACGATTCCATGATCGCCAAGCTGATCGTGCATGACGGCAACCGCCGCGCGGCCTGCGAACGCCTGATCGACACGCTCTCGCACCTGCAGCTCGCCGGTGTGCCGTCGAATGCCGGCTTCCTTCAGCGTTGTGCATCGTCCGACGCCTTCCTCAATCACAGCCACCATGTGAACTGGATCGCGATGCGCGGGGACGATCTCACTCATCCGCCGGCGGAGCACCAGCATGCGAGCGTCATGGCCGTGGCCGACGTGATGCTGAACGAGGAAGCCGGGGCCGGTCCCTGGGCCGTGCGCGATGGCTGGCGCATGAATGCCGCGCCGGTCCGCAAGGCCATGGTCGCGGTCGGCGCGGACGCGGACTGGATCGATCCGGACGATTACGACATCGACCCGGACATCACGCCGCCGCTGGTGACCGATCTTTCGCCGCGCCGCTTTGCCGTGACAACGGGCGGCGACACGGTTCTGGTCGACGTGCCGGATTTCGACGCCGATGCCGAAGCGCTGGCGGGCGGTGACTTCGTCAAGGCGCCGATGCCGGGCAAGCTGCTCTCGCTGACGGTTACGGCCGGGGCGGAAGTGAAGCGCGGCGACACGGTCGCCGTGATGGAAGCCATGAAGATGGAACACGCCCTCACCGCGCCGCGCGACGGTGTTGTGGAGGCGGTATCCGGCAAGGCCGGCGACCAGGTGTCCGAAGGCGACGTGCTCGTCCAGCTGGTGGCGGAGTAACCCTCACCCCCCGCAGGCAGGGGTGGCTGCGCCGTACTGGCGCGCGCGGGAGGCGAGGGCCGCTGCGTGATCAGGCCGCGACGGCGTAGGCCGGGCGCGTCAGGACGGGTGCCGCGTGCGCGCGATAGCGCGGACGCACGATGGGCGGGGCGATGATCTCGCCGAGATGGTTGGCGGCCGCCGCGTTCGCGTCCGTGCGCAGGATCAGTTCGCCATATTCGTTCCGGCAGACGGCAACCGCTGCCAGCGATCCGTCCGCGCGTGCCGCCGCAAATTCGACGCCCGCGCCGGCAAGCTCGATCGCCTTGTCGAGGCCGAGGCGGAAATGGTCGCCATAGACCACATCCCGGTTCTCGCCCGCGTCGAACTCGCAACCCTTGATAACCATCCGCACCATCACGCAACTCCCAGCTATTCCGCCATGAACCCATTTTCCGGGGGCGTTTCGTCCGCCCCGCGATATGAGAACATAAGCAGAATATTCACGTTTTGGAAAGGAAAAAGTTCCATTTTTGTTCTCGTAGAACCAAAATGGAACAAATTCAGCGGCTTAGATGTGCCGTATTCAGCCGCCCAGCCGTTTCAGCACGCGGTCCCGTCCGATCAGCGGCAGAATGGCGCCCATGTCGGGGCCATGTTCCTGGCCGGTCAGGGCCTTGCGCAGCGTCATGAACAGGCCGCGGCCCTTGCGGCCCGTCTTGTCCTTCACGGCATTGGTCCAGGCGCTCCAGGTCTCGCCCGTGATCGCGCCGTCCGGCAGCAGGGCGGCGGCCTCGGCCACGAAGTCCTTGTCTTCGCCGGCCACGATCGGGGCGATGTCGCCGAACACGGTCTCGACCCATTCGGCCACGTCCGGCAGCAGCGAGCAGTTCGCCCGCACGGCGTTCCAGAAGGCTTCATCGGCCGCGCGCGCATCGACCGCGGCAAGGCGGTCCTTCACGGCCTCGAAGGGCAGGGCGTGCAGGATGGCGGCGTTCAGGTTCTTCAGTTCCTGCTCGTCGAACCGGGCCGGGGCGCGGCCGATCTTGGCAAAGTCGAACTCGGCGCACAGTTCGGCGAGGGTCGAACGCGCTTCCACATTGTCCGACGTGCCGATCTTCGCCAGCAGCGAGCAGATCGACATCGGCTCATAGCCCTGCTGGCGCAGTTCCGTCATAGACAGCGAGCCGAGCCGTTTCGACAGGCCCTGTCCGTCGGCGCCGATCAGAAGCGGCGTGTGCGCCATTTCCGGCGCCTTGCCGCCGAGGGCCATGAAGATCTCGATCTGCGCGCCGGAATTGGTCACATGGTCTTCGCCGCGCACGACATGCGTGATGCCGGCGTCGATATCGTCCACAACGGACGGCATCGTGTAGAGGTAGGAGCCATCCTCGCGGATCAGAATCGGGTCCGACAGGCTCGACGTGTCGATGCTCTGCGGGCCGCGCACGAGGTCGTTCCACTCGACACGTTCGCCGGACAGCTTGAAGCGCCAGTGCGGCTTCACGCCGTCGGCTTCGAGTTTCGCTTTCTCTTCGTCCGTCAGTTTCAGGGCCGCGCGGTCGTAGACCGGCGGGCGGCCACGGGAGAGGGCGATCTTGCGCTTGCGCTCCAGCTCGTCCGCGCTCTCGTAGCACGGATAAAGCAGGCCCATGTCCTTCAGGCGCGCGGCGGCGGCGTCATAGTCCTTGAAGCGGTGCGACTGGCTGAAGGTCGAATCCCAGGTCAGGCCCAGCCAGGTGAGGTCCGTGCGCAGCGCGTCCTCATATTCCTTCGTGGAGCGTTCGAGATCCGTATCGTCGATGCGCAGGATGAACTTGCCGCCCCGGCTGTGCGCGAACAGCCAGTTGATCAGCGCGGTGCGCACGTTGCCGACATGGAGGCGGCCGGTGGGCGAGGGGGCGAAGCGGACGATGGGGGAGGTCATGGCGCGTCTTACTGGAAAATGTGTGCCGCTTTCGACACCAAATCGCATAAAAAGCCAAGCGACCCATGCCATATTCTTGCTAACCTGTATGCTATTGTGGCACCGGCGGATGAGTCGCAACCCTAGGAGGGGGTCATGAAGAGAGCCTGGATTCTTGCCCTGGCAGGATGCCTCGCGGCCTGCGGCCAGCCCGCAGACAAACCGGCCGGGTCCTCCGCGGAGGTTGCAGACGACGTGCTTCCGGCGGATGTGCCGGCGGACGAGCCGCTGGCCTCGCCCTATGAAGTGGCCGAGTCGGCGCCCGACGACCGGGACTTCGCCGCCCTCGCGGCCTATCCGGACACCTGGTACGTCTCCTATGGCTGGCCGGGCGAGTACCCCGCCGGCTTTGTCGTGCTCGACCAGGGCGTCTCCGTGAACGGTCGGGCACGGCCGAACCCGGATGCACCGGCCAATGTCGCCTGCACCCTGCCGCAATATGCGAACTACCAGATCTGGAACCGGGCGCGGGTCGATCGTGACCATCTCGAGTTCATCGTCGCCACCCGGATCGAACCCGTCACCATGGCCGTGGATGCAACCATCGAGACGCCCGGCGACCTCGGCATGCAGACGCTGGAACTGAAGGCCGGCGATACGCTGTCCTATCTCCGCTATCTGGGTGAGGGCTTTGCGATCTTCGGCTTCAACGGCCAGGAATACACGATCAATGAGGCGGAGCTGCGCGACATCTCCGACATTCCGGCCGGCCTCCTGGATGAGGACCTTTGGGTCGAAGCCGCCTGTATCGGCGGTACGCGCGCCTGGATCCTCTATGACGATGCCATCGCCATGGACTCGATCGTGCCCTCGCCCATCGTCGGCTTCGGCGAAGCTTCGGACATCTATCCCGACGAAGTGGAAAAGGTCCGCGCCGAAGGCCTCGATATGGAAGCCTTCCAGTCCGCCCCGCTGGACGAGACCACCGGGGACTAGGCCGCTGCTGCGGGGTTCAGATGCCCGGGACTTTCGGTTCGCCCTGATAGTCGTCCATGTCCTGAAACTCCCACACCAGGAACCTGTTGAGGCGTTCAGCGAAGTCCGCGACGTTGGCTGAGTTGCGGAACTGGTCGGCGAGCGCCTGAATGGTTCGTTCTATGTAGCCAGCGTTAAAATCATTCATGATGAGGTAGCCCCTCGGCCACAGACCAGGCTTTGTTTGCAGCTGCTCGGCAATCCACTGCGGGTTGCACACAAGAAACTTGTAAACGTCGGCACCGGTTCCCCCCCGAGAGCCGATCTCTGCGTATACCGTGATGGCAGCAGGCTTGTCCCAGTCTTCCGGGATCGGATTTGTCCAGTCCAGAGACTTTACGACCGCGTCAATCATCCCGGAACCGGTTGGTGATCGGATAGCGCCGGTCGCGGCCGAAATTCTTGCCGCCGATCTTCACGCCCGGCGGGGCCTGGCGGCGCTTGTACTCGGCAATGTAGAGCAGGTGCTCGATCCGCCGCACGGTGGCCGCGTCATGGCCGCGCGCGAGGATCTCGTCGACGTCCTCCTCGCCCTCGACCAGGCCGCGCAGGATATCGTCCAGCACGTCATAGGGGGGCAGGGAGTCCTGGTCCGTCTGGTTCTCGCGCAGCTCCGCGCTCGGCGGCTTGGTGATGATCCGTTCCGGGATCACTTCGCCCGCCGGGCCGAGGCCGCCGCGCGGCACCGCCGTGTTGCGCCATTTCGCCAGCTCGAACACTTCGGTCTTCCAGAAGTCCTTCAGCGCATTGTAGCCGCCGCACATGTCGCCGTAGAGCGTCGCATAGCCGACGGCCATCTCGCTCTTGTTGCCGGTCGTCACCACCATGTGCCCGAACTTGTTCGACAGCGCCATCAGCGTCACCGCGCGCAGGCGGCTCTGGATGTTCTCCTCCGTCGTGCCAGGCGCCGTGCCCGCGAAGGCGTCGGCCAGCATCTCGTCCAGCGCGTTCACGCCGGGGCGGATATTGATCGTGTCATAGCGCGCGCCCAGCGCCTCCGCACACGCCTTCGCGTCTTCCAGACTGTCCGAGGACGTATATTTCGACGGCAGCATCACGCACCACACGCGCTCCGGCCCCAGCGCATCCACCGCGATCGCCGCCGTCAGCGCCGAGTCGATCCCGCCCGACATGCCCAGCACCACGCCGGGGAAGCGGTTCTTGTTCACGTAGTCGCCGAGCGCCAGCATGGCCGCGCGGTATTCCGCCTCCCAGCCCGAGGTCAGCTCCGCCTTGCTCGCGCTGGAGAAGCGATGCGTCTCGCCGTCGAACTCCACCAGCGCCGTGCCGGTTTCGAAATCGCCCAGCAGCTGGTGTTCCGTCCCGTCGAAATCGACGGCATAGCTTGCCCCGTCGAAGACGAGTTCGTCCTGCCCGCCCACCTGGTTCACGAACAGGTAGGGCACGCCGGTCTTGCGCCACGCGGAGAAGGTCGTGTGCCGCTCCACTTGCACGCTGCGCCGCCAGGGCGAGCCGTTCGGCACGATCAGCATTTCCGCGCCCGCCTCGGCCAGCTGCCCCGGCACGCGCGTGAACCAGATATCCTCGCAGATCGCGATGCCGCAGAGCACGCCGCCCAGCTCGAACACCGGCACGCGGCCTTCGCCGGCATCGAAGATGCGCTTCTCGTCGAACACGCCATAGTTCGGCAGCTCGCGTTTGTCATAGCGCCCGGCGACCTTGCCATCCGCCAGCAGCACGGCGGAATTGTGCCGCTTCTTCCCGTCCGCCCAGGGGGCGCCGATGATCACGGCCGGGCCGCCGGCGGTCTCGCGCGCGAGCTCATGCACCGCCGCCATCGACAGCTCGACCGCCGCGGGCTTCAGCACCAGGTCTTCGGCCGGATAGCCGAGGATGAAGAGTTCGGAGAGGACCAGGAGGTCCGCGCCCGCCGCCTTCGCGTCCGCATAGGCCCCCCGCGCCAGCGCCAGGTTCCCCTTGATGTCCCCCACAACCGGATTGAGCTGCGCGACCAGGATTCGAAGATTTTTGCTCATAGGGAGCATTTAGGGGGCTGCGGAGGGATAAGCAATCGATCCAGTGGATCGATTGCCCCGCAGCAGGCCCAAGCAGAGGCGCAGGGCAGGGTGGAGGCAATCGCCGGCTCCGCACTTTGCCGCGGTGCCGGCGATTTCGGTGAGAGGCTGACCTAGTTCCCGGTGGCGTAGGCGCGGACTTCCTTGCCTTCCTTGTCACCGATCAGCAGCAGGTCCGGTCCCAATGCGTTGCGAATGCTTGGCACTGCGCTGACGGCACCGAGGCCTATATCGACATAGCTCGGTCCGATCAGTGGCAGGAAAGCCCACTGGCCGTTGGGCTGGGCGGAGAAGACAACAGCATCCGGCGACGATCTCAGTGATGATAATGATCTCGGGTGCTTTGTCCCCGTTCAGGTCATCTAGAATGACGTCCGTTGGCACCCCTTTGGACCAACTGTAAGTCTGCTGGATGACTTGCCGGTCTGCATCCGCGCCGACTACAACAAGTCTGTGGGTGCCATCGTGCTTGCCGTCGGTAAAGACGAGTGCCATGCCCGTACCGAAATCGAAAAACCTGCCAAGCCGGGTGGATGCCACGAACTGGAGAGGTTCCGGCGTTTCCAGGCCCACATCGATGATCGCAGGCGCGCCATATTCGGCAGTCAACGGGCTACCGGCCACCGCCTCCTTGTACTGATAGAGTTGGTTCGTGTCCGAATCCAGTGCGACCACATCGGGTAAGGTGATCATGGTCGGGTCATATGAATTGTAACTCTGCTCCTGCAGAGGATGCTCGGCGGCATAGATTGCGCAAAAGGACTCGGAGGTTCCGAATGTCCTGTAAAGAGGAACCTCGGGCGGGACTCCCGGATACCCTCCATTGGTGTCAATGAGACTGAAGCCGCCCTTTCGTGAGCCGATGAGCATAGGGCCATTCCAGTTGCTGTACGGCCTTCGAAGCTGATAGGAGGCGCAAGGGCTTTCCACCGGCAATGAGAGGACGTTTTCGAGGGTCTCCTCTGCAGCGGCCTGCAGGAATATGTTCAACCGGTCGGTTGCCTCTTCGAGCACCGCAAAGCTCGCAAAGTAGTATGTGCTTGCATCCATGACATGGGCAAACGCAAAAAAGGCAGGTTTGGAAATGTCCTCAAGGACCGAGACTGCGTTTACAACCGTCAGTTCATCCGTCGGCGAAAGGCCGATCTGCTGAATACGGAGTTTCTCACCGGACGGAAGACCCGTTGCAACAAACGCGGCATTTGCGCCGGCAATGGCAAAGGAAATTCTGTTGTCTACAAATACCGATTCCACTGGATCGCTGAATCCGAGCGTGTCGAACAGGGTGGGCTCCGCAGAAAATCGCGGCTCCTGATGAATGTTCGTGAACGTTATATCCACGGTTTGCTTTGACTCATTTGTTCCGTCGCTGACGGTCAACTCAAAACGGGCCACCGCCGTTTCCGTCAGCTCAGGAACCCGGAGCTCGTCCAGCGTTTCTTTCGACGCATCCTGGATTTCCACTGCGGCCCCGGAAAGCTGAGCCCAGGAGAATATCAGGGGGTCGGCTTCCGCATCTGTGGTTCCGGAAGCGTCCAGTGTGAAGGTCTGTCCTTCGTCCGGCGCATCATTGTCCACCGCCACCGCGATGGTCGGAGCGGTATTTGGAGGCGGAGGTGGTGGCGGAGGAGGAGGTGGGGGGGGAGGCGGAGGGGGCGGCGGAGGTGGCGGGGGAGAAACGGGGGGCGCCGGATTTGACGTGCCGCCGCCTCCGCCCCCGCATGAGGCAAGAGCGAGGACGCTGGCAGAAAGGAAGAGTAATGCCAGGGACCTGGCGGCAGTTTTTGACATTTCTTGAAACCCCGAAACGTATCAATCCAGAGGTACAGTCACTATTCAACTTGAAGTGTCAATCACGTTTTCTTGGCATTTTCTGTAATAACCATTGCAGATCGCCGCTTCGGGGAATTTCAGGGTCGGCAGGCCGATCCATTGGCGAATTTACCCGCAACCGTATCTTTTGGCAGTTTCTGGTTCGATCCTGCTTCTTGCCTGGCGTCCGGGGGAGCGTTGGTTTCTTTCGGACGGTATGTCAGGTCAAGCCAGGGCTATTGTGGGGTTGGCCGGGCGATGTCGCGGGGCTTTCCGTATGAAACCTGCACGCGTTCCGCCAGAAACCGCGCCCTCTATCCTACCGGATAAGTTCCCGCGGCATTCTTGTGGGCATGGATCTCGTCATTTTCTTCCGGGGCGCGGTGTACACGATCGCAAGTGCGCTCGTGCTGCTCCTGGACTGGGAGATCCAGCCGGAAGTCCATGGCCGGCCGCGGCATCGCATCCGCAAATCGCTGAAGCGGCGCTGCATGGGCAAGATGCGGCGGCTCGCCGTGCTCATCCGCCGTCTGATCTTTCTGATGGCCCTGTCTCTGGAGTTCGCGCCGGTGGAGCCGCGCGAGGGCCGGAACTGGTTCCGTGATGAACCCGCGCCCGGCGCGCGCCGCTGGAAGGGGCTCCGGACCATTCCGGGCAAGTCCGGGGTCTTTTCGGGGTGTGTTCGGGCATCTTCCGGGCATATGCCCGAACCGCGCCTCGTCCCCATCGCGCCGGTGATCGAGCGCTGGGAGCATTTGATCGAAGCGCTGACGCACAGCCACCGCCGCGCCAGGCGCCTAGCCCGCACGCTGGCGAGGTGGAAGGCGAGAGGCGAAGCCCGGCCGTATCTCGCGCCGCTCCGCTTCGCCCATCGCTGGCCGGTGCATGTCGCCCTCGTCGCCGGCGCCGTGACCGCCCGGCTGGAAGAGGCCTTCCGCCGCTGGCCCGACACGGGGTGAGGGTTCTGTAAAATCAAGCCCATTGCCGGAGCGCCGCGGGCGTTTCCGGGTGAAGGCGCAGGGGGAGGGGCAAACAGCCCTGAGCCCGGTTCATGTGAGGCCCGAAGGGCCGATACGGAACCCGCTTTAAATGTCCAGGTCTTCCACGAAGGCCGCGTTTTCCTGGATGAAGCGGAAGCGCAGTTCCGCCTTCTTGCCCATCAGCGTGTTGATGAGTTCGGCCGGCTTCATCTCGGTCAGCTCGTCCATCGAGTCCGGCAGCGTCACGCGGGCGAGCGTGCGGGTGGCCGGGTTCATCGTGGTCTCTTTCAGTTGCGCCGGGTTCATCTCGCCAAGGCCCTTGAAGCGCGTCATCTCGACCTTCTGGCTCGGCTTGAAGTGCTGCTTCATCTTTTCCGCTCGGTCCGCATCGTCCATGGCGTAGACGATCGTGCCCTTGTTGGAGAGGCGGTAGAGCGGCGGCATGGCCAGGAACAGGCGCCCGCTCTCGATCAGACCCGGCGTCAGGCGGTAGAAGAAAGTGATCAGCAGGCTGGCAATGTGCGCGCCGTCGACGTCGGCATCGGTCATGATGATGACCCGCTCGTAGCGGAGGTCATCGACGCTGAACTTGCGGCCAAGGTCGGTGCCCAGCGCCAGCGCGAGGTCGTTGACCTCCTGGTTGTTCATCAGCTTGTCGTCCGAGGCGCTCTCGACGTTCAGGATCTTGCCGCGCAGGGGCAGGATGGCCTGGGTCTTCCGGTCGCGCGCCTGCTTGGCGCTGCCGCCGGCCGAGTCGCCTTCGACGAGGAAGAGTTCGGTGCCTTCCGGGCCTTTCTCGGAACAGTCGGCCAGCTTGCCGGGCAGGCGTAGCTTCTTGGTCGCCGACTTGCGGGAGACTTCCTTCGCCTTGCGGCGGCGGGCGCGCTCGTCGGCCCGGTCGACCGCCCAGGAGAGGAGCTTGTCGGCTTCCTTCGGGCTGCCGGCCAGCCAGTGGTCGAACCGGTCGCGCACGGCGTTCTCGACGAGGCGGAAGGCCGCCGTGGTGGAGAGCTTGTCCTTGGTCTGACCGACGAATTCCGGCCCGCGGATGAAGACCGAGAGGAGCAGGCCCGAATGGCCCATGATGTCCTCGGCGGTCACGTCCGCGGCTTTCTTGTTGCCGGTCAGCTCGCCGAAATTGCGCAGGCCCTTGGTGATTGCCGATCGGAAGCCGGCCTCATGGGTGCCGCCCTCGGGCGTCGGGATTGTGTTACAGTAGGAACGGGCAAAGCCGTCGGCCTCGCCGAAGCCGGCCTGTGTCCAGGCGATGGCCCATTCGACCTTGCCTTCGGCGCCCATGTCGACGAGGCCCGTGAACGGGCTGTCGGTGATCGTGGCCTTGTCGGCGAAGACTTCGGCCAGCTGGTCAGCAAGGCCGTTCGGATAGGAGAGGACCGCCTCGGCCGGGATCTTCGAATCTTCCGGCAGCAGGGACGGGTCGCAGGCCCAGCGAACCTCGACCCCGCGATAGAGATAGGCCTTCGAGCGCGCCATCTGGAACAGGCGGGCCGGGCGCCAGCGCATCTTGTCGCCGAAGATCTGGAAGTCCGGCTTGAAGCGGACCGACGTGCCCCGGCGGTTGGGGGCGGCGCCGACCTTCTCGAGCTTGCCCTGGGGCAGGCCGCGCGAGAAGCGCTGGCGGTAGAGCACGCGGTCGCGGGCGACCTCGACTTCCACCAGCTCGGAAAGCGCGTTCACCACCGAGATACCCACGCCATGGAGGCCGCCGGCCGTCGCGTAGGCCTTGTCCGAGAACTTGCCGCCGGAGTGAAGCGTCGTCATGATGACTTCGAGGGCGGATTTCTTGGGGAATTTCGGATGCGGGTCGACCGGAATGCCGCGGCCATTGTCAGTGACAGTCAGGAAGCCGTCGGAGTCGAGATTGATCTCGATCCGGTTGGCATGGCCGGCGACGGCTTCGTCCATCGCATTGTCGAGGACTTCGGCGAACAGGTGATGGTAGGCACGCTCGTCCGTGCCGCCGATATACATGCCGGGGCGTTTGCGGACAGGCTCGAGGCCTTCAAGGACTTCAATATCCTTGGCGGAATAACCGGACGTGTCGGAGCTCATTTGGTCGAACAGCTTTGCTTGCTTGGCGGCGGCCATGTGTGGTCTCCAATAGGGGCCGGGCGACTCGGTGTCGATACGGGAGGACATCAATGACTGCCACGATTAACACCGCATTAACCCTGGCCAGCGGGCTGACTTTCCCCAACCGTCTCGTGAAGGCGGCAATGACAGAGGGACTCGCGGATGCGCGCAATAGGGTCACTGAAGGTCATGTGACGCTCTATCGCCGCTGGGCGGAAGGCGGGCTTGGCGGCATCATCACGGGCAATGTCCAGATCGACCGGGACCATCTCGAACGCGTCGGGAACGTTGTCATCGGCCCGAAGGTTTCGAACGAGGAACTGGACGGCTTTGCGCGCTGGGCCGAAGCGGCGAAAAGCCATGGTGCGGCGCTGGTCATGCAGGTCAGCCATGCCGGCCGGCAGACGCCGAAACTGGTGAACCCGCGTCCGGCCGCACCGAGCCCTGTGGCGCTCGGCCTGCCTGGCGGCCAGTTCGGATCGCCCCGCGCCATGACGGGTGACGAGATCCAGGCTGTCATCGAAGGCTTCGGCCGGGCCGCAAAGGTCGCGCGCCAGACGGGTTTCGACGGCATTCAGGTCCATGCCGCGCATGGTTACCTCCTGTCCGAATTCCTGTCGCCGCTGGCAAACCGGCGGGAGGACGACTGGGGCGGGCCGCTGGAAAACCGGGCCCGGTTGCTCGTGGCCTGCGTCAAGGAAGCGAAAGTCTCCGGCGGGCCGGGATTTTCAGTCTCGGTGAAGCTCAATTCGGCCGATTTCCAGAAAGGCGGATTCAGTTTCGACGACTGCCTCGCGGTCATCGACATCCTTGATGCGTTGGGTGTTGATTTTGTTGAGATTTCGGGCGGGAACTATGAGCAGCCCAAAATGATGGACATGGAGGGCCTGGAGCCTGTCTTCGAGGAGCCGACAAGCGCATCCACCCGCGCAAGAGAGGCGTACTTCCTCAAATATTCCAAGGCCGTGCAGGAGCGGGCGAGGATGCCCCTGATGGTCACCGGCGGCTTTCGTACGGCAGAGGCGATGAATGAGGCGATCGCGACCGGTGAGGCGGATCTCATCGGTATTGCCCGCCCGCTTTGTGTCGATGTCGCTGCACCATGCAGGCTTCTGTCCGGCGAGATTGAGGCTCTCGACAGCTGGGAGAAACACCTGCGGATCGGGCCGGGTATTTTCGGCCCGCAATCCCCGGTCAAACTTATCAAGGCCCTTAACGGTTTTGGCGCGCAGGGCTGGTATTATGAGCAGCTCAAACGGCTCGGTGCGGGAGGGGACCCTGACACGAAGCTTGGCGTTCTTTCCGCCTTCCTGGCGAACCAGCGTGCGGAGGCTGCAGCAGCGAAGGCCTGGCGGGCGGCTGCGCCCTGATTTCAGGCAGGGCCGGAATTCACATTTTTGTTGCGCAGGGGCCGGGTTGAAGCAGGCTTTGCGACCATCCACATCTAGTCCATCGCCCGACTCCCGCCATCATCGGCAGGCAGGGTCACATGGTTGCCGCCAGGCGGGACCATAAATTCGAAGGAGGCAGTTACATGCCAAAGACCAAGAACCTTCCGGTGTTGCCGCTTCGGGACATCGTTGTGTTTCCAGACATGGTCGCCCCGCTCTTCGTGGGCCGCGACAAGTCTGTGCGCGCCCTCGAAATGATCGAGGAAGCGGAAAATGAAATCATGCTCGTGGCCCAGCTCGACGCCGCAATCGACGACCCGGGTCCGGATGACGTACATGAAACTGGTACGATCGCGACCATTCTCCAGCTGCTGAAGCTGCCCGACGGGACCGTGAAAGTCCTCGTCGAGGGCAAGGCACGCGCCCGCGTGACCCAGCTGTATGATCGCGGCGACTATTTCGAAGCCGAAGTCGAAACGCTCGACGAGATCGAGACGGATACGTCCGACGTGCAGGCTCTGATGCGCGCCGTGCAGGAGCAGTTCGAGAACTATGTGAAGCTGAACCGCAAGATCCCGCCGGAATCGGTGGGCACGATCTCTGCGATGACCGATCCCGGCCGGCTGGCCGACTCGGTGGCTTCGAACCTCTCGGTCAAACTCTCCGACAAGCAGGAGCTGCTCGAGCTCGCCGACGTGAAGGACCGCCTCGAAAGGTCTTCGCGCTCATGGAGAGCGAGATGGGCATGCTGCAGATGGAGCGGAAGATCAAAAACCGCGTCAAGCGGCAGATGGAGAAGACCCAGCGCGAGTATTACCTCAACGAGCAGATGAAGGCGATCCAGCGCGAGCTGGGAGAGCAGGGTGAAGGCGGCGAGCGTGACGAGCTGGCCGATCTCGAAGCCCGCATCAAGGAAACGCCGCTCACCGAGGAAGCCCGCAGCAAGGCCGATGCCGAGTTGAAGAAGCTGCGCCAGATGTCGCCGATGTCGGCGGAATCGACGGTCGTGCGGAACTATCTCGACTGGCTTCTGTCGCTGCCCTGGGGTGCCCGCAAGAATATCGAGACCAATCTCGCGAAAGCCGAGAAGCAGCTCGACGACGACCATTACGGCCTCGAGAAAGTCAAGGAGCGGATCCTCGAATATCTCGCCGTGCAGAAACGCACCGGCAAGATGAAGGGCCCGATCCTCTGCCTCGTAGGTCCGCCGGGCGTCGGCAAGACTTCGCTCGGCCGGTCCATCGCCGAAGCCACGGGACGCGACTTCGTGCGCGTGTCGCTGGGCGGCGTGCGGGACGAGAGCGAGATCCGCGGCCACCGCCGGACCTATATCGGCTCGATGCCGGGACGCATCATCCAGTCGCTGAAGAAGGTGAAGTCGGGCAACCCGCTCTTCCTTCTGGACGAGATCGACAAGATGGGCATGGACCATCGCGGCGATCCGGCCTCGGCCCTGCTGGAAGTGCTCGATCCAGAGCAGAACTCGACGTTCAACGATCACTACCTGGAAGTCGACTACGACCTTTCGGACGTGATGTTCGTGACCACGGCGAACTCGCTCAACATGCCCCAGCCGTTGCTGGACCGTATGGAGATCATCCGGATTGCTGGGTACACGGAAGATGAGAAGCTGGAGATCACCAAGCGTCACCTGATCCCTCAGGTGCGCGAGGATCATGGCCTGAAGACGGACGAGTTCACCGTCACCGACCAGGCTATCCGCGACCTCATCCGGTACTATAGCCGTGAAGCCGGTGTCCGGAGCCTGAAGCGCGAGATTGCGCGTCTTGCCCGCAAGGCCGTGCGCAAGCTGGCCGATCAGGGCGAGGGCGCAACGCTCACCGTCACGCCGGAAAATCTCGGCGAGTTCGCAGGCGTGCGGAAGTACCGCTATGGCCTTGCCGACGAGACCGACCAGGTGGGCGCCGTCACCGGCCTTGCCTGGACCGAGACGGGCGGCGACCTCCTCACCATCGAGGCGGTCAAGATGCCGGGCCGTGGCAACATGAAGGTCACAGGCAACCTGCGCGACGTGATGAAGGAATCGATCCAGGCGGCGAGCTCGCTCGTTCGCGCGCGGTCGGTGATGTTCGGTATCAAGCCGACTGTCTTCAACACGACGGACATCCACGTTCACGTGCCGGATGGCGCAACGCCGAAGGACGGTCCGTCCGCCGGCGCCGCCATGACCACGGCCATCGTCTCGCTGCTCACCGGAATTCCGGTGAACCGTGAGGTCGCGATGACGGGTGAGATCAGCCTGCGCGGACGCGTCCTGCCGATCGGCGGCCTCAAGGAGAAACTCCTGGCGGCCCTGCGCGGCGGTATCAAGACCGTGCTGATCCCGGAAGAGAACGAGAAGGATCTCGAGGAAATTCCGGAGACGGTGAAGACCGGCCTGAAGATCATCCCGGTCTCGGATATCGACGAAGTGCTGAAGATCGCCCTCACAGGTCCGCTGGCGCCGATCGAATGGTCGGAAGCCGACGAGGCCGCGCTCAATGCCTCGCTTTCAGGGCAGAGCGGCAGTTCGGCGGGCGACCAGCCCCGCGCGCACTAGGGCCCTGGCCGGAAGGTAACATAGAGGCGGCCGCTCCACTGGGGCGGCCGTCTTGCTTTTTGGGTGAAGGCCCGGCATGAACGCGCCGGATAGGGCGGTTAGCTCAGTTGGTAGAGCATCTCGTTTACACCGAGAGGGTCAGCGGTTCGAGCCCGTTACCGCCCACCATTCTAATCCGGTGCGCCTGCGGCGCACAAATCGATCGAGGATCGATTTGAGGATGTGAATGCGCGCAGCGCAAGCAAGCGCCGCCCCTTCCAGCAAGTTTAGGCCCTCGGAAGGAAATTCGTCCGAGGAATCTATACTGGTGTGGCTGAGTTATTTTGCCAATTTGTAGCCTACCGTCTTATCCTCAAAGGTGACTTCGCCAGCGCGCAAAGCCGTTTCGAAAGCGAATTGCCGTACCTCTGCAACAACAACGCCGACGAATGCTGCTGAGATTCCCAAGGATAACAGGCCTGCGCCAATCGCGATTACGAGATAGTTTTCAGAACTGCCCCCTGCAATGATCGCGAGGATACCGCAAATGATCATTGCTCCACCAAATCCTGAAATCTTGGGGCTGTGGCCGTCGGGAAGGGAGGGTCTCTTCCATTTGTATGCTTTGACTGTGATTGCAGATACCTTTGATTTTGAATTGTCAGGCATTGTTCGACCCCCATAAGTAGAATGCCGTCATGCGGACAGCAATTCGCCTGGTTGGGCAAGTCGCAACCAGCTGGAAGCTCAGGCTACTGTCCACGCGCGAGCAACAACGTTTACTGCCTGCTTGGTCACGAACATCGTGACCAAGCAGGCAGTGTTTCAGTCCAACACTTTCAGCATTGCGGGCACGACGGCCTCATTGTGCAGGCAGATGTTCGCCACCGATTCATGGGAGAAACTGGCGCCGGTGTACCAGGTTCCGCGGTCGCCCTGCATCCGTCGCATCCGGGCGATCAGGCCGCTGCGGATCGCCTCGGGCCTGTATTCCGGGAAATACTCCCAGACTTCCTGCTGGATGACCGCATTGATCGTGGCGCCGCGCTTCGTGACTTCCTCACGTAAAATCTCGACAAGTTCCGGGCCGGAATAGGTGCCGGGCAACTGGTTTGCGATATAGAGGTGGCCGCCGAGACCTGCGTCATAGCCTTCCCGCCGGGCGGACATGAGCTGGGCCGGTTCGGCGCCGGGCAGGCAGGTCTCGCTGTAATATTCGATTTGCTCTTCGAACCAGTCTTCGGAGGAGATCAGTGTCGTGGCGAAGCCGCCCCAGCGGACCGAATCGGCAACCACGCGCTCGGACTCCGTCGGTTCGAGCAGGGCGGCGAAACGGTCGACCGGCATGGCGCAGACGAGTGCGTCGAACGTTTCTTTCGTGCCATCGGCGAGCGTGATCGTTTGGGTACCGTCCTTGCGTTCGATCTGGCGGATCTGGGCTTCCAGCCGCACGTCCATGTTGGCGCAGAGGCGTTCCCAGAATTCGCTCCAGCCCTCGACCGGCATGTAGATTTTATTGAGGGTTCCGGACAGGATCAGGTCCATGTCCACCCAGCGCATGGCGTGGAGGATCGGTACGGTCTTGAGGTCGCCATAGCCCATGCCGGTGACCGTGCGCATCATCATCTTCTCGATCTTGCCGAGCTTGCGGGCGCGCAGCCAGTCGACAGCCGGTGTGGCGGCTTCGTCCAGAACGTTCTGTGGCGGCGCATCCGCTTCCAGAGCCTTCAGAAGCTTCCGCCGCGCCAGGACATAGGCGATGCCCTGGACTGCAAGGGGGGCGCCGGGGCCGGTATTGAAGAAGTCCCGTGCCGGGATGCCGTCGATCTTGTGCGGTACGATCTGCTGAATGGTGATGCCCTGTTCGCGCATCCATTCCATGACGCGGCGGTGAGACATGATCGTGTAGCAGGTGCCGAATTCGATCAGGTCTTCGCCCTGGCGGACGCTCAGCGACTTGCCACCGACACGATGGGATTTTTCGAACAGTGTCACAGAGTGGTCGCTCTGCTCCGCGAGCAGGCGCGCAAACGTCAGGCCAGCAGGGCCTGCGCCGACAATGGCGATCCGTTTACCGCCCGGCTTCATCTGGACTACTCACAACAGCATGAGCAGACAGGACTAGCCGATTGTGCCGCCGATGCAAGGCAGCGTTTGCTGCCAATGTCTGCCGGAGGTTGAGCGGCCTGCCGGAGCGGGGATCAGGCGTTCGCGGCGCGGCGCGGAGCGGGTTTGCGGTCCTTGAGGGCCGGTGCGGCGCGCAGGTCGGTGCGGCTGCCAACCGTGGCAGACGCCGGCAGCGTGATCGTGATCGCGTTGCCGATCTTGTTGAGCGGACGCACGGTGATCTCGGCGCCCTGGCTGTTCAGGTATTTCTTGATCAGCGCGAGTTCCAGGCCACGGGTCACGTATTGGTTTGCGCCCGGGCGTGTTTCGTCGCCGTAGGGCTCGAAGAAGTCTGCAACTTCCGCCGGGCTGAGCGGCCGGCCGCGGTCGACGATGGTCACATGGATGCGGCCTTCGTCATCCGGCGTGCAAGTCAGCACGACCGGGTCGATGGAGACCATGGAGGCGCGCTTCAGCAGCTTCACCACAGTGGACGTGAAACGCGGACCGTCGATCATCACGACGCCGAGGTCGTGCGGGATCGACACCTTGATCCGGTCGAACGTGGTTTTCTCCCAGGTTGCCGCCGCCCAGAGCTGTTCCGGCGAAAGCAGTTCGCGCAGGTCTTCCGGGGCTTCGTTGGAGAAGGTGCCGCCAGCTTCGCCCTCGGCATAGTCCTCGATATCGCGGACCAGGTCGAGCAGGTCGCGGGCGACCTTGTCGATGCTGTCGCAGTGAGCGCGGACTTCTTCGCGGGAGAATTCTATGCGCGAGCTGGACGACATCGCGGAGGCGAGCGTCATGATATACTTCAGCGGACCAGCAAGGTCGGTCGAGGCGCGCGAGATGAAGCGCGAGCGGGCGGCCAGGGCATCGTTGATCGTTTCCTGCGCGGCGAGCAGCGAACGCTGCGTCTCTTTCTGCAGGTTGATGTTCGTGTGGGTGACGATGAAGTTGCGATTGGCCGACTGCGAGACAGAGCGGATGAACCAGTCACTGCCTTTCACCGAAATTTCCTTGGTGCCGAGATCGGCCGAAGTCGGAACGAAGTCAGGGAAATAGTTCTGGTGATAGGTGTTGGCGACAAGACGCTCACCGCCTTCGGTGAAGATGGCAAAGCCGTGACGCGAGGTTTCGAGCGACTGCTTGAGCAGGTCGTGCGCGCGCTCGGTCTCAGTACGCGACACAACGAGTTCAAGTGTCGACTGGAAGAAGTTCCGGGAGCTGACGAGGAGGGCAATCGACAGGGCGAGACCAAACAGGGTTGCGGTCATGGCCGTCGCAGTATGGTGCTGGAGCAGGGCGAGCAGCTGGACGACGGTGGCGGCGGTCATGTAACGCGCGGCGACACCCACCATCGGCGCTGTGAAGCCGACGACGCCGCAGCACATGCCCATGGCAACGCCGATCATCGTCAGCTGTTGGGCTTCCGTCTCTGCAACCGGGGTCAACATCAGACCGGTCCACCAGAGGCCGAGAATGAACGAGCCGATTTCGGCTCGTTTGACGAAGCGTCCCGACGGCATGCGGCCTGTATTGAGGTCGATGGGTTTCAGGCCGCTCCAGAACATGAAGCCGGAATAAAGTGCGACCGGAAGCCACCAGAGAAACGCGATGAGGCAGAAGCCGCTGCTGGAATCAGCCGAGAACATTGCGAGCAGGATGGTCGCGTTGATCAGAGTCACGACGCTGATCGGGATTTTGTATTTCTGGAACCGGCTCAGCATGTGCAGGTTCATCGGCCCACGCACGCTCTCGTCGATCTTCGGTGATCCGAAGATGATCAGGTCAAGGAACGTGAAACGTGTAGCCGAAGTGGTCATGGCGCCACATAAACACAGTTGAGATAAGGTATGGTTCACGCACCGGAGCGAATTCGGCGCCGGAATTAACCACTCCTTCATCTCCGGAACAGGCGTTCGCTCTACAGGTCATGTCGAACGGCGGTAGCGCGGTGTTAAGCGTGTTTCCTTGAGGGCTGGGTGGCGGCGACGTGGGAGAAAACAGGCGGAACCCGATTCAGCGCAGGGAAATGCCTGAGCGGCTGTGCGGCAGCAAGACCTTAGTCTTTCCTACACCCCGCGACGCTATGGTTACCGTTCTGCAGAACGGACGGATCAGGACAGGCATGACGGCAGCAAGATCAATCAGCCCCACGGCTCGACTCTGGGCGTGGCTGCTGGCAGGTGCCATCTTTGCAAGCGTCATCGCCGTGAGCCTTGTTCAGGCGAGGTTCGGCGAACCCGGACCGGACGGCGACGACGTCATGCGTCTCGTACAGATCAGGGACCTGCTGGCAGGACAGGGCTGGTTCGACCTGCACCAGTATCGTCTCGGTCCTCATGGCGGCACGTTGATGCACTGGTCGCGCATTCCCGATATTCCTATTCTGCTGCTGACCTCGCTGTTCAGTCTGTTCCTGCCTCAGGAAGCGGCGCTTGCCTGGGCAATTACGGCCTGGCCACCGATCAGCCTGCTGATCGTCCTTGGTGGTCTTGCATTGTCGGCGCGAAATCTCGGTGACGGCAAACTGCTGGTTTTTACATTTATTGTCGCATTGCTCGTCCTGTGTGGACATTTCCGCTTCCTGTCAGGCGCGATCGACCATCACAACCTGCAACTCGGCTTCCTCGCCATGGCGGTCGGTGCATCCCTGGACAGGGATGTCCTGCCTCGCAATGCAGCCATCAGCGCCATCATGCTTGCGCTGTCGGTGGCCGTGGGAATCGAGCTCTATCCATTTGTTGCAGCCCTCTGCGCGTTCCATGCGTTGGATTGGGCCGTGCGCGGGACGCAGATCCGCGAAGGCACGATCACGTTCGGTGCCACTCTGGCAGTTGCAACGGCGCTCTGCTTCTTTGGTCTGGTGCCACCTTCGGCGTGGGGCCAGGTTTATTGTGATAGCTTCTCAAGCATCAGCTTTCTTGCGCTCGCCATCGGTGGAGGTGGCCTGGCACTCTGCGCAGCCTCCCTGTCCGGACACGGGCGGGGCTTGCGTCTCCTGGGACTTGCTGCGATTGGCGCAGCCTGCGGCGTACTTTTCATGTTTCAGGGACCGCAATGCCTCGGCAATCCACTCGACGCACTTTCACCGGACGTGAGGAACGTCTGGTTCGACTCTATCGTGGAAGCCAAACCCATGTTTGCACAGGAGGAAGGTCGCTGGACCTTCGCTGCCTATGCGATGGGGACAAGTCTCGTCGCACTTTGCGTCTCAATCCTGGGTGTCATGCGCGGACGGGATTTCCGGACCCATCTCCTGTATGTGCTGCTCCTGTCGATCAGCATCGTCCTGATGCTCTACCAAGTCCGCTTCTATGTATTTGCCGCCATTTTGGCGATTGTTCCGTGTGCCATCTGGGTGACGGAGATTTTCGAGAGCGGCCGGGAACGGGGCGGTAGCCGGATCGCCTATCTGGCGCCGCTTGTCCTGTCGAACCCGTCCTTGTGGGCCTTGGTTCCGATGCTGATCTTTCCGTCGCCAGACAATGTTGCCGAACAGACCAAGGCCTGTCTTTCTGATGAAACGCTTGCCGCGCTGGCTTCGGTGCCGCCGGGCATGATCCTTTCCGATGCGAATGCGGGCGCTCTGCTGCTCGATGAAACGCCGCACTCGGTCATGTTCGCGAATTACCATCGTGACACGGCCGGCATTGCGGCAAGCCTTGAAGCTTTCGGAGGGCCGCCCGATGGCGTACCCGCCGTGCTGTCCGAAAATCAGGTTGACTATGTCCTCTTCTGCCCGGGCGCCCCGGAGATCAAGACGTTCACGAAGCTTCGTCCGGAAGGGTTCCTCTCAAGCCTGAATTCCGGCATCGTGCCGGACTGGCTGCAGCCGGTTGAGCCCTTGGCTGACGACGACGTGTCGGGCCGGCTCTATCGCGTTCAGCCCGAAAACTAACCCGCCGGCTTCCCCTCGCGAGATGTGTTGACGGGTCTCCGGCCCGTGCCACTATCCTCCGACAAGACCATCAGGCGGAGGAAAAAGGGAATGGATACGGCACACGACGGGAAGGCGCTGCGGATTGCCGTGCTCGGTGCGGGCATGAGCGGGCTCGCCACCGTCGCGAAGCTGAAGCAAGCCGGATACACGAAGATCGACCTGTTCGAGAAATCCGAAGGCGTCGGTGGCACCTGGCGCGACAATTCCTATCCGGGCTGCGGCTGCGACGTGCCGAGCCATCTCTATTCCTATTCCTTCGACCTCAATCCGGACTGGGACTACAAATGGTCCCTCCAGCCGCAAATCCTGCAATATTTCGAGGACTTCGCGGACAAGTTCGGCGTGCGGCAGCATTGTCATTTCCATTCCGAGATCACGGATTGCCGCTATGACGACAAGACCAATACCTGGACGCTGACTCAGAAGGACGGCTCAACCCACACCGCGGACGTGGTCGTGTCCGGCCTCGGCCAGCTCAATATTCCGTCCATCCCCGAGTTCAGGGGCAGGGACCGATTCGAGGGTCCATCTTTCCATTCGGCGCGCTGGGACCATTCGGTCGACCTGACCGGTAAAACGGTCTGCGTGATCGGTAACGGGCCGAGTGCGGTCCAGTTCGTGCCGGAGATCCAGAAACGTGTCGCCAAGCTGATCAATTTCCAGCGGTCACCGGCTTGGTGCCGGCCCCGTGGCCAGCGCCGCTACAACGATGCCGACAAGCAGGCGTTTGCAAAGCAGCCCTGGCGCATGAACTGGTACCGCTGGCGTATTCGGGCGTTTGCCGATTTCGGTTTCACCGCCTTCATGCAGGGCGGAAACGGCATGTCGAAATCGCTGAAGGATATGTGCCTGAAGCATCTCGAAGCGCAGGTGAAGGATCCGGACCTGCGGGCGAAGCTGACGCCGGATTTCGAGCCCGGCTGCAAGCGCATCCTGATCTCAGACGATTACTACCCGGCCCTGACAAAGCCGAACGTTGAGCTGTTGCGGCAGGGCGTGAAGGAGATCACGCCTACCGGTGTCATCGGAGAAGATGGTGTCGAACGCCATTGCGACGTCATCATCTATGCGACCGGCTTCCAATCCACCGAGTTCCTGACGCCCATGCATGTCTACGGCCGGGCAGGGGTCTCCCTGAACGAGGTCTGGAAGGATGGTGCGGAAGCCTACAAGGGCATCGCCGTTTCCGGCTTTCCGAACTTCTTCCTGCTCTACGGCCCGAATACCAATCTCGGGCATAATTCCATCATCCTGATGGTCGAACACCAGCTGAACTATGTCCTGCAGGCGCTTGACCGGATTGCGGCGAGGGATGTCGCGGCGCTGGATGTGAAGCCGGAAGCCATGAAGGCCTATAATGACAAGTTGCAGGCCGATCTTGGCAAGACAGTCTGGGCCGGGGACTGTGCCAGCTGGTACAAGACAGAGAGCGGCAAGGTGACCAACAACTGGTCTGGCCGGACGACGGAGTACGCCGTTATCATGCGCGAATTCGACCCGGCAGACTGGCAGTCTATTCCGGCTGCGTGAGTCGGAAGATTAAGGCGTGCTAACTGACTGTTAACCCTCGGTGTACGGCCCGTTCTGAAGGGAGCGTGCGGTGACAGGTGGACCGTCTCGAATTCTCAATAAAAGCAACACATCGCAAGCATGAGAACGGATCGTTCCATTTATCTGCGCACCGTCCCTTGCATTAAAGCGGCGTTAACGGCAATGGGTTTATGGGGCTGTGTAGAAAATTACACACGCGCGCCGGGATTTGTCATCCGGCCGCTCAGGAAAGAGCGCGGTAAGACACATGATTGGTAGCCTCCTCGGCATGCTGTCCACGGACATGGCCATCGACCTCGGCACGGCCAACACGCTGGTCTATGTGAAGGGTCAGGGCGTCAAGCTCGATGAGCCTTCGGTCGTCGCCTACATGACCCAGGGCGGCCGCAAGATCGTCTATGCGGTCGGCGAGCAGGCCAAGAACATGCTCGGCAAGACGCCGGTGAACATGGAAGCCATCCGCCCGATGCGCGATGGCGTGATCGCCGACTTCGAAGTCGCCGAGGAAATGATCAAGCACTTCATCCGGAAGGTTCACAACCGCCGGGCGTTCGTGTCCCCGCTCATCATCATCTGCGTGCCCAGCTCCGCCACCAGCGTCGAGCGCCGCGCCATCCACCAGTCGGCCCTTGCGGCCGGCGCCCGTCAGGTCGAACTGATCGAGGAACCCATGGCCGCTGCCATCGGGGCGGGGCTGCCGATCGACGATCCGGCCGGCTCCATGGTCGTCGATATCGGCGGCGGCACCTCGGAAGTCGCGGTCCTGTCGCTGGGCGGCATCGTATATTCCCGTTCCGTACGCATCGGCGGCGACAAGATGGACCAGGCCATCGTCAACTATCTCCGCCGCGAGCAGAAGATCCTGATCGGCGAAATGTCGGCTGAACGGATCAAGAAGGAAATTGGCACGGCGCAGCCGCCGGAAAACGGCACCGGCATGTCGCTGACGGTGCGCGGCCGCGGTACACTGGATGGCGTTCCGAAGGAAACCGAGATCAATGAAGCGATGATCGCCGAGGCCCTGCGCGAGCCTGTGACCGACATCATCGACGCTGTGAAGATCGCGCTGGAAGCCATGCCGCCGGAACTCGCAGCCGATATCGTCGATCGCGGCATTGTGCTGACCGGCGGTGGCGCACTGCTGCGCAATCTCGACACCGTTATCCGCGAACAGGCCCAGCTGCCGGTGATGATCGCCGACGACCCGCTGCGCTGTGTGGTCAATGGCTGCGGCCATGTGCTCGAGAACTTCTCAAAGATGCGCAACGTCCTCTCTCCGGAGGTCTAAGGACGGTATAATCGCACAAACACCAGAGGACCCCGCCTTATGGCTCGCTCCGGCCGCACCGGTCAGAAAGGTTCCCGGCGCTCCCCCAAGCGCCTCGTCCTTGGTGTGCTCATTTTCGGATTTGCCGCCCTCATCATTGCGCAATCCGCGCCGCAAATCCGTCAGGTTTTCAACCCTGTACGCGCTTCGGTCGGGGACCGCCTCGGCGGTGGCGAGCAGGTCGGGCTCTGGGCGCGTGTCACGGGCCGCGCTGCGCAAGAGCAGCGTATCCGGGAGCTCGAAGCCGAAGTCCGCGATCTCTCGCGCTACAAGGCGGCCGCCATTTCCATGGCTGAGCGGCTCGAAGCGTACGAGGAAATCCTCAACCTGATGGGTGAGCCGCCGGTGAAAGGCGTCACCGCACGCGTCACATCCGAGAGCGAAGGTCCGTTCGCACAGACGCTGCTGGCCAATGCCGGCCGTTCGCAGGGCGTGGAACCTGGTTCTGTCGCGCTGAACGAGGGGGGGCTTGTCGGACGCGTGATCCAGTTGGGTGAGCGGTCTTCGCGCATCCTGCTGGTGACGGACTTCAACAGCCGTGTGCCGGTAATCGGCGAAGTCTCCGGCGTGCACGCCATCATGCAGGGTGGTTCGACAGGCAGCGGAACGCTGACCGACATGCCCGAGCGCAGTGATTTTGTCGAAGGCGAGCGCATTCTCACCTCGGCTGAGGGCGGGGCGTTTCCGCGCGGCCTGGTCGTCGGTGAAGTACACCAGTCCGGCAACGACTGGCGCGTGAAATACGCGATGAGCGAAGGCTCCAGCGGGTACGTCCAGATGATCCCGCCGCCGACCATCGAAAGGCCGGTCTCTGCCGGTGACTTGCCACCAATAGATGGAGCGCCGGCCGCCAGCCCGACACAGGGAGCACGCCGCTGATGCCAGGGTCCTTTGCAGCCCGGCGCAAGCAGAGCCTCTGGGCGCAGGCTGGTCCGACCCCGAGGCTTTTGTTCGGCACGTTCCTGATCGCGCTTGTGGGCTTGTTCGGGCTCACCCGGAACGACATCTTTGGCCTCTCATTTGCGTGGCCGCACGCTGCACTTTGGGGAGCAGTCGGCTGGGGCAGGGTCGGCCTCTCGATCCGGCCGATGATCATTCTCATCATCTTCGGTATTGTGCAGGACGTGATCTTCCACGCGCCTTTCGGCAGCTTCGAAGTCATCAACCTGATGACCTATGCCGCAAGCACCGCCATTGCGGGCGAGTTCGACGTGACCAATGAGGCGCTGATCGCGATCGCGTCAGCCGTCGTCCTCTTCGCGGGCGCGTTTCTTTTACTCTGGCTGATGGCCTCGACGCTGGAAGACCACGCCGTGCGGGCCTTGCCACTCGTCGCTGCGATGATGACCACAGGGCTGCTCTATGCGCTTGTCCACAAGGTTTTCGACCTGGGCCGCAAGCCCGGCGAAGTCTCGGGGCAGGCCGTATGAGCAAGAGCTTCAATCCAGATCACGAGTTTTCGCGCCGTATGCTGATGACCGGCGTCGGCGGTGGCGTGGTCTGGGCAGGACTGGTCGCACGTCTGTTCCAGTTGCAGATCCTCGAAGGCAAGAAATACGACGAGCTTGCCAACGCGAACCATATCAAACTCGAGCTTGCTCCGCCTCAGCGTGGGCGAATTCTCGACAGGTTCGGCAAGCCGCTTGCGTCGCATCGCCGTGCCGGTCGCGTGACGATCATTCCCGAGCAGGTGAAAGACCCGGCCGCCACCATTGCCAGTATCGCGTCACTGATCGATCTGTCCGACACGCAGGTGGAGCGTGTTTTCGAGGATATTCGCCGCGCGCGTCTGCGGCGCGCCGCGTTCCTTCCGGTGATCGTTGCCAACGAGCTCACCTATGAAGACTTCGCGCGCATGAATGTGCATGCCGCTGAGCTTCCGGGCGTGCAGGTGGAAATGGCGTTGACGCGCTCGTACCCGCGTGGGCGGGATTTTGCGCACGTGCTTGGCTATGTCGCACGCGCCAGCCAGGACGATCTCGACCGGCTGACCGAAGGCAAGACACCGGACGAAGCGGACACGATCGAACGGATGTTCCGCCATCCCGATATGCGCACCGGCCGTCAGGGTATGGAGCGCTTTGCCGAGGAATGGCTTCGGGGCAAGCCGGGGTTCAAGAAGCTTGTCACAAACGCCGCGGGACGGATCATCGACCAGATCCCGGACGAACGCCTCGCGCCGGAACCGGGCAAGGACCTGTTCGTCACGATCGATATGGACCTGCAACGCGTCGCCATCGAGCGGTTTGCCGGCGAGAGCGGCGCGGCGGTGGTCCTCGATGTGGATTCCGGCGATGTGCTTGCGATGGTTTCGACGCCGGCCTTCGATCCGAATGACTTCGTCAACGGTATTTCCGGCTCCGCCTATGCCGAACTGAGGGACGATTCCCGCGCGCCTCTCTATCCGCGCGCGCATGGCGGGGTCTATCCGCCGGGATCGACCTTCAAGATGGTTGTCGCGACGGCTGCACTCGAAACCGGCGCGATCAAGCCGACGGATCGTGTGCATTGCAACGGCTACTACCATTTCGGTAACCGGACCTGGCACTGCTGGAAGAAGGGCGGTCACGGTTCGGTAGATCTGCATGGCGGCATCAAGGGCTCGTGCGACGTCTACTTCTATGAGGTTGCACGCCGCACCGGGGCGCAGGCGATTGCCGACACGGCTCGCAAATTTGGTTTCGGGGAAGCCTGGTCTCTCGGCATGACGGGCGCCCGCAGCGGTCTCGTGCCTGACCCTGAGTGGAAGCTCCGTGTACGAAAAGAACCCTGGTTTGAGGGCGAGACGCTGAACTTCGGGATCGGGCAGGGGCAACTGGGCGTCACACCGCTCCAGTTGGCGCTGATGACGGCTCGAATTGCAGCAGACGGCCGGTCCATCAGGCCAACCCTGATTGGCATGGGGCCAAAGGATCCCGATACGCACGTCCTGGATGCACCGCTGGATCCGGGGATCATGGATCTCATGCAGTCAGGTATGTACGGCGTGACCTCGGAAGCAGGCGGCACAGGTTACCGGTCAGGTGATCTTGGTCTGGGCGGCCCGCGTCTGGCTGGCAAATCCGGTACGGCACAGGTGCGCCGGATCACGCAGGCTGAGCGCGACAGCGGTATCCGTAAGGGCGTCGATATCGAGCGCGAGCTGCGGGACCACGCCCTATTCGTGGCGTATGCCCCGGCGGACAATCCGAAATATGCCTGCGCCATCGTCGTCGAGCATGGCGAAAGCGGTTCCGGCGCGGCTGGTCCGGTCGCGCGTGACATCCTTTCGTACGCAATCCGTTCGAATAGCGGTCGCAAACCTGCCTGGACAAAGAGCGCTTCGTTGCGCCCGTCTGCCGATGACGAGGGCACACCGACATGAGCCGCGACGGCAGCTTCAGCGGGTACAGCCGCGGCGAAGCGCGGACGCGAACAGCGCGCTCGCTGAATTTCGATTCTTCGTCAGGCGTTCTGGGAAAGCTCGGGCGACTCCCCTGGGGTTTTATCCTCCTGATCGTGGCCATGGCCCTGATCGGCATCGCAATGCTGTATTCCTCGGCCTACACGAACCCGGCTGAACAGCATCTCTGGAAGCTCCAGCTGATCCGCTTCGTGATCTGCTTTGGCATCATGATCGTGCTCGCGCTGTTTCCGCTGTCCTGGTGGATGAACCTGTCCTGGATTGCCTATGTCGGCACGGTCGTCCTGCTGCTTGCGGTGGAGTTCTTCGGCGTAACAGGGGGTGGGGCACAACGCTGGCTAAAAATTGGTCCGGTGGCGGTGCAGCCTTCCGAATTTGCCAAGCTTGCCGTCACGCTGGCCCTGGCGCGCTATTATCATGCCATGCTGGGCGTCAACGGCTCGCGCTTTGTCATCCATATCGGTGCGGCGGTTATCATCCTCATTCCGGCTGCGCTCGTCTTCCTGCAGCCTGACCTCGGCACAGCGTTGGCCATTATCGCTTCCGGCGGTGTGGTCGTGTTCCTCGCTGGCCTGTCCGGACGTATTATCCTGGCCGGCGTGGCCGCGGCCGCGGCGGCCGTCTGGCCGGTCTACCAGTTCGTGCTGGAGCCCTACCAGCGCGGCAGGGTCGATACGTTCCTCGCCCAATTGTTCGGTTCATCAGGCGCGTCGACGTCGCTCGGCGAAAGCTACCAGATCGAGCAGGCGAAGATCGCCATCGGGGCCGGTGGGCTGAACGGCAAAGGCTGGCTGCAGGGTATCCAGTCCCAGCAGGATTATGTGCCAGAGCAGCATACCGACTTCATCCTGACCGTGATCGCCGAAGAGTTCGGCTTCCTTGGGGCGACTGCGATCCTCCTCGGCTTTGCGATCCTGCTCGGCTGGTCGCTATACACGGCCCTCCAGTCGGCCAGCAATTTCGGCCGGTTCGCAGCCGCCGGCGCGACCGCGACGGTCGCGTTCTATGTGGTCTTCAACGTCGCCATGGTTCTCGGGCTCCTGCCGGTGGTCGGTATGCCATTGCCGCTCATCTCATATGGGGGCACAGCGATGTTGACTGCGATGTCGTGCTTCGGCCTGATCCTGTCGGCGTACCTGCATCGTGACGATAAACTGAACACGACCGGGTTGTTCTGACCCGAAAGCAGCACTTGAAGTTGCTTTTTGTTTCGGCGCCGATAGTTTCGCGCGAAATCTTTTACCCTGGGGAGAGGGAATATGGCGACAATTGCCCGGAAATCTGAGACGTGGGGCTCGCGATTCGGTTTTATCATGGCCGCCGTCGGCTCATCTGTCGGCCTCGGCAATTTCTGGCGGTTTCCGTATACGGCCGGCGAAAACGGCGGCGGAGCCTTCATTCTGATCTACATCATCTGCGCGGTGTTCATCGGTCTTCCGGTGCTGATGGCTGAGTACGGCATGGGCCGGAAATCGGGCATGTCCGCCGTCGAAGGCATCGAGTCGCTCGCGCGGGCCGAGAGCACGAGCCAGAAATGGGGCATTGTCGGCTGGATCGGCACGATCACGTCCACCTTCATCCTGACCTTCTACATGGTGATCTCCGCCTGGCTGCTGGCCTTTGTGATTCAGGCGGTCAAAGGCGGCTTTACCGGTATGGGACCAGAAGCGTCCGGGGCGAACTTCAACAATGTCATCGGGCAGGGCGTGCATCCGCTGGCGTCCAAATGGTACATGCTGATGCTGCTTGCGCTGTTCATTGCGGCGAACGTCGCGATCGTCGGACGCGGCGTGAAAGGCGGCATCGAGAAGGCTGCCTCCATCCTGATGCCGGCTTTCTTCATCATGCTCGTAATCATCCTCGGCTTCTCCCTGACCAAGGGGGATGCCGCGCAGACTTTTACCTTCCTCTTCCAGCCGAAATGGGAAGATGTCGGCTTCAAGACCTTCCTTGAAGCCATTGGACAGGCCTTTTTCTCGATTGGCGTCGGCTCCTGCCTCATGCTGACCTACGGCGCCTATCTCGATCGTGGAACGAATATTCCGCGTTCATCGGCCATCGTCGCGGGCTCCGACACGTTCGTCGCACTGATCGCCGGTTTTGCCGTGTTCCCGATCGTATTTGCTGCGGGGCTCGACCCGGCGGGCGGCCCGAGCCTTTTCTTCGTGTCGATGCCCGTGGCCCTGGGTGGTCTCGGTCAGGTCGGATACATCATGGCCGTCCTATTTTTCGCACTCGCCCTGTTTGCTGCCTACACGTCCTCGATCTCGTTGATGGAAGTGTCGGTGTCATGGCTGGAAGAGCGCCAGGGCGTGACCCGTATGGGTGCGGCCGTGGGCGTCGGTTTCATACTCTGGCTTGTCGGGGCCGCGTACGTCTTCTCGCTCGAATATCTCGATTTCATGGACTTCATTACCGGCAACGTTCTCTTGCCGTTAGGCGGTCTGCTGGTCGCCGTTTTTGCCGGCTGGATCCTATCGCGAGACATGCTGACCTCCGAACTTGGCGAAGGCCTCGTAATGAATGTCTGGCGGTTCCTGATCCGCTGGTTTGTTCCGATCTTCGTCGGCCTCGTCCTGTTCTTTGGCTTCTTCGACAAGATCCAGGACCAGTACCATGTCCAACTTCCGGGCTTCCTTGAAGGGCTCCTCGGTCCCAATTACGAACTGCCGCCAGCGGAGTAGGTCGGCTGACCGGCATAAAAAAGCCCGCCATTCCATCGGGATGGCGGGCTTTCTTCATCTGGAAATGCAAGGTCAGGCCTTGACTCGCGCCGCGTACATTTCCGCGAAATCGTCCGTTGCCTGAACGAGCCGGTCGATGATGCCCGGCTCCATGGAGGAGTGACCGGCATCCGGAACGATGTGCAGCTCCGCTTTCGGCCAGGCTTTCGCCAATGCCCAGGCGGTCGACAGCGGCGTCACCACATCATACCGGCCATGGACGATAACGCCCGGAATGTCTTTCAGCTTCTCCGCGCACTGCTCCAGCAGCCAGTTGTCGCTCGCGAAGAAACCGCGATTGACGAAATAGTGGCACTCGATCCGGGCGAAAGCATCCACGAAGTCGTCTTCGTTGAAGCGCGGCGGGGTTGTGACAGGCCCTTTGATCGACAAGGTCTCGCCTTCCCAGCGCGACCAGGCGCGGGCGGCCTCGATCCGGGCCTGCTTGTCGCTGCCTGTCAGGCGCCGGTGGAAGGCCATCAGCAGGTCGCCGCGCTCGTCTTCCGGGATCGGGGCGACGTAACGGTCGAACGCATCGGGGACCAGCCGGCTGGCGCCACTTTGATAGAACCACTGGATCTCGGGCTTCGAGACGAGGAAAATCCCCCGCAGGACGAGGCCCAGTGTGCGTTCGGGATGAGTCACCGCATAGGCGAGTGACAGAGTCGAACCCCAGGAACCGCCGAAGACGAGCCACTGATTGACGCCAACATGGGCACGCAGTGCCTCAATATCGTCCACCAGGTCCCAGGTCGTGTTCTCGCGAAGCTCGGAATGTGGTGTGGATCTTCCACATCCGCGCTGGTCGAACAGGAAGAGCCGATAGCGTTCGGGGTCGAAAAACCTTCGCATTTCGGGGCTCGAGCCGCCGCCGGGGCCGCCATGCAGCGCCACAACGGGCAGACCGTTAGGGTTACCGGATTCTTCCCAGTAAATCTCGTGGATGTCGGAGACGCGCAACCGGCCGGAACGGCGTGCCTCATGGCGGGGGTACAAAACGCGGCGGGGCGGGCGTCTATTCATTCACTCTTCACCTAATTTCGAACAAACTGCCCTCTGAGGTGGACATGGTTCCCGACGTTACGTACAGAATATTACGTATTGGGGCCCAAACAGAATGCAGGTGGCTGTTTGATGCGTAGCGTATTTCTGGGTGTATCCCTATGCCTTCTTGCAGGATGCGCAACCGTTTCAATGGTTCCGGGCGAAACGCTCGTTGAAGCCGGCCTGACCCAGAACCAATCCGCCCTTCGGACTGCTTCAACCGATTACTGCGACAAGGCCGTCGAGGCCGGTTGGGTGAAGTCTGGCGGTGGTCTTGCGGGCCTGGCGAATACGCTGATCAATGGTGTTTCGAGCGACCAGGAACGTGCAGACACCTACGCTGCCCGTATCGGGGCCGACAAGCAGGCGCCGGCGCTCGTGCTTGCCCGTATCGCCACCGACGCACAGGCAGCCCGCACCGGCCTCAACGAGGTGAGCCACGAAGCTCAGACGCTGCTGGTCAATGCCGGCAAGCATGGTGCGACCCGCGCAGACGTCATGAGCTATGAGCGCGCGCTCGTCCGTGCGCAGATGGCCTACCGCAGCTTTCAGAGTGCACTGGGCGAAGTATCCGCTCGTCCGGACATGGACATGGATACTGCCGCCATCGACCGGGAACTCGATGCTTTCGCAACCGTGATCGACAGCGCGCGGGAAACCGCTGACCGTCTTGCGGACAAATACGCGGCTGTCGGCACCGCCGCGACCTGATCCTGACTTTTCTGAGTTGCCTCAGGACGGCTTCTTGAGGCCGCCTGTTGCGCACAGCGCCCAGCCCGCGAGCATCGAGACTCCCCCAATGGGTGTGATCGCTCCGAACCAGCGCGGCGCCCCCAGCGCCATCGCATACAGCGTGCCAGCAAAGATAGCTGCCCCGATCACCAGCAACCATCCGCCTGTCCGGATCAGGCCACTGCGCCCGGCAAGGCCGGCTGCGAAGGCTGCTGCAGCATGTGGTAGGGCGTAGAGCGTCGCAGTGTGCCACCATTCCAGCCCATTGGCGCTGAGCCTTCCGGCAAGCGCATGCGCGCCGAATGCGCCGAGCGCCACCGCTGCAAATCCGAGCAGGGCAGCGAAGGCGACGAGCCGGTTCATGCCGGCAGGTCTTTCCGGGGAAGGGCATAGGTGACGACAGCGTGGCTCGATGGCTTTGTGGCGCCCTCGACCCGTACATCGACATCCATGACGGCAAGCGTCTGGCCGATCTTCATGATGCGTGCATCGGCGATCACGACATCGCCGATACAGGGGCGAAGGAAACTCATGTTGAGGCTGCTCGTCACGGCCATCGGCTCCAGTCCTGTCACCGTCATCACGGCGAAGTAGGCAGCCGTGTCCACGAGCGACATTTGCGTCGGTCCCGAAATATAGCCACCGGGGCGCAGATTTGTCTTGTCGGCTCTTAGCCGCACCACTGTCCGGCCCTCCACCATTTCCACGATTTCGGTGCGTACCGACTGGCCTTCAAATGCCTGTCGCAGGAAGCTGTTCGCTTCATCCGGTTTCATCTTGCAGGTCATGCCGCCTCCCTTGCGTCACCCCTTGTCGCCGGGGTGTCCCTCGTACACCCTAGCTATCGGGACAGGCCCGCCAAGAGGTCACGCAGAGGAAGGAAGTGCGATCCATGCTTACCGCCGGAGATGAATATCCGATCCACCAGACACCGGAGCCGGTCGCCTATGCCGGATCGGACCGCAATTTCTACGACCGTTATTTCTACAACGGCTATTCGGCGAACGGTTCAGTCTTCTTTGCCGCGGCGATGGGGGTCTATCCGCATCTCAACGTCATCGACGGGTCGATCTCGGTGCTGCGCGACGGCAAGCAGAGCTCGGTCTATTTCTCGCGTCCCCTGAACATGGAGCGGATGGATACATTCATCGGCGGCATGTCGGTGACGGTGATCGAACCGCTCAAACGTGTGCGCCTGAAGCTCGAGGAAACCGAAGGTATCGCACTGGATGTGGAGTTCACCGGCCGGTCATTCCCGATCGAGGAGCCGCGCTTCACACGCCGGCAGGGGCCGCGCATGCTGATGGACCTGACGCGCATGACCCAGAATGGGCGCTGGTCGGGGTACCTCCGGATCGACGGCAAAGAGATCGAAGTGTCGCCGGACACCTGGACCGGTACCCGCGACCGGTCCTGGGGCGTGCGTCCGATCGGTGCACCGGATGCCCAGCCGCTGATTCCGCCGCTTGATCCGCAGTTCTACTGGATCTGGACGCCGACCAATTTCCCCAATCTCTCGCTCTATTTCCATGTCAATGACGACGCCAAGGGCGAAGCCTGGAACAAACGTGCCGTGCTTGCCATGGACGGTGCAAAGCATGGCGAGCACCTGCATCTCGATGAGGCGCACATGGATGTCACCTACGCTTCCGGCACACGCCGAATGGCGAAGGCGCGTCTCAACGTGAAGGACGGGCATGGAAATCCGCACACGGTGGATTTCGAGCCGATCGGAACTTTCCTGATGAAGGGGATTGGATACGGCCATGCGAAGTTCCGGCATGGCATGAGCCACGGCGACCAGTTGGTCGTCGAGCGGGAGGACATGGACCCCAATGCGTCCTGGCAGATTCCTGAAAACCTGCACATCCAGGAGATCGTGCGGGCGAAGCACAATGGCCCGGGCGGCCAGTCTTCGGACGGGATCGGCGTGTTCGAACAGCTCTTCATGGGGCCGCATGCGCCGAGCGGCTTCAAGTCGATCCTCGACGGCGCAGCCTAGGCCGGGCGCTCAGCTCATCAGACCCTGAATCGCGTAGGCGGCGAGGATGCCGGCGCGCATGTCGCCGGCCGTTGCTGCCGACATCCTGTTCATCGCATAAGCCATCGTGGTGCGGTTCGCCATGTCGATCAGGATGAGCGAGCCGCCATATCCTGCCCAGAAGCAAGCTTCTTCTCCCAGCATCGGCGCCATGTCGCATCGTAGGCCGAATCCCATGCCGTACCGGACCGGCAGGTTGAAGATCAGATCCTTTCCTTCGATCTGGCATTCCAGCGCTTTGCGAACGCTGGCCTCGGACAGGAAACGCTTGCCGCCTGCCACGCCGCCGTTTGCCATGATGGCATGAATGGTCGCGACAGAACGGGCATTGCCGGTGCCCCCGGCGGCGGGAATCTCAGCACCGCGCCAGGCGCGCGTATAGGTCTCCGCGACGTCCAGCGGCGGATTGGCAAGTGTCTTCAGCTGGATGGCGTTGGTGACGCTGCTCTCCAATCCCGGGTCCGCCGGGGGAGGCTTCAGCTTTGCGACCCGGCCATCCTCCGAGGGCGGAAGGCCGATATGGAAATCTGCACCCAGCCGTCCCGCAATCTCCTCCGCGAACACGGCGCCGATGCTACGTCCGTCGATCCGTCGGATGACTTCGCCGATGAGATAGCCTTGCGTGACCGCGTGATAGCCGGGAGCCGTGCCCGGTTCCCACAGCGGCGCCTGCGCGGCGAGGAGGCTCGTTGCTTTCTCCCAATCGTAGAGGTCGTGTTTCTCCATCGGCTCGGTCCATCCGGAAAGGCCGGCCGAATGGCTCATCAGGTGACTGACCTTGACGCCCGATTTGCCGTTTGCGGCAAATTCCGGCCAGTACTCGGCCACCGGCGCATCGAAATCGAGCTTGCCCTGGTCCGCCAGCCACAAGGCCGTCAGTGCCGTCATCGTCTTCGTCGTCGAGTAGACGTTGACGATCGTGTCTTTCTCCCACCGGCGCGTGCGGTCCTCATCGGCCCATCCACCCCAGAGATCGATCACGGTCTCGCCATCCTTGGTCACGCAGAAAGACGCGCCGATATCGGTGCCGTCTGCCAGGTGGCGTTCGAACTGTTCCCGCACCGCCGCGAACCTGTCGTCCACGAAGCCGCCAACCTGTCCGTCCGCCATGCGTCTCTCCCGTGCTCTGCGGATGACCCTACTTTTGGGTGAATGCCATCGCAATTCCTCGCGCCGGAGAAGGGGCTCAGTTCGCCATCGCCTGCCAGACAAGGGCGGCGAGCGTGATCGCGCGCATGTCGCCCGTCGTCGTACCCTCCATCCGGTTCATGGCGTAGGCAATCGTCAGCCGGTTCTGCATGTCGACAAGAACGATCGATCCACCATAGCCGCCCCAGAACATCGACGACTCATTGAGGGCCGGCGACAGCGGCCCGGACAGGCCATAGCCGAGCCCGAAACGGACAGGGATGCCGAGCACGAGATCCGTGCCTTCGACCTGGCATTCCAGCGCCTTGCGGCATCCGGCTTCCGACAGGAAGCGCTTGCCGTCCATCGTGCCGCCATTCGCCAGGATCGCCTGGACGGTGGCGACGGAGCGCGCATTGCCCGTGCCGCCGGCTGCCGGAATCTCCGCGCCGCGCCACGCGCGTGTCCGCGTTTCGGAAACATCGACCGGCGGATGTTCGAACGCCACGCGCTGGATCTCGTTCTGCGCTGCGCCGCCGAGCCCCGGCCCCGGCGGCGGTTTAAGGTTTGCGACGCGATGATCCTCCGAAGCCGGAAGGCCGATATGGAAGTCCGCACCAAGCGGGGCGGCAATCTCTTCCCGGAACACAGTACCGACGCTGCGTCCATCGATCCGGCGAACGACTTCACCGACGAGATAGCCCTGCGTCAGGGCGTGATAACCTGGCGCTGTGCCCGGTTCCCAGAGCGGGGCCTGCGCGGCGAGCAGGCTCGTCGCCTTATCCCAGTCATAGAGGTCGTGCTTTTTCAGGGGCGCGGTCCAACCGCAAAGCCCGGCGGAATGGCTCATCAGATGGCTGACTTTCACGGCGTCCTTTCCGTTCGCGGCGAACTCCGGCCAGTACTCGGCCACCGGCGCGTTGAAATCGAGCCGACCCTGGTCGGCGAGCCAGAGGGCAGTCAGCGCAGTCATCGTCTTTGTCGTTGAATAGACGTTGACGATCGTGTCCTTCTCCCATGGGCGCGTGCGTTCCTCATCGGCCCAGCCACCCCAAAGATCGATGACAGTCTCACCATCCTTTATTACGCAGAAGGATGCGCCGATGTCGGTGCCATCGGCGAGGTTCTGTTCAAATTTCTCGCGGACCGCTGCAAACTTTGCGTCTGCAAACCCGCCGGCCTGACCATCTGCCATGTTTCTCTCCCAGTTTTCAGGAGATCGTATCGGCGGGGCGGGGAGGCGACAATTCCTTGCGCCGGGGAAGGGGGATCAACGTTTGCCGGAAAGGCCATACAGGAACACGCTGACCGTCCGCTCCACATTTGCGCGGACATCTTCCTCGCTTGGCCGGACGGTCTGATCCAGCAAGGCGCGGCTTTGCAGGGGCGAGCGGACCATGTCCAGAAACAGGGAACCGAGCTGCTCGAAATCGTCCGATTGGGGGATCTCGCCTGCGTCGGCCCGATCCTGCAGGTAGGCGGCGATTGCGGCACGGACCTTGTTCGGGCCGAGTTGCATGAAGGTCTGGGCGAGGTCCGGAAATTTCTTCGCAAGGCCCACGATGAGGCGATAGAGTTCAAGCGACTGAGGCTGTACCAGCTTGCCTGCGAACTGCTCGCCAATCCGGCGCAGACCTTCCTCGACGGGTGTATGCGTCTGCAACTCAACTTCGAGCGCGTTCGTGACATCCTTCATGCGGGCTTCGAGGACGGCGAGGAAAATGCCTTCCTTGTCGCCGAACTGGGCATAGAGCGTCGCAAGGGAGCCTCCGGCGCGGCGCACGATTTCCGACATGTTCGCCGCTTCATAGCCTTGCTCGAGAAATACTTCCCGGGCCGCATCCAGGAAGGCGCGGCGCCGCAATTCGGCCCGGGAGGCAGAATCGGTGCCTTTGATTGCCGCACCCTCAGGACCGTTCTGCTTCATCGCATGACTCATGACTTGATTTTGGTGTAATGCCGATTACATTGCAAGCGTTGTAACAACAATTACACTTTTTGCGCTTACCCTCAGCCTACTACAAATCCAGCGGAATTCCTCCCATGTCCGTCCAACCGTTCAAGCGTGATTCCTCCCAGCCGGCTGCTGTTCCTCCCGCGGCGCCGGCCCCTTCTTCGGCTGAGGCCCTCCCACCCAAGGCAACAAACCTTGAGGCCCGGGCGCCTGATGCGCCTGTCTCCGAGGCCCCGGCTCCCGACCATCTGACCTTCGCCGAGCGTTTCCGGGCCGATCCCAGGAAGTACATCCTGTCCGGCATCGGTGCCGTTCTGGCCGTGTTCCTTGGCTACCAGGGGATCAACTGGCTGGTTGCCGGCCGGTTCGAGATATCGACTGATAACGCCTATATCCGCGCCGACATCGCGACCATCGCCCCGAAAGTACAGGGCTATGTTGAACAGGTGCACGTCACCGACAACCAGGCCGTGAAGGCGGGGGATCTGCTCGTCACGCTGGAAGTCGCCGACTACGCCACGCGCGTGTCCGAAGCCGCTGCTGCCTTGCAACAGTCCATCGCTGCCGAGGCGCAGGCCCGCGCGGGCGTTGCGGCCGCAGAGGCGAACCTCCAGACTGCTGCGGCCACCGTCTCGGCCCAGCGCGACCGCCTCACGCAGGTGAAGGCCAGCGCAGTTGCCGCTTCGGCAGACGCGCAACTCGCCGCAAGTGATCTGGAACGCTACACCGAACTCACGGCAAAGGGGCATTATCCGAAAGCGAGCCTCGATGCGGCGGCAACGAAGGACGAGGCCGCCCGCGCCAACGTCGCGCAGGCGAATGCCGGCATCACGACGGCACAAAGCGAGCTTGGTGTCGCCCAGGCATCCTATAACCGCGCGAAAGAAGACCTCGAAGCCGCCAAAGCGGCTGTCGCTGGCGCCGATGCACAGGTCGAGGCTGCGAAGGCGCGTGTCGAAGCTGCCAAACTCGATGCTACGCGGACCGAACTGCGCGCTCCTTTCGACGGCGTCGTGGCAAACCGGGTTGTCGCTGAAGGCCAGCTGCTGAACCCCGGCCAGCAGACCATGTCCATCGTCCCGGTTTCGGAAGCCTATGTGATTGCGAACTTCAAGGAGACGCAGGTTTCCCGCATGCGCGCAGGGCAGGAGGTTGAACTCCATGTCGATGCGTATCCCGACCTGAAAGTCACCGGCACGCTCGACTCGGTCGCTGCTGCAACCGGCGGCCAGTTCAGCCTGATCCCGATGGATACGGCGACCGGCAACTTCACGAAGATCGTGCAGCGCGTTCCGGTCCGCATCCGTATTTCCGATGAGGCGCTCGCAACGGGACTGATGCGTCCGGGTCTTTCGGTTGAGGCAACCGTGATCGCCAAATAGGTCCGGTCAGGCCCAGACACCGGTCAGCGGGGGTATCCCTCATGGTCAGCGAAATCAAAACTCGGATTCCCTCGCAGCTCACGCTCAACATCGGCTTCTTTGCCATGGTGATCGGGATGTTCATGGCGATCCTGGACATCCAGATCGTCGCGAGTTCGATCCGCCAGATCCAGGCCGGCGTTGCTGCCAGCCAGGAAGAGATTGCGTGGATTCAAACCGGCTACCTGATCGCCGAAGTGGTCGGTATTCCGCTGTCAGGCTTTCTCAATCGCGTCTTCGGTATCCGCAAACTGTTCATGATGTCGGCTGCGGGCTTCGTCGTCTCCTCCGTACTCTGTGCGATCTCCTGGGACCTCGATTCGCTGATCTTCTTCCGCGTGCTTCAGGGTTTTGCGGGCGCTGCCATGGTGCCTACGACGATGGCCGCAAGCTTCACCTTGTTCCCGGCCGGCCGTTCGATGACACAGCAGGTGATGATCGGAATGGTCGCGACGCTGGCGCCCTCTATCGGTCCGACGCTCGGCGGCTGGATCACCCAGCACGCATCCTGGCACTGGCTGTTCCTCATCAACGTTGTGCCCGGCATTGTCGCCCTCACACTTGTTTATATCTTCATTCCGCACCAGAAGGGGGAACCAGCCCTTCTACGTCGCCTCGATGTCACGGCGCTGGTTGCGATGGCGTTCTTCCTCGGTCTGTTCGAATGGATCGTCGATGAGGGCCCGAGCGATGGCTGGTTCCAGAGCAGTGCGATCGTCAAGGCCGCGATTGTCTGCGCTATCGCAGCCATGATCTTCTTCTACCGCGCGCTGAACAATCCTGTTCCACTTGTCGACCTTCGGGTCTTCAGGGACCGGAACTTCGCATCGGGTGCGTTGATCGGGTCGGTCATGGGCTTTGGCCTTTATGGATCCGTGTTCCTGCTACCGCTCTATCTCGGGCAGGTTCGCGGCTATTCCTCGCTTCAGATCGGCGAAATCATGAGCGTGGCGGGCCTGGCCATGTTCATCGGCGGTCCGCTCGCCGGGGCACTGACGCGCCGCTATGATCCGCGTCTCGTGGTGGCGTTCGGCCTCTCGCTTGCGGCTGCAGGGACATGGCTGAACGGCCACCTCACCAGCGAGTCGAGCTTCAACGAATTGTTCTGGCCGCAGGCGCTGCGCGGTGCAGGCCTGATCCTTACCATGGTCCCGACGACAAACCTCGCACTCGGTACGCTGCCCGGCGACCGTGTGGCGAACGCATCCGGCCTGTTCACTGTCTGCCGCAACCTCGGCGGCGCGGTAGGTATCGCGATGCTGAACACCATGATGTTGCACTACAACCGCCTGCACGAGCAGGAGATCGCCAGCGGCCTTTCGCTGGCGCGTCCCGATGTGCAGTCGTTCATCGCCACAATGACAGCCCGCATGCAGGCAGCCGGAGTTCCTGATCCGGAAGGTTCGGCCATCGCCCAATTGGTCTATCGTGCCAAGATGGAAGCTGCGGTGATGACCTACAACAATCTCTTCCTGACCATGTCGCTGTCGTTCGCGCTGGTACTGCTCGTCGTGCTGATGCTCGACAAGCCGAAAGGCCCCGCACCCGCCGCAGCGCACTGAGGCCGTTTCAGCCCCAGAGATTCCGTTCTGGCGGAGCCACCATGCCGCCCGCGTAGTGCAAGCCGTTCGGAACGTCGTCCATCAGCCACAGAGGTCCGTCGAGATCGGCCGCGTCCGCGAGGCCGGCGAGCAGCACGGCCGGTGCTGTAGAAATCGATCCGGCCACCATGCAACCCACCATGACGCCAAGCCCGCACTCGCGCGCACCTCTCACCATCGCGAGAGCCTCGGTCAGGCCACCTGCCTTATCGAGATGCACATTTACAGCATCGTAGCGCCGGGCGAGGTCCTGCAGTTCGGCGCTCGTATGGGCGCTTTCGTCAGCGCAGATGGCAACTGGTCCCGGCCGGTGCATCAAAGCGCTATCGTTTGTTGCGGGGAAGGGCTGTTCGACCAAGACGACGCCGAGCCGCGCGGCAGCTTGTGAAATGGAAGGGAATTTGTCTGCGGAAAGGCTTTCGTTCGCATCGACGATCAGTCGCGCATCGGGCCGGGCTGCATGCACCGCTTCGATCCGGGCAAGATCGTCCGCTCCACCCAGTTTCAGCTTGAGGAGACGCCCCGGCGTCGTCTTTGCGGACGCGGCCATTGCCTCCGGTGTATCGAGGCTGACGGTGATGGCGGTTTCGACTGGTTTCGGTTCCGGAAGGCCCGCAAGTTGCCAGACCGGCTTGCCGGTGAGTTTGGCTTCGAGGTCCCACATGGCGCAATCCACCGCGCAACGCGCGGCGCCCGTGGGCATGAGGGACTGGAGCTCTACGCGTCCGATTCCGGCTTCGATCTGGGGGCGTACGGCTTCGATGGCGGCGATGACGCCTTCGACGGTTTCCCCATAGCGGGGATATGGCACGCATTCGCCCCGGCCGCGTGATAGGCTTTCTGACAGGGTGACGCGCACCGTTTCAGCGCTCGTCCTCGTGCCGCGAGAAGTGGTAAATGTTGCCTTCAGGAGAGAAGAAACCGCCGTAATTTCAAGGGTTCGCTTGCGCATACCTGATCCTGAACGCTAAAATTTCACCGATCCGAGTTCGCCGTGCTTAAGCATGTTTTGCTATGAATAACAGGCTAGATGCCACAGATGCCAGTCACGACACCCCCCGGTTTCGCGCTTGAGGAGAGCGGCGAAAAGACCTGTCTCCGCCTGACCGGAGACTGGACGGTCATGACGATTCATGCGCTTGACGATGACTTGTCCGGACTAAGGACGGATCACCCCCTGCTTGTCGACATCGGCGGCCTGGGCCGGATCGACACGGCCGGCGCTTTCCTGATCGACCGAACGCTGCGCGACGCGCCGCAAGGATCGGACATCACCGGAGACCATATCGTCGCTCGCCACTTGCTGGCCCAGGTCCATGCCGTCTCCGATCCGGCACCACCGGCCCGGGCGCCTGACAGAGGCTTCACCGCGCTTCTGGAGCGGACCGGCCGCGGCTTCATGGGCGTCATGTCGGAGATATTTGCAACGCTGGCGTTCCTTGGCGAGACGCTCGTGACGACGATCCGCTTGCTGATGAACCCCTGGAAGTTGCGGTGGACTTCCATTGTATCCGTGATGGAAGAAGCCGGTCTCGATGCGATGCCGATCATCGCTTTCCTTTCCTTCTTCGTCGGGATGGTCGTTGCCTATATCGGCGCGACGACATTGCGCGACTTCGATCTCGAGATCTATACGGTCGAACTGATCGGCTATTCGATGTTGCGGGAATTCGGCGTCGTGCTCACCGGCATCGTCCTGGCCGGCCGGACGAACTCGTCCTTCACGGCGCAGATCGGCACGATGAAGATGCGCCAGGAAATCGACGCGATGCAGACCCTGGGCCTCAAGCCCATGGATATCCTGGTCGCACCCCGTATCATTGCACTCCTTCTGATGACCCCGGCGCTTACCTTTGTAGCGACCATGGCAGGCATTGCCGGCGGTGTCATGGTCGGCTGGACATCGCTCGATATCAATCCCGGCGTCTTCCTCGATCGTCTGCGGACTGCGGTCCCGCTACAGCATTTCTGGGTCGGACTGTCCAAGGCACCCGTGTTCGGATTTGTCGTCACGCTGATTGCCTGCCGGCAGGGCCTGAATGTCGGTGGTAGCGTGCAGTCGCTTGGAAATTCGACCACGACGTCGGTCGTGCAGGGCCTTTTTTGCCGTTATTGTGCTCGATGCCATCTTCGCGATCCTCTACATGGAGCTCGGGATATGACGGACGATATCATCATCCGCATCCGGGACCTGAAGACCGCCTATGGCACTCATGTCGTGCACGAGCATCTCGACCTCGACATCCGCCGCGGCGAGATCATCGGCATTATCGGCCCGTCCGGCTGCGGCAAGTCGGTCCTCTTGCGTGCCATCACCGGACTTAAATCTTTCGATGAAGGCAGTATCGAAGTCTTTGGCCAGAGGCTGGAACAGCTGAACGAGGAAGAGCGCGCCGACGTGGAAGAGCGCTGGGGCGTCATGTTCCAGGACGGCGCCCTGTTCTCGAATCTTACCGTGCGGGAGAATGTCGAAGTGCCCATGCGCGAGCATACGAAGCTCGGTCCGGTCCTTCGCCACCAGCTCGCCGACATGAAGATACGCATGGCCGGGCTCACTGCGGAAGCCGGTCCGAAATACCCGTCAGACCTCTCGGGAGGCATGCGAAAGCGCGCGGCACTGGCCCGCGCCCTTGCGCTCGACCCGGAGCTTTTGTTCCTCGACGAACCGACCGCCGGACTTGATCCGATCACGGCCGAAGGCTTCGATGCGCTGATCCGCAGCCTGCAGCAGGCCCTCGGCCTGACCGTTTTTCTTGTGACGCATGACGTGGATACGCTGCACGCTACGTGCGACCGGATCGCGGTGCTTGGCGACAAGCACGTTCTGGCTGTGGGCACGATCGACGAATTGCGTGCTTTCAATCATCCCTGGATACAGGAATACTTCTGCGGACCGCGTGGGCGGGCCGCTACGGGACACTAGAAAGGGGGCCCGGACCGATGGAAACGCGAGCGAATTATGCTGTCATCGGCGCTTTCGTCATTCTGGCGACGCTGGCGATTGCTGCCTTCGTGCTCTGGCTCGGGCAATCCGAGTTCAGGCGAGACTTCAAGGCCTATGACATCGTGTTCGAGGGGCCGGTCTCGCTCGAGGACGGATCGGCGGTGCGCTATATCGGCATCAAGGTGGGTGAAGTCTCGACGGTCCGGATCGACCGGGCCGACCCGTCCAAGGTGCGCGCCCGTATACGGATCGACCGCGAAACCCCCGTGAAAACCGACTCGACGGCGTCCATTCAGCTGGCCGGCATCACGGGTGTGACGTTCGTGCAGATCAGCGCGGGCTCTCCCACAGCTCGCCTTCTGGAGGCCAAACCCGGCGAGCCCGTGCCTGTTATCAAGGCGGAAAAGACCCAGCTCGACCAGCTGGTCGCTGGTGGCGCGCAGGTGCTCGGACAGGCGAACGATGCGATGGAGCGGATGAATGCGCTGCTCACGAACGAGAATATCGACGCCTTCAGCAAATCGCTGAAGAACTTCGAGACGATCACTGCGAAGCTGGCGGCGGATGACGGCCTGATCGATCAGGCCACGCTCACCCTCAAGGATGTATCGAAGGCTGCAGATGAGGTTGAGCTTGCAGCGACCTCCTTCGGCACGTTGAGCGAGAATGCCAATATGGAACTCGGAAAGATCGATGAAGACCTCGAAGGTATTCTGAGCTCGCTCCATGACGTCGTGAAGTCGGCCGACGAGATTATCGGGCAGGGCCAGGAGATGGTCGCGGCGGCGACCGGTATTCTCCAGGGACCGGCAACCGGTACGGTGGAGAACGCGCAGTTGGCCGCGCAGGACCTGCGTGTGCTGATCACCCGGATGGACCGCTTGGTCCGCGAAATCGAACAAAACCCACAAAGTGTCCTGACGGGCGAACCCATTCCTTATGAGGACAAACGCAAATGATCCGCACGGTCTCCCTTGCCCTAGCCTGCGCCGCACTTTCGGCCTGTGTCAGCGTGCTCCCGGAACCGGAGCCTCCGGAGGGTCTTTACCGCTTCGGGCCGATGTCCCGGCAGTTTCCCGTCGACGCGACGGTGGCTGTGCGGGAGCCCGAGGCTTCGCGGCTCTTCGGCGGACGCGCCATCGCCGCCGAGGATTCCGCGGGGGCCCTGCGTTTTGTGCGGGGGGTCGAGTGGGCCGATAGTGCCACGCGCCTGATGCAGGTGGCGATGCTGGATGCGCTCGGCGATGAGGGAGACGGCGTCGCCGTCGCGTTCGAGTCCGGCGTACGCGCCGACTATGAACTCGTCTGGCGTGTGGAGGACTTTACGCTCTCCGGAACGGTTGCCCGCTGCCGCCTTGAGGCGACGCTGGTCGATGCGCGGTCCCGCAAAGTGGTTGCGCAGACGAATATCGTCTCGAGCACGTCGGCGAACGGATCGACCAATTCCGCCCGCGCTCTGGCGCTGGCCGAAGCGGGGCGCGCCTGCGTCGGCGATGCCGGCGCCTTTGTCTCGGACAAGGCCGTGATGCCGGACGCTTCAGCCAGCTAAGGCTGGCGCCAGGGTTTTCGGGTCCCGCGCGGCACAAACTGTCCGCAGGGCCGCAGCCGCCACCAGCAGCGCCGCAAGGCTCTCCGCCGGCCAGGGCATATAGGGTGTCAGGAGGCAGAGGCCTGCCGTTGCCAGCAGGATGAAGCGGTTCGCCCCCGTGAGATTGAATATCTCGCGCGCAATCGTCAGGCCAGTGAGAAAAACCGCGACCGCGATTGCGATCGCCCAGTACCCAGCCGCCAGCGGGGCGTGCGCGTGGTGGGTCAGCATGTCTATGCTCGCGGCGACCCCCGCACCGACTGCGGCAGCACCGCCAAAGACCGGAATGTGCGCATAGCCCCAGGTGAACACCCGCCAGAATTCACGTCCCTGAAGATGATCCTCGCGGGAGAAATAGATCCACCACATGGCAAAGGTGATCACGGCGGCACTGACGGCCAGACGGATCAACGGCATGCTGCCTTCGCCAGCATCGAAAGTTTCGCGGAGGGCGAAGGATGTCGACAGCAGCGTTTCGCCCAGCACGATGATGGTGAGCAGGCCATAGCGTTCGATGATGTGGTGGCGGTGCCAGGGCGTCATGCCCGCGCGCTCCGCCCAGAAGGGCAGGGCCAGTTCCAGAACTGCACCGATGGCAAAAAGCCCCATCATCGGCAGGGTCCATTCCCAGAGGAAGGCCAGTGCCACCCAGTAGACCTGTACGGCGAAGATGCCGAAACCATAGCGCAGGCAGGTCGCCTTGTAGCTTTCGGACCCCCGCGCAGCGGAGAACCAGAGGTACACCATGGCGAGGCGCATCACGACGTAGCCTCCCACCATCACGCGGATCAGGTGGTCATGCATGAAGTTCGACACGCCCGCCGCCAGCACCAGCGAGCCGGAGAGGTAGACGAATGTCGCCAGCTTGAACGAGACGCTGCCATCGTCGAAGGCAGAAGCGAACCAGGTATAGTTCAGCCAGGCGAGCCAGATCGCGAAGAAGGCGATACTGAAGGCGAAGATGCCTTCCTTGTAGTGCGCCTCGGCAATGCCGTGATGGAGGCCCACAGCCGCGGCCGCAATGGCGATGACGGAGGCAAGGTCGACGAACAGTTCAAGAGGGGTCGCGACCCGATGGTGTTCAGCGGGGTCGCGTTCCGTCAACTTTCCGATCATGCCGCGATCCCTTGCCCGATTGTCCCTCAGGACAGGACTAGGGGGCTACGCGGCAGCGATCAAGCGCCGGGTTGGCTCTCAGCTTTTCAGCTTGCAGGTGCTGATGCCGAGGATTGAGTAAAGCGGGCAGGTTCCGGCGAGACCCGTCAGCAGCGGCACGAGGCCGATCCAGCCCAGAGGCGTCTTCGGACCGACAAACACGATCGCAATCAGCGCGAGCCCAACGATGACCCGCAGGACGCGGTCAATCGTGCCTTCATTCGTCTTGAACATGGCAGTCTCCTGTTGAGAAGCCGCAGTCTGCCACGTCCGGAGCGGGATGCCATAAGTAAAATCCCGGCCGGGCGGTTGCCGGGCCGGGATTTCATTGGTCTCGCTAGTGCCGGTGGATCAGCCGCTCTTCATCTGGTCGAAGGGCAGGTCCTTGTCGACGCGGACGTCCTGGGGCAGGCCCAGCACGCGCTCGGCGATGATGTTCTTCAGGATCTCGTCCGTGCCGCCAGCGATGCGGAGGCCCGGGGCCCACATGAAGCTCTGCTGGAAGATCGCATCGCCCGGCATCCTGTCGGTCTCGTTGATGATGCCGAAATGGTCCTGCATCTCGATGGCGGAGTTGCAGATGTCCTGCAGGTGGTTGGCGGTGATGATCTTGCCGATCGAGTTTTCCGGTCCCGGCGTCTGGCCGCGGGACAGGGCAGTCTGGGTGCGGAACTTGGTCAGCTTGTAGCCCTGTGCCGCGACGTACCAGTCCGCGAGTTTCTCGCGGAAAGCCTGATCGGACATCGAGCCGTGATCGCGGGCATAATCCATGATCTCGCCCCAGTCCGGACCGGGCGATCCGCCGACCGCAAGGCGCTCGTTCATCAGCGTGACGAGCGCGACTTTCCAGCCAGCGCCAACCTCGCCGAGACGGTCCTTGTCCGGGATGCGGACGTCGGTGAAGTAGACCTCGTTGAACTCCCGGCCGCCAGATGCCTGGTGGATCGGGCGGACTTCGACGCCCGGCTGCTTCATATTCACGATGAACATGGTCAGGCCCTTGTGCTTAGGCACTTTCGGGTCCGTCCGCACGAGGAGAATACCGTAGTCCGAATAGTGCGCGCCGGAGGTCCAGACTTTCTGACCGTTGATCACCCACTCGTCGCCGTCTTTCACGGCGCGGGTTTTGAGGCCCGCTACGTCAGAACCGGCGGACGGTTCGGAGAACAGTTGGCACCAGATTTCCTCGCCCATCAGGGCTTTCTGGACATAGCGCTGCTTGTGCTCGTCGGAGCCGAACGCAATGACGGTCGGGATGCACATGCCGAGGCCGATGGCGAACGGGCCGGTCGGCGCGTCAAATTTTGACTCTTCCTGGCCCCAGATGACGCTTTGCATCGCGGTGCCGCCGCGGCCGCCCCATTCCTTCGGCCAGGTGATCTGGGCGAACTTGTTTTCGGCCTTGGTCTTCTGCCAGTCCTTGGCCTTTTGCAGCATGTTCACGCGGTCGCGCGTAGCGGGCGCAGAGCCCTTTGGCTGCAGGTGCTTTTCGAGGAAGGCCCGTGCTTCAGCGCGGAAGGCGGCTTCTTCGGGTGTATCGTTGAAGTCCATGATGTTTCCTCCTTAGGCGGCGTTTTTCTGCTCGAGGGCACGCACGAGTTTTTCTTTCCAGACCTTCGGCCCGCCGGCCTGCACGGCCAGAAGTTTCGCCCGGCGGTAATACAGGTGGCAGTCCACCTCCCAGGTGAAGCCCATGCCGCCATGGGTCTGGATGTTTTCTTTCGAGGCAAACCAGAAGGCTTCCGATGCGGCGACGCGCGCAGCGGCGGCGGCTTCGGGCATTTCCGGAGCGTCGGTCGACAGGGCCCAGGCGCCATAGAAGCAGTTCGAGCGGGCGACCTCGTTTTTCACATACATGTCGGCGAGCTTGTGCTTGATCGCCTGGTTGCCGGCAATTGGACGTCCGAAGGCGTAGCGGTTCAGGGCGTAGTCTTTCGCCATTTCCAGCGCGCGGGAGGCTCCGCCAAGCTGTTCGAAAGCGAGCAGTACGGCCACCTTGTCCATCAGCGCTTCGTTGAGCGATGCGCCTTCACCGGCCTTGCCCAGGCGCACGCCCGGCGTCTTGTCGAAGGTGAGTTCGGCATGACCGCGTGTCGGGTCAAGGGTCGAGAGCGCCTTGCGCGTCACGCCGGCACCAGAGAGGTCGACCAGGACGAGGCTCGCGCCTTTGCCTTCCTTCGCCAGTACGACGGCATGCGTGGCGATCCCACCATCCGTCACCGGAATCTTGGTGCCGGAAACCGTTTTGCCATCGAACTCGGTCTTGAGGCTTGCCGGATCCGGATGGCCGGGGCCTTCGCTCGCAGCGTAGCAGCCAATGATTTCCCCGGCGACGATGCGCGGAAGGATGTCATTTTTCTGCGCGTCTGTGCCGGCCAGTTTCACCGCTTCGGTGAGGAAGTAGGCGGTGGACGAGAAGGGGACCGGCGCCAGGACGCGGCCCATTTCTTCGGCCAGCACGCACATTTCCAGCATGCCGAGGCCAAGGCCGCCCTGTTCCTCCGGAATGGCCGTGCCCAGCCAGCCCATTTCCGCAATCTTCTTCCAGAGCGCTTCGGAATAGTCCTTGGAATCGTCGTTCAAGACCTCGCGCACCACCGGAATGGCGCTTTCGGCTTCGAGGAATTTCCGAGCCTCGCCGGCAAGGAATTTCTGGTCTTCGGAGAAATCGAAGTTCATGGGTTCATGGCCTCCCTGCGCCCCATCCGCGGGGCGTCATTGCTATGTCTGCTGCGAAAATAGCGCGCTTTACGTGCGCGGAAAGCCGTGACCACGCGGAAGGCGCTTACGGGTTTTGCGTAAAATTTCTTCCATCGGCTTCATTGGGGCGAAATCAGCGCGTGACATGCTGCAAACACAACAGGAGCGACCGGATGGCTAAGGCCCTCTTTCACAAAATGCAGCGCGTCTATGTGAAGCCAGTTGGCACATGGGCGTTGGTCGAACGCGTCATTCCCCATTGGGTGAAAGACGTCGATGAGCCGCTGCGCGTGACCTATGAGTGCGGGCTGGGCCGTCCGTTCCAGGCGCACGAACTTGTTTCGGAACAGGTCATGCAGAACTCCGAGATCGGCTTCGACGACGATGATGCGGACGAAGACCTGATGATGGAGCACTGGCGCGTCGCCCGCCGGTCGACCCGTTGGCGTGCCTCCATGAGCGAGCATGCCGCCGACAATCTCGGTACGTTCCCGGTCGTGCTGACCAATGAGGGCGAAGCCGGCGGCTGGCGTGTGTCGCCTGCCGATTTCGATCGCGATCCTGAACGCGTAGAGCACCAGGCGCGGATGATCGTGCACACGCCGGATCTCCTGCGTGTCGCTCGCCGCATCGCTGAATTTTCGATGGCACATCCGGATGAGGTTCCCGAGAAACTGCGACCGGTCACCCGGTCCTGCGCGGCCATCCTTCGCTATGTCTACGAATTGAACGAGGCGCCGGAATCAGTCGCGGCCGAATAGGCCCCGATTGCGCAGGACCAGCACCGCCAGAGTGCCGAGGCCGGCGCCCAGAATGTTCGCGCCTTCATCCAGCAACGAAAACTCGCGGCCTGTCGGCACAAGCAGTTGTGCGACCTCGACCGCGAGGCCAAAGCCAGCCGCCAGCAACAGGGCCAGCAGCGCCCGGCCCCGGCCGGTCCAGACCGCCATGGGCATGGCGAGCGCCGTATAGGCAATAAAGTGCTTTAGCTTGTCGGAGCCTTCCACCGGCGGCAGGTCGCTCGGTGGCAGCAGGGACAGGACGGCAATCAACCCCATGACAGCAAGCGTCACAAAGCCTGCCACACGCCGCAGGGCGGTCGAATTCTTCATCCACGGCATCAATGTAGCTCCTCCGTTCCGGATGACGGCGACCTACGCGCCGCTTTCGGGGCCTCGACGCACCCTTCCGCATTTCCTATGTCCATTGGACTGATTGCCAAGCCCCGGAGTTCCCATGCGAACCGAAACCCCCGTTTCCGTGCACCTTACCGACTACACGCCCTATCCGTTCGAAGTCGAAAAGGTGGATCTCCGCTTCGATCTCGATCCGGATGCAACGAAGGTCCGTTCGGAACTGAAACTGAGCCGCACCGGCAAGGCGGGGGAGGCCCTGGTTCTGGACGGGGAGAACCTGAAGCTTCTGTCCATCGCCCTCGATGGCGCCCCGCTCGACCCGTCCGCGTATGAGCAGACGGAAAAGGGTCTCGTCATCCATTCCGTCCCGGACAGGTTCACCCTGGTGACTGAAGTCGAGATTGTGCCTTCGGCAAATACCGCGCTGTCCGGCCTGTACATGTCTGGCGGCCGGTTCTGCTCCCAGTGCGAAGCCGTTGGCTTCCGCCGCATCACGTTCTACCCGGACCGCCCGGATGTCATGAGCGCGTTCCATGTCTGGATGGCTGCCGACAAGGCGAAATACCCGATCCTGCTCTCCAACGGCACACCGGGCGAAACCGGTGATCTTGGCGACGGCCGCCACTTTGCCGTCTGGGACGATCCGCACAAGAAACCCTCTTATCTCTTTGCGCTCTGTGCCGGCGACTATGACGTCTGGCGCGATCATTTCACCACGATGAACGGCGACGACATCGCGCTCGCCATCCATGTCGACAAGGGCGATGCGGAGCGCGCTGCCTGGGCTATGGACAGTCTCAAGCGTTCGATGAAATGGGACGAGGAAGTCTACGGCCGCGCCTATGATCTCGGAGTGTTCAACATCGTGGCTGTGCGAGACTTCAATTTCGGCGCCATGGAGAACAAGGGCCTCAACGTCTTCAACTCGGCCTATGTCCTGGCCGACGAGGCGACCGCAACGGATGCAGACTTCGAGGCGATCGAAAGCATCGTCGCCCACGAGTACTTCCACAACTGGACCGGTAACCGCATCACCTGCCGCGACTGGTTCCAGCTCTGCCTCAAGGAAGGCCTGACTGTCTTCCGTGATCAGAACTTCTCGGCTGACATGCGGTCCCGTCCGGTGCAGCGCATCAAGGACGTGATCCGTCTGCGGGCGCGCCAGTTCGCTGAGGATGCGGGCCCGCTCGCCCATTCGGTACGTCCGGATCATTACGCCTCCATCGACAATCTCTATACCGCGACGGTCTACGAGAAAGGGTCCGAACTGATCGGCATGCTGCGCCGGATCATCGGCGAAGAGCTCTACCGCAAGGGTATGGACCTCTATTTCGAGCGTCATGACGGTCAGGCGGTCACCATCGAGGACTTCTACAAGTGCTTCGAGGATGTCACCGGCGAGGACTTCAGCCAGTTCCGCCTCTGGTATGCCCAGGCTGGCACGCCGGAAGTCGCAATCGAAGAGGCCTGGAACGCGGCAACCCGCGAAATCGAGATCACGGTCAAGCAGTCGACTCCGGCGACTCCCGGCCAACCGGAAAAGCAGCCGGTGCCAATCCCGCTGGAAATGGCGCTGCTGGACGGGGAAGGGAATCTCGCTGAATGGACAACCATTCTTGAGGACGAGGAAGTCACGCTGACGCTGGAAATGCCGGAAGGCATGACCGAGGCGCCGCTCCTGTCCGTGAATCGCGATTTCTCGGCTCCGGTCCGTGTCAAACGCGACCTGAACCGCGATCAGCGCCTCGCCCTGATCCGGGCAGAGACGGATCCATTCAACCAGTGGGACGGTGTCCAGTCGCTGGTGAAGGAAGAAATCCTCGCTCTGTCAGAAGGTAGCCAGACGGAGCCTGACGATGCACTCGTCTCGGCGCTTGCTGGCGCGGTCGAGCGCGCTGCAGACGATCCGGCATTCGCCGCGCTCCTCACGCGCCTGCCGGAAGTCGGCGAAATGTTCCTCGAGCGCCAGCCAGCGGATGCTGTGGCGCTGAACAACGCTCGCCGCAAGCTGCAATCAGCGCTCGCCGGAAAGCTCTCGGGCTTTATCGCGAAGACGCTCGGTAAGCCGACCCCGGCGCCTTTCAATCCGGGAGCCGAACAGGCGGGCATCCGCGCACTGCGCACGGCGATGATCGTGCTGCTCGGCGTCTCGTTCGATCCGGCCGCCGCTGAGACGCTTCGCAAGCTCTACAATAGTGCCACCAATATGACCGAGCGGCTTGCAGCCTTGCGCGCTTACACCGTCCAGAAAGGCGGTCAGCCGAATGAAGCGCTGGCAGACTTCGAGGCAACCTGGCGGCAGAACCCGCTCGTCATGGACAAGTGGTTCGCACTGCAGGCCTCCACCGGAAACGCCGAAACGGTCAAGGTGCTCGCCTCGCATCCGGATTTCGATCTCAAGAACCCGAACAGGGTCCGCTCGGTCGTGGCCACGTTCACGATGCAGAACCTTGCGGCGTTCCACGCACCCGACGGGACCGGTTATCGCGCCGTCGAGGAGATCATTCTGAAGGCCGACAAGGCGAACCCCGCGCTCGGCGCGCGCCTGCTGACGGCGTTCGAGCAATGGCGCATCCTGGAACCCCAGGCAAAGGCAGCGGCCGAAGCCACGCTGAAGCGTCTCCAGGCGGCCGGATTGTCCCCGAACGCCGCTGATATTGTCGCCCGCGCCCTCGGCTAGGGCCTGCCGTTAACGTGCCTGTGGAATTCGTTAACTGTCAGGCAAGGATTCCGGCGGACAAGGAAGATTGAACCAAAATGGCCCGCGGTGCGGGAATGGGGATCTTCTTTGGCTGAAAAGGACGACTTTTCCCAGTCAAATCAAGCTGCTGAGGAGGCCTCTGCGGCGGTCTCGGCGCGCCTGAAATGGACGGTAATCGGGATTGTCGCTCTCCTTGCGGTCGCCATGGGCCTCAAAGCCTGGGACGAGCACCAGAAGGCCGACGTTACCCTGCTGCATTCGCTGCAGTCCGAGGCTGAGGCCCGGGCTGGCCGGGTCGAGGGCCGCGCCGATACGGTGGAGACCGCGATCCGGCTGGTTGCCGACAGCCACGCGTCCCGTTCGGCCATTGCGGCGGCGACGCCGGGTGTCGATGCGGTTGTCACGCTTGCGGACGCGAGCCAGGCTCCGGAAGGCAGCCGGCTGTCGGCCGCGGCTGCGACCGCGGAAACGCTGATCAGTGCCGGCCAAAGGGCGGGCTTGTCGGATCTCGGCGATGTCGTGCTGGTCACCGGCACCGGCCGCAATGCCGTGATCGCGCTGGCACCTGCCGGCACCTGGCTTCCCGCGTCAGGCGGCGCTCATCAGGTTTCTCTCGTTTCGGGTACGCTGCAGGTTGTAGCAGGAGACCCGGCGCCCCAACCCGCCTCCGTTTTCGCGACGGCGCCTTCTGCCCGTTTCGTCAGCGGTGGCGGAATCCAGCGCACAGCGCTTGCCTGCACGGCGATTTCCGGCGGCGGGCTCGCCGTATGTTCTGCCACGCGTGCCGATCTGCTGACGCTGGACGATCTTGTCAGCCTCCTGATCTTCTCGCTTCTTCTGGCGGCCCCCGTTCTTGCCATCACCGGCCTGATGGCGCGCCTGTCGAAACAGCAGGCCGAAGGCATCGTTGAAGCGGCCCGCGATGAGCAGGCCGACCGGATCATGGCGACCGTCATGCGCAGCGCGCGCGCCGGTTATTGGGAATGGACGCCGGATCTGACATCCATCTTCCTCAGTGAAGCCTCCAGCGAATTGCTGGGTCTCAGCGGCATGCGCACGATCACGCTCAGCCGCCTTGCAGAACAGGTTCACCCAGACCACCGCCCCCGCGTCCGCGAAGCCGTCGAAAAGTCCCGGGCCATCGGCTGGCTGCAGGTGAGCTTCGTTACGGCCCATCCGCCGCTCCGCTGGATCGAGATGCGTGGCTCTACCAGCGAGACCGAGTCCGGACAGATGTTCGGCGGCATCATGCTGGATGTTACGGAACGCAAGCAGGCCGAGGACCGGGTGAAAGCGGCCGAGCGGCGCCTGCGCAATGCGATCGAAGGCTTCACCGGGCCGTTCGCCCTCTGGGATCATCGCCGCCGCCTGCTTTACTGGAACAAGGCGTTTGCGAACGATTTCGGTCTCACCGATACCCTGCGCCCGGGCATGTCGCACGAGACGGTGACGATTGCTCGCGCCGGTGCCGTGCGGGCCGAGCGGCAGTCTCCTGAAGACCCCCAGACCAAGCTCCTCTGCCTGCCGAGCGGCCGCTGGCTGAAACTGGTGGAACGTGCCTCTGCCGATGGCGGGCTGATCACGGTCGGTATCGATGTGACCGAGAATATCGGCAACGAGGAAGAGCTCCGCCGGCAGAAGGAAAGCATGCGCAAGACCGTGCTCGCACTCGAACGTTCGGAAGGCCGGGCAGGGGAACTGACCCGCAAGCTGACCGAGGAGAAGTCGCGCGCGGAGAATGCCGCCAATTCCAAGTCGGCTTTCCTTGCGAACATGAGCCACGAACTGCGTACGCCCCTGAATGCGATCAACGGCTTCTCTGAAATCCTGGCGCATGAGCTTTACGGCTCGCTCGGCGATCCGCGTTACAAGGGTTACGCGCAGGACATTCTCGCGTCCGGCCAGCATCTGCTCGACATGATCAACGACATTCTCGACATGGCGAAGATCGAGGCCGGCAAGATGACGATCAACCCGCAGCCCATCGATCCGGTCGACCCGGTCGATGCCGCTGTGCGGATGATCCGCCGCAAGGCGTCGGACAAGGATATCGAGATCGTTCTCGACGTTCAGCCTGGCCTGCCGGAGATCGACGCAGATCACCGCGCCATCCGGCAGATGGTGCTGAACCTTGTTTCGAACGCGATCAAGTTCACCAATGGCGGCGGCAAGATCACCGTCGCGGTTCAGCAGCACGGTCCGGACATCCGGGTCTCGGTGACCGATACCGGTATCGGCATTCCCGCTTCCGACCTGCCGCGGCTGTCGCAGCCTTTCGAGCAGGCCACCGGTTCGCGTGACCGGAACTACGAAGGCACGGGCCTCGGCCTGGCGCTGACCAAGTCCTTCGCCGAGATGCACGGTGGCACGATGACGATCTCCTCGATCGAAGGCGAAGGCACGACGGTCGCCTTTACGTTGCCGATCAACGGCCCCGAGCGGGCTGAGGATGATGCGGACGACCGTCACGCCGCTTAGGCGGCTTTACACTGGCCGCTTGTTCCAAACGGTAATCACGTTCCGGGACCCGCAGGTGATTTCGCCCCAGGCGCCCGTTTTCAATTTGGGCTCCAGGCCTTCCAGCCGCTCGTCCACGACATCGGGAAGGAAGCGCGCGACCCCATTGCTCGTGACAACCAGAAGGATGTCCGCGTCCGGGCGGGCTGCCGCATCCGCAAGCAGAGTGCGCCAGCCGGAACGAATCCCCTCGATGTCAACGACCCAGCCGTCCGGAGGGAGTGAGTCTTCTTCCCAGGCTTTCAGGGCTGCTTCGCCGATCCGGGCGACGACATCGTCCTCCGGCACATTTTCATCCGGGCCATAATCCACCTCGGTCAGGAAGGGCAGCACTTCCAGTGCGGGTGCATCGGCGCTTGCGCCAAGAATGGCTTCAGCTGTTGCCCGAGTGCGTTTCAGCGCAGAGCAATAGGCCGCGGCGAAATGCGTGCCGGCGAAGTGCTTGGCCAGCGCTTCGGCCTGGGCCTTGCCGGAAGTCGAAAGCGGCAGGTCGGTACGTCCGCCGACCCGGGTGACCACGTCGCCTTTGTCGAACGTATTGCCATGCCGGCAAACAATGATCCGCCCCATGATGGTCAGGCTTCCAGCGGGTCGCCGAATTCGGCGACAAGGCGTTCGGCGAGCGCGACGTCCTCGGCTGTGTCGATGCCCGGAATGGCAATCCGGTCCGGCGCGACCTCGACACATTGGATGCTCATGCCGTTCTCCAGCAGGCGAAGCTGCTCGAGGCCTTCGAGCTGTTCGTAATAGCCTTCCGGCAGGCTGACATAGCGGCGGAGGGCCTCCAGCCGGTAGGCATAGAGACCGATATGGCGGCACACCGGGGAGAGATCGCCTTTGGATCGCAACGTGGCTTCCTTGCGCATGGCGGGGATCAGGTTCTTGGAGAACCAGAGCGCGCGCCCGTTGGCGTCATGCACCAGCGTCGTGCCGGAGAAGGGCGTTTCGATCTTGTGCACACGGAACGCGTCGAGTGCGCCCCAGGTGAGACGCACATAGGGCGTTGCAGCATCGGCGCCGGAATCCCGTGCCGCTTCCGCCACGGCGATCACGTGGGCTGGCGGTGTGAAAGGGGAGTCGCCCTGGAGGTTGACCACAACTTCCGGCGTCGCGCCCATCGCTTCGGCCGCGGCGAGCGCCCTGTCTGTGCCCGAAGGCAGGGCAGGGTCCGTCATGACGACGGGAATGCCATGATCCCGGCAATGGGCTTCGATCCGTTCATCATCGGTGGCGACAACGCTGGCAGCATCGCCGAGCGCGTCGGCGGCGCGTGCGGCCATGGCTGCCACACGGGAGACCATGCTGCGGCCGGCGATCTGCACCAGCGGCTTGCCGGGAAGGCGTTGGGAAGCGTAGCGCGCGGGAACGACGATCAGTGTACGCATGGAAAATCCGCCTTATGCGCCCTTGCCGGTTGCGGCCGGGTCGTTGCGCAAGCTCTGCATCAGGCCCACGAATGGTACGATCCATTCCATCGCCTCGTCGCTGACGCCCTCCTGCTTGAGGAATTTCGTGAAGGCAGGGATGAACTCTTCCTGACTGCCACACTGGTCGAGCGCGGCTTCCAGTTCGGGCAGTACGATGGTGTTGAAGGAATCTGCGAATTTCTGCAGCTGGCCGGACTTGGCCGTCAACTCGATTGCGACGAACGGGTCAATGTCGCCATCTTCCTTCGCAAGACGGCGGAGCGAGTTGATCATACCGCGGTTTTCCGAGGCGAATTTCCGAAACACCTTGTCGGTCTTGTAGTCGATCCACTCGGAGGTGCACGGCTCAGGCGCCTTGGTAGCGCAGGCAGCCATCGGCACGAGTAGCAAGGCAAGAGCGGCAAGGCGCAGTTTCATCCGAAGGCTCCTGATCGGTATGCTCGTCGGCACCCTAGTGGGCGCCGGGCGACCTGCAAAGCCTTCCTCTCAGGCAGGAAAGGCCCCTGGAGCCGCAACGGCGCCGGGGGCCCTGATACCGGACCGGGGAGGCTTGCGCCCCGGCCGGCCTATTTGTCCGAACCGTCCAGTTCCACTTCCTCGCGGACCTGGTCCCGGAAGGACTGCTTCTCGTCCGTGCAGAGCGACTTGTCCTTCTCGATCACGGCCAGCGTCCGGGCAGACCGAAGGGCCGTGGCATTGCCTTTCACGCAGGCGATCTTGACGCTCTGGTTGCCGTTCGGCGTGTCGATTTTGCGAGTCATGATGCGGGTCTCGCCGTCGGCAAGTTCGGCGTCGCGGCAATCGGAGACAAGGCCGTCGATCGCATCGGAGGTCGCCTCCATCCGGGCTTCGAATTCCGGCCCGAACTTCTGTTCGATGAGGGCATCCAGTTCTGCAGACTTCGCTTCCATCCGGGTTTCGATTTCGGCTGTCATCTGTTCGATGCGCGGCTCAAGCCGTTGGCTCATCGCTTCGGCGCGGGCTTCGGCGCGCGCTTCGATGGCGTTGGTGCGCGCTTCGAGCCGCTGGCTCCAATTTTCCCATTTGGCGCCCCAGGCTTCCCACTCCTCTTCGGACATCTCACCGGTGATGTGCACGCCATCGCTGTCTTTATCGAAATCGAATTCAATCGGCAGTTCGTTCAGTTCTTCCATGAGGGCGCGGAATTCCGGATCATCATCCGGCGAGAAGGCGGCTATGGTCGCATCGGCCGTAATCTGCGCGGTGATCTGTCCGATTCGGGCCCCATCCTCGGCCATCTCGGCGGACAGGCGTGCGATCCGGGCGTCGAATTCCGGTCCGGGTTCGGCGTTCTTGAACGGTTCGCCGAGGATGACGATCTGACGGTCCGCAATGCGCTCGCCGTTCAGGTAGACGGTGCCCCCGTCGATCCGGAGCTCGCGATGTTCCTTCTCGCCGGCGCTTGCGGTGACGGAGGAGGTTGCAGCCAGCGCGAGGGCACCGAGCACCGTGGCGGCGGCCCCGCCAAGCAGGCGGCGGGAGCGGGTCGGGACGGGGTGGGTCATTCGGCTCAGTCTTTCCTTCAGGGCGTGGGTGAGGGGCAGGCCGGCGGCCGCTGGCAGGCGCTCCTGCGCCGCCGACTTCACGGCCTTGATCAGGGTGGCGCCATAGGCGTGCGGAGACGCCGTTCCGGTTTTCAGTACATCCGCGTCACAGGCCGCTTCCTGATCCGTGCGAAACGCGCGGCGGGCGTAATAGGCAAGGGGGTTGAACCAGAGGCAGGCTACGAACAGCTCGGCCAGCTGCAGGGCCCAGAGGTCGCCGCGGCGCACATGGGTCAGTTCATGGGCGAGGGCGGCGCGCTGCTGGATATCGTCATAGTCGGTTTCGAACCAGGCCGGCAGCAGCACGACCGGGCGCACCAGGCCTGTCACCAGCGGACCGGACGAGATGAAGCTCGACGCGATCACCGGAAGGCGTTTCAGGCCGACCTGCTGCCCCACCTGCTGGGCGGTCCGTTGCAGGCGGGGAGAGACGGAAACCGCTTCGCGCCGGACGGTCTGCATGAATTCATGCTGGCGCCAGAGGCTGAGGCCGAAGAAGAAGAGTGCCCCGCCTGCCCACAGGACAAAGAGGCCCGGCAACAGCACGGCGAGTGCCGAGCCGGCAAGCGACTCCGGTGAGGTCAGTCCTTCCGGCATCATGTCCGGTAGGGGGTCCGGATGGATCATGACGGGGGCAGACGGGGTAGCGGCGAGGGCCGGTTCCGCCCGGCCCGATACGGAAGCGACGGTGAAGGTCGTGGCGGGCTCGGCAGCGGTGTGCGCGTTGGCGGGCAGGCGCAGCAGGGGCATCAGCGAGACCGGGATCTGCAGCGGCGGCAGGATCAGGCGTGCCACGGGGATCGCCCAGAGGGCGTAGGCTACGCCAGCCCCGAAATGTTTCGCCACCGGCCGGCGCGCAACGAGCACGATCGCCATGAGAATGGACACAGCCAGGAGCGTCTGAAGGGCGGATGTCGCATCCGGTATGAAAGTAGTGCCGATCATTTCTTCAGTTCCCCCAACAGGCGTTCCAGTTCCTCGATGTCTTCCGGCGTCAGGCCGCGCGAATCTGCGAGATGCGCCACCAGCGGTGCGGCGCGGCCGGAGAAGACCCGGTCCACGAACTGGCGCGCCGCCTTGGCCTTGTAGGCGTCTTCTTCAACGACCGGATAATAGAGGTAGCGCCGGCCATCCTCTTCGGTCCGCAGCGCGCCCTTCTCGACCAGGCGCGCCAGCAGTGTCTTTACGGTCCGGCTGGTCCAGTCCTTCTCGTCGCCGAGCGCCTCATGGACGTCCGATGCGGCAAGGCCCGGCGTCTCCCACAGCACGCTCATCACTTCGAGTTCGGCTGCCGAAATCTGCATCGCTGGGACTCCCCGGGTAGACTACAAGTGTGGTCATAGCGGATGACTACAATCGTGGTCAATGAGAATTTCCGCGGTGCGGCGTGACAAGTTCGTAAGGTGCGGCTTTGATGCAGCGCGCTGTTGGCGCGACTTCAATTCCAGCAAACGCTCCTGTAGGCTTGGTAAATGGTCCCGGGCGGGGGCGTAGAGTGAAGGTAGAGGGTAATGAATCGAACGATGCTGGGAGCGCTTGGTCTTGCGCTCCTCACGACAGGATGCGCCGACACCGGCACAAGCGGTGATTTCGGACGTGTCCTTGGCGACGTTCTCGGTTCGGCCTCTACGGCGCAGGGTCCGCTTACCACCGCCGAGATCGATGCCGGCCTGCGCGAGGCACTGACCGTTGGCACTAACCTCGTTGCCAACCAGCTCGGCCGGACGGATGGCTATTACGGTGATCCGAAGGTCCGCATCCCGCTGCCGAAGACGTATCGGTCCATCCAGACCAATCTTGCCAAAGTCGGCGCCAGCGGCCCGCTCGATGACCTCGAACTGCGGATGAACCGCGCTGCCGAAGCGGCGGTGCCGCAGGGCAAGCAGCTGATTCTCGCCGCGATCCGCGACATGACGATCGAGGATGCGCTGAAAATCCTCAACGGCGGCGATACGGCCGCGACGGACTATCTCCGTGCAAAGACGGAAACCAAGCTCCGTTCCGCCTTCACCCCGCCAGTGCGCGATGCGCTGTCGAAATCCGGCGCATTCGCGGCGGCGGAAAATGTCGCCAGCCAGTATGGCGTCGGCGGCATCACGTCGAGCCTGCAGGCGGACCTGACGTCCCATGCGGTCGACCTGGGCCTGGACGGGATGTTCCTCTACGTGGCCGAGGAAGAGAAAAAGATCCGGGAGAATCCGCTCGCCCGGACCACGGAATTGCTGCGGCGAGTGTTCGGGACCCGTTACTGATGCGTCGCTTTGCAACTGAGATGAAAGCCGGCGGGAAGATGGCCGGCATCGAGTTCGGCGATCCGATCAAGCCCTTTGCGGCCGTGTGGATTCACGCCACGGGCTTCAACGCGATGACCTACCAGTCCATGCTGGCGCCGCTGGGCCTGCGTCAGCGCGTGGCGGCACTCGACATGCGCGGGCACGGCCGTTCCACCCTGCTGGCCAAGCCCGGCCGCCTGAAGTCCTGGAACCGGTATCGCGATGACGTGATCGAATGGCTGGAGAAGGAAGCCCCGCACGGTGTCGTGCTTGGGGGGCACTCCATGGGCGGCACAGTGGCGCTGCTCGTGGCAGGCAAGCGGCCCGACCTCGTCAAGGGACTCGTCCTCGCCGATCCGGTTATCCTTCCGCGGAAAGTCTATTTCTGGAATCATGTGTTCCCACCGGTGTCGTGGTTCATGAACCGCAACGGGCTTGCCCGGAATGCGAAGAAGCGCCGGGCCGAGTTCGGGTCCTTCCGTCAGGCGCTCGATTCCTATACCGGCCGCGGCGCCTTCGAATCCTGGCGCGAACCGTTCCTCGCCGACTATCTGCTGGATGGCATTGATCGCGTGGATCACAACCCGTCGCATAGCGAGGACCAGACCTGGCGCCTCCTGTGCGAGCCGAAGTGGGAGTCGGCCACATTTGCCGCCCAGCGCCACCGGCCATGGGGCGCCCTCCGCAAAGTCCGCAAGCGCAAGATACCCATCGTCGTGCTCCGCCCCAGCCGCGCCTCGGTGATTTCGAGCAAGGTCCGCGCCCAGATCATCCTGATGAACCAGGGCCTGATGATGCGGGCCGTGAGGGGCACGTCCCATTTCCTGCCGATGGAGGCACCGTATGAAGTGCGCGACGCCCTGTCCGCCTTCATTGCGCGCCTTGTGGAACGGTTCACGCTGGAAGAGGATTCCCACGTGGCCCGTTCGCTGAGCGTCCGGCGGCGCCGCGCCTGACGGCAGGGGCGGGAAATACTCAATCTGAGAAATTCACTCGTGCATTGAGCGTGCCTGATTGTTCATGGCCTACCCGATGCGGTAATCTTCATGGTCTGCAGGTCTGACCGTTTATGATTACAATTGTTCTTGAGTTCCTGACGTCCCAGCCGGTTCAGATCGCGCTCGTGCTCGCACTGGTGGCCGTCGTGTTCTTCGGCTTCGTGCGGGAGAAACTGCCGGCGGATGTGGTCGCGCTGCTGGCGATGGGTGCCGTCATGGTAACCCAGATCCTCTCCGTGAAGGAGGTTCTGGCGGTCTTCTCAAACCCGGCTCCGATCACGATCGGGGCCATGTTCGTCCTGTCGGCCGCGCTCGACCGAACCGGGGTCATTGCCGCAGCGGGCAGGGGCGTCTCGCAACTTGCGCAGGGGGCCTCGCCCATTGTCGCGATCCTTGCGATGATGCTGGGTGTCATCTTCCTGTCCGCGTTCATCAACAACACCCCCATCGTGGTGATCCTGATCCCGGTCGCGATCCAGCTGGCGCGCACACTCAACATCGCGCCTTCCAAGCTGCTGATCCCGCTGTCCTTTGCATCCATCTTCGGCGGGACGACAACGCTGATCGGCACATCGACCAATATCCTCGTCGACGGCGTCGCCCAGGATGGCGGTTTGCAGCCTTTCGGCATGTTTGAAATCACCGCTGCCGGCAGCATCATGGCCGTGGTGGGTGCGATCTACATGGCGGTAGCCGGACCGCTGCTCCTGCCGGCGCGGGAATCGCTGGCGGGCCTTCTGCCGGACGCGAGCAAGCGGCGCTTCATCGCGCAGATCCTGATCCCGATCGATTCCGAGCTGGTCGGACGCACCATCGCAGAGACGGGCTTTACCGCCTCCAAGGGCTTCACCGTGATCGACGTCTTCCGCGAAGGCCTGTCGCTGCGGTCGAACCTCAAGTCGATCGTGCTGCAGGCTGGTGACCGCGTCGTTCTTCGCTCGCCGGTTTCGGAAATGCTGACCCTGAAAGAGGCAGGGAACATCGCTATCGGGGCCGCTGCTGACAGCCGGACGGCTTTTGAACCCATTCAGGCGAGCGAGACGGTGATTGCCGAGGGCGTCATCGGTCCTCAGTCTCGCCTTGTCGGCCGTCGGCTGACCGGTCTCGGCCTGGCCCGGCTGTATGGCGTCTATGTCCTTGCCATCCACCGCCGCGGCGAGAACCTGACCCAGCACATGGAGGAAATCCGCTTCGAGGTCGGCGACACGATCCTGCTCGAAGGCCCGCCGCGCGGGATGCGAGCCATGTTCGACGACGGCATGCTCAACAACCTGACAGAGTCTTCAGACCGGGTGATCCGCCGCGACAAGGCACCCATCGCGATTGCGGCCGTGCTGGCCGTGATGGCGCTGGCGGCGCTCGGCATCTTCCCGATTGCCGGTCTTGCCCTAATGGCGGCGGCGCTGGTTGTCGCCTTCGGCTGCCTCAACCATCAGGAAGCCTATCAGGCGATCCGGTGGGACATCCTGATGCTGATCTTCGGAATGCTGGCGCTCGGTGCCGCGATGGAGAAGACCGGCGCGGCCCGGCTGATCGTCAACCAACTTTCCCTTCTGACAGAAGGCCTGGGCCCCCGTGCAACGCTGGCCGTTGTCTACCTCACCGCCATGATCCTGACCGAGATCATGAGCAACAATGCCACCGCCATCCTCCTGACCCCGCTTGCCATCGGAATAGCCGAGTCCCTTGGCGTTGATCCGCGGCCCTTCGTGGTCGCTATTATGTTCGCGGCGAGCGCCAGTTTCGCAACGCCCATTGGCTACCAGACGAACACGCTCGTCTATACGGCGGGTGGCTACAAGTTCAGCGACTTCCTGAAGATCGGCGTGCCGCTGAACCTCGTCATGTTCGCGGTCGGCATGTGGGTCATCCCGATCTTCTGGCCGTTGGATTAAGCCGCTACCAGAGCGGCCGACCGGGAGAGGCGGAGCCAGCGAGCTTCTCCATCAGGCGGGTGAGTTCCACGCGCTCCTCCGGCGTAAGCACCGCCTCCAGCGCCTGCTCCTCCGACAGGGCCATCGGCACGATCTCGTCGTATACGGACTGGCCGGTGCGGGTGAGGTAGAGCTGCGAGCGACGTCCGTCGTCTTCCGAGGCCTTGCGTTCAAGGTAACCGAGCTCGATCAGTCCCGCCACGGCCCGGCTGACCGCCACCTTGTCCATCGCCGTGCGCTGGCCGATGTCGGTCGCGCTGATGCCCGGCGTGTCTCCTGTCACGGCCATTACGCGCCATTGCCAAATCGTCAGCCCGAACTCGCGGTCGTACAGGTCCGCAATACGCCGGGAGATCGTGTTCGACAGGACCGACAGCCGGTAGGGTAGGAACTCGCGCAGGCGCAAGGTGGGTGTCGGGGAAGTGTCGGGCATGGCGGATCCAATTCTGCTTGACGCGACAGCGTATTAGTTACATATGAAACTAATTCTGTCTATCGCATCAAGGAGAGAACCCATGGCTGACCTGTTTGACAACCCTGCAGGGCTCGATGGCTTCGAGTTCATCGAGTTCTCTGCTCAGGAAAAAGGCATTCTCGAGCCGGTTTTCGAAACCATGGGCTTTACGAAGGTGGCACGCCACCGCTCGAAGGACGTCGAACTCTGGCGCCAGGGCGGCATCAACCTGATCACGAACTACGAACCGAAATCGGCGGCCTGGTATTTCTCGCGCGAGCACGGGCCGTCCGCCTGCGGTATGGGTTTCCGCGTGCGCGATGCCCGTAAGGCCTACAAACACCTCTTGGAGCAGGGCGCCGAGCCGGTGAACGTCCAGACCGGCCCGATGGAGCTGCACATTCCCGGCATTCGCGGCATCGGCAATTCGATCATCTACCTGATCGACCGCTATGGCGACGATCTCGATATCTATGACATCGACTTCGAATACCTGCCGGATGTCGAGAAACACCCGGCCGGTGCCGGCTTCACGCTGATCGACCACCTTACGCACAATGTCTATGGCGGCCGCATGAAGTACTGGGCGGACTTCTACGAGAAGCTCTTCAACTTCTGTGAAATCCGCTATTTCGACATCAAGGGCGAATATACGGGCCTGACTTCCAAGGCGCTCACGGCACCGGACGGCAAGATCCGCATCCCACTCAACGAAGAAGGCAAGAGCGGCGGCGGCCAGATCGAGGAATTCCTCCGCGAGTTCAACGGCGAGGGCATCCAGCACATCGCCCTCATCTGCGACGATCTCTATGCCTGCTATGACAGCCTGAAGCAGAAGGGCGTGCCCTTCATGACCGCCCCGCCGGCCACCTACTACGAGATGCTGGAAGCGCGCCTGCCGGGCCACGGCGAGGATGTCGAAGGCCTGAAATCCCGCGGCCTGCTGCTCGACGGCACGACCGAAGGCGGCCAGCCGCGTCTCCTGCTGCAGATCTTCGCGCAGGCCCAGGTCGGACCGGTCTTCTTCGAATTCATCCAGCGCAAGGGCGACTACAAGGAAGGCTTCGGCGAGGGCAATTTCAAGGCCCTGTTCGAGTCTCTGGAGCGCGACCAGATCCAGCGCGGCGTGCTGAAGGTCGAAGAGGACGCATGAGCCGGCTTGCTTCCGGCCTGCCCATGGGCCCGTGGTTGGGGTATCCTGCCAGCGGGCCGATGGGGGCCTGAAGCAGATGAAGGCAGGCAAGATGAGCGACCCGAACCATAAAAAGGCCCTTTCCGTCGGCATGGAGGGTCTGATCGGCGGGATCATCGGTACGGTGCTCGGCGTGATCCTGTGGCGCATGGGCGTGATCAGCATGCAGGCCATTCCGGGTGTCACGGCGGGCCTCGGCTTCGGCAGCTGGTTCAATGCCTGGCGCCGTGAGCGCAAGGCAGAGAAAGACAAGGGAGAATGAAATGACGGCCCCAGCCCCCCTGAAAGGCGTCCACCACGTCGCCTATCGCTGCAAGGACGCGAAGGAGACGGTCGAGTTCTACAAGAAGACGCTCGGCATGGATTTCCAGCTTGCCATTGCCGAGGACCATGTGCCCTCAACCGGCGCCTACGATCCGTACATGCACATTTTCCTAGATGCGGGGAACGGCAACGTGCTCGCGTTCTTCGAGCTGCCGGAACAGCCCGAAATGGACCGCGACCACAATACGCCGGCCTGGGTCCAGCATATCGCGTTCCGCCTCGGGTCGCTGGAAGACCTGATGGCAACCAAGGCGCATCTTGAAAGCCTCGGCATCGATGTGCTGGGCCCGACCCATCACGGCATCTTCAAGTCGATCTATTTCTTCGACCCGAACGGTCACCGGCTGGAACTTGCTGCCGACATCGGCACGCCGGAACAAATGGCGCAGCTCAAATCCGTCGCCGAGCCGATGATCGAGGAATGGAGCTGCACCAAGAAGGCCCCGCGCCACGCCGCCTGGCTCCACGAGAAGATTGCAGACGAATCGTGAGCACCGGTCACCCGGGACGCGCGCAGCGCGATCCGGGACCATGCTGCTGGCATTACTCTCAAAAAAGTTAGAAGGTCCCGGAACACGCAAGCTTTGCTTGCTGGCCGGGATGACAGCCTCAGAGGAACCCCATGAAACTCGCCACACTCAAGAACGGCGCCCGTGACGGCCGCCTTGTCGTCGTCTCGAAGGACCTGACACGCGCCACGGATGCCGCCTCCATTGCGCCGACCCTGCAGGCCGCGCTCGACAAGTGGGACGTCTACGCCCCGCGCCTTGAGCAGTTGGCCGAGCAGGTGGAACTTGGCTCCGTTCCCACCTTCCGCTTCCACGAACATGACTGCGAGAGCCCGTTGCCGCGAGCCTATCAGTGGGCGGACGGGTCAGCCTATATCAACCATGTTGAACTCGTGCGCGCCGCGCGCGGCGACAAGGTGCCCGAGAGCTTCTATTCCGACCCGCTGATGTACCAGGGCGGCAGTGATGCCTTCCTCGGCCCGCGCGATGCGATCCCGCTGAAGGAGGATGCCTGGGGCTGCGACATGGAAGGGGAGGTCGCGGTCATCACCGACGATGTGCCCATGGGGGTCAGCGAAGCTGAAGCTGCAGGCCGCATCCGCCTGGTCATGATCTGTAACGACGTTTCCCTGCGCGGTCTCATCCCGGCAGAACTTGGCAAGGGATTCGGTTTCTTCCAGTCCAAGCCGGCCTCGGCCTTCTCGCCGGTTGCGGTGACACCGGATGAGCTTGGCCCAGCCTGGAAGGATGGCCTCGTGCACCTGCCGCTGCATGTCGACCTGAACGGACAGCCTTTCGGCCGCGCGAATGCTGGCGTGGATGCCACTTTCTCGCTTCCGCGCCTCGTTGCCCATGCCGCGAAGACCCGCCGCCTGTCGGCCGGCACGATTGTCGGTTCGGGGACGGTCTCCAACAAGGACAGCGACGGTGGCGCCGGAAGACCTGTATCCGAAGGGGGGCTTGGCTACTCCTGCATTGCTGAGATAAGGATGATTCAACAACTGTTGAAAGGGGCGCCGGAGACCCCGTTCCTGAAGCCCGGCGATGTGGTGCGGATTGAAATGCAGGACGCGTCGGGGCACTCGATCTTCGGCGCGATCGAACAGGAAGTGGTCAGGGCCTGATGGCGAGCAAAGTCTATAATTCGGCGAAGGAGGCCCTCGACGGCCTGACCTTCGATGGCATGGTTGTGATGGCGGGCGGCTTCGGCCTGTGCGGTATTCCTGAGAACCTCATCCTCGCCCTGCGTGATAGCGGCGTGAAGGACATCACGGCGATCTCCAACAATGCCGGCGTCGATGACTTCGGCCTCGGCCTGCTGCTGAAGACACGGCAGATCAAGAAGATGATCTCGTCCTATGTCGGCGAGAACAAGGAGTTCGAGCGCCAGTATCTTTCCGGCGAGCTGGAACTCGAGTTCAACCCGCAGGGCACGCTGGCCGAACGCTGCCGCGCAGGCGGTGCAGGCATCCCGGGTTTCTACACCAAGACCGGCGTCGGCACACTTGTCGCCGAGGGCAAGGAACACCGCGAGTTCAACGGCGAGACCTATATTCTCGAAACCGGCCTCGTCTCCGACCTCTCCATCGTGAAGGCCCAGAAAGGCGACACCCAGGGCAACCTCGTCTTTAACAAGACCGCCCGTAACTTCAATCCGCCCATGGCCATGGCCGGCAAGGTCACGATCGCCGAAGTGGAAGAACTCGTACCCGTCGGCAGCATCGACCCGGACGAAATCCATCTGCCGGGCATCTTCGTGCAGCGGATCGTGCAGGGCACTTTCGAAAAACGCATCGAACAGCGCACCGTGCGCAAGCGGGAGGGATAATCCATGCCCTGGACACGTGACCAGATGGCGGCCCGCGCCGCCCAGGAACTTGAAGACGGCTTCTATGTGAACCTCGGCATCGGCATTCCGACGCTGGTGGCGAACCATATCCCGGCAGGGGTCGATGTGACGCTCCAGTCCGAGAACGGAATGCTGGGCATGGGCCCGTTCCCGTTCGAGGGTGAGGAAGACCCGGACCTGATCAATGCCGGCAAGCAAACGATCACCACGCTCGATCGTACGAGCTTCTTCGACAGCGCCACCAGTTTCGCCATGATCCGCGGCGGCCATATCAACATCGCCATCCTCGGCGCGATGGAAGTGGCCGAGAATGGCGACATCGCCAACTGGATGATCCCCGGCAAGCTCGTGAAGGGCATGGGCGGCGCGATGGACCTCGTCGCCGGCGTGAAGCGCATCGTCGTGGTCATGGACCATGCGAACAAGGCCGGTGAATCGAAAGTGCTGAAGGCCTGCACTCTGCCGCTCACCGGCAAGGGCGTGGTCAACCGCATCATCACCGATCTCTGCGTGATGGACGTGGTGCCCGGCGGCCTGAAAGTGCTCGAACTCGCGCCCGGCGTTACAATGGACGACGTGAAGGCGCGTACCGAAGCCACCCTGGTCGGCTAGGCCGGTCCGGGGGCGTCGTCAGACGCCCTCGACCATGATCACGCGATAATCCGCCGCCAGGAACCGGTGCTTGCGCGCCTCGGTATATTCCGGGCTTTCGTACCAGGCCTTCGCGGCGGCCATGTCGGGAAACGAAAGGATGACCACGCCGTCGGCATCCGGTCCTTCGACGGTTTCATGCGGTCCATAGAAGGCCAGCGGCGTGATCGGATGATCGCCGCGGGCCGCCTTGGCGCCGGCGCCGTATTTCGCCATTTCGGCTTCGTCGTGGAGGCGTTCGCGGATCAGGATGACATAGGCGCTCATGGTTTCTCCCTTTTATCTTTCGCTACCCTCCTGCATCCGCCATCCGGCCGCCGCGCGCAATGCGGAAAGGGTTTCACCTTCGAACAAAAGCGGTTAGGCCTGCCTGCAACCAAACGGACCCCGAACCATGTCGCATTTCTCTGATCTTCAAGCGCTCCCGCCCGACGCGCTGCTCGGCCTGATGACCGCCTATCGCGAGGACAAGCGGGCAGAGAAATACGATCTCGGCGTCGGCGTGTACAAGGACGACCAGGGCAACACGCCCGTGCTGACGGCGGTGGCGAAGGCCGAAGCTCTGATGCTCCAGCGTCAGACGACCAAGGTCTATGAAGGCCCCCGAGGCAATACCGACTTCTGCGCCGCGATCGAGGACTTCGTCTTCGGTGTGGACGCTCCCGCCCGCAGGGAAGGGCGCACGCTGTCCTTCACCGCGCCCGGCGGCTGCGGCGCACTGGCGCTCGGCGCAGGCCTCATGCGCCGCGTTGGCGTCAAGAAGGTCTGGGTCTCGAAGCCAACGTGGCCGAACCATCCGAACGTCGTGAAGGCGATTGGCCTCGGCGTTGACGAATATCGCTATGCCGATCCGGAAACCGGCACCGCGGACCGGGCCGCCATGCTGGAAGACCTCTCCAAAGCAGACCGCGGCGATGGCGTGATCGTGCAGGGCCCATGTCACAACCCGACCGGCATCGACCTCACCCTTGACGACTGGCGCGCGCTTGGCGCCTTCGCGAAGGAGCGCGGCCTCGTTGTCATGCTCGATGTTGCCTATCATGGCTTCGCCCACGGGCTTGATGCCGACATAGCCGGCGTGCGCGCCTTCCTTGCTGAAGCGGGCGAGGCGATGATCTCCTATTCCTGCTCGAAGAACTTCGGTCTCTACCGCGAGCGGGCCGGCTGCTTCCTCGCCGTTGGAGACACGCCGGAAGGCATCGCGGCAGCGACGACGCATATCGCCGACATCAGCCGCGCCACCTGGTCCATGCCACCCGCCCATGGCGCCGGCATTGTCGCCACCGTTCTCGGCGATGCTGCTTTGCGTGCCGAATGGGAAGCCGAACTGACCTCGATGCGGGAACGGATGATCTCGCTGCGCAAGGCGCTGTCGGGCGAACTCGTCCAGCGCACCGGCTCCAACCGGCTCGCCGCGTTGACCACGCAGAACGGCATGTTCAGCCAGCTGCCGGTTTCGCCGGAAGGCGCGAAGAAGCTGCGCGAGGAATTTGGCCTCTACATGCCGGGCTCGGGCCGTATCAACGTTGCGGGCCTGAATCTGAAGGATATTCCGCGCATCGCGGAAATCATCGCAACGGCACTCTAGATCGACAGGCCCTTCGGGGCGATACGCTCGAGTTCGGCGATCGCCTCGGCGGGTGCAGGGATGGCTTTGCGGGCGTCGAGGTCCAGCGTGATGGCTGTCGCGTGGCTGGTCGCCCACGGACGGCCCGTCGCAGGGTCCATGACCCAATGGATCAGGGAATGCGTCTTGCCTTCCACGCCGCCAAGACCGGTATAGATTTCAAAGAGGTCGCCAGCTTCCGGCCAGTCATGATACCGGATCCGGTATTCAAGCACGGCAGCGCCCATGCGCAGGTTGCCGGCGGCCTCGGCGACTTTCTTCCGCCACTCGTGCAGAAGGTTCGGAACGGAATCCGACACTCGGCCGATGACCCATGGGGCGGCCATCCGTCCGTGCACGTCGAGGTGCTGGGGCGGTACCGCGCCCATACCGATACAGCGCACGCCGAGGCTACGCGGCGTTTCGATGGAAATCTCTTCGCGCGGAAGACCCGGATCGTCCGGTCGGATCGAACGCGGCGCAGATTCCACCGGCGGCTCTTCCAATGCTGCTTCAAGAGCGGTCCGAACATGACGGGCCCAGGGGAAGGGCTCGCGCCCGGCCGTGTCGATATGCATGATCCGCGTGCGGAAAGCAGCGGCCAGCTGGCCATCGACATGGCGCAGCTCCTGGTAGACCACGGCATCGCTCTCGCCGACTTCGATAAGGCAGCCGTGCATGGTCAGAGGCCGGCCGGGCAGGACTTCACGCACGAAGCGGATGTGCTGATCCACCGGCAGGACAGTCGACATGGCATTCTTGCTGAACGCGTGCGGCATCCCGAGACGATGGGCAAGAACGGCGAGGCCCTCGACCTGCTTCTCGACATAGACGCGCACATTCATGTGCCCCATCTCGTCGCAATCCCATTGATTGCAGCTACCCCGCCAGAGTGTGATCACGCGGCGCAATCCCGGCAGATGCCACGCACTTCCACGACCGCGCGGGTCATCCGGAAGCCGGCCGCTTCGGTTTCCGCGTGCAGGGCCCGGCTTGTCTCTTCCGCGTGCAGCTCCTCGGCGCCATGGCAATTGTCGCAGATCAGGAACACGGCCGAGTGGCTGTGGCGGGCATGGCCGCAGGCGACATAGGCGTTGAGGCTTTCGATCTTGTGGGCGAGGCCGGTCTCCTGCAGGAAATCGAGGGCGCGGTAGATGGTCGGCGGCTTGGCCGAGCCTTCGCCGTCCAGATTGGCCAGGAGGTCATAGGCTTTCGCCGGCTCCTGGCTTTCCAGCAACAGGCGCAGTACCTTGCGGCGGATCTTGGTCATCCGCTGGCCCTGCCGGGCGACCAGCGTCTCGGCCTCGTTCAGGAATGTGTCCACATCCTGCGGGCTGCAGGGCGTGTTGGCGTGGACTTGGGCGTGGCTGTGCGAATGGCTCATGCGCCCAATGTCGGTTGTTTTGTCCACAATGTGAAGGGGCCAGTGTGCCGCCGGGGCCACAGCGAAGGGGTGGACGGGCCCGGCAAATCACCTGAGATTCTTGCAAAAGGCGAAATAAGCAGGGGATGTCTGGTATGGAATTGTCGGAGCGTGACGGGCTGGAACTCTGGCGCCGGGCGGTGACCGCCTCGGTCCGCTCCGATGCGCCCGACCTGACCGCGCGCCAGCAGGCCATCCTGATGACCATCGCCCTGACGCCCGGTCCGCACACTGTGCGCGGCCTTGCCGAACAGCTGAACATTGCAAAACCGGCCGTCACCCGCGCCCTCGACGCCCTCGAACGGCTCGACTTCATCAAGCGCATCCGCGACGAGGCCGACCTTCGCAACATATTCCTGGAACGCCGCCCGGCGGGCATGACATATCTTCGCCAGTTTGCCGGCCTTGTTCTTGCCGCAGCTTCCGGCAAGGATCAGGGGGCCGCCCTGCCGAAGCCGTCGCGCAAGGCCTCGGCGGCATAGGGATCACGCCGCGGGGAGACCCATGCCGGACTTCAACGACAAGCGCCTGACGCGGCCCGATGGTCCGTCAAAGCCGGCTCAGGTACGCGCCGGGTCCGTCGGGCTCTACGAGACGCCGCTCCGGGACGCGCGCCTCGCGACCGAAGCCCTGCACGGTGAGGTGCTCGACCTCTTCCAGGAGCAGAACGGGTTCGTCCTCGCCCAGTGCCGGCGTGACCGTTATGTGGGCTGGGTAGCGTCCGAAGGCCTGTCGGATGCGATCCTTGCCCCGACCCACCGGATCGCCACCCTGCGCACACATGCCTATGCGGCTCCGGACCTGAAATCGCCCCCGCAGCTCATGCTCAGCCTTGGCGCGCTCGTCTCGGTCACCGGCGTGGAGGGCGACTGGCGCCATTGCGCCGGGGCGGGCTGGGTGCACCGCCGGCATCTTTCCCTGCTCAGCGCCATCGCAGCGGATCCTGCCACTGTTGCGGTGCAATTCCTGAATACCCCATATCTCTGGGGCGGTCGGACCGGTCTCGGCCTCGACTGCACAGGCCTCACCCAGCAGGCCTTCGAAGCAGCCGGCGTGCTCCTGCCGCGTGACAGCGACATGCAATTCGCCTGGTGCGGCGAGCCCATTGCGGACTGGCGGGCGCCGGGCGCCCTGCAACGCGGCGATCTTGTCTTCTGGAAAGGCCACGTGGGCATCATGACCGATGCCGAACACCTGGTGCACGCCAATGCCTGGCATATGGCTGTGGCGAGCGAGCCGCTGGCCGAGGCCATTGTCCGGATCGAAAAGCAATACGCCGAGCCCGTGGGGGCCCGGCGTATCAATGTCTCTTCCGAAAGAGGGAAGGTACCGGCCTGGAAGACCGGCGCCTGAGCCTTATTCGTGTGTTTCTTCAGTCGGGGTCGGGGCTTCTTCCGAAAGCGCTTCTTCAGCGGCTTCGGTTGCAGCCGCAGCCGATTCCTCGACCGCTTCGCTGACCGTACCGGCGGCTTGTTCAGCCGGGGCAGCTTCGCCTTCGGCCGGGGCGGCTTCGCCCTCAGCCGGGGTTTCACCCTCGACAGCGGCGCCTTCGCCTTCACCCGAGGCCGCCAGCGGGGCCGGGAACGCCGGAGCGTCCGGCGACTGCGAGGCGAGGTAAGCGATCACGTTGATCCGGTCAGCATCCTTGCGCAGGCCTGCGAACGACATCGAGGTGCCGCGCACGAAGGAGGACGGGTTTTCCAGCCAGTGGTTCAGGTCCTCATAGGTCCATTCGCCGCCGACTGCCGTCATCGCGCCGGAATAGCTGAAATCGGCATGGTGGTGCTTCGCAGCGCCCACGACGCCATGCAGGTTCGGGCCGGTGCCGTTGGCGCCGCCGGCTTCGATCGTGTGGCAGGTGGTGCACTGGCCCTTGAAGGTGCGCTCGCCACGGGTCACGTCGGCGGCTGCCAGCAGGGCGCCGAGGTCGAACACTTCTTCCGCTTCTGCCGTTGCGCCGCCACCGGCGACTTCAACGCAATAAGCGAATTTCGAGCACATCTCTTCCGACATGGAGGCAGCTTCAGCATGTTCCTCGCCATGGCCCTCGCCGCCGTGCGCAAACACGACATCGGAGAGGGTTTTCAGGCCGAAAAGGCCCAGCGCGGTCGCCAGAAGCGCTCCCAGGATCTTGTTGAGACCGAGTTCCCCCATGAGGATGTTCCTTCGAATCTGTCTGGTCATAAGTCTTGGCGCGCGCCTTTTGGCACGCTAACGGGTGCGTCGCAATATAAAGGCTGCGCGACTGGGAGGCTTCCCCTGTGCGTCGCGGCGATCCGACGCAGTAGAGAACGGGATAAGGGCCGGAAAAATGACGGGAAAAATCGCTTACCAGGGCGAACCGGGTGCCAATTCCCACATCGCCTGCAACCAGGCATTTCCGCACCTTGAGCCGCTGCCCTGCCGCACTTTCGAGGACTGCTTCGCCGCGGTCGAGAAGGGCGAGGCCAATCTCGCCATGATTCCGGTCGAAAACACGATCGCCGGCCGGGTCGGCGACATCCATTCCCTTCTGCCGGGGACCAGCCTGCAGATCGTCGGCGAATACTACCTGCCGATCCGGTTCCAGCTGATGGCCCTGCCGGGCGTAAAGCTGGAAGACGTGAAGAAGGCGCGCTCGCACATCATGGGGCTTGGCCAGTGCCGCAAGTTCCTGCGCGCCCACAATATTGATTCCGTGACCGCCTCGGACACGGCCGGGGCGGCCCGTGAAGTGGCCGAACTGGGCGACCGTACCATCGCTGCCATCGCGCCGCGCCTTGCCGCCGAAGTGTACGGGCTCGAAATCCTCGCCGAGAATATCGAGGACGCCGCGCACAACACGACGCGCTTCGTCATCATGTCGCGCGATCCGTCCGAGATCGAAGCCGGGGAAGGGCCTGCCAAGACGGCTTTCCTGTTCGAGGTGCGCAACATTCCGGCCGCCCTGTTCAAGGTGCTCGGCGGATTTGCCACCAACGGCATCAACATGACCAAGCTGGAAAGCTACATGGTCGGCGGCAATTTCACCGCGACGCAGTTCTATGCCGAGATCGAAGGCCACCCGGACGAGCGTCCGGTCCAGCTCGCTCTGGAGGAAGTCGGCTTCTTCACGCAGATGATGAAACTGGTCGGCGTTTTCCCCGCCGCGCCGCCCCGCGACCTCTAGCAGATCTTCGCCATGTCCTTCAGGCGTTCGCTGACATGGTCGGCGAACAGCTTGGCCTTGCCGCGCAGCTTGCCGGCGGCCCATACGGCATGGATCGGGAGGCTCTGGGCCTGCCATTCAGGCAATACGCGGACCAGCTTGTTGGTCCCGATACACTCCGAAACGAGCCATCCCCCCGCAAGGACGATGCCGAGCCCGTCCTCCGCTGCCTGCATCAGAATTTCGCCGCCCGAGGCGCGGAAAGGCCCGTCAACCCGCACATCTTCCTTCTGGTTGCCATTCGTCAGTGTCCAGACGGTCGAGCGGGCATGCCGGAAGATCAGGGCATCATGGTGTTCCAGGTCCGCCGGCACGCGCGGCGTGCCCTTGCGCTCCAGATAGGCCGGTGAGGCGAAGAGGGCGCGCGGGGCGTCTGCCAGCTTCTTCGCCATCAGGCTCGAGTCGGTGAGTTCGCCGAGACGGAAGGCGAGGTCGACGCCTTCGCCGACGATATCGGTCAGCGTGTCCTCGCCGATCACGTCGAACCGAACATGCGGATAGAGGCGCATGAAGCTCGAAATTTCCGGGGCGATCACCCGGTGCGCGAAGGAGTGCGAACAGGAAATACGCAAGAGGCCGACCGGTTCATGTTCCAGGCCGCGGGCTTCTGCTTCAGCCTCGTCATACTCGGCGAGGATGTCGACAGCGCGGCGGTAGAACCGCTCGCCCGCCTCGGTGAGGCTGAGCGCGCGCGTGGTGCGCAGGAAGAGGACCGCGTCGAGCTGGGCCTCGAGGTCCTGGATCCGCCGCGAGACGGTCGGCTGCCCGATGCCGAGATCGGCGGCGGCCTTCGAGAAACTGCCCGCGTCCGCCACACGGACGAACAGGCGCATTGCATCAATCCGGTCCAAGGTCAGTCCCCCATGCAGGAATTGCATGAATGTAGGGGAGGGAGCGCGTCTGCGCGAGGGGAAAGCTGCGCCCGGATCGCAATCTGCCCACGAAACCGTGAGCCATGCTCACAGGCGTTTGCTTTGCCCGTGTCCTCTGTCTTGTGAGACAAGCGCCCAACAGGGAGACGCAAACCATGCTTAACAGGATCAGGAACTGGCTGCCCATCGCCTACAGCCTCATTGCGGCGGCGGTGTTCCTCGACAGCCTTCGCTTCAAGTTCACCAACGCGATCGAGACGCAGGTCATCTTCGGCCGGCTCGACGCATGGGCTGCGAGCTTCGGTGCCGGTGGCCTGTTCGCGCAGACCGGTCTCTTCAGCCAGTATGTCATCGGCTCGGCTGAGCTGCTCGCCTCGACGCTGCTCCTGCTCGGCCTCGTGCCGGCGCTTCGCCGCCTGCAGACGGTCGGCGCGCTGATCGCCGTCGCGGTGATGACTGGCGCGGTGAACTTCCATCTCTGGACCCCGCTCGGCATCGACCCGAACAATGACGGCGGTGGTCTCTTCTTCATGGCGGTGACGGTGTGGATCACCTCGGTCGTCATGCTGATCGCGCGGCGCAGGACTCTCTTCGCCATTCTCGGCGGGATCGGCGGCGTCCTTGTGCCACCGCAGATCGCTGCCACCCGTTCCGAAGCCCGGCACGCCCCTGCCTGAGCTTCGCGCCGGCCGCCAGACCCCCACGCCTCTGGCGGCCGGCCAATCCTTCTGCCCATAGTTCTGAAAGGACAGTTCCAGATGAAACTTCGTTCCCTCCTCGTCGCCGCCGCGCTCGTGACCGCACCTGTCGCCGTGATTGTTCCCACGGCGAGCGCCGAGCCGCCGGTCTATACCGGCACCTTCTCCAGCGTCGCGGTCCAAGGTTACGACCCGGTCGCCTATTTCACCGAGGGCAAACCGGTGAAAGGCTCGAAGGAGTTCTCCACCGAGTACAAGGGCGCGACCTTCCAGTTCGCATCCGCCGCGAACCGTGATGCCTTCGTGGCGGACCCGGTCATGTACGCGCCGCAATATGGCGGCTACTGCGCCTGGGCGATGGCCGACGGCAAGTATGCGAAGGGCGATGCAAACTTCTGGAAGATCGTCGACGGCAAGCTCTATCTGAACTTCAATCGTGGCATCCAGGACAAGTGGAACAAGGACGTTCCTGGCTTCATCAGCAAGGCCGATACGCACTGGAGCGAACTGCAGGAATAAGCGCCGCCATTGCGACGGCAGCGGCTGTTGCGCAATGCGCCTGCAGGCATTGCTGCAGGGCGCCTGACGCCCAAACAGGAAACCCCCGTGCGGCAGGCCGCGCGGGGGTTTTCGATTCCTGAAGATCCTTCTTGTGCGCCACGATCGCATCCGTGACAGGCACGCAAGAAAAAAGCGGATGAGGTTTCCCTCATCCGCTTTTCCTGAAGAAAGTCCGAAGACTTATTTCTTCTTCGCAGCCGGCTTCTTGGCGGCAGCGGCCGGCTTCTTAGCAGCGGCCGGCTTCTTAGCAGCAGGCTTGGCGGCTTTCGGCGCAGCTTTTTTCACTGCCGGCTTAGCAGCCGGTTTTTTCACTGCCGGCTTTGCGGCCGGTTTTTTCGCTGCCGGCTTAGCGGCCGGTTTCTTTGCAGCGGGTTTCTTTGCAACTGCCATTTCCGATCTCCTGTCGTTGGCCATTTCTCAATAATGTGATTCGCGCGAAATCAACTCCAGATTTTCGTCTGTGACACGAGCGGATACACGCCTTCCGTGTGCGGTCAATGACCTTTTTGCGACCAGGCCTTCATGATGTGATGCGCGATGGCCATCGGAGGCGGTCCGAAGATCTCCCCATGCGTGCCGTCGAGGATGCTTTTCATCTCGTCGCGGCTCACCCATCGTGCGGTCTCGAGTTCCTTCTCGTCGATCGTCAGGTCGAACGACTCCGCTTCGAGAATGAGTCCGACCATGAGCGAAGACGGGAAGGGCCACGGCTGGCACGCGATGTATTCCGCGCTCGCTGCATCAGTGATTACGCCAGCTTCCTCGAATATTTCGCGCGCGGCGGCCTGTTCGATCGTCTCTCCCGGTTCGCAGAATCCGGCGAGGCACGAGTAGAATCCCGGCGGCCAAAATTTCTGTCTTCCGACCAGAGCCAGGCCATCTTTTTCCGCGAGCATGATCGCGACGGGATCTGTGCGCGGGAAATGTTCAGCGCCGCATTCGGGACATTGTCGCTTCCATCCGGCTTCGACCGTCGCACTTTGCGAGCCGCATTTTGAGCAGTACCTGTGACTCTGATGCCACAGGAAAATCGACCGCGCGGTCGATGCGCAGTTCGCGTCCATCGCGGGAATCGATGCGGCCGCCGCGCGGAAGTCGCGGAACTCTCCCGTGCCGGCGATCAGCGACGCATCGAGATCGAACTTCTCGGGTAGGTCGAGTGCAAAAACCGGCGTGCCCGACTTGTCTTCGCCGAGAAAAAGTTGCGGCGAACCGGGCGACACGCGCGCCGCTTCCGGTCCGAGCCAGACCAGCGCACTCTCGCGTCCGAAATGCACGAAGGGTTCGCCGTTCCGCATGAGGAGGACGAGCACGTCCTCGCGCTTCATCGCGTCTTCCAGCCAGGCGTCATCGGTGCGCCGGTGTGCAGCGCGGTCGATCGGCTTTGCCGCAAGCGGCATGTCGTTTGAGTTCGTCATTTCCTCGTCCTGAATTGCGCGCCGGTCATTCTTGCGTGGCGGCGATGATCTTCCCGATCACGGCGCGACTCACTTTCAGCACGCTGCCGTGCCGCGATCCAGCAGGAAAGCTGATCTCATCGCTGATGTCGTGCCATGTCACGAGATCGGGTGACGTCATCGCGCCCATGCGATGCTCCATGTATGCATCGTAATAGACATAATATGTATCGCCGATCTTCATCGCGGTCGGCCCTTCCACCCACACGCCTTCCGGAGAGACCGGTGCGCCCGCTTCGCCGAACGGACCGCGCGCCGTCTTCGCCAATGCGAGACGGATATTCTTCTCCGGCACCGGCCGCTTCGTCTCGTCCTTCACGAACATCACCGCACGGTCGTCTTCCTGCAGGATCGTGCCGTCGATGGAAACGAAGCCGCCATCATAGAAGAGGAATGTGTCGGACCAGGTTTCGAAGTCCTTCGTCGTCGCGGCATAGATGCGATGGTTCAGCGGCTTGCCCACGGTCGAGCGGATGTCGCCGCGATCCGCCGTTTCCGGAAACGTATCGGGAATGGAGGACGACCAGAAGACGAGATACTCGCCGCTCTTTTCCAGCCACAATATCTCCGGTGCCCAGGTATTCATCACGTCCGGTATGTTCGCCATGACCGGCACTTTTTCCTGCGCGGACCAGTGCACGAGATCGGCCGAGTGCGCGACGCCGATCGTGTTCTCCCACCAGCCTGTCGTCCACACCATATGATAAAGCCCGTCCGGTCCCCGGATGATGCACGGATCGCGCATCAGCTTTCCGCCGACATCCGGCAGCATGAAACTCTGGTCACCCTTCAGCGCGGTCCAGGTATAGCCGTCTTCGCTCCAGGCGAGGTGCAATCCGTCCTCGCCGTCACCCCGAAAGGAGGAGAAAAGATAGGCCTCTTCCGTCGACGCGCACCCGCCGAGCGCCGCAAGCGCTGCGATTCCGGCCGCCGCCCAACCATTTGCCATGGGGTTTCCTCCGCGCGTGTCTTTTCCGAGATCATTTCGCGGTTAACGGCCGAAGGGAAGAGCAATCAGCGTGGTTTGCCCCCCTGATTCCGGGCGGGTCTCAGGCCTTTCTGACACTTGGGCATAGCCAAAACGGGCCGCTTCCTGTACCGGGCGCGGGAATTTCCCCGTTTCCTCCTCCCGAAAGCCTATCCGCATGTCCACGCCTATCGAGAAAATGCGCAACATCGCCATCATCGCCCACGTCGACCATGGCAAGACGACGCTGGTGGACGAATTGCTGAAACAGTCCGGCACTTTCCGTGAAAACGAGAAGACCGCCGAGCGGATGATGGACTCCAACGACCTCGAGAAAGAGCGGGGCATCACTATCCTCGCCAAGACGACCTCGGTCGAATGGAACGGCTACCGGATCAACATCGTCGACACGCCCGGCCACGCCGACTTCGGCGGTGAGGTGGAGCGGATCCTCGACATGGTGGACGGTGCCATCGTCCTGGTCGATGCCGCCGAAGGTCCGATGCCGCAAACCAAGTTCGTGGTTTCGAAAGCCCTCAAAGTCGGCCTGAAGCCGATCGTCGCCGTCAACAAGATCGACAAGCCGGAGCGCCGCCCCGACGAAGTGGTCAACGAAGTCTTCGATCTCTTCGCCAACCTCGACGCCACCGATGAACAGCTCGACTTCCCGATCCTCTACGGCTCGGCCAAGCAGGGCTGGATGTCGAAACAGTATGAGACGGCCCGCGCCAACATGGACGAGCTGTTCCAACTCGTCGTCGATCACGTGCCGGTGCCGAAAGTGGAAGAGGGCCCGTTCCGCTTCCTCGCCACCACGATCTCCGCTGACAACTTCCTCGGCCGCATCCTGACCGGCCGTATCGCGTCTGGTTCGGTGAAACCGAACCAGACCATCAAGGTGCTGAACCGCGAGGGCGAACTCGTTGAGCAGGGCCGCGTTTCGAAAGTGCTCGCCTTCCGTGGCCTCGAGCGCGTGCCGGTGGACGAAGCCGTCGCCGGTGACATCGTCTCGCTGGCCGGTACGACCAAGGCAAACGTCGCCGACACGTTCTGCGCGCCGGAAGTCACCACGCCGATCGCTGCCCAGCCGATCGACCCGCCGACCATCTCGATGACCTTCCGCGTCAACGACTCGCCGCTCGCCGGCACCGAAGGCACGAAGGTCACCTCGCGGATGATCTGGGACCGTCTCCTGAAGGAAGCCGAAGGCAACGTCGCCCTGAAAGTGGAACGCGCCACCGACGCCGAGGCCTTCACCGTCTCCGGCCGTGGCGAACTCCAGCTCGCCGTCCTGATCGAGACGATGCGCCGCGAAGGTTTCGAACTCGGCGTCTCGCGTCCGCAGGTCGTGATGCAGGAAGGTGCGAACGGCGAGAAGCTCGAGCCGATCGAGGAAGTCATCGTCGACGTCGACGACGAGCACTCGGGCATCGTCGTGCAGAAACTGTCGGAGCGTAAAGCCGACATGGTCGACATGCGTCCCTCGGGCGTCGGTCGCACGCGGATGGTCTTCTACGCGCCGACGCGCGGCCTGATCGGTTACCAGGGCGAGCTTCTGTCCGACACGCGCGGCACCGCCATCATGAACCGCATCTTCCACGAGTACGCCCCGCACAAGGGCCGTATCCAGGGCCGTCACACCGGCGTGCTGATCGCTATGGAACAGGGCGAGGCGGTTGCCTTCGCCCTCTGGAACCTCGAAGACCGCGGTCCGATGATGATCCATCCGGGCGACAAGGTATATGGCGGCATGATTGTCGGCGAGCACACGCGCGACAACGATCTCGAAGTCAACGTCCTCAAGGGCAAGAAGCTCACCAACATGCGGGCCTCCGGCTCGGACGAGGCCGTGCGCCTCACGCCGCCGCTTCAGATGACGCTGGAAAAGTCGCTCGCCTACATTTCGGATGACGAACTCGTCGAAGTGACGCCGAAGAATATCCGCCTGCGCAAGATCCACCTCGATCCGAACGTGCGCAAGCGCTTCGCCAAGTCAAACGCCGACGCCTGAGGCATAAATCAGACACCTGAGCAGCGCCCGGCGGGAACTCTCCTGCCGGGCGCGCGTTCATTTTCCGGCCACAGGATCGTACCGGGAGAACGCCATGTCCTCATTCTCGCTCTACCTCATCGGCTTCGTCATCTTCATCGCCGGTCTCGCTTATGGCGCCTTCCTTCTGGGACTGGCGACCACGTGGATCGCGGTCGGCGCCTTCACGCTGTTCGGTCTCGGCATGGTGCTCGGCGTCGGCAAGACGCGTACCAAAGACGAGTCGCCCGCCAGCGACTAGGCCGCGGCTCACCGGACGGGGCATCGTGGTTCAGGCAGGAATTGCGGTGCCTCAGGCGGGCAGGGGCTGGGCGAGGCGCGCGGCGTTTTCGAGAACGGACGACCACGCCGCCTCCATCAACGGCGACCAGTCGCTGCCCGCCGCTTCCTTTGTCACGTCACGGATAATGTCGAAGAAGGCCTCGAACATGCCTGCGGGCACGTCATAGGTATCATGGTTCACCCGTTCCGACCGGATCACCGTCTCGGCCAGCGTGCCGGGCCCCTCGGCGAGGTCCATCAGGCATTCGAACGCCTGGCTCAGCATCGACCCGCGCACCCCGCCGTCCGTATCCATCACGAACAGGCTTTCCAGGTCCGGATAGGCCGCGAACAGACGCGCATAGACCACATCCGTCACATCCCCGGCCCGTTCCGACAGGAGTTCGAGACTCGCGCTCAGGCCATCGTTGTGTGACATCGCGCCGTTCCTCCTTCAGCGTCTGGTTTTGTGGAGGAAAGAGTGGCCCGGCGCGGCCCACGTGTAAAGGGGCCGCGCCGGTACCGGGTTATTCTGACGCGCCGTTCGCGGCGGTGTCCTTCTTCTTCGCCGGATCGTATTTCGCGAACCAGCCCATGATGTTGTCCGTCTTGGCGATCAGGCGGCTGGGGCGCGAGGCGATATAATGCGGCGAGGACGGCACGCGGACATAGACCGTGTCGACGCCGCGCATCTTGAGGGCGGTATAGAACTGCTCCGCCTCCCAGGCCGGCGTGCGATAGTCTTCCTCACCCACCATCAGCATGGTCGGCGTCACCACCTTGTCGACATAGCGGATCGGCGAATGCTTCAGGAAGGCGTCCGGGTCAGACCAGGGCTCTGCGCGGATCCAGTGGCGGCGCACGACCTGTGCGATGTCGCCGGCGAGTGCCATGGTCAGCCAGTTGATCACCGGCTTCACCGATGCCGCCGCCGCGAACCGGTCCGTCTTGGTCACGATCCAGGCTGTCAGGATGCCGCCGCCCGAGCCGCCGGTCACGAACAGGCGGTCCTTGGAGGCATAGTTCTTCGCGACGAGTTCATCCACGACGCTCATCAGGTCGTCATAGTCGCTGCCCGGATAGTCGAGGTCGATCAGCTGGGCGAAGTCCTCGCCATAGCCGGTCGAGCCACGCGGGTTCGACCAGACGGTGACATATCCCTCGGCGGCATAGCGCTGGATCTCGCTGCCGAAGAAGGGCGAGTACATCGCATACGGCCCGCCATGGATCTCGAGGATCAGGGGGAAGCTGCCATCGGCCTTGAAGTCCGGCGGCAGGGCGACCCAGGCCTCGATCTCGCGCCCGTCCGCGCTCGACTTGACGTGGATCTCCTCCACTTTCGCCATGTCGAGATAGGGCAGGACATCGTCATTGAGCGCGGTCAGTACTATCGCGCCCTTGCCGTCCATGCCGACAGTCGCGACCTCGGCCGGACGGTCGGAGAAGCCGGCCGTATAGGCGACCACCGGCTTCTTGCCGCCGGAGACGGAGAAGCTGCCCTCGGCATAGGGCCGGCCGATGGAGGCGCCGCCGACATTCGTCACCACTTCGGTGACGCCGCCTTTCAGGTCCACCTTGTAGACGCTCAGCACGCCATGATCCTCGCACAGGGCGAGCAGGCTCTTGCCGTCCGGCGCCCAGGCGATCTGGCCGAATTCGAGCGGGAAGTCCGCCGCGATCTCGCGCGGGTTCGACCCGTCGGCATCCATCAGGTAGAGGTTTGCCTGCTCATAGGACAGCGTGTGGTCGTCGAAGCCGCGATAGGCGATCGTCTTGCCGTCCGGCGAGACGGTTGCGCCCAGGTCCGGGCCGTCACGGCTCGTCAGGGGGCTGACCGAATTGTCGGCTAGTTCCACCTTGTAGATCTCGCTCTCGATCGGATCGAGGTCGCGGTCGTCGGCCATGTTGCCGTCGACCAGCAGCGTGTCATTGTCGAGCCATTCCACGCCGCCGAAATCGGTATCGCCGAACGTCACCTGGCGCGGCGTGCCGCCGTCCACGGTCAGCACGAACACCTGGTCCGTCCCGTCCTTCAGGTAGCCGGCGCCGTCGAACCGGAAGGTCAGCTTGTCGATCACCTTCACGCCGTCGTTCCACTTCGCGCCTTCCGGCGGCGCCAGCGGCTTCGCGAAGCTCGGCGTCTCGCCTTTCACGAACATCGAGAAGGCGACCTTCTTGCCGTCCGGAGACCATTCGGCGCCGCCCGGACCTTCGTCGGTGAACTGGGCGAGCGACACGCTGCGGCCGGTATCGACATAGAGGAGACGCAGTTCCGGCTTCCCGTTACTGGCCGACATGAAGAGGATGCGCGAGCCGTCCGGCGACCAGCGCGGGCGTCCGGCGGCGACATCGGTCACGAGCGGACGGTGCGCGCCGGTGGCGAGGTCGATCGTCCAGAGGCTGCCGGTGTCCTTGTCGGTCATCCGATCCATGAAGTGGCGGACATAGACCACGGTCTTGCCATCCGGCGAGACCTGCGGGTCGGTCGCGTATTCCATGTCGAAGACGCGTTCGGCGGTGAAGCGTTTCGAGGGCGCTTCGTCCTTCGCCAGTGCCGTACCGGCGCTTACCAGCGCGGCCACGCAGGCCATCGCAAACAGTTTCCGTTTCATCCTGAAACCCTCCCAGTTTTGAACAAGAGGTCTATTCGCTAGCACGCGCATGACAGGGAGGACAGGCATTTGATAATGGCGGGGAGGGGACGCCCGACTCACTCCCGCTCTTGCGTCCGGCGCGCGGCTTACGCATATAGCCCTCGGGAGGCAGGTGGCGGACGGGCCGCTCGCCAACCGGGTCAGGCCGGGAACGGAGCAGCCCCAACGAGTTTCCGCCCGGGTCGCTCGCCTGTCTCCTTCTTCACTCCGAAAGCCTTGTCAGTGTCCGCCGCCGTCCGCATGGACCGTGCGCAGCTCCCGCGCGTGCGGATTGCCGGAAATGTCCGACACCGAGACATAGATGCGGCCGAGCCGCTTCGACTTCTCCGGCACCGGGTCTGTTCCGAGGCCGGCCGACAGAGCCCGCCAGATCAGTTCCGAACAATAGAGCCGGTCTTCGCTCGCCAGTGAGAAGCCATGATCGAAGGGCAGGCCCACCGCCTCCTCGGCATAAGCGAGATAGGCCGCGCGGGCAGGGCCTGTGAGGTCGACCTCGTAGACGCCGAGATCGGTCACGTCGGACAGGAATTTCGCGAGACTCACCCGGCGCACCTCGCCGCCTTCGCCCGGCGCGCCCGTATCGGCATGGATCACCTCCAGCGTGCCGTCCGGGCCGGGTACGACGATGCCGATATGGCCCCAGCGCTTGTCGCCCAGCGACCATTCCGCCGCGAGCCGTGTGCCGCCACCGGTCTCGGCTCCCTTGAACAGGAGTTCGCCGGGCGCCAGCGGTCCCGCCGCTTCGGGCAGGAGTTCCGCCGCCGCCGGACCGGCCAGGGCTGCCAGGAAAGCTGCTGAGATTACTTGCTGTAGCAAGAGGACATGACCGACTGCCCGGCCGGCGACAGGCTGTAATAGATGGTCGAGCTGGCATCGCTCATCGTCTGGGCCGTGCGAAGTGTGTCTGCGATCAGTTTTGCGTCGCCGGAAGTCATGAATGGTCCGGAATAATCATAGTCATAATCGCTCCAGGCCTGGCGGGTGATGGCGCCAGACGCGCACTCGCAGGTGAAGTCGCCATAGGTGCCCGCTGATTCCGTGCGGGCATTGATTGCCGTGCAATAGCCGTTCGCTTCATTGCTGAAGGATTTGAGATCGCCCGGCACCGGCTGGCCGGCGCCCAGCCAGTCGGCCGGCGGCGGTGTGGCTGCATCGGTGGCGGTCGCGCTGGAGGCCGAGGAGGCGCCCGCATGCGGATTGTTGCTGCCCTGTGCCAGGGCAGGCAGGGCGAGACCAAGGGCAAGCAGCGCGATCAGCGGGGATTTCATGGAGCATCAGCCTTTTCAGATTCGTTTTCCGGCCCGGTTCCGTGCGTCGCCCAACAGGTACGGGCAGACTCGCAGGCACTAGGGGTAGTGAATCCACTCTACCGGGTCCGGAGAGGACCGGAAGCGGGGGCCCGAAATTTTTGCGGATCCTGCCCGGGCAAGGAGTCGCGGACGAAGTTTTTTCCACAGGCCAGATCCCCCATTGTGCTTGGGATTTCGGGGGCGGGGAAAGGATTTGTTAACCAGATTTCCACGGCGAATGTGAAGCTTTCGGGACAAACCACGTTGACCGCATGTTAACCTTCGGACACTATATGTAGTGTCAGGAACAACGGAGAGCGCCACATGTTGGCGTTTGGGGCTGAAGTTCCTATATTTTCAATATACTCGGAGGGCTGCCGCATGTCTGCAACCAACGCCAAAGCTGTGACCGAAAACGCCGCCCGCAAAGGGAAGCCGAAATCGGGTGCGGACACGCAATTTCGCGTCATCACGGCCATGGATGTAGTGACGGACCCGAGCCGCGACGCCCTGCTGACCGATTTCGGCAAGAAGACGCTGGAAGACCGCTACCTGCTGCCGGGCGAGTCCTATCAGGACATGTTCGCACGCGTCTCCAAGGCCTTCGCCGACGACCAGTCGCACGCCCAGCGCCTCTACGACTACATGTCGAAGCTCTGGTTCATGCCGGCGACGCCCGTCCTCTCGAACGGTGGCGCCGACCGCGGCCTGCCGATCTCGTGCTTCCTGAACCAGGTCGGCGACTCGCTCGACGACATCGTCGGCACCTGGACCGAGAACGTCTGGCTCGCTTCCAATGGCGGCGGCATCGGCACCTATTGGGGCAATGTCCGCTCCATCGGCGAGAAGGTCGGCCAGAACGGGCAGACCTCGGGCATCATCCCGTTCATCCGCGTGATGGATTCGCTGACCCTCGCGATTTCGCAGGGCTCGCTGCGCCGCGGCTCGGCTGCCTGCTATCTCGACATCCACCACCCGGAAATCGAGGAATTCCTCGAAATCCGCAAAGCGTCGGGCGACTTCAACCGCAAGTCCCTGAACCTGCACCACGGCATCAACATCACCGACGCCTTCATGGAAGCCGTCCGCAAGGATGAGGATTTCGGCCTGATCTCGCCGAAGAGCCAGCAGGTGATCCGCACGGTCAATGCCCGCAAGCTGTGGCAGAAGATCCTCGAGCTGCGCATCCAGACCGGCGAACCCTACCTCCTGTTCACCGACACGGTGAACAACTCCATGCCGGCCCACCAACGCAAGCTCGGCCTCAAGGTCACGCAGTCGAACCTCTGCTCGGAAATCACGCTGCCGACCGGTATCGACCATCGCGGCCAGGACCGTACGGCCGTCTGCTGCCTCTCCTCGGTCAATGCCGAGAAGTTCATGGAATGGTCGAAGGACGAGATGTTCCTGGAAGACGTGTTCCGCTTCCTCGACAACGTTCTGGAAGATTTCATCGAGCGCGCGCCGCCGGAAATGGAGCGCGCCGTCTATTCCGCCAAGCGTGAGCGTTCGGTCGGCCTCGGCGTCATGGGCTTCCACTCCTTCCTCCAGGCCATGAACGTCTCCATGGAAAGCGCCATGGCGAAGGTCTGGAACGAGAAGATCTTCAAGCATGTCCGCAAGGGCGCCGACGCCGCTTCGGTGAAGCTGGCCAAGGAACGTGGTCCCTGCGAGGACGCACGCGATGCCGGCATGATGGCCCGCTTCAGCCACAAGCTGGCCGTCGCGCCGACGGCGTCGATCTCGATCATCTGCGGCGGCACGTCGGCCGGCATCGAGCCGATCCCGGCCAACGTCTACACCCACAAGACCCTGTCGGGCTCGTTTACGGTGAAGAACCAGCAGCTCGAGGAGATGCTGGAGCGCAAGGGCGCCAACACGCCGGAAGTCTGGACCTCGATCCTTGAGCATGAAGGCTCGGTGCAGCATCTCGACGTGCTCGACGACTATGAGAAGTCCGTGTTCAAGACGGCTTTCGAACTCGACCAGCGCTGGATCGTCGAACTCGCTGCCGACCGTACGCCCTATATCTGCCAGTCGCAGTCGCTGAACCTGTTCCTGCCGGGCGATATCTCGAAATGGGACCTTCACATGCTGCACTGGACGGCATGGGAGAAGGGGCTCAAGTCGCTCTACTACTGCCGCTCGAAATCGGTCCAGCGCGCCGCTTTTGCCGGCTCGGAAAAGACCGCCGGCGAGAAGCTCGACACGCCGAACACCGACTATGACGAGTGCCTGGCCTGCCAGTAGGCGCCCGCACAGGTTGAACGTTACAAGCAGGCGGCGAGGACCGGGACCCGGTTCTCGCCGTTTTCTTGTCCCGAATTGAGTGCTGACCCACCTTGGTTATCGCTAACACGAGTGCTGCCGGCGCAGGCAGATCTTCCTTTTTGCGCCTCGTTTCCGCCAACTATTTCAACAGGTTAACGCCGCATTTGGCCATTCTGGCGCGACACTTGCTCGAAAAATCCATGAAAAAACCGGAGTCTGGAACAAACTCTACAGAAAGACGTTGCAGTACCCAGAATTAATCTTTTTCGAGTGGAAAGTCGTTTGAGGCCTGTGTGGCCTTCATGCTACATTAAATGAACAGTGGCCTAATTCCTATTAACGGTTTGTCCCGGGGAATGAATGCCATGAGAGGTGTGGGTCGAATGGTAGTCGCAATTGCCAGTGCAGTATTGACGATGGCGTGCCAGGGGTGCGTGGCCGTTTCGCCGCATGACCAGGCTCGGATCGAGCCCGCGGTTCCGCCAACCGTCGGCATGATGATGGCCGCGCCGGGCACGGCCGGTGCCATGCCGGAACGCGCCGACATTTCGGTCCATGTCGTCGACGGACTGCCGACCCGCTTCACCGGTACACCGCTCGGCCTTGGCAGCGAGCTTGCCGCCCGCGCCTTCGCCGGCACGCCGGCCGACTTTTCCTCCGGCACATTCGTGACGTCCTCGCTCGCGACGCCGGAACTTACCTGGTCAGGCACCTCGGCGCTGACCGCAATCGCCGCCGAACGTTCCGCCAGCGCCACGTACAATCCGGCGCTTGCCAAGGTCGAGAAAGACATTGCCGCCGAAGTGGCCTTCTCCGCACCGCGTGAGCGGACAGGCCTGAACTTCGATGTCGGCGTCGCGCCCCGTATCGCCGTGCGCGAGGACGGGGAAATGCTGACCCAGCGCCTCGGCGGTGAAGTCCGGATCGGTCAGGACTTCAGCCTGCTCGACTCCAATGGACAGCCGCAGGGCTGGTACCTGTTCGCAGGTGCCGATGGCGAAGCGCTCATCTGGGATGCAGACCGCAGCGGGTTCTCGCCGCGTCTCAACGACATGACGATCACCGACCAGGTCACCGTGGGCGACCTGCAGGCCGGTGTCTCGATCCAGCGCGCCGGCGGCCAGCTGTCGCTGTCCTATATCCGCCGCGAAGTGAAGTATCGCGACCGCAATGGCGGCTTCAGCGAGAATGAAGATTTCGCAGGTGTTAGTTTCACGATGCGCCGTTAGGTGCTAACGCACGGGCCATGAAACTGGCCCGTTTTGAGACACAAGCTGGAACCGGGGCCGCGCTGTTTGCTGCGGCCCTTTTCTTTGCGGCACCGGCGGCCGCCGAAACCGGTTCGGACGAACCCGTTGCCCCGCGCAAGCCGGGCACCTGGTCGCTCACCACCGAGAACGACGCCTTCGGCAGCGGCTCGGACCGGAACTATTCCAATGGCATCCGCCTCGAACATGTCTCGGCGGCAGACAAGGTTCACCCCGGCCTGAAATGGGTCGCCGCGCGTCTGCCTTGGATCGACGTCGAGCGGACGGACCTGCGCCAGGGCTTCGGCATCTCGCACGCGATCTTCACGCCGGAAGACATTCATGCCGCGACGCCTGATCCGCTCGACCGGCCCTATGCCGGCTGGCTTGCCCTGTCGTCCACGATCGCCGCCACCGATCTGGAAGACGAGGTTCAGGATACGCTGCAGGTCAATCTCGGCGTGGTCGGCCCCTCGGCAGGCGGCGAGTTCGTGCAGAACAACTGGCACAAGATGCTGGGCATTCCGGGCGCTGACGGCTGGGACCACCAGCTGAAGGATGAGCCCGGCGTCGAAATCATCGCCCAGCGCCTCCAGCGGATCGGCAAGGCGCAGCTGCCCTTCGGCCTCGAAACCGATGTTGCCGGTCATGTCGGCGTCGCCCTCGGCAATGTACGCACCTATGCGAATACCGGTATGACCGCGCGGATCGGCTGGGATCTCGATTCGGGTTTCGGTCCGCCGCGGATCCGTCCGGCGCTCGCCGGGGCAGGGGAGTTCATTCCGGGCACAGCGGAAGACCCGCTCGGCGGCTATTTCTTTATCGGCGTCGACGGCCGCGCCATCGCGCGCGACATCTTTCTCGATGGCAATACCTGGCGCGACTCGCCGCGGGTCTATGACCGGCGGGATCTGGTGGGCGATCTCCAGGCTGGGCTTGCCATCCATTATCGCGACGTGCAGGTCGCCTTCACCTGGGTGACGCGAACCGAACAGTTCGCCTACCAGCGCGGGCCGCAACAGTTCGGCGCCGTCTCCATCTCCATCGCCCACTAGGACCTGTCGTCAGGCATCGTGCCGCTGCGCCAGCAGCCAGGCCCGCATGGCCTCGTCCCTGGTCAGGGCGGCGGCACGTTCGAAATCCTTGCGCGCATAGTCGATCTGCCGGGCCGCTTTCATCGCATGGCCCCGCACAGCCCAGAAGGGCGCGTGGTGCTCGATCTGGTCAAAGGGCGTGTCGCCCAGAAGGTCGAGCGACTCGCTGACCCTCCCGGCACTTAGCAGGGCCGCGGCATGGCCGATCCGTGCCCCGACAGTTGGCGTAAAGGTGCGCAAGGCGCCGTACAGCTGGCAGATCATGTTCCAGTCCGTCTCGCCGGTTTCGCGCCGCGCAACATGCACGGCCTGGATCGCAGCCTCCAGCTGGAAGCGCCCGTGCGCGTGCATCTTGCCGGCCTCGGTCAGCAGCGCCGTCGCTTCCGCGATGCGCGCCGTGTCCCAGAGCGAGGTGTCCTGCCGGCTCAGCTGCACATAGCGGCCCTTTGCGTCGCGCCGCGCCGATCGGCGGCTTTCGCAATAGAGGATCAGTGCCAGCAGGCCTTTCGCTTCGGCATCGTCCGGTGCAAGGCGCACCAGGCAGCGCGCCAGCCACTCGGCTTCCGCCGCGAGTCCCGTCACCGGGTTCGCCCCGCCGGGCACATCCTCCCAGCCGCTGGCATAGGCGGCATAGATCGCGCGTTCCACGGCCGCCAGCCGCTCCCGCAGGATATGGTCCGGGGGCAGGGCGAAGGGCACGTCCGCCTCCGCCAGCCGCCGCTTTGCTCGCGTCAGGCGCTGGGTCACGGCGGCCGACGTCTCCAGCGTCGCCTGCGCAATCTCCTCCGCCGTAAAGCCCAGCACGGCCTGCAGCATCAGCGCCGTATGCGCTGCAGCGGGAATGGCCGGGTGCGCGCACAGGAACATCAGTTCCAGCCTGCGATCTCCGGCCTGGCTTTCGTCCGTATCCATCGTCCCGGCCTCGTCCAGCAGGGGACCTTCGGCGGCGGCATGCTGCACGGCAGTCCCGGCGCGGCGAACGGCATCCACGATCCGCCGGCCGGCCGCCTTCATCAGCCAGGCTTCGGGATTGTCCGGCACACCTCGCTCCGGCCATGTGGTGAGCGCGCTCGCGAAGGCTTCGGCCAGCGCATCCTCCGCCAGGGCGAGGTTGCCGCATCGCGCGGTCAGCCGGGCGACCAGCTTGCCATAGCACGCGCGGGCGGCCCATTCGGCCGCCGCACGTGCCGGGTCGGCGTCTGCGTCAGCCGGGCTCATGATCGGGAACGGCGCGGATCTCGATCTGCCCGCCGCTCCTGTGGGTCGGGCATTTCGTGGCCCAGGCCTGCGCCTCCGCCATCGAGCCGGCGTGGATGACATAGAACCCGCCCAGCTGTTCCTTGGTGTCGGCATAGGGGCCGTCCTGGATCTCGCCCTTGGGCATCAGGCGGCGGGCGGTGGACACCGGGTCCAGCGGCATGCCCGTGACATACGCCCCTGCGGCGCGCAGCTCGGCCGCGAAGGCCATGTGCGCCTCCATCACCTTGATCTGCTCGTCTTCCGGCAGGCCATGGAACTGGGATTCGTTTTCGTACAGCAGCAGGGCGTATTGCATGGGGTCGTCTCCTTCGGACCATGTTCTGGCACAGGCTTGTCCTGTGCCATATCCTGAAGACGCGCGGCCGGCTGCGATTCAGACATCCTGCGAAAAAAATCTTCAGTCCTGTCAGCGGGCTGAAAGTATACGTACCATCAGTATCTTTTCGGCGCGCATATTTTCTACAATACTCAATAAAAGATGGGCTTTCGTGGCGTCCTCATATACATACCACCCCTAAATGACGCCCGGCGCGGATGAGGGTGTTCTTGTCTGCCCGCGGCGCCCGGCGCAGACTGACCTTCAAAGAATACGGGGAGAGGAACCCATGAGACAGACCGCCCTCGCGCTTGCCGCGCTGATCAGCCTTGCCGCCTGCGGGAAACCCGCCGCGACACCGAAAGTGGACGAGGCGCCGCCCGCCGGCGTCGCCACCGAAGCCACCAAGGCGGCGAACGCCGCGCTTGCCGAACGTCTCCCGCTCGACCAGCCGGGCGATTTTGAAGACGCAGGCCACGGCCTGCTCGCCCAGATCCAGGACGATATCGTCGACGAGAACGGCAAGGTCGTCTGGTCCGTCCACGCACAGGATTTCATCACCGGCCCCGCGCCCGACACGGTGAACCCCTCGCTCTGGCGCCAGCAACAGCTCCTGCGCGAACATGGCCTATTCGAGCTCGAAGACGGCCTCTACCAGGTGCGCGGCTATGATCTCTCCGTGATGTCGGTCATCCGCGGCAAGACCGGCTGGATCATCGTCGATCCGCTGATCTCGAAAGAGACCGCCGCTGCCGGGTTGAAGCTCGTCAATGACACGCTCGGCGCGCGTCCGGTCACCGGCGTGATCTACACCCACTCCCATATCGACCATTTCGGTGGTGTGCGCGGCGTGATCTCCGAGGCGGATGTGGCTGCGGGTGTGCCCGTGCTCGCGCCGATCGGCTTCACCGAGAACGCCGTCTCCGAGAACCTGCTGGCCGGCAATTACATGTCGCGCCGGGCGATCCTGATGTTCGGCCGGACCCTTCCGAACGGCCCGACCGCGCAGGTTGGCGCCGGCCTCGGCCCGGCCACGTCCGCCGGTACGGCTGGTTTCATTCCGCCAACGGAGGAAATTTCAGGACGCGGCACGCGCCGTGTGGTCGATGGCGTCACCTTCGAATTCATCGATGCCGCAGGCACCGAGGCGCCGGCCGAGTTCATGTTCTACCTGCCTGAATACCGCGCGCTTTGCACCGCGGAAGTGGCCACTGCCACCTTCCACAACGGCCTCACCCTGCGCGGGGCAAAAGTGCGGGACTTCCTCGAATGGAGCCGCGTGCTCGACTACGTGCTGACCAATTATGCCGGCAAATCGGACATCTCCTTCGCCTCCCACCACTGGCCGACCTTCGGCACCGGGAATATCGAGGAATACCTGCGCGGCCAGCGTGACGTCTATCGCTATGCCCACGACCAGACCGTGCGCCGCGCCAATGCCGGCGAGACCCAGTTCGAGATCGCCGAGGAGATTCCGGAGCCGGACGTCCAGGCAACCCATTTCGATACGCGCGGCTATTACGGCACGCTGAACCACAACGCGAAGGCGGTCTACCAGTATTACTTCGGCTGGTGGGACGGTGTTCCGGCCACCTACAATGCCTGGCCGATGGAAGAGCGCTCCAGGCGCATGGTCGCCCTCGCTGGCGGCGAAGAGGCTGCGCTTGCTGCGGGCGAGAAGGCGTTCAACGAAGGCGACTATCGCTGGGCCGCTGAAGTGTTCAACGCCGTCGTCTTCGCCAATCCGGAAAACGAGCTGGCGAAGCAGTGGCTGGCCTCAACCTACGAGCAGCAGGGCTTCCAGGCAGAATCCGGCGCATGGCGCGACTACTTCCTCACCGGTGCCGCCGAACTCCGGCAGGGTATCCCGGAGGAGGGCGATGCGCGGGTCGCCAGTGCCGAATTCCTGGCCGGCGTGCCGACCGTCGAGCTCTTCAACGCCCTCGCCGTGCGCTATGCGCCCGAGAAGCTGCAGCGTGACCCGTTCACCCTGAACTTCGTCTTCCCCGACACGCAGGAAACGCTCCTGCTTGATGTCGGCAAGGCGACGGCATTCCCGCGCGCGGGGGCTGCGTCCGGTTCGGCTGCGGCCACGCTGACCATATCCCGGGCGGCGTTCAACGACCTGATCCTGCGGACACGGAGCTTCCAGGACATTGCCGGGGCCGGCGAAGCCAAGGTCGAAGGCGACCCCTCCGCGCTGCTCGCCTGGTTCACGACCCTCGAAAGCCCGCCCTTCTGGTTCAACATCGTCGAACCGTAAGACGGACGTCCGGTTCGCATCGGGGATGAAACGCCCTCATTGCGGACCGGGCCGGCGCGGCCCATATTTTCGGAACTGCGTGACTGCCAGGCACGGCTTCTGAAAGGCGTCGCACACTTATGCTCCCCGACCTGATCTCTCCGGAATTCGTCCAGGCCTTTTTCGCCGTCGTGGCGATCGACCTTGTCCTGGCGGGCGACAATGCGGTGGTCATCGGGCTCGCTGCGGCGGGCCTCGAGAAGCAGCAGCGCGGCAAGGCCATCCTGATCGGCATTATTGCGGCCACCGTGCTGCGCATCGCCTTCGCGCTCGTCGCGGCCGAGCTTCTCCTCATCGTCGGCCTCCTGTTCGCCGGCGGCGTCCTGCTCCTCTGGGTGGCTTGGAAGATGTGGCGGGAGCTCCGGGAAGGGGCCGGTCACGCCGCCGAGGAAGCTCTGGCGGGCGAAGACCTCAATGCCGACGGCACCATCGCCGGCCGCAAGCCCGGCAAGACGCTCCGCCAGGCCGTCGTGCAGATCATCGTGGCCGATGTTTCCATGTCGATCGACAATGTGCTGGGCGTTGCCGGCGCCGCGCGCGAGCATCCCGTCGTGCTCGTCTTCGGCCTCTCGCTGTCGATCCTGCTGATGGGCGTTGCCTCCACGTTCATCGCGAAAGTGCTGAACCGCCACCGCTGGATCGCCTTTGCCGGCCTCGCCGTGATCCTCTACGTCGCCCTGCACATGATCTGGGAAGGCGGCCACGAACTCTGCGTCGAAGGCCTGCCCATGCTCGGCCTCGACACCCCCCGCGCCTGCCGCCGCCACTAGGGCGGCGCGTTCCACGCCAAAATTTCTTTCCGTTCCACCCCCGCGCGAATTGACAACGCCGTTTCGCCGGAGAAGATCGTTCCGGAGGAGAAACGAGGGGGAAGCGATGGCGGACGGTGAGGGTGAACCGCCGGACGGCAGGTTGGATGCAGAGCTTGGTGCTCTCGGCGAAGCAGACCTGCGCACCGGCGTCTGGAAGCGCATAACGGCCTGGCGACATACCGGCTTTCTGACTGCCTTTGTGCTGGCGGCAATGGCCCTGACGGCCGTTGTCTTCTGGCACACGTTTTCCGGTCAGCCGGTTCTGGAAACGCAGGACGCGAAACTCTGGTTTCTCAGCGCAGCCATCCTGTCACTCGTGCCGCTCGCCCTGCTGCTGCGCGACTCGCGGGACAATTTTGCGCACGGCCCCTCGCTGCGCCTGCCGGTCCTCAGCCTCACCCTGCTTGTCACGCTCGCGGGCGGGCTTGCCGCGGCAAGCGTGCTTGAGCTTGGCCTTGGCTATACCCCGCCGGTGCTGGCCTGCGTCTTCGCGGTGCTGACGCTGGTTTTCGTCCCGCTTGTCTGGAACGCGGCGAACCTCGCCCGTTTCCAGGCGGAAGAGCGCAGCAAGACGGACGTCGCCCTTGCCAATATCGACGGCATGAGCGACTCCCGCGACGCTGAAGCTATGGGCGCCCTCGTCGCCACCCTCGTCGTCGGCAGCATCATCGCCTTCGCCATCTGCGCGGGGATCTGGAACGAGACCGTCTCGTTCGACAATCTCATTGGTATCGGCGTCGGCTTCTTAGTGGTCGGAGCGTTTGCGGTGGTCGTGTTCATGGACCCGCTATCGGACCTTTTGCCCGTGAAATGGCTGAGCCGGGTATTCGGCTGGGCGGCGCGGGCGGCGCGTCCGCTGGCCGGCTTCTATGATGCCGTGGACACGTTCCTTGTACGTATCGTGGCAGTCATGGCCGGCATGGAACACCGTACGGTCGCAGCACGATACCTGATCCTCGGCACGATGCTCGTCTGCTTCTGTGTACTCGGCTGGTACCTGCCACCGGGCTGGGGCCTTCTCCCGTGCGCGCTCGGCATCCTGACGGCGGTGTCCGTCTCGCGCCTCTGGAGCTGGGTGGAAGACGACCGCGCTCTCGCCGCGCTGACGGACTTCAAGCCCAGCACGCCTTACCGCACGCCCATGCGCGAGGACTATCGCGACGAGACCCTGCTCGGCTTCCTCTTCGTCTTCTTCCTCATCCCCGTGATGATGAACGACGCTCATCGCAGCGGCCTGTTCGGTGCGGACATGTTCAACCTGCCGAAAGGGGAGGCGACGCGCTTCCTCGACTGGTTCGGCTATTTCGGCGTGACCCTGATCAAGGCGGTGCCGATTGTCGACTGGGCCGAGATCTACAATTTCGGCCAGCCTCCCACGAACGGCACGTCGGACCTCATCTCGATGAACTCCGTCGCCTCGCAACACGCCGTCTTCATGGCTCGCTCCACGGTCGATCTCGTGCTGATTGCTTCGCTGCTGCAGGCCATCTCCATCACCGGCCGCAACCGCCAGCAGAAGAGGCTCTACAAGGCAGGGACGGACCGGGCGAACCGGTATCGGCCCGGTCTCATCGACCGGCTCGATACGTTCGTGGAGCGCACCGAACTGAAGCGGGCCTATATGGCGGTTCTGAACCGCGACATGCCCTGGCCGGAGAAGAGCACGACTGCCGAAATGGCGAACAAGCGCCATTTCGACCTGAGCAAGTTGTCCCAGCCGGGCCTTGTCGACTTCCGCCGTTACAATGCCGACCGCCTCGCCCAGCTCCACGGCGAGCTGAGGGACCCGGTCGCCCGCGCGTTCATCGCCGCGATAGCCTATGAACGTCCGGATCTGGATCTTGCCCCTCGTCTCGTGCTTCTGGACAATCTTGCAGAGAAGGGCGCCCCGGAATCGGAACTCTACACACTGCTTGATCGTGTCGAGATGGACCTCGCCGACAATGCAACTGCTGTCAGTCTGAGTATTGAGGTTCTGCGCTCCATTCTTTTCCATACCGCGAAGCGGGCTGGGCTGAAGGAATTCAAGGAAGGCGTAATCGCACTGATGCTGCGTTGCGGCCCAGCGGAGGAAGTCATCGATGCCTTGGCAGACGTGGCCGGCCGTTCGAACCCCGATGCCTACCAGTACACACGCAAGGCAGCGGTCGAGGCCATTGTCGCATCAGCCATAAAGGCGGGGGAGGACAGGGCGACAGGCAGTGCCATCCAGAACCTGCAGGATGTCCAAAAATCAAAGCCGGGACCGACGACGTCGAATGCCGTCCAGCATGCGTTGGTTGTGTTGGGAGAACTCAGAAAAAATCACTGAGTCCTAATTCATCTGGCCCCGGAAGAATTCCACGATCATCGGGCCGTATTTGTCGCCATTGGCGCCGAGGCGTTTGTTGAGGCTCTTGTGGCTGCGTTTCTTCGCCTCGATGGCCTGTGCCATGTACCCGTTCTGGCGCAGCGTCGCGGCCAGTTCCTTCGCCTTCGCCGGCGAGACGGCGCGGTCGACATAGAGCAGCAGCATGGGCGGGATATGCCGCCCGTCGATCACCTGCAGCGTCGGCGACGCGGCGCGCCAGGTGGCTTCGCTGTCGCCGAAGACCGGCCGGTAGAAGCGCGGCAATTCGCCATTCTTCTCGCCGGTCGCCACGAGATTGTAGGCCGCGCCATCCAGCGGCACCGTGCCCTTGATCACGTCGAGGTCGAGCCCCTTGGCGCGAAGGTATTTCGGGTCCACCGACACGAGCGCCACCGAATGCGCACCGGCCGAATGACCCATCAGGAAGATCCAGTTCGGATCGCCGCCATACGTGCCGGCGTTCTTGTGCACGAAGGCGATCGCCGAGGCGAGGTCTTCCACTGCGGCCGGGAAGGGATGGTCGGGCGCCAGCCGGTAATTGATCGAGATGAAGACGAAGCCTTGCTCCGTGAAGAAGTGCGCCTGGTCCGGCCCGATGGCGAGCTGCTTGTTGCCGACGGTCCAGGCCCCGCCATGCGCCATGATGATGACCGGCGCCTTTTTCGCGCCGTCGGGCGCATAGATATCCATGGTGAAATTGCCGTCGCCGACGCCCGACATGTGGTCGTAGACGACGTCACGGTAAACCTTTGCCGAGGCCGAAGCGGCAAGCCCGGTCCAGGCGAACAGGCAGAAGAGAAGAGCACTCAGGATACGCATGGCGGCCTTTTCCCATACAGTGCGCCGGCTTGGAACGCCATCCGGCAGCATTTCCGTTGTTTCTTGCTGCACTGTAACGTCTTTCCTTGGAATATGCGGGCGCGCTCCGTTAGGATGCAATTGTGTCGGCAAATGGGCTGGCGCAGCGGCAGACGGGGTACAGGCGCATGCATGAGGGAAGTCACGAGATCCTGATCAAGGACGCTCTCGTTTTCCTGCTCGCTGCCGGTCTTGTCGTTCCCGCCCTTCGCGCCCTGAAACTGCCCGCGGTGGTCGGCTTCATCCTGGCCGGCGTCGCCCTCGGCCCGTTCGGTCTCGGCGCGCTCAGCGAGACCTGGGCCCCGCTCGGCCTGTTCACCATTGCCGAGCCCGAAGCCGCGGGGCCGTTCGCCGAACTCGGCGTGCTCTTCCTTCTCTTCCTCCTCGGCCTCGAACTGTCGGTGGAACAGCTCTGGTCGCTGCGGCGCATCGTGTTCGGGGCGGGCTTCGTGCAGGCCGCGGCCAGCGCCACCATCCTGGCGCTCGTGGCGATCGGTTTCGGGTTCGACCTGACGGGCGCCATCATTGTCGGCCTCGCCCTCGCGCTCTCGTCCACCGCCATCGTCATGCAGATGCTGACCTCCAGCCACCAGGCGTCCAGCCCGGTCGGGCGCACGGCGCTGGGCGTGCTCCTGTTCCAGGACATCCTGGTCGCCCCGATCCTGATCTTCGTCGGCTTCGCCTCGTCCGAGGAGCGGGGCAATCTCGGTGCTGTCCTTGTCGAAGCCGTGATCCAGGGCGTCCTTGCAGTCGGCATTCTCCTGCTCATCGGCCGCTTCCTGCTGCGCCGCCTGTTCCAGCTTGCCGCCAATGCCGGCGGGCGGGACTTCCTCATGGCGATCACGCTGCTCACCGTCGTGGGCGCCGCCGTGCTGACCGCCAGCGCCGGCCTCTCCATCGCGCTCGGCGCCTTCCTCGCCGGCCTGATGCTGGGCGAGACCGAGTTCAAGCACCAGACGGAAGTGGACCTCGAACCCTTCAAGGGCCTGCTGCTCGGCCTCTTCTTCATGACGGTCGGCATTGGGCTGGACCTTGCCGTCATCCTCGACCAGTGGCCGCTCGTCCTGGCCGGCCTGATCGTGCTGCTCGCGGTGAAATATGCGGTCGCGTGGGGCGCGGTGCGGATCTTTGGACGCAGCGCCGGCCTTGCGACCGAGTCGGCCTCGCTGCTCGCCCCTTCCGGTGAGTTTGCCTTCGTCGTGCTGGCGGCGGGCGTTGCGGGCGGCGTGGTGACCGGATCGCAGGCGACGCTCGTCTCGGCCGTCGCGGGTCTCTCCATGCTGCTGATCCCGGTCACCTGGCGCTACGGCCGCAAGCTCGCGATCCGCGCCGGCCGCAACGAGGAGGGGCACAACGCGCTGCCTGCGAACAAGGCGGAGCTAGAGGACCATGTCATCATCGCGGGTTTCGGCCGGGTGGGGCAGTCGGTCGCCCGCATTCTCGATGCCGAGAACACGCGCGTCGTCGCGCTCGACAGCCGGCCGGGCACGGTCGCGCGCCTGCGCAAGGAAGGCTGGAGCGTCTATTTCGGCGACGGCGCCCGCAAGGAAATCCTGCGCAAGGCCGGTCTCGACGGCGCGGCCATGGTCGTGGTCACGCTCGACGACCCGCAGGCGACCGAACATATCGTGCGCGCCGTGCGCAGCTTCCGCCCGGAAATCCCGATCCTCGCCCGCGCGCAGGACGCAGACCATGCCCGCAGCCTCTACGAGGCCGGCGCCACCCACGTCGTCCCGGACGCCATCGAGGCCGGCCTGCAGATGTCGGCCCGCGCGCTCGAACAGTTCGGCTACGCGCCGGACACCGTCCGCTCGCTCATCGGGGCCGAACGCGACGCCGAATACCGCAAGGCGACACTGGAGACAGCGTAGCCCTCAGCGACGCTGAGACGCATTCGCGACGGCTGGCGAACACACCTTCTGGTAGTGTATGTGTCATGCATTCCCGGGTAGCGGAGCGGCCCAGCCATGACGTCATTCACGCAGAAGGCCGCGCCACCGGCACCGAAATTTGCCGAACTCTACACGCCCAAGCTCGTCACCGTGCTGCGCGAGGGCTATTCGTTGACGAACCTGCGCGCCGACGCGATCAGCGGGCTCACCGTCGCCATCGTCGCCCTGCCGCTCTCCATCGCCATCGCCGTCGCGTCCGGCGCGAGCCCTGCGCAGGGTCTGATTACCGCCATTGTCGGCGGCTTCCTCGTCTCGCTTCTCGGCGGCAGCCGTTTCCAGATCGGCGGCCCGGCAGGCGCGTTCATCGTTCTGGTCAACACAACCGCCGCGACCCATGGCATGGACGGGCTGATCCTTGCGGTTTTCCTGTCCGGCATCATGCTGGCCGCGGCCGGCTGGCTGCGCCTCGGCACTTTCGTGAAGTTCGTGCCCTATCCGGTCACCGTCGGCTTCACCGCGGGCATCGCCATCATCATCGGCTCCAGCCAGCTGAAGGACCTCTTCGGCCTGACGCTGGCCGGGCCAGAGCCGGGACCTTTCCTCGAGAAGCTGCCCGTCCTTGCCGCCGCCGCACCGACTGCTGACTGGCAAGCCTTCGTCATCGCCGCCGGTACGATGGCCGTGATCTTCACGCTGAAGCGCTACCGGCCGGGCTGGCCGGGCATCCTCATGGCCGTTGCCATCGCGGCGCTTGTGACGGCGCTCGCGAAACTCGACATCGCGACCATCGGCACCCGGTTCGGCGCCATGCCCGCCGGCCTTCCGGCACCGCACCTGCCGGTCTTCTCGATGGAGAAGCTCTCGGCCGTCCTGCCTGCCGCGATTTCCTTCACGTTGCTCGGCGCCATCGAGTCGTTGCTCTCCGCCGTCGTTGCCGACGGCATGACCGGACGGCGCCACCGTTCGAACTGCGAGCTGGTCGCGCAGGGCGCCGCCAATATCGGCTCGGCCCTGTTCGGCGGCATCTGCGTCACCGGCACCATCGCCCGTACCGCCACGAATGTCAGGGCAGGGGCGCACGGGCCGGTCTCCGGCATGCTGCACTCGGTTTTCCTTCTGGTCCTGATGATCCTCGCTGCGCCGCTGATCGCCTTCATCCCGATGGCGGCACTGGCAGGCGTGCTGGCCGTTGTCGCCTGGAACATGTTCGAGAAGCACGCCTTCTGGCGCTTACTGCACACATCGAAGGGCGACGCCGCCGTCCTGCTCGCCACATTCGGCCTCACCGTCTTCCGCGACCTGACAGAGGCGATCATCGTCGGCTTCGCGCTCGGCTCGGCCCTGTTCATCCAACGCATGTCGCAGGCGGCCAGCGTCGAACTCGGCGCCCCGCTCGTGCGCCCGGACGAGGCCGACACGGTCCGCGCCCGCGTGCCCTATGACGAGGCGACCGGCACCCGCCGCGACGTGGTCGTTTACCGGATTTCCGGCGCCTTCTTCTTCGGCGCCGCCGCCAGCATCGGCTCGGTCCTCGACCGGATCGGCGACCAGCACCGCGCCCTGATCGTCGACTTCTCGGCCGTGCCTTTCGTCGATTCGACTGCCGCCCACACAATCGAGGCCCTGGTCGACTCGGCCAGCCGGCGGAAGATCACGGTCTGGCTGACCGGCCTCAACAAGACGACCGAATCGGCCCTCGCCGCCCACGGCGTCACCCCTCCGCACGTCCATATCGAACCGGACATCCAGACAGCGCAGGCAAAGGCGCTGGCGATGCTGGATGCGGGATAGCGCCCTCGGCTTGCGTCTTTCCAATTTGCGGTGTCCACTCGGCCCAACCAAAAGGAGGGGCGCGGGCATGAGCATCATGGCCAACATCCGTATGCATCTGTCCGGGCTCACGAATTTTTCGGGCCGCGAAACTCGGGTCGTGTTCTGGCCATGGGTCGGTCTGGCCTTTGGCCTCGCCATGGCGGCGAACGTGCTCCTGATGACCCAGCTGGTGATGCCTGCAGTGCTGATAGCCGACGTGGCGGAGGAGATCGTTGCCGCGATGCGTTCCTATGCCATGGCGATGGGCATCGTTGCGTCCATAACGGTGGCGCTTCTCGCGGCTGCGGTCGTCCGGCGCCTTCACGATGCCGGTCAGCCTGTCTGGATCGGTCTCGTGCCATTGCCCTTTCTGGCGTTTGGCCTGATCTGGTTCATACGGGTCATGTCGCTGGCATTCGTGGTGGAGGAGGTGGATTCAGGCTTCACCGCAGCGTTCGCGCTCGGCTTCCTCAACAATCTCATCTACTTGGCGACGCTGGTTTTTCTGGTCGTGTGCCTTGCCCGGCGCAGCGAGCCGCAGGAAAACAGGCATGGACCGCAGCCGGGCTGACGACCCCGGGTCTGCCTTTCCTGTGGGCAAGCCTGTGGACTATTGTCGCGTACGGCACGCTGCATCTTGCGGCATTAACGCTTCTTAAGCACTATATGTGGTGTTGATTACCCAGATAACCGACTCGCCCACCAAGGAGGCCCCTCATGGCTGCCACCGACACTTCGCTTCCCGGACTGCTCACCCCGAGCCTTGCCTACAAGCCGTTCCGCTACCCGTGGGCGTATGATTTCTGGAAGAAGCAGCAGCAGGTCCACTGGATGCCGGAAGAGGTTCCGCTGGGCGAGGACTGCAAGGACCGGGCGGTGAAGCCTCCGATGATGAGCGTAACCCGCTGACGCAGATCTTCCGCTTCTTCACCCAGTCGGACGTCGAGGTCGGCGCCAACTACATGACGAACTACATGCCGCTTCAAGCCGTGGAAGTCTGATGATGCTGTCGGCCTTCTCCAACATGGAGACGATCCACATCGCGGCCTACGCCCTGCTGCTCGAGACGATCGGCATGCCTGACACCGAATTCTCGGCCTCATGGAATACAAGGAGATGGCCGCCAAGCACGACTATCTCGGCCAGTTTGGCTGCGAGACGAATGAAGACCTCGCCGTCTCCATGGCCGTGTTCGGTGCGTTCACGGAAGGCCTGCAGCTGTTCGCCTCCTTCGCGATGCTGATGAACTTTCCGCGCTTCAACAAGATGAAGGACATGGGCCAGATCGTCTCCTGGTCGGTGCGCGACGAGTCGCTGCACTGCGAAGGCATGATCAAGCTGTTCCACAGCTTCGTCGCCGAAACCAACTGCATGACGGACGAACTGCGCGAGCGCATCCGCGAATGCTGCCGCACTGTGGTCGCGCTGGAAGACAAGTTCATCGAACTCGCCTTCGAGATGGGCCCGGTCGAAGGCATGACGCCGGACGATATCAAGCAGTACATCCGCTACATCGCCGACTGGCGCCTCGGCCAGCTGAAGCTGGAGCCGATCTACGGCATCACCAAGCACCCGATCCCGTGGCTGACCGAAATCCTCAATGGTGTCGAGCACGCGAACTTCTTCGAACAGCGCGCCACCGAGTATTCCAAGGGCGCCACGAAAGGCGACTGGCACGGCGACGACGGCGTCTGGTCGAAATTCGACCAGCGCACCGCGACCAAGAAAGACAGCGTTCCGGCCGAATAGGGCCGCGCCCGCCCGGTGAGCGCCCGCAGCGACATTCTCGGCTGGGTCATCCGTAGGCTGACGGAGGTGGACGCGGCGGACCCCGCTGCGCGGAACACGCTGTTCGACAGCCTGCGCGCCGACGTCACTCGCGACGGTTTCGGCACGCTGCCGCCGGAAGAGGCCTTGCCGCACCTTGAAAGCGCCATCGCCCGGCAGGAGGTCTACTGGCTGTCGCAACAGCCGCCAGGCCTCGCTGCGAAGGCGTCTCCGCCCGACGTTCCGGCCCCGTCACCATCGATGCCCTCGAAACCTGTCTGGGGCTGGCGGCGGTTCCTGCCCGTGCCGCCGCGCCCGCCGGGGCCCCCGCCAGGGGAGTCGACAGGTCCCTTCGCCGACCATGTCTACGAAACCGTGCCGCTGCTCGCCGGCCGGGGGCAGGCGGAATGCCGCCTGTCCTGGGCCTATGATCCCGCTTGCCGGCTGACGGCGCATTGCCCGGACATCGGCTTCCGCTTTGAAACCCGTGCCTCCAGCTTCCGCCATGCCGCGGACCATCTTGGCGCCGTGCTGCGCCGCGGCGGACTCACTTTGCCGGTCGCGGCTTTCGCGCCCGGAGCCGTGTGGGCGGACGACGCGCCGGACGGCGAAACCGTCCGTACCCGGCATGGTGGTGCGGTGCATGCCTTCTCCGCCATCTAGGTAATTCTCCTGTGAAAAGTTGCGCCAGGTGTGTGCGCGTTCGCGTCAGCAAGACGTCAGTTGAGCGTGCTAGATTGTTTCCTGCCTGAGGGGGCCTGTGCCGACGACGTCCGACGTGCTGCCGGCATATCAGCATGAGGAGAAACGTGATGCTGAAACTGAAATACCTCGGCGCAGCCGCCCTTGTGGCAGGCTCGGTGGCACTGTCCGGCCTCGCTGTCGCGCAAGGCGGCGGCGGGCAGGGCGGAGGCGGACAAGGCGGCGGCGGTGCCGGCAGTGGCATGGGCAGTATGTCCGGCGACATGGACCGCGACCGGCTTCGCGTGCAGGACCCGGCCTCGGACCGCGACCAGATGCGGGACCGTGACATGGATCGCGACATGGACCGCCTGCGCGATCCCGACCGCGACCGTCTCTTCCTCGGCACGAAAGACCGGATCCGCGCTTTCGACCGCGACGGCGACCGGCAGGTCAACCGCACCGAGTTCGAAGACTGGCACACGGACATGTTCGGCCAGCTCTCGGCAGACGGGAACGGCTTCTCGCTGGAGCAATACCACGCTGCGCGCTTCGGCCCCGGTCCCTACAGCAATGCTGATCCGGCCCGCCAGGCGCTGATGCGCGAGCAGGCCAACTTGCGCAAGACCGAACGGTTCCGCATCATGGACGGCAATGGCGACGGCATTGTCAGCCGCGAGGAATACATGCGCTTCGGCGAGCATGCCTGGCTCGAGGCCGACACGAATGATGACGGACAGCTGAGCTGGGCCGAACTTCAGCAGTATAATCGCGGCATGTAAGCCAAGGGAGGACACCATGACCCGTAAATCCGCAATTCTGGCAGGCGCCGCAGCGCTGGCCCTGGCCACCGTCACGGCCTGTGCCGGCTATGGCGGTCCCTACCGGCACTATGGCCCGCCGCCGGCTGGTGTCGTCTACGTCACCACGGCGCCGCCGCCGCCGCGCACGGTGATCATCCCGCCGCGGCCGAGCGCGGTCTCGGTCTGGATTTCCGGCTACTGGAACTGGACCGGTGTGGACTTCGTCTGGATCGATGGCCACTGGGACCACAACCCGCCGCGTCCCGGTGCCTACTGGGTGCCGGACCAGTGGGTGAAGACCAACAAAGGCTGGTACCGCCAGCCCGGCCGCTGGAAATAGGCCGCCTTCCTGCGCACCCCCAAAACAAAAAAGCCCGGCTTTCTGCCGGGCTTTTCCATATTCTGGAAGAATGCGAGGGGCCGCCCGTGGCCGCGGGCGACCCCTCCAACGCTATTCCGGGAGGAAATGGTCTAGCGTTGTTCAGTAAGAGGCGGTTTCCACGGTGGCGAGGCGGGCGAAGGCCGGGGCGGTCTTCAGGCCCATTTCCTCGCGCTCGGCAAGGATCTGGACGGCGGCCTTGGCCAGAACGTCATCGGCGCAGGCGCGGTCGACGACCGGGCCGCGGCCGAACTTGCTGCCCGGCGTCGTGCAGGCCGAACGGGCCTGGTGGCGCATGTCGCTCAGCACGACTTCGGCGCCGGCGTCGGACACGAGCAAGTCGTGGTCGAATTCGATGCTGACGGTGATCGGGGTCTGGATTTCCGCAGAGGCGGTGGCGGCGAAAGGTGCGATTGCGACGAAGGCCGCGGCCGCAAACAGAACGTTCTTCATGGGTCTTAATCCTTAAGAGTCAGGGCCGCCCTCACCGGTACGGCCGGAAACTCCTCCCTCAGCACGCGAAAACGCGACTGGTTTGCCCCGGAACGCGCCGCCCGGACGGGGTCCGGGCCTGCGCTGGCCTGTTCCGGAACGGCCCGCGTGCTGCGCTGCACCATTCCTCTCGCAGGTGCAGCATTTCAAGTAGGTAATTTCAGCTGGCTGCAGCCGGAAGCCTGTAAGATTCAGCGCCGCCTGCCGAACAGGCAGCCTTGCCCAAACAGGCGCCGTCTCGCCCCTGCCATCGCGGGCGCTACAGCTTTCGGCGCGAACCGTACCCCTTCGGATTCGCGTCAAAAGCGTCTGATTTGTTACGCCCGGCTGACCCTTGCAGCAAAGCAACCCTGCTTTGCAAAATGGAGGTGAATGACCTCCGTGGACGGATTTCCGAACAGGGCCTCGATCCGCGCCGCCACGTTCTCACCCTCCGTAACGTCAGCCTCGATCATCATGCCGTTCGCGTCGAAGGCGCGCAGGGAAATGATCCGTCGCCGGATCATCAGAGGAACTTCCCCGGCGGCAGGGTGGGCGGTCGCCGCGCCTTCACGCACAAAGATGGCATGGCTCGCGCGGAAGGGTGTCGCGGTATCCTGGTGGGCAAAGTTCAGCAGGTAGACTGTCTCGCCGGGCTGCGCGTCCTCAAGGCTCACGCGGCAGGGGACACCGGGACAGCTATCCACCACCTGGCGTTGGGCAAGCCGGCCCGACAGGGCCTCCGCATCGAGGCCGGCAAGGGCGGCGAAGTCTTCGGCGGGCAGGGCGTGAATCTGGAATGGCATGGGGCGTCTCCTTGGCTCGGTGCCCCGGCTTTACCTGCCCGCGAGGCCCCCCGCCCACCCGCTGCTTGCTGTGGGACAGAATCCCCGTCCATCCGACCGAATAGAAGGGTGTGCCAGTCTTGTGCGCATGTTGGTCCCGCCCATCCGCCTCTCGAGTTCCCTCGGCCTTGCCTGGGCCTTCGCCCGGCGTCGCGCCGCGCAATTGGCGGAAGCGTTCGACCTCGGCCCGCGCGCCGTCCACCGCGCCCTGGACGGGGAGCTGACCGGGCTCGAAACCCTTGTCCACCGCATCCTCTTCCTCGTCGCCATGGGGACGCCGCTGCCGCGCTGGACGGGACCGGTCGGCGCCCGGAAGACCGTGCGCCCCGTGCGGAAGCCCGCTCCGGTCACGCCGGACGCGCGCCTGTTCGACCGTTTCTCGGCCCTGCGCTTAGCGCTCGCCGAACCGGACCGACAGGTCGCCCGCCTCCGGCAAAAGCTCGCCCGCATCCGGGCAGACAAGTCGCTGCCCCTGCCGCTGGCCGACAAGCCGCCGCCGGCCTGTACCGGGCCGAAGACCCGCCCCGTCGCGCGCGAGCTGTACTGGGCGCTGCACGATGCGGCCCTGTCCTGGCTGCCTTTGCTCGACTCGGGCTGACCCGCGCCCCGCAATCCGCTCGACGTCCGCGGCCAGCCCCGCTGCGCCGGGCGCCTGTGCTGGCAGGTCTGCAACCCGCACCCAATTGACAGAATCTCCCCTCTCTGTCAGAGGGCGCCATGTCAAAACTCACTACACCTAAAGACGTCGTCGACGCCCTCGAGAAGCTCTATAGCGAGGCCGTTGAGGCGCAATCCGCCGCCCTCCACGCATTCCTTCACAACGGCACCGCGCCCGATCCGCAGCTGCGCGCATCCGGCGCTTTCTGCTATCCGCAGATCCGTATCGTCTACGATCCGGATGGCCCGCCGCCGCGTATCTCGCGCTCCTTCGGCCGCATCTCCGAGCCCGGAACGTATATCTCCACTTTCACCCGGCCGGACTTTTTCCGCCCCTACCTGCTGGAACAGCTGACCCCCCTGATGCGCGACTACGATGTCGAGATCACGGTCGAACGCTCGTTCAGCGAAATTCCCTACGCCTATGTGTGGGAGCAGGGCCAGGCTGCCGGCCTCGAGGAAATCTCGCCGGCCGAACTCGCCCGCCATTTCCCCAGCCCGAACCTCGCCGAGATCGGCGACGAAGTGGCCGACGGCGAATTGTTCGATCCCTATGAGGAACACCCGCTCGCCCTGTTCGATGCGCTGCGCACCGATTTTTCGCTGAAACGGCTGCAGCACTATACCGGCACGCCGGTCGACCACTTCCAGCACTATGTTCTGTTCACGAACTATCACCGCTATGTCGACGCCTTCTGCGACTGGGCGCTGACCCAGATCGGCGAAGGCAAGAAATACTCCTCGCTCTCCGTTCCCGGCGGGCTGGAGATTTCGAAGCCGACCGACACCTCGCGCGCCGAGATCGACGCCTCGCCCTGGCGCCGCTCGCAGATGCCGGCCTATCACCTGCGCGCGCCCGGCAATGCCGGCATCACGCTGGTGAATATCGGTGTCGGCCCCTCGAACGCCAAGACGATCACGGACCACCTCGCGGTGCTGCGTCCGCAATGCTGGCTGATGGTCGGCCATTGCGGCGGCCTTCGCCACAGCCAGGCCATCGGCGACTATGTGCTCGCCCACGCCTACCTGCGCGAAGACCATGTGCTCGACTCGGTCTTGCCGCCGGAAATCCCGATCCCGGCCCTTGCCGAGGTCCAGGTCGCCCTGCAGGAAGCCGCCGCGCTGATCACCGGCGAGAAGGGCGAGGCCCTGAAGAAACGCCTGCGCACCGGCACGGTGGTCACCACCGACGACCGTAACTGGGAACTCCGCTTCACCGCCTCGGCCCTGCGCTTCAACAAGTCCCGCGCCATCGCCATCGACATGGAAAGCGCCACCATCGCCGCCAACGGCTACCGCCTCCGCGTGCCTTACGGCGTCCTGCTCTGCGTCTCGGACAAGCCGCTGCACGGCGAGATCAAGCTGCCCGGCGCCGCCAACCGGTTCTACGAACGGGCCATCGGCGAACATATCCGCATCGGCATCGAAACCCTCGAACGCCTCGCCGCGGACAAGGGCGCGAAACTGCACAGCCGCAAGCTCCGCAGCTTCGACGAACCCCCGTTCCGGTAAGCGCCAATGGACCTGGAGCTCCTTTCCCACCTGCCGGAAACGGGCTCCAGCCGTCCACACCTCCTGTTCGTGCACGGAGCCTTCCATGGCGCCTGGTGCTGGGAGGAACATTACCTGCCCTGGTTCGCGGGGCAGGGCTGGGCCGCCCACGCGCTCAGCCTGCGCGGCCATGGCGCGAGCGACGGCGCTGCCGGCATCCGCAGTTTCACGCTGGATGATTACGCCGCCGACGTTGCCGCGGTGATGGGCCGGATCGGTGCGCCGGTCGTCCTGATCGGGCACTCGATGGGCGGGGTCGTGTCCGAACGGGCCTTCCATTCAAGACCGGATGTCGCGGGCCTCGTCTTCCTCGCCGGCTCTCCGCTGAAGCCGGCAACCTCCGTCGTCCTGCGCGTCCTGCGCGAGCGGCCGCTGGCGCTCCTGCTCGGCCAGCTCACGGGCGACCCGGCGCAGATGCGCGAAGCCATGGTGCCCTCCTTCCTCTCGCCGGACCTTCCGGAGGCGGAGCGTGCCGCCCATATCGCCCGGCTCGATCTCGAGTCGCCCCGCGCCATGGCCGAGACCTTCGGGCGCAAGCCCCTCTACCGGAAAGCCGGCGATACGCGCCCCGTCCTCGTCGTCGGCGGCCGGGAAGACTGGTCGATCCCGCTGCCCCGGCACGACGAGCTCGCCGCCCGCTACGACGCGCCCGTCCGCATCTGCCCCGGTGCCCATGACCTGATGCTCGATCCCGAATGGCAGGCCTCCGCCAGTGCCATCAGCGATTGGCTCGTCGAAACCTTCGCGGCCTGACCCGCCGGTTGCCATTCCGGGTGCGATCTGCCTAGATCGCCGCCGGGGGGATGGAGGTGGACATGTCCGACATGCAGGTGGATCCAGGGCTGGAACGGCTCGATTTCCGCGTCCCCTTCATCGCCATCCTCATCCTCTATGCCCTGATGCTGGCGCCGGTCTTCCTCGGTCATCCGGGCTGGGCGACCGGGGCCTGGGCCTTCATGCTCGCCCTGATCGGCCTCAGCGCGCTCTGGGTCGGGCGCGACCTGCAGGCTCTGCGCGCCGAGCACGATTTCACCTCCCGCACCCGCAACTATCAGGGCATGGCGAAACCCTTCCGGACACGCCTTGCCGTCGGCTTCTCGAACTTCGTCACCGGCGTCGTCGTGGTCGCCACCCTGCCGGTCTATATCGTCTTCCTGCTGATCGGCATGATCTTCCAGTCGCGGGTGGCGCGGGCGGCCGCGGGCGGGCTCGGCCTGTTCGTCAACGGCACGGCGGTCAGCGCGCTCTGCATCCTCGCGATGTCGGCGCTGGTCTATTTCCTCCACCTCGACACCTATTACTGGATGGGTCCGTACTGGATGCCGGTCCTTTTGAACTTTGCCGCGCTGATGTGGCTGCTGCATGCGGTCCTGCGCCCGCAGGCCGTGTCGGAGGCCTGGCGCATCTCGGCCTGGCCCGCCGGTGTCATCCTCGGCGTGATTGTCGCGGCCTCGATTGTTTTCGGCGCCCTGCTGAACCTGGACCTCACCCGCCGGCTCGGCCTCTCGCATGGCGGCCTGACCGACCTCGAAGGCCTGCTCGCCCGCTTCCTGGACCTGCCGGGCCTCGCCGAAGTGACAGACCTTGTCCGCCAGGCCAGCACCGGCGAGATCCTGCGCGAGGGCGCCGGCGACACGCTGCTGAACCTGCAATGGACCGCCTTCGGCCTCCTGCTGGCGGCGACCAGTTTCCAGCTCGTCTGGAAAGTCTTCAACGCCTAGCGCGGCGAGAAGGAGCTGCTCACCATCGCCAACATGCATATGTCGCTCGGCGATGTCGCCGCCGCCCGCCGGGTCGCCGAGGAAGACATGACCGAGTCCATGATCGGCCGGCACGATCTCCTCGCGCAGGTCGCGGCGGTGGAGGGCGACGCCTTCGCCTACTGGACCGAACTCGCCGCCTTCTCCGAACGCCGCTTCTACGACATGTTCCAGGCCTACCGGCCTTACGTCATGCACTGGCAGTCGGAAGGCCATCTCAGCGCCTATGAGAAACAGCTCGAGGCGATGATGCTGATCCGGGCGGCGCGGTTCATGTTCCTCGACGATTCCCCGGTGCTCGCCTATTGCTCGCTCGCCGCGCAGATGCCGCTGGCGGGCGGTCCCGACGCGCCGATTCGGCCCTATATCGCGAACGCCGCCGCCTCGCTCGCAGACCGCGGCATCGAGGATCCGCTGGCGCTCGCCTTCTTCGGCCAGGTGTCCGGCCTGACGGGCATCGATCATGCCCGCGACAGCGCGCCGTTCATCCCGGATGGGGCGGATGCGGACGATGCCTGCGTCTGGGTCGGGATGCACCTTCTCTGCGGACTGATCGCCGAGCGCATGGCGGGCCGCTCGGGCCCTGACTCCGAGGCCGCGGCACTGCGAGTGCGCGACAGCCTCGTCTCGATCTATGAGCGAATCGGCAATCCGGCCGTGAAGTTCTTCTTCTTCCAGATCCTGCGCGATGCCGTGCTTCAGGTGGACGAGCCGCTTCGCCCGTCCATGTCCTCGGTCTTCGACGCGGCGCTGCGCACCGGGGTCGCCGACGCGCAGGCAAAGCTCACCCGCTATTTCAAATGAAAACGGCCGCCCCGCGGGGGTGGGGCGGCCGCACTCAGGACTTGAGGCCCGGATGGGGGACGGGGCCCTAGTCCAGCTTGTTGATCTTCGTGCCTTCGATGCTGATGCCGGCCATCAGGCCCTTCTGGTCGAAGATGAAGGCATAGGCATCGTCCTGCAGCGAGGTGGTCGACAAGTTCTGCGCGACGCCGGCATTGACCAGTACCACGGTCGGACCGACGCCGATTTCCCAACCTTCCGATTCCTCGACATATTTCACGGCATCGTCATTCATCAGGAACACCGCATAGCCGTAGGACTGGGCGCCGGCCTGCAGGCCCCACGAGCCTGTGAACGAGGAATAATAGCCCGAAACGGCGTTACCATGGCGCATCTCGCCCTCGCCATAGGCGCCGCCGATGCCGAGGCCGGCTTTCACCATGGACGGGAAGATCAGTACGGCACGTGCTTTCGAACCGATCGCCTTGGCGGCGTCGTTCTGGGCATAGAGCGTGGCCAGGGCCTCGCGGCTGTCTGTGTCGATCTTGTTGCGATTCACCTCGTTCGGGAGGGTCGAGCAAGCCGTCACGGAGACGGTGCCAACCGCAAGGCAGGCGGCGGCGAGCATGGAACGGAAACGGGCCATAAATAACTCCTTGGCGCTGTTGTATTGCCGGATCCTAACGCTCGGTTTCGGGTCCGGTTCCCTTAGTTGTCATCGGGTCAGGGTAGACGAGACGGCAGGCGCGCGCTAGCTCGCTTGGCTATGAGAGACCGTATCCTGCCGCTTGAAGGCGTTCGCAATTTCCGGGACTTCGGGGGCTATGCCTCCCGGCGCGGGGGCCGCGTCCGCCACGGCCGCCTGTTCCGTTCCGGCCATTATGCCGAGGCGACCCATGAGGACCTCGCCAAGATCCGCCACCTCGGCATCGCCGTTCAGGCTGACCTCCGTCGTCCCGATGAGCGCGAGAAACAGCCGGGCCGCTGGTCGGCGCCGCTGACCATCACCCACGATGGCGGGCGCGAGCACGAGGCCCCGCATACGAAGTTCCTGATGAAGGTCGAGGCGAATGCCGAAAAGGCCGAGGCCTGGATGACGGACTATTACCGCGCCGCGCCGTTCAAGGCCCACCACCGGGAACTCTTCGCCAGCTGGTTCACCCACCTTGCAGAACTCGGCGACGACGAGGCCGGCCTCGTCAACTGCGCCGCGGGCAAGGACCGGACCGGCATCCTCTGTGCCCTGACGCATCATATCCTCGGCGTCTCCGAGGAGGACATCCGCGCCGACTATGTCCTCACCAATGTGGCCGTGAACGTGGACGGACGCCTCGGCGAAATCGCGGAAATGTTCAACGCCCATATCGGCAAGGCCTACGAGCCGGAAGTCTTCCGCCCCTTCATCGGCGTCCGGCTGCCCTATCTCGAAACCGCCTTCGCCACGATCGTCGGCGAAGTCGGCTCGCTCGACGCCTACCTCACCGAAACCCTCGGCGTGACCGGCGCCCAGCAGGACACGATCCGCGACAAGCTGCTGGTGGGCTGAGGGCGCGCCTCACTCCCGCCCGTGGGCCTCTGCGATGTCGTCCGCCCAGTCGGGTGTGTCGCCCCTCATCAGGCGGTCGTGCTCGGCGGTCGCCGCGTCCTTGCGGTCGAGGAAGATCGTGTTGTCGATCCCGTCCAGGAACGTGCCGGGGATCGGGGCATCGTGCTCCAGGTACCATTCGAGGAAATTGTCGTAGCCGGCCGTCCGTGCGATCTGGCCCGTGCGGATCGCCTGGATGCGGCGCTCCTCCGGGTTGAGTAGTGCGATGGCGGGCGCTCGCTCGAACGGATCGTCCGGCGGCTGATCGGCGCAGCCCGCCGCGGCGCGCTCATGGTCCTTCATGCGGTGGCAGATCAGCGCAGCGATAGCCTGCTCCAGGGCCGGGTCCACGCTGGGCGCGCCGGTGCCGTCCACGATGGAGCCTGTCTCGCCCTCGCTCTCGGGCAGGTCCGGCAGCTCGATCGTCACGCCTTCCGGCTCCGGTGCGGGGGCGGGATCGGGCGCAGGCTTTGCCGCCGGCATTGGCCGCAGCACGGGGGCCGGTGCCGGGGCAGGCGGCGGCGCGGCATTTGCGGGCGGCTCGGGCTCAGGTTCCGGAGCGAGCGTGACAAGCTCGACAACCAGCGGCAGGTCCGTCGCCACGGGCCGCAGGTGCCACGGGTTCGCGGCGAGCAGTCCGCCCAGAACCAGGACATGGCCCGCCACAGACAGGGCCACCCGCGCGGCGCGCGGGCGCAGCGCCGCCCTGGCCAAAGCCTCGAGGTCCGTCCATCCGCCCATCCGCAACCTGTAGCGGCAAGGGCTTGCAGCGTGCAGTTACGTTTTTGTGAGGTGCCCCGGTCTCCCTCCTGCCTCACACGAGCCATTGGCCCTGCCTCCCGGACCCGCTAAGGTCCGCCGGCGATGAGCGATACCGATTCCGATACCGAGCGCGACGATGCGACCCTCTCCATGTTCGGAGACGCAGCCCCGGCCAAGCCGCGGGCCTATGAAGTGCTTGCCCGGAAATACCGGCCCCGCCGGTTCGAGGACCTGATCGGCCAGGAGGCCATGGTCCGCACGCTCTCCAACGCCTTCGAGACCGGCCGCATCGCCCATGCCTTCATGCTGACCGGCGTGCGCGGCGTCGGCAAGACGACCACGGCGCGCCTTCTGGCCCGCGCCCTCAACTATACATCGGCAGACCATGACGGCCCCTCGGTGAAGCTCGACCCCATGGGCGAGCATTGCGAGGCGATCATGGCCTCCCGCCATCCGGACGTGCTGGAGCTCGACGCCGCGAGCCGCACCGGCGTTGCCGATATGCGTGACCTGCTCGACGGCTCGCGCTATGCCCCGGTCTCGGCGCGGCACAAGGTCTACATCATCGACGAAGTGCACATGCTGTCCAATGCGAGCTTCAACGCGCTCCTGAAGACGCTGGAAGAGCCGCCGCCGCACGTGAAGTTCATCTTCGCCACGACCGAGATCCGCAAGGTGCCGGTCACCGTCCTTTCCCGCTGCCAGCGTTTCGACCTGAAGCGGCTGGAACCCGCCGTGCTCGCCGCCCATCTCGGACGCGTCGCGGCTGGGGAAGGCGCGAAAGTCTCCGAGGAGGGCCTTGCCCTCATCGCCCGCGCCGCCGAAGGCTCGGTTCGCGACGGGCTCTCCATCCTCGACCAGGCCATCGTGCAAACGCTTGAGAGCGAGACCGTCTCGGCCGCCGCCGTGCGCGACATGCTGGGCCTCGGCGACCGCGGCCGCCTGATGGACGCCTTCGAGAAGGCCATGTCCGGCGAGGCGAAGGCCGCGCTCGATGAAGTCCAGGACCAGGTCCGCGCCGGCGCAGACCCCGCCGTCATCCTGAAAGACCTGCTCGAAATTGCCGCCGACATTTCCATCGCGCAGGCGACCGGCGACGACTACGCCCCCGGCGGTCCGGCCGACTGGGTGGAGCGCACCCGCGCGCTCGCCCAGCGCCTGACGCCCGCCGAGGCTGCCCGCACCTGGCAGATTTTGCTTTCCGGCTACAATGTGCTCCAGGTCGCGCCCGATCCGGCGATCGCCCTCAACATGGTCATCCTCCGCCTTGTCGCGTCTGCCGGCCTTCCGTCCCCGGAGGAAGCCGCCCGCATGATCGCGGAGGGCAGGGGGGCGCCGGGAAAGCCTGATCCAAAGCCTGAGGCCCCGCCCGATGCCGGCGGGCTCGAAACCTTTGAGAGCATCGTCTCCCGGCTGGCCGAACTGCGCGAAGTGAACCTGCAGGTCGAGATGGAGCGCTATGTCCGTCCCGGCCCGATTGCCTTCGGCCGCTTCACTTGCGAGCTGGAGCCCAACGCGCCGTCGGACGTGCTCGCCCGCCTCAAGAGCTTCCTCGAACGCGAGACCGGCGAGGACTGGGAAGTCCTGCAGATCCGCGGCGGGGCCGAGACGATCCGCGCCGCCGAGATCCGCACCCGCGAGGAGAAGTTCGCGGCGGCCGCTGCACATCCCGCGGTTGCTGCCGCCTTGAAGAGCCTGCCCGGCGCCACCATTGTGGATGTCGCCGACGCGCCGGAGCCCTCAACGTCAGCGCCCGCGGACGACGGCAATGTCATCAACCTCGATTCCCGCCGCAAAGCCTGAAGGACCCCTCCGATGAAAGACCTCGCCAAGATCATGCAGCAGGCCCAGCAGATGCAGGCCAGGATGCAGGAAGCCCAGGCGAAGATCGAGGCGACCGAAGCCGATGGCGTTGCCGGGGCGGGCCTTGTGAAAGTGCGCCTGCGCGGCAAGGGCGAACTCGCGGGCCTCACCATCGACCCGAGCCTGATGGGCGACGACCCGGAAATCCTTGAAGACCTGATCAAAGCCGCCCATGCCGACGCCCGCCGCCGCCTCGACGAGGCCATGGACGCCGCCATGAAAGAAGCCACCGCCGGCTTCGGCGGCATGATGCCGGGCTTCAAGCTGCCGTTTTAGTCGACAGCCGCTTTCGTTCCATATATGTTCCTCCGGAATCATGCCAGAGAGAGGCGGAATGGAACCGATTGTCACCATTGCCGGGCAGGCGTTTGACCTTGCCCACCTGATCCTCTTCTTCCTCGCCCTTGGCGCGGGCGTGATCGCTTGGATGCAGATCTCCGGCGCGCAGCTGAAGACCGAGCGCCTGTCGCTGGAGCTTGAGCGCGCGACCGACGAGCGCGAGGCGGCCCGCCAGCGCGTCCTGACGCTCGAAGCCACCCTGCGCGAGGCCGAGATCGCCCTGGCCGAGGCCCGCGCCCGCAGCGCCGAGGACGAACGCAAGTTCGCCGAAATGGCGCAGGGCGTGCTCCAGCGCGCCAATTCCCAGTTCCTCCAGCTCGCCAACGAGACGTTCGAGAAGCACAAGGAGGGCGCGCAAGGCCAGCTCCGTGAGCTGATGAAACCCATCGGCGAGAATTTCGAGAGCTTCAAGAAGCGCGTCGACGAGATCGAGAAGGTCCGCACCGAGGACAAGTCCGCCATCCAGGAACAGGTGAAGGCGATCCACGAGAGCCTGCTGCACCATTCCAAGGAGACCGGCAAACTGGTCAACGCCCTCACCGCGCCGAAGGGCGGCGGGCGCTGGGGCGAGATGACCCTCCGCAACGTGATGGAGCAGGCGGGCCTGTCGAAACATTGCGACTTCGCCGAGCAGGTCTCCGAACAGTCCGACACCGGCCGCCAGCGTCCGGACGCGGTGATCAACCTGCCGGGCGGGCGCCAGATCGTCGTCGACTCCAAGGTCTCGCTGGAATCCTATATGGCGGCCGTGAACACCGAGGACCCGGTACAGAAGGCGACCCACCTCAAGGCCCATGCCGCGAGCGTCCAGCGCCATGTCCAGACGCTCGCGTCGAAGGACTACCAGTCCAATCTCGGCGGCCGGTTCGACTATATCGCCATGTTCATTCCGGGGGAGAACTTCTTCGCCGCCGCCCTCGAATACAGCCCGGACCTGATCGAGAAGGCGATGAGCCGCTCGGTCATCGTCACCACGCCGACCACGCTGATCGCGCTCGCCCGCACGGTCGCCCATCTCTGGCGCCAGCACGAGATGAACGAGAACGCCATGGCCGCCGCCGATCTCGGCGCCGAACTTTATTCGCGCATCGGGGTCATGCTCGGCCATGTCGAGAAGCTCGGGAAGTCGCTCAACACGTCCGTGGACAGCTACAACTCGCTCATGGGCTCGCTCGACAAGCGGGTCATGCCGACCCTGAAGAAGTTCGAGGACATGAAGATCGCCCCGCCGAACAAGGCCCCGGCCGAGCCGAAACTGATCGAATCCCGCGCAAACACGGCAGAAACCGGCCAGCTGGACCTTGGAGACCCCAAGACCCTCGCCGCCGAATGAGGCCAAACCGTTGACCGCAGTCCGCGCCAAGCCTATCTGACGCCCATGGCCATACGCGAAATCCTCACCGTCCCCGATCCGCGCCTGAAAGAGGTGTCGAAGCCTGTTGAAGGCGGCGTCACCGACGAGCTTCGCGCGCTCATGGATGACATGCTGGAAACCATGTACGACGCGCCGGGCATCGGCCTCGCTGCGATCCAGATCGGCGTGCCGCTGCGCATCATCGTCATGGACCTTGCCAAGGAAGGCGAGGAGCCCCAGCCGAAGTATTTCGTGAACCCGGAAATCGTCGAGACGGTGGAAGAGACCCTGCCTTACGAGGAAGGCTGCCTCTCGGTGCCGGACATTTTCGACGAGGTCGAGCGCCCGGCCCGCTGCCGCATCCAGTACATGGACTATGACGGCTTCAAGGTCGACGAATGGTGCGAGGGCCTCTACGCGGTCTGTATCCAGCACGAGATGGATCATCTCGAAGGCACGCTCTTCATCGACCACCTGTCGCGCCTGAAGCGCCAGCGCGCCATCGACAAGGTGAAGAAGGCCAAACTCCGCGCCCTCCGCGAAGACGCCGCCTGATCACGAGGGCCCGCCCCGCATGGCCCTCCGCATCGCCTTCATGGGAAGCCCCGACATTGCCGTCGGCGTGCTGAAAGCCCTCATCGAAGCAGGCCACGAGATCGTCTGCGTCTATTCCCAGCCGCCGCGCCCCGCCGGCCGCGGCCAGAAGCTGACCCCGACGCCCGTCCATGCCTATGCCGAAGCGCAGGGCATCGAGGTGCGCACCCCGAAAAGCCTGAAGAAGGCGCCGGAGCAGGAGGCCTTCGCGGCCCTCGGCCTCGATGCCGCCGTGGTCGTCGCCTATGGCCTGATCCTGCCGCAGGCCATTCTTGATGCGCCGCGCCTCGGCTGTCTCAACATGCACGCTTCCATCCTGCCGCGCTGGCGGGGCGCCGCGCCGATCCAGCGCGCCATCATGGCGGGCGACATGGAAACCGGCGTCGATGCCATGCTGATGGATGCCGGCCTCGACACCGGCCCCGTGCTCGCCTCGCTGCGCACACCCATTGGCGCCGACGACACCGCCGGCAGCGTCCATGACCGCCTCGCACGTCTTGCCGCCGAGCTCGCCCCGAAGGCGCTCGCCGGCCTCGCCGACGGCAGCCTCGTGCCGCATGCGCAGCCCGAACACGGCATCACCTATGCCCACAAGCTCGGCCCCGACGACCAGAAGGTCGACTGGGTGCGCCCGGCCCGCGATGTCGACTGCCAGATCCGCGGCCTCTCGCCCTTTCCGGGTGCCTGGTGCTACTGGACGGCGCCCGGAACGACCGAGCCCGTACGCCTGAAGCTGCTGAACTGCCGCCGCTCCGGCCGCGAGACCACGGCGCCGCCGGGCATGGTGCTCGACGACCGCCTGCTGGTGGCGTGCGGCGATGGCGGCACCGTCCGCATCACGCGCCTGCAGAAGCCGGGCGGCAAGCCGCTCGACGCCGAGATCTTCCTCAACGGCCAGCCTATTCCTCCGGACACGATGCTCTCATGACCGAAACCTGGATGCGTCTCCTGCGGCCCGAAGACATGGATGCCGTCGCCGCCCTCAACACAGAGGCCTTCGGCGGCCCTGCCGAAGCCGCCATTACCCGCCGCCTGCATGCCGCGCAGGACAGCGTCCTTTCCCTCGTCGCCACGCGTAACGAGGAAATCGTCGGCCATATCGAATTCTTCCGCATCCTGATCGACGGTCAGCCGTCCGCTGTCGGCCTTGGCCCGATGAGCGTGAAGCCCGGCGTGCAGGGGCAGGGCATCGGCGCAGGCCTCATCCGCATGGGCCTCATCCCGCTCGGCGGGCGTGGCGAGACCATCGTCTTCGTCCTCGGCCATCCGGACTATTACCCGAAATTCGGCTTCTCGGCCGACCTCGCCGCCGTGTTCCGTGCGCCCTGGTCGGGCCCTGCCTTCATGGCGCGGCTGATCAATCCGGGCGCGCCCGAATCCGGCGAGCTCACCTATCCGGCTGCCTTCGGTCCTGCGCACTGACCATGCCTCGCTACCGGCTCCTCATAGAGTATCATGGCGGCCCCTATCAGGGCTGGCAGAAGCTGCCCGGCGTGCCGACCGTTCAGGGCGTTCTGGAAGAGGCAGCAACCAAGCTCGATGGCGCACCGGTCGAGGTCTTCGGCGCCGGCCGCACCGACAGCGGCGTCCATGCCACCGGCCAGGTCGCGCACATGGACCTGTCTGTCGACCGGGGCCGCAAGGTCGCCGACGCGATGAACTTCCACCTCCGCCCGCACCCGATAGCGGTGCTCGATGCGGTGGAGGTGAGCGACGACTTCCACGCCCGCTTCGACGCCACCCAACGGCACTACCGCTATGTCGTTGTGAACCGCCGGGCCGACCTGACGCTGGAACGAGGCCTCGTCTGGCGCGTGCCCTCGAAACTCAGTGCAGAGAAGATGCACGAGGCCGCACAGGCCTTCATCGGCACGCATGATTTCTCCACCTTCCGCGATTCCGACTGCCAGGCGCTCTCGCCGGTGAAGACGTTGAACGAGTTCAAAGTCTGGCGCGAAGGCGAGCATGTGATCTTCACCTGCCGCGCGCAGAGCTTCATCCACCGGCAGGTCCGGTCCATGGTCGGCAGCCTCGTCGACGTGGGCCGCGGCAAGGAAACGGTCGCCTGGGCGAAGGAAATCCTCGACGCCGCCGACCGCACCCGCTGCGGCCCCATCGCCCCCGCCGACGGCCTCTACCTGACCCAGGTGGATTACGACCCGTCCTAGAGCTTCAGTGCGCGCAGCCGCAGGGCGTTGGTGATGACCGAGACGGAGGAGAGGCTCATCGCGGCCGCGGCGATCATCGGGCTCAGCAATAGGCCGAAGACGGGGTAGAGGATGCCCGCCGCGACCGGCACGCCGAGCGAATTGTAGACGAAGGCGAAGAACAGGTTCTGGCGGATGTTCCGCATCGCCGCACGGCTGAGCCGGCGGGCTTTGGCGACGCCCAGAAGGTCGCCCTTCACAAGCGTGACGCCGGCGCTTTCCATGGCGACATCCGTGCCGGTGCCCATGGCGATGCCGACCTGCGCGAGAGCGAGCGCCGGGGCGTCGTTGATCCCGTCGCCGGCCATGGCGACCACGGCGCCGCCTGCCTGCAGCTTCGCTACCACGTCCTTCTTGTCCGACGGGGAAACATCGGCATGAACCTCGTCGATGCCGAGCGCATCCGCGACCGCCTGGGCGGTGGTCGCATTGTCGCCGGTCAGCATGACGATCCGGAGGCCTTCTGCATGCAGACGATGGATCGCTTCCTGTGTCGTCGGTTTGATCGGGTCGGCGACGCCGATCAGGCCTACAGACCGGCCATCCACCGCGACGAACATCACGGTCTGGCCTTTCTCACGGAACTCATCGGCCTTGCCTGCAAGGGCGCTGTCGAAAGCGTCGATTCGGCGCATCAGTTTTGCATTCCCGACGGCCACTCTCCAGCCGTCCACGTCCGCCTCGGCGCCCTCGCCAGTGACAGACTGGAATCCGGTCGCCTTGCGGGGGAAGAGGCCCCGCTCTTCCGCGCCGCGCAGGATGGCGGCAGCCAGCGGATGTTCGGATGAGCCCTCGACCGAGGCGGCGAACGTGAGCAGGTCCTCTGCGGAGAAGTCGCTGGCGGGTTCCACCGTCATCAGTTCCGGATGGCCCGCCGTCAGCGTGCCCGTCTTGTCGACGACCAGCGTGTCGACCTTTTCCAGCGTCTCCAGCGCATCGGCATTGCGGATCAGCACGCCGGCCTGCGCACCCTTGCCAGTGGCGACCATGATCGACATCGGCGTCGCAAGGCCAAGGGCGCAGGGGCAGGCGATGATCAGCACCGCGACGGCATTGACGAGAGCATGCGCGAGGCGCGGTTCCGGCCCGACGGCCAGCCAGATCAGGAAGGTCGCCGCGGCCACCAGCACCACGGCCGGCACGAACCAGCCGGACACCGTGTCCGCGAGGCCCTGGATCGGCGCGCGGGAGCGCTGCGCCTCGGCCACCATTTTCACGATGCGCGAAAGCAGAGTGTCCTCGCCCACATGCGTCGCCCGCATCGTGAAGGCGCCGGTCTGGTTCACCGTGCCGCCGGTCACGCGGTCGCCCGGCGCCTTGTCCACCGGCACCGGCTCGCCCGTGACCATGGATTCGTCGACGCTGGAGGTGCCTTCGAGAAGGTCGCCGTCCACCGGCACTTTCTCGCCGGGCCGCACGCGCAGCCGGTCGCCCGCCTTCACGTGTTCCAGCGCCACGTCTTCCTCATGGCCATCGTCGTGGATCAGGCGGGCGGTGGGTGGGGTCAGCTGCAGCAGGGCGCGGATCGCGCCGGAGGTCGCCCGCCGGGCACGCAGTTCCAGCACCTGGCCGAGCAGGACCAGCGTCACGATCACCGCCGCCGACTCGAAATATACAGGCACCCGCCCGTCATGCCCCCGCAGGGTCTCCGGAAATGCCCCGGGGATCACCGTCGCCGCCAGCGAATAGGCATAGGCAACGCCCGTGCCGAGCGCGATCAGGGTGAACATGTTCGGGCTGCGGTTCACGATGGATCGCCAGCCGCGCACGAAGAAAGGCCAGCCGGCCCACAGAACGACCGGGCTCGCCAATGCCGCCTGGATCCAGCTGAACGCTGGCGAATGCAGGAAGCCCGGCAGCGTCACGCCCGGCACCATCTCGCCCATCGCAATCGCCAGCAGCGGCGCGGAAAGGACGACGCCCACCCAGAAACGGCGGGTCATATCGTCCAGTTCGCTTGTGTCCTCCTCGAGGCTCGCCGTCTCCGGCTCCAGAGCCATGCCGCAGATCGGACAGCCCGTATTGGACGTCTCACGCACCTGCGGGTGCATCGGGCAGGTCCAGACCGTGCCGGTATAGCCGGGCGGCACATGGTCGTAGGCGCTGTCCGGCTGGGCCGGCTTTGCCACCGCATTGTGGTGGCAGCAAGCGTGCTCGCCGTTTCCGGCAGCGGGGGTATGGGTGTGCGAATGTGCGGAATGATCGTGGGTCATCGCATATGTATAATACCCCTATGGGGTATAGGCAAGGCGGAAGGTTTCTGGGCGCGCTGACGCGAAGTCAGCCTGTCCTGCGGCCCGGTCCGGCACTAGGCTTGCCCAAAACAGACAAGGGAGAACGGACATGGCGATCGATTTCACGATACCGGAAGAGGCAAAGGAAGTGCGCGAGCGCGTGCGCAAGTGGGTGCAGGAAGAGTGCATCCCCGCCGAGAAGGAAATGGCGGCCGGCAAGCCCTACAAGGAAGTCCTCGTGGCGCTGCGCAAGAAGGCGCGGGCGCAGGGCCTGTGGCTGCCCTTCATCCCGGTGGAGCATGGCGGCATGGGCCTCGGGCCGCTCGCCAATGCGCTGGTGCAGATGGAACTTGGGCAGAGCCATCTCGGCGCCCTCTCGATGAACTCGCAGGGGCCGGACGATGCGACCATGCTGACGCTGCTCGCCCACGGCACGGATTTCCAGAAGGAAAAGTTCCTGAAGCCGATCCTGAACGGCGAGAAGCGCGTCTGCTATTCCATGACCGAGAAGGCCGCCGGCGCCGACGCGACCGGCATGCAGACGACCGCCGTGAAAGACGGCAAGGGCAATTATGTTCTCAATGGCGAGAAATGGTTCTCGTCTGCCGCCACCGCCGCCGACATCGCGGTCGTCATGGCAAAGACCAATCCGGAGGCGCCGCGTCACCAGCAATATTCCACCTTCATCGTGGAACTGCCGACACCCGGCTACAACATCGTCCGTGACATCCCCACCATGGCCGTCCACGGGCCGCACTATGCCGAGATGGGCGGCGGCCATGCCGAGGTGAAGATCGAGAACCTCATCGTGCCTGAGGCAAACCTGCTCGGCGGGGAAGGGCAGGGCTTCGCCATGGGCCAGCACCGGCTCGCCTATGGGCGCCTGCGCCACGGCATGCACAATGTCGCCATGGCTCAACGCGCGCTCGACCTTGCCACGGAACAGGTGACGAAGCGTGAGACCTTCGGCAAGAAGCTGGAAGACCGTCAGGGCGTCCAGTTCATGCTGGCCGAGTGCGCGAGCGAGCTCTACATCGCGCGCCTCATGCTGATGCACATCGCCTACAAGGCCGAACAACGGGCTCGACCTCCGGCAGGAGAACGGCATCGCCAAGGTCTTCCTCGCCCATATGGTGCACAAGGTGGTCGACACTGCGATCCAGCTCCACGGCGCGCTCGGCTATTCGCTCGATACGCCGCTCGCCGCCTGGTACACGCACATCCGCTCCCAGCGCCTCGTCGATGGCCCCGACGACGTGCACAAATGGATCACCGGCAAGAACGTCATCCGCGCCTACAAGAAGGACGGCACGACGGCTGCGGCAGCAGGCGGAGATCTCCTGTGATCAAGCTCACCTTTTGCCTGAGGCGCCTGCCGCATCTCAGCCGCGAAGAATTCCAGCGCTACTGGCGGGAGCAGCACGCCCCGCTGGTGGCGCGTCACGCCAAGACGCTGGGCATCCTCCGCTACGTCCAGAATCATACCGGCCATGACGGTTTGAACGCTGGCATACAGGGCTCACGTGGCGGGCCGGACGCCTATGACGGCGTCGCCGAACTCTGGTTCGAAAGCGAGGAAGCGATGGCGGCCAACAGCAGCGAAGCCGCGGCAGCCGCCGGCCGCGAGCTCCTCGAGGACGAGAAGAAATTCATCGACCTCGCCAACTCCCCGCTCTGGTTCGGAGACGAGTTCGAGGTGGTCGGCTGATCGTCAGCTCTCGTTGCTGCCCAGTGCGTCGGCGAGGTCCGCCAGAATATCCTCCACGTCCTCCAGTCCGACCGAGAGGCGGATCAGGCCGTCGCTGATGCCGTGTTCGAGGCGTTCTTCCCGCGTATAGGTCGAGTGGGTCATGCTGGCGGGGTGCTGGATCAGGCTTTCGGCGTCGCCGAGACTGACGGCGCGTCGGATCATCCGTAGGCGGTTCATCATTGCGATCCCCGCCTCGTAGCCGCCTTTTAGTTCCAGCGCGATCATGCCGCCGAAACCGTCCATCTGGCGCCTGGCCAGTTCATGTTGCGGGTGGCTGGGCAGGCCGGGATAGTACACGGCCTCAACGGCAGGCTGGCGCTCGAGCCAGGCGGCGACGATCCCGGCGCTTTCGCAATGGCGTGCCATGCGCAGCTGCAGGGTCTTCAGGCCCCGCATCACCAGCATGGCGTTGAAGGGGGCCATGACACTGCCGGTCATGTCCTTCACGCCGATCATGCGAACGTCCGCGATCGCCTCCGCCCGGCCGAGCACCATCCCCGCCACAAGGTCCCCGTGTCCACCCAGGTACTTGGTTGCAGAATGCACGACGAAATCCGCGCCGAGTTCGATCGGTCGCGTCAGAAGGGGGGAGCTGTAGGTATTGTCCACGACCACGACCGCGCCGGCGCCGTGCGCAATGCGGCTCGCTTCGCGGATGTCGACCAGGCGCATGTTCGGGTTCGCGGGCGTCTCGAAATAGACGACGCGTGTCCGGTCGCTGATCGCGGCGGAAAGGTTTGCCGGGTCGCGCAGGTCGACATGGGTGATGGTGATACCGAACCGGGCCAGGCCGTGGCGCATGAAGGCGAAGGTGCAGCCGTATAGCGTCTTGTCGGTGATGATCTCGTCGCCCGGCTTCAGCAGGGTCCACATGAGGGAACTGATGGCGCCCATGCCGCTGGCGGTGGCGAGGCCGGCCTCGGCGCCCTCCAGGCTGGCGATCCGTTCTTCCAGCAGGGCGACAGTCGGGTTCGATATCCGGGAATAGATGTGGCCCTCGGCCTCGCCGGCGAACAGGGCGCCGCCGGTCTGGGCATCGGGAAAGGCAAAGGTGGAGGTGAGGTGCAGGGGCGGAGTCAACGCATAGTCGTTTTTAGCCGGGTCATAGCCATGGTGAATGGCACGGGTGGCGGGGCCTTGGGGCCGGGATGCGTCGAAAGCCATGGGCGGGGTGACTCCTCAATTGGCCGCCACATTAGCACGCAAGGCGCAGCGTGAGTTGCCATATTGAGGTGCATGAGGCATTGGTTTTGGCATAATATGCCAACGGGGACTGATATGGATGCCATAGATGCCAGAGTTGTGCGCGCCCTCCAGCGGGATGGCCGCCTGACAAACCTCGAACTCGCCGAGGAAGTGGGCCTGTCGCCATCGCCCTGTCTCCGCCGGGTCCGCAACCTCGAGGCCGCCGGCGTGATCCAGGGCTATTCCGCCCTCGTGGACCAGAAAGCCTGCGGCTATCCGATCACCTGCCTCGTGCGCATCCGCCTCGCCAACCATTCGCAGGAGAATGTGCAGGCGTTCGAGCGCAAAGTGGCCGAAACGGATGCCATCTTGGACTGTTACCTGATGACGGGCGGGGCGGATTACGAGCTGCGAATCGTCGCCCGCAGCCTCGACGATTACGAGCAGCTGGTCCGCCAGACGATCCAGAAGATGCCCGGAATCGCCTCGATCGAGACGGCCTTTGCCTATGGGGTCGTCAAGAAGTCCCGCATCCTGCCGGTCCTGGCGGAAAAGGGAGCATAGAACCTCACCGCGAACCTGCTATAGACTCGCGCCATGAACACTCCGCCGACCAAGGCCCCCCCTCAGGCGCCGACCCTTCTCGAAACCCGCAGTCCGCTTCTGCGCCGGCCGGGCAAGTGGCGCATCTCCAACATCATTGATGGCCGGTCCCTGCGGGTGAAGCTCACCGCCGCGGCGCTCGACAATCTCGGCAATCCGCAGGCCGCGCGGAAGGCGGCGCTGGACCTCTTGCACGGGGCCATGTTCCGCGGCCGCATGATCGCGCAGGAACGCCTCCAGCAGGGCGCCGATGGCCTCGACACCGCACGCCTCCTCGCCGCTGTGCAGGACGAGGTGATCAGCGCGCTCTACGACTTCACCACGACCCACGTGCACCGTGCCCGCAACCCGACCGAGGCCGAGCGGATCGCCATCATGGCGACCGGCGGCTATGGCCGCGGCGTTATGGGGCCGTCCTCGGATACGGACCTCCTGTTCCTGCGGGCCTACAAGGCGAGCCCGCACACGGAGAGCGTCGTCGAATACATGCTGTATGCCCTCTGGGACATGGGCCTGAAGGTCGGCAACGCGTTCCGCACGCCGGGCGACTGCGTAAAGCTGGCGCTGGAAGATGTGACCATCAAAACCAGCCTGCTCGATGCGCGCTATATTTGCGGCGACGAGGCGCTCGCCGACGAGATGCTCGTCTCCTTCCGGGAAGGGGCCGTGAAGGGCCGCGACGCGCAGTTCATCGCCGACAAGCTGGCGGAGCGCGATGCACGCCATGCCCGTCAGGGCGATGCGCGCTATGTAGTCGAGCCGAACCTGAAGGAAGGCAAGGGCGGTCTGCGCGACCTGCAGACGCTCTACTGGATCGTCAAGCACATGTACGGCGGCGAGACGCTGGAAGACGTCATGAAGGCCGGTCCGTTCACGGAACATGAATACGCGATCTTCATTCGCGCCGCCCGCTTCCTCTGGACAGTGCGGTGCCACCTGCACTTCGTCACCGGCCGCGCGGAGGAGCGCCTCAGCTTCGACCTGCAGCCGGAACTCGCTGCCCGCATGGGCTATCGCGACCGGCGCGGGCAGCAGGGTGTCGAGCGCTTCATGAAGCGCTATTTCCTTGTCACCAAGGATGTCGGCGGCCTGACGCGCATCCTCGCCGCGAAGCTCGAAGCCGATCACAAGAAAAAGCCGGAAGGCCTGCGCCGCTTCCTGCCCGTTCGGGGGCCGGTCGCGCTGAAGGAGAAGGGCTTTATCCTCGACAATGGCCGGATCAATGTCGACGACGACAAGGCCATGCGGTCCGATCCGCTCAACATGCTGCGCCTGTTCATCGTGGCCCGCGACGAGGACAAGGACATCCACCCGCAAGCCCTGAGCCTGCTGACGCGCAACCTCCGTGCCCTGAACGAGCGCGTCCGGGAGAAGCCTGCTGCACAGGCGCTGATCCTCGATACGATCCTTGGCGGCAACGACCCGGGCACGATCCTGCGCCGCATGAACGAGGCCGGCGTGCTTGGCCGGGCCATACCGGAATTCGGCGGTATCGTCGCGCAGACGCAGTTCAATATGTACCACCACTATACGGTGGACGAGCACACGATCCGCGCGGTCGAGGCGATTGCCGACATGGAGCATGGCCGCGCCGAGCCGATCAAGCTGGTCAGCGAACTGTTCGGCCTGATCGAGAACCGCCGCGCGCTTTATCTTGCGATGCTCCTGCACGATACCGGCAAGGGGAAGGGCGACCAGCAGGTCGAAGGCACCAAGACGGCCCTGCGCGCCTGCGAGCGTCTCGGCCTGCCGGAGGACGAAGCCCAGCTCGTCGCCTGGCTGGTCGGCCACCATCTCGAAATGAGCGAGACGGCGCAGAAGCGCGACATCGCCGATCCGCGCACGGTCGCGAAATTCGCCGAAATGGTCGGCTCGCTCGAACGGATGCGGTTGCTCTACATCCTGACGATTGCAGATATCAAAGCGGTTGGCCCCGGCGTGTGGAATGCCTGGAAGGGCCAGTTGCTGACCGATCTCTATCACAACACGGCCGCGGCCCTGCGCGGCGGACGGACAGACGAGGCCGGCGTCCAGGCGGAACTCGAGGCGCGCGCCGAGCGCCGTCAGGCCGAACTGGTCGACCGGCTCGGCAAGGTTCCGGCGCTGATGCTGGAAATGGAGACGGCCTACTGGACCGGCTTCGATCTCGACGACCTCGCCTGGCATGCCGGCATGCTGAGCGCAGGCGGCGACCTTGTGCGCCACCGGCTCGCGCAGGAAGGCGGGGCTATGGCTCTCTTCGTGTCGGGCGCCGACCGGCCGGGCCTGTTCGCAGACCTTGCCGGCGCCATCGCCCATCACGGCGGTAACATCATTGCCGCGCAGGTCTTTACCAGCCGCGGCAGCCGCATCGTCGACGTGTTCATGCTGCATGACATCCAGGGCAAGCCGTTCGGCGGCGATGATCCGGCGCGCCTCGCGCGACTAGAGGCCGCTCTGCTCGGCGTGCTCGGCGGAACGCCGATGCAGGTCGTGGTCAAGGGCAAGACCGGCCGGCGCGAAGCCGCCTTCCTCGTCCAGCCCTCGGTCCAGATCCGCGACGACCTGTCGGCCGAATACACCGTGGTCGACATCGCGGGCCGCGACCGGCCGGGCCTGCTCTACGAGGTTGCCCGGTGCCTCGCCGATGCCGGCGTGTCGATCCACTCCGCCCATATCGCATCCTATGGCGAGCGCATGTTCGACGCCTTCTATGTGCAGACGGCGCAGGGCGCGAAACTGGGCCCGAATGCCGCGAAAGGGTCTCTTCGCGACCAGCTTCTGGACGTATTGGGACGGCATGAACCGGAGGCCCCGCACACGCCGGCCCGGAAGCTGAAGCGGTCGCGCGCCGTAGACAGTTTCTGAGAACCCCTGCACGAAGCCTTTCATGAGCATCGCCCGCAACACCCTGGTGCAATCCTCGCTGACACTGGGCAGCCGCCTTCTGGGCTTTGCTCGGGACATTCTCCTTGTCGCGAAGCTCGGCGCCGGGCCGGTCAACGATGCCTGGGTAACCGCCCAGCAATTCCCGAACCTGTTCCGCCGCATCTTTGCCGAAGGCGCGTTCGCCTCAGCCTTCGTGCCCACCTATGCGCGCACGCTGGAGGCTGAGGGGCCCCAAGCGGCTGAAGCCGTCGCGCAGGAGGCAATGCGTGTCCTCTTCGCCTTCACGGCCGGGCTCACAATTTTGGCGCAGATCTTCATGCCCTGGGTCCTGCTGGTCATACATGGCGGGCAGGCGGACGATCATGTCCACTACAATCTGGCGGTGCTCCTGACACGGATCACCATGCCTTATCTCAGCTGCATGGCGCTCGCCGCGCTCCTGTCGGGCGTGCTGAATTCCGGTCAGCGGTTCATCCTGTCGTCCGGCGTGCCGACCTTGCTGAACCTCTGTCTCATTCCGGCGGCCTTCGTGTCCGACGTGCCGGAACTGGTGGCGCAGGCGGCAGCTGTGGCGGTGCTGGTTGCCGGCGTGCTTCAGGTGGCGATGCTCTGGTGGGGTGTCACGCGCCAGAAGGTCCGCCTCAGCCTGATCGGCTGGCCGCGCATCACGCCCGCGGTGAAGAAGGTCATGGCGCTTGCCGTGCCCGGAACGATCGCCGCCTCGGGCACGCAGATCAATATCCTCGTCAGCCAGTCGCTCGCGAGCTTCGAGCCGGCGGCCAAATCCTGGCTCTACACCGCAGACCGGCTCTACCAGCTGCCGCTCGGCCTTGTCGGCGTTGCGGTCGGTGTCGCCATCCTGCCGCGCCTTTCGCGCGCTGCGCGCAGCGAGGACCATAAAACCAGCCAGGCGACCATGGACGAGGGCATCGGCCTTGCCATGGCGCTGACCCTGCCGGCGGCGGCCGCGCTTCTGGTTGTGCCGGTCTTCCTGATCGATTCCTTCTTCGTACGCGGCAAGTTCCTCGAGTCCGACGCCATCGCGTCCGGCGGGGCGCTGTTCCATTTCGCCTGGGGCGTGCCGGCCTTCGTGCTGATCAAGGTCCTCGCGCCGGCTTTCTTCGCCCGGGAAGACACCAAGACGCCGATGCGTTTCGCCCTCCTGTCGGTGGCGATCAACACGGTTCTCGGGGCCGGCCTGTTCTTCTGGTTCAGCCGGCAAGGAACCGTCGGCTTCATCGGTCTCGCCATTGCGACCTCGGTTGCGGCCTGGGTCAACGCCCTCATGCTCAGCACCACGCTCGCCACCCGCAACTGGTACCGGCCGGGGCCTGTTCTCGTCTCGCGGACGATAAGGGCGCTGCTCGCCAGCGCCATCATGGCCGGATCGGTCTGGTTCATGCGGGCGAACCTCGACTGGATCCGCGAACATATCGTGGATTCCCGGGCCCTCGCGGCTGCAATTGTGATCCTTGCGGGGGGCACAATTTACGGCATTGCAGCCCTTCTGACGGGGGCAATCCGGCTCCGCGACATCCGGACGGCCTTGCGCCGTTAGGCAAATGCGCTACACGCCCTGCGCATGACCGATACGAAATCCCCCGCCTATACCGGCCCTGAGCGCGTTTTCTCCGGCGTTCAGCCGACCGGCAACCTGCACCTTGGCAACTATCTCGGGGCGCTGAAGAAGTTCGCGAACCTGCAGCAGGAAGGCCATGACTGCCTTTACTGCGTGGTCGACCTGCACGCCATCACCATGCCGGTGGAGAAGGGCGCCCTGGCCGACCAGACGCGCCAGATCGCAGCCGCCTACATTGCCAGCGGCGTCGATCCGAAGAAGTCCGTGATCTTTGCCCAGTCCTCCGTGCCGGGCCATTCCGAGCTCGCCTGGGTATTCAACTGCGTGGCGCGGATGGGCTGGGTCGAGCGGATGACCCAGTTCAAGGACAAGGCCGGCAAGGATGCCGAGCGGGCCTCCGTGGGCCTGTTCACCTATCCCGTCCTGATGGCGGCCGACATCCTGCTCTACAAGGCGACGCACGTGCCGGTCGGCGACGACCAGAAGCAGCACCTCGAACTCGCCCGCGACATCGCCGAGCGCTTCAACCGCGACTATGACGTGCCGGGCTTCTTCCCGTTGCCGGAACCGCTGATCAAGGGGCCGGGCGCCCGCATCATGAGCCTCAAGGACGGTACCAAGAAGATGTCGAAATCCGACCCGTCGGAGCTTTCGCGCATCAGCTTCACCGACGATGCCGACGCGATCGCGAAGAAGATCCGCAAGGCGACGACGGACTCTGGTGTGATTCCGGGCACGGTCGAGGAACTCAAGGGCCGTCCGGAAGTCGAGAATCTTGTCGGGATCTATTCGGCGCTGTCCGGCCTTACGGCGGAGCAGGTGCTGGCGGAATACGAAGGCAAGGGCTTTGGCGTGTTCAAGCCGGCGCTGGCCGACGTGACCGTCGCGCACCTTGCGCCGATCACAGCCCGTTTCCGCGAAATCCTTGCCGACCGGGCAGGGCTCGACGCGATACTCGCGGATGGTGCGGTCAAGGCGAACGCACTGGCCGAGCCGATCATGGAAGACGTGCGCCGCACGGTCGGCTTCTGGCGGCCCTGATCCCGAAAGCGTGAAGCGCCGTGCCATTCCGGCACATTGACCCCTGTCCGGGGGGCGCTACCACTCCGGCAACACTCTTGGAGAGGACTTGTTCCATGCTGTTTCGCGCCCTGATTCCCGCTGCCGCCCTGCTTCTGGTGGCCTGTTCCGCTGAAAAGTCTTCGGCTGAGCCCGAAGCCCCGGCCACCGCAGCCGCCCCGGTCATCGAGATCCGGGATGCCTTCATCGTGAAGCCGGCCGAAGGCCGCGACGTGGCCGGTGGGGGGCTCACGGCCTATGTCACCGGCGGCCCGGTGGACCTTGTCGGCGCGACGAGCGATGCCGCGACCCGGGTCGAACTTCACACCATGTCCATGGACGGCGGCGTCATGCAGATGCGCCAGGTCGAGAAGTTCACCGCCAAGGATGGCGAGCCGATCGTCCTGAAGCGCGGCGCGGACCACCTGATGCTGTTCGGTTTCGACCCCGCGATCCAGGAAGGCGACAAGGTCGACCTGAACCTCGAATTCCGCGATTCGAACGGTAATTCGCAGACGGTGGTCGCCACGGCGGACGTGACCGGCCTAGGTGACTGAAAGTTCATCCGCCCGCGGACCGGTGCCGCAGCATTGATTTTCAAGGCCTCCCGGGCGGAACCGGGGTGAACTGGCGCGCGTTTTGCGTGCGGGACATGCGTATTGCGGACATTTAACAGTTAATGACCTGTTAAAATGCCACAATTGCTCGCATAGTGTCCTGAACGCAACAGCATAGCCAACCCCCGGGGATCCGTAGAGTATGGCCTTCGACAGCCGCCTTCATGCTGCCTACCTGGAGGAAGGTCCTGATCCGCGTGAGCTGTCTGCCGAGCACCTCAGAGCGCTCGAAGATGCTGAACCGCACCCGATCATGGACTTCTTCCGCGGCCTCTGGCGGCGGATCGTTTTCCTGTTCAAGCTGACCCTGTTCCTCGGCCTTGTCGGGGCCTATCCGGTCTCGATCCTCCTGTCGCACAAGATCGACGATTCCGACATCGTCTTTGCCGACGGCCAGAACTGGGCTTTCCCGGAATCCGGTATCGCCATCACCAAGATCGCCCGCGAGCTGGAAGGGAAGGGCTGGGCGGCAGACAAACCGAACTGGCACCCGCAGGCCCGCCTGACCGCCATGCCGGCCTGGCAGGAAGCGACCGCCGACGGACTATCCGAATTCACCCGCCTCGTGGCCGGTGCCGTGCCCGGTGCCGAGGGCGAGCCCGACAGCGACCTGCTCGCCGCCTCGCGCCTGCTGAAGGGCCTGCCGGGCGAGGACATGCGCCCCCGCCTGACCGCCGCCGCCGAAGCCCTCAACCGGTTCGACTCGCGCGCCAGCCGCAAGGTCGTCGACCTGCCCGAACGCCGCAGCCTCGCTGCCGAAGAGGCCCGCATGTTCGCCGGCTGGGCCGAAGCCGACCAGGACGACCTCTCCACTCAGATCTATCAGGAAGCCACCGGCTGGCCGGCCTCCAAGCAGGACATCCGCGTCTTCTACGCCGCCAAGGCCCGTGCCCATATCGCGCTCCAGATGCTGAAAGCCGCCCGTTCGGCTGACCGTGTCAGCGCCGGCGACGCCGAGACGGTTGCCGCCTATGACAGGGCCGAGGCCGCCTGGACCCGCGCCGCCCGCATCCGTCCGCTCATGGTCTCGAACCAGAAGGGCGACGGCGCCGTGATGTCCAACCACCTCGCCAGCCTCGGCTTCTTCCTGCGGGACGCCCAGCGCACCTCGCTCGAACTCGCGGAAATGCTGGGCAAGCCCGTCGCCCCGCCGGAAGGCGAGGTCGCCCAGGTCGAAACTCAGGTCGCGTCCGCTACGCCGTAGCGGACCGCGGTTCCCTCGCTCCCACAGCCCATAAGCCCTTGATCCGCTTGACGGTGCGCGCCATCTGTTGCCTGTGAGGCAGCCATAGAGAAAGGGCGCGCGGCCATGTTCATCCAGACCGAACCGACCCCGAACCCCGATACGATCAAGTTCCTGCCGGGCTATGACGTGGCCGGCGACCGCGGCCCGTTCGATTTCCCGGACGCCACCAGCGCGCGACTCAGCCTGCTGGCCCGCGCCCTGTTCCAGATCGATGGCGTCGACCGGGTCTTTCTCGGCAGCGATTTCGTCTCGATCAACAAGACACCGGAAAAGGATTGGCGGCATGTGAAGCCGATGGTCCTTGCCGCGATCATGGACCATTACATGGCTGGTCTGCCGGTGATCGAGGAAGGCGCGGAGCCGTCCGCCGCTGGCGAAGCCGAAATCACCTATGAAGGCGCGGCAGCCGAGATCGTCGAGGAAATCCGTGAGCTGATCGAGACGCGCGTGCGCCCGGCCGTGGCGCAGGACGGCGGCGACATCATCTTCCACCGGTTCGAGCCCGAGACGGGCATCGTGCACCTCTCCATGCGCGGCGCCTGTGCCGGCTGCCCGTCTTCCACGATGACCCTGAAACAGGGCATCGAGAACATGCTGAAGACCTATGTGCCGGAAGTGACCGCCGTCGAAGCGGTTCTTTAAGGCGCGCCCAAGACCTCTTGACGGCCCGCACGAAGACGGGCCGCATATCCCGGACAAGCAAGAAGGATATTTCCATGGCCCACCCCGTGAACGACCACGCGCTGGACGTCATTTTCCGTGATGCGCGCAGCTATAATGGCTGGCGGGAAGAAGCCGTTCCGGAAGTGCTGATCCGCGCCGTCTATGACCTGGCGAAGCTCGGGCCGACCAGCGCCAACAATTCGCCGGCGCGTTTCCTGTTTCTCCACACCGAGGCGGCCAAGCAACGCCTTTTGCCGCTGATGATGGAAGGCAACCGCGAGAAGACACTGAAAGCTCCGTGGACGGTGATCATCGCCTATGACATGGAGTTCCATGAGAAGATCCCGCAACTCTTCCCGCACAATCCGGGTGCCAAGGACTGGTTCCATCATATCAAGGAACCGACCGCTTTCCGGAATGGCACGCTGCAGGCCGGTTATCTGATGCTCGCCGCCCGCGCCCTCGGCCTCGATTGCGGCCCGATGTCCGGCTTCGACAATGCCGCCGTCGACAAGGAATTCTTCCAGAGCCAGGACGGCGAGATGAAGAACTGGAAGTCCAATTTTATCTGCAATATCGGACATGGCGACCGTACCACGATCTTCGAACGTTCGCCGCGCCTCTCCTTCGAGGAGGCCTGCCGCATTCTGTAGGCGGACAAGATGCTGGTCCTGGGGCTCAACACTGCGTTTACGGCCATGGAGGCCGCGCTCGTCCGCGACGGCGAAATCCTCGCCGATGCGCGCGAGGTAATGGCGCGCGGCCAGGACAAGCACCTGCCGGCCCTCGTCCAGCGCCTACTGGACGCACAGGGTGTCAGTTTCGCAGATCTTGACCGGATCGCTGTCGTCACCGGCCCCGGCAGTTTCACCGGAATCCGCATCGGTGTCGCCTATGCGCGCGGCCTGTCGCTGGTCAACGGGGCGCCCTGCGTCGGTGTCACCAGCCTTGAGGCCGCCGTCCCGATGGGCATGGAGGCCACCGTCATGGGGTGCCTGGCCGGCCAGAAGCGCCCGCCCGACCAGACGTGGTGGGTGCAGGGTGTGAGTGGCGGCCAAGGCATCGCCGACGTTCTGGAAGTGACGCTCGACCAGCTCCTGCCCATGTTGGAAGGCTTCCACGCGCCCGTCTTCATGGACAATGCCGAAGCACTCGGCGAGGCGAAGGCGAAGCTCGACCTGCGCCCGCTCGTGCCTTCCGCCATCACCGCCGCGCTGAAGGGCGGGGTGTTCGATCCGTCGAAACACCCGCCGTCGCCGGTCTATGCGCGCGAGCCGGACGCGACCTTGCCGGAGCCGCGGGCATGACCCATCCGGTCCTCGTCCTGCGCGCAGAAGATGCAGGGCGCATGAGCCGGCTGCACATGGACTGTTTCGCCGACCCGTGGAGCGCGATTTCCTTCCGGGGGATGCTGCTCGATCCGGCGATCCTGTCGCTCGGCATCGAACTGGACGGCGCGCTCGCCGCCTTTGCCACCGCGCAGACGGTTGCGGGCGAGGCCGACATCCTCACCATCGCCACCGCGCCCGCGCACCGGCGCAAGGGCCTTGCCGCGACGCTGATCCGTGCCCTCGTCAGCCGTCTCGGCGAGCGCGGCGTCTCGCGCATCACGCTCGACGTGGCGGAAGACAACACGCCCGCCCGCGCGCTCTACCGCGAACAGGGCTTCACGGAAGACGGCCGCAGGCCCCGCTACTACACGGCCGGGCGGGATATCCCGGTCGATGCCGTCCTGATGTCGCGCAAGCTGAGCCTGTAACGCGGTATTGTGATCGCGCCGCATCTATCCAAATCCCTCCGCCACGCTACCATTCCTGAAACAGGAGGCTCCCATGGCAGACGGCGCGAACACAAAAGACATCCCGCAGGGCGTTTTCGATCTTTACGACCAGTATTGCCACGGGCAGATCTCGCGCCGTGCCTTCTTCGACGGTCTCGGCAAATATGCCGTGGGCGGATTGAGTGTGACCGCGCTTGCCGCCTGCGCCATGCCTGACTATTCGAAGCAACAGACCGATGAGGCCGACGAGGACATTGCCGGCGAGATGGTCACGTATGTCTCGCCGAACGGGGCAGGCGAGATGTCCGGATATTTCGTGCGCCCGGTGCGCAGCGTCACCCTGCCGGGCTTGCTCGTCGTGCATGAGAACAGGGGCCTCAACCCGCACATCAGGGATGTCGCCCGCCGCGCCGCCAAGGCGGGCTATACGGCCTTTGCGCCCGATGCGCTCTATCCGCTCGGCGGCTATCCCGGAAACGACGATGACGGCCGCGCCCTGCAGGCCCAGCGCGACCCCGCCGCCATGCTGGCCGATTTCATGGCCGGCGCGGAATTCCTGCGCGACCATCCGACGACCAATGGCAAGGTCGGCGTCACGGGCTTCTGCTTCGGCGGGGCGATCACCAACCTGATGGCGGTCAAACAGCCCTGGCTCTCCTGTGCGGTGCCATTCTATGGCGGTTGGCCCTCGGCGGAGGAGGCGGCGCAGCTCGAAGTGCCGCTGCAGATCCACCTCGCCGGGCTGGACGACCGGGTGAATGCCGGATGGCCCGCCTATCAGGCCGCGCTCGATGCGGCAGGGAAAGTGTACGAAGTGTACATCTACGAAGGCGTGAACCACGGCTTCCACAATGACACGACACCCCGCTACGACGAGGCCGCAGCAAAGCTCGCCTGGAGCCGGACGCTGGACTTCTTCGGCAAGCACCTCGCCTGACAGGGCTGGACTCAGCCCGGAATCTGAACAATGTTCCCGGTATGTTCGAATCCGCCTGCCTCTTTGATACGGCCATCGGCCTCTGCGGCCTCGCCTGGAGCGAAGACGGCCTGACCGGCGTGCAATTGCCCGAGGCGAGCGAAGAGAAAACTGCCGCACGCATCGTCCGGCATGGCGCGACGCGGGTGAACGAGGCGGACGCACCCGCAGGAGCGGCCGCCGCGATCGCCGCGCTCCGGGCCTTCCTCTCCGGCGAGCCGACCGGCTTCGACACGGTCAGCCTCGACATGCAGCGCCATTCCGCCTTCGAGCAGAAGGCGTATGAGGCCCTTCGCAAGGTGCCGTGGGGCCGGACGGTCACTTATGGGGACCTCGCCCAAGCGCTCGGCGATCCCGGCGCAGCGCGTGCCATCGGGGTCGCCATGGGCCGGAATTCCTGGCCGCTGATTGTTCCCTGTCACCGCGTGCTGGGCGCCAATGGCTGGCTCGGCGGCTTCTCCGCGCCGGGCGGTACGGTCACCAAGAAGGCCTTGCTGGAACGCGAAGGCGTCTATCCCGATGGCGGCCAGATGGCCCTGTTCGAATGACGAAAGCGCCGCTGGAAATCCGCAACCGCGATGCGCGCCGGCTCTGGCTGCATGCGCAGGGCCTGTCCGCCACGCCGACCGGCCCGCTGGACCTCGCCGCCCTGATCCGCGATCTCGGCTTCGTCCAGCTCGACTCGATCCGCGTCGTTGCCCGCGCACACGATCACATCATCTGGTCCCGCAACCAGAACTACCGCGAGCCCATGCTCGACAAGCTGATGCGCAAGGATCGCGGTGTCTTCGAACATTTTACGCATGACGCCTCCGTCATCCCGATGGAGTTCTATCCCAACTGGCGGCGGCAATTCCGCCGGCTCGAAGAGAAGGTCCGCGGCTGGGAATGGCATCGCGGCATGCTGGACGAGCAGGGCCGTGCGGAGATCGTCGAACGCATCCGCGCCGAAGGCCCACTCTCCACCAAGGCCTTCGACACAAAGATTGAAGGCCCCCGCGAGATGTGGCGCCGCCCGCCGCACAAGCTTGCCCTCGACTATATGTGGTATGCTGGTGACCTCTCCACCTCGCACCGGGAGAACTTCACCAAGTTCTACGACCTGACCGAGCGGGTGATCCCGGACCATCACCGCGATGACGAGCCGCCCGAGCAGGAACAGGTCGACTGGCTCTGCCGGGAAGCCCTCGACCGGCTCGCCTTCGGGTCGGACGGGGATATCCAGCGCTTCTGGGCCGCCGCCGAGATGGCCGAGGTGAAGGACTGGTCGGCGCGCCAGAAGCGCCTCGTACCGGTCAGGATCGAGACGGCAGACGGCAACTGGATCACCGTTGCCGCCACTTCAGACATCGAAACGCGCCTCAAGACCGCCCCTGTACCGACCTCCCGGTTGAGAATTCTCAACCCGTTCGACCCGGTGATCCGCGACCGCAACCGCCTGCAGCGCCTGTTCGGTTTCGACTACCGGATCGAGATATTCGTCCCCGCCGCCAAGCGGGTCTGGGGCTATTACGTCTATCCGCTGCTGGAGGGCGACCGGTTCGTCGGCCGCCTCGAGGCGAAGGCCGATCGTGCGGCCGGCACGCTGACCGTCGACCGGCTCTGGGTGGAGCCGGGGATCGCCTGGACCGAAGCCCGCAATGCCCGTCTGGATGCCGAACTCGCCCGTTTCGCACGGCTTGCCGGAGTTGACAGCGTTGTCCGGAAAGACGAACTGCAACTGGACTTCCCGGCGCGCTGAGGGCACATATTGAACATGGATCGACTCGAAAAACTCTGTGTTGAGAAGGGCCTCCGCATGACGGAGCCGCGGCGCGTGATCGCCCGGGTGCTTTCGACGGCCACCGACCACCCCGATGCCGAAGAGCTGCACCGGCGTGCCAATGCCGAGGATGCCTCGATCTCGCTCGCCACGGTCTACCGGACCGTCAAGCTGTTCGAGGATGCCGGGATCATCCAGGCGCACGATTTCCGGGATGGACGCGCCCGTTACGAGGAAGTGCCGGACGAGCACCACGACCACCTGATCAACGTGAAGACCGGGGAAGTCGTCGAGTTCCATTCGGACGAGATCGAGGAATTGCAGGAAATCATCGCCCGCAAGCTCGGTTTCCGTCTGGTCGACCATCGTCTCGAACTCTACGGCGTGCCCCTCAAGGAAGGCGAAGCCGACTGACGGCAGGTCCGTTCAACTCCGGTAAATAATTGGCGCCGCATTCTGGGCTGAGTTTCGCCCACGCCTCCTTCCGTCCGCCATCAGGCCAGCTGCGCCGCATGGATGCCGTAATCGGGGCGTAGGTCCGCCCCGGGAGGATCGCGTCGTCATGTTTCTGGCCTGGCTGCTCACTTTCACCCTGGCGACGGGGTCCGGGCCGATGAACTCGGCTCTTCAGGCGACCGAGGCCCCCACGACGCTGCGCGCGGCCTTCACGGTCGAACTCCAATCCTCCAGTGCCCGCCGGGTCTACAGGTTCGATCCGAGGGAAAAGGGCGCGAAGCGCTGGCAGGTGCTCGACTGGCAGGGCGATGACGAGGAGCTTGAGGCGGTGGCCGCCGCCTGGGCAGCCGAGGCAGCCCCGGACGGGCGACTTTTCCCGGACGACCTGCGCGCAAGCCTCGGTCCGCAGGTCCTGGTCGACGACATGGGGCCGGCCTGGAAGCTGTCTTTCCACCACCGTCCCTCGGTGAACGACGGGGAATACGATATCTGGGCCGCCGAGCGCCTTCAGGCGACGGCCTGGCTCGACCCGGTCGGTGAGCGCTTCCTGCGGATCGACTATACGCTGCCGCAACCGGTGGCTGGACCGGAGGGCGGCACGCTGACCCGCTACGACCAGTCCTATTTCATCCGCACTGAACCGCGCTGGGGCATGAGCTACGTATCCGGCTTCTCCATCGACCTGCAGGCTCGCGCGGCCTTCCGCACCATCGCACGCCGCTATTCGGCGAATATTGTGAACGCGGAATTCTTCTTTGCCAGCGACGAAGCCCAGCGCGCCTTCGAGGTGTCGCATCAGCTGACACAGTAATCCGGTCTGGCCTGCCACGTCCTGCGCGTTAAACTCGCGCCATGACGATTCACATGCTGAAACTCTGCGTCGGGGCCGAGGATGTCGAAGACCTCGCCAACTGGCAGGCACGGCAGCTGAAGCGGATGCCGGAACCGGTCCACCATACGCGCATGTTTCCCAAACGGGCCGAGGAGATGCTGCGGGGCGGGTCGATCTACTGGGTCATCAAGGGCGCGATCCGCGTGCGCCAGCGCATCGTGGACCTGCGGCAGGAGAAGGACGAGGAAGGCCGCGACATGTGTGCCGTCGTGTTCGATCCGGAACTGGTGCGCACCTATGCGCAGGCCAAGCGGCCCTTTCAGGGCTGGCGCTATCTCAAGCCTGAAGATGCCCCGCGCGACCTGAAATCCGGCGAGGCGGCGCTGGATATTCCTCCGGACCTCGATACAGCCCTCAAGAATGCCGGCGTCTGGTAGGGATCAGGGGACGATTTCGCTCGCGGCGGCCCGGGCTTCGCGCCGGGCTGTGAAATGGGTCTCGAACGCCACGACCAGGCAGGCGAGGATGATGATGGAAGCCCCCGCATAGAGGCGCAGGCTCGGCACTTCCTGGAAGAAGGCATAGCCGAGCAGGGACGACCAGATAAGACCTGTATATTCGAACGGGGCGAGCGTCTGGGCCTTCGCGCGGGCATAGGCGAGCGTCATCAGGTACCAGATCCCGATGGCGACGAACGCGACGGCGATGAACAGGGGCCAGGTGTCGGACTGGGGCAGGGCGCCGGCAAAAGGCAGGACCGGCAACAGGAACAGGGCCGGCAGCACGTTCATGAACGTTACCAGCGTCAGGGCATCTTCCTCCTTCGCCCTCAGGCGAAGCAGCACGATGTTGAGCGCATAGCCGACGGCGGAGAAGATCATGGCCGACAAGCCGAGAACCCGGTTGCCATTGGTGTGCATGGCAATCGGTTCGCCGGACAGCGCCAGGGCCGCACCCGCAAAGCCGACGATCGAGGCGCCGATGGTCACCGGGCTCATCCGCTCGCCCAGCAGGACGCGGGCGATCGGGGCGATCATCAGAGCGGCGGTGAAGCCCATCACCACGGCTTCGGCGAGACTGATCTGGGTCAGGGCGTAGAAGAAGGTCACGGCCGAAGAAAGCTGCGCCAGCGAACGCAACATATGGAAGCGGATCGCCTTCCAGCCCGGCATGGGCTTGCGTAACGCAATGAACACAGCGCTGATGACCAGCGCAGCGGAGAAATAGCGCCAGGCGGTCGCGGTGAGGACGTTCGTCCCGCCCAGCGTGATGGCTTTCATCATCGCGTCGAGCGCGCAGCCGCACATGACGGCAAGGCAAACCAGGATGATGGGATGGGGCAGGCGCATGGGGCGGCAGCCTTCGCCGCGCCGGGCGCTGCCGTCAAGACGGCATCTCAGGGATAACGTGACGGAGGTTGGCGCGGCGTCAGCCTGTTTTCGCGGAAAGCGATCCGTTATGATTGGTTTCAACTGGGCAACAGACCCGGACAGAACGATACCAGGAGGAAACGGGCATGGCAGATGACGCAACGCCCCTCGATATCGATCCCGATGCCCTGCGCGAGAAGTATCGCGCCGAGCGCGACAAACGCGTGCGGGCAGACGGGAACGACCAGTATGTCAACATGGCGGGCGAGTTCGCCCATTATATCGACGACCCCTATTGCGAGACCGTGCCACGCGACCCGGTGACGGATCATGTCGAGGTCTGTGTCATCGGCGGTGGCTTCGGCGGCCTTCTTGCGGCCGGGAAACTGCGCGAGGCCGGCTTCGACGATATCCGCATGGTGGAGAAGGGCGGCGACTTCGGCGGCACCTGGTACTGGAACCGCTATCCCGGCGCGGCCTGCGATATCGAGAGTTATATCTACCTGCCGATGCTGGAGGAGACCGGCTACATGCCGGTCGAGAAATACTCCCGCGCGCCGGAGATACTGGAACACTCCCGCCGCATCGGCCGGCACTATGACCTCTATCGCAACGCCCTTCTTGGTACGGAGATTACCGGCCTGCACTGGGATGAGGATCATGGCCGCTGGCAGGTGCACACCAATCGCGGCGACCGCTTCACCGCGCAATATGTGGTGATGTCCAACGGCCCGCTGAACCGGCCGAAGCTGCCGGGCATTCCGGGCGTCGAGACCTTCGCCGGGCATTCCTTCCACACCAGCCGCTGGGACTATGACTATACCGGCGGGGACAGTTCCGGCGGTCTCGACAAGCTGTCCGACAAGGTGGTCGGCATCATCGGCACCGGCGCAACGGCCGTGCAGTGCGTGCCGCACCTTGCGCGCGGGGCAAAGCATCTGTTCGTTTTCCAGCGCACGCCTTCCTCGGTGGACTATCGCGGCGACCGCCCGACCGACGAGAACTGGGTGAAGTCACTCAAGCCTGGCTGGCAGAAGGAGCGGATGGAGAATTTCAACACCCTCGTTTCCGGCGGCTTTGCGCCGGTGGACCTGGTGCAGGACGGGTGGACGGACATTATCCGCAACATCCTCCTAATCGCCACGCAGGAGGGTAACCAGCACCTCTCGCCGGAGAAGCTGGCCGAACTGGCAGAGCTGGCCGATTTCAAGAAGATGGAACAGGTGCGCGGCCGCGTGGACGAGATCGTCAGCGACCCCGCCACCGCCGAGGCGCTGAAGCCCTGGTATCGCCAGTTCTGCAAGCGGCCGTGCTTCCACGACGACTATCTCGCCGCCTTCAATCGGGACAATGTCACCCTGGTCGATACGAACGGGCAGGGTGTCGATGCGATCACGCCGAAGGGCGTCGTGGTGGACGGCAAGGAGTATGAGCTTGACTGCCTCGTCTACGCGACGGGCTTCGAGGTGGGAACCGACTATACCCGCCGCGCTGGCTACAATCCGATCGGGCAGGGCGAAGTCTCGCTCGCCGAAGCCTGGCATGACGGCATGCGCAGCCTGCACGGCATGTTCGTGCACGGATTTCCGAACCTTTTCGTGATGGGTCCGGCACAAGCAGGTTTCACGGCGAACTATCCGCACCTTCTGGCCGAGCAGGCCGTGCAGATCGGTTACACACTCGCCGAAACGAAAGCGCGGCAGGCAAACCGGTTTGAACTGACGGAAGCGGCTGAGCAGGCCTGGGTCGATACGATCATCGACAAGGCCATGCTGCGCGAGAAATTCCTGCAGGAATGCACGCCGGGTTACTACAATAATGAGGGCAAGCCGAATGACCGGAGCCGTCAGGACCTGTCATATGGTGCCGGGCCGAACCCCTACTTCGCCATCCTGAAGGACTGGCGGGAGGCCGGTGAACTGGCGGGGCTGGCGCTCGTCTGAGCAGGCCCCGCCAATCCGGGATCAGTAGCGGATGCGCAGATCCGAGATCGACTGGGCGATCTTGGTGTAAGCATCTTTTAATTCGTCCGCGCTGTCCGGCGTGAAGGCATAGTCGGCGCTGGTGGCACAGTAGTTGAGGACATCCTGGCCGGCCTTGGGCGCCTGGAAGGCGACGGTGTAGATGCGGACACCTTCAGCCTTGATATTGTCGCAGAGCTTCTTGGCTTGCGCGAAGGAGTCGCCCTGCCCGGATGTGTACTCGGTGTTGAATTCACCGTCCGTCATCACGATCATCGCCTTGGCGGAATCCGGTTCGTCATAGGCAAGCGGCTTCGAGTCGGTTGGCCAGATACTCGCCCAATCCGGAGCGAGGAGATACCAGCCCCAGGCCACCCCGATATGGCCGGCCGTGTAGCCGCTCGCATAGAGACCATCGATATAGTCATACAGATCATCCCGGTTATCCGTCAGCGGAAGAGGCGGCTGTGGGTTGCATGACTGAACGGTCCAGCTGTCTTTTTTTGAGTTATAGGTGGCGTCAGCCGCTTCGACCCAGGCACCCGGACCGGGGTCCACATCCGTGAAGGCCTCCGAGCCGGTCCGCTCCCTGACGCAGGTATTGTTGACGGTCTTGCTTTCCGTGCCCCACGTCTTGCAGCTTCCATTTTTTCTGTACTTTGTACAGACGGTTTCGGTATAGGTCCGCTTGGGTTTCTGATTCGTCACAGCCTCGAAATATGTGCCGGCGTCGGCCATCGTCGAATAGGCGGCCATGCCGAGGCGGACCTCGCCCAGATCAGCGTCCGGATTCTTCGGAAGAAGCACGTCTACGGCGTCATAGGCCGCAGCCTTGAGGGCATTCATCTTGCTGGTGCCCATCGAGCCCGAAACGTCGAACACGAAGGCCACATCGACGCTGCCGATCCCGTAAGTCGAGCCGGAGGTTACGGTGAAGTCCAGATACTGGTAGCCGATCAGTTCGGTCAGCGTGGTTTTTTGTGCGCATTTGACCGTGACATCGATGTCCTGAGTTCCCTTGGTGAAGGTCACCACGGGAGGCTTGCAGCTCATTGAGTAGGATTTGTCTTTGACCACACCATCGACAAAGCTGTTGATGTAGGTCTCAATCTCGGCCTGCGACTTACCGGCCTGCATCTCGCGGGAGCCTGCGATCACGGCATTGTCGATCGTGTACTGCATGAACGACCGGCTCGTGTTCGTGTTCTGCAGGTCGATCGCGATGCCGACCAGCACCAGAATGGGGATGATCGCGATGGCCAGAATGACCGCGACATTGCCTTCGCGGCTCTCGATCCAGGTGGTGCGCTTGTTCAACATGAGCGTGTCCCGCTACCCTACAACCTCGGCGAGTATCCTCCATTAGCCTTTCCATTGCCCTAAGACGTCGGAGCAAACCCGGGCATGCGGTTAAGGAAACGGTAAGCATCACAGGCGGCGAGCCGAGCAGGAGAGACGCGCGCAAATCGCCGTTACCACCACAGATTCCGGCTCGTGGAGCTGGCATTTTCAGTGCCGGTCGTGCAGAGAGGCTGTAGCGAAGTTTTTTCAGCGTTCACGACAAGTGTCTCACCCGGTGCACCTGTCTGGCACACCGGAGACCGGATGGAACTGATCGCCCAGTACTGGCCGCTCCTGCTTGCCCTGGCCGCTGCCGGCATCGCCGCAGGCCTTGCCGCAGGCCTCTTTGGAATCGGCGGCGGCGCGATCATCGTGCCGGTCCTTTTCTTCCTGTTCGATGCCATGGGGTATGGCGAGACGGCCATGCACGTCGCCGTTTCGACCTCGCTCGCGACGATCATCCTGACATCGGCGCGTAGCGTCAGCGCGCATCATGGGCACGGGGCGGTCGACTGGCAGATCATCCGGGGATGGGCGCCCTGGATCGTGATCGGCGCGCTGGCCGGCATGGCCCTCGCGAGCCATCTGTCGAACCTCGCCCTGCTCGGCATCTTCGGATCGCTGGCCTTCCTCCTGTCGGCTCAGCTCTTCTTCGGCCGTCCGACCTGGCGCCTCGCCGACGATATGCCGAAAGGCGTGCTGCGCTCGGTTCTGGGAACATGTATCGGAGCGCTATCCGCCCTCATGGGGATCGGTGGCGGTACGTTCGGAGTAAGTCTGATGACGCTCTACGGCCGCCCGATCCACCAGGCGGTGGCGACCGCGGCCGGCTGGGGCGTTGCCATCGGCCTGCCTTCGGCCATCGCTGCCGTGGCAATCGGCTGGGCAAGGGAGGGCTTGCCGCCATTTTCGCTCGGCTATGTGAACCTCGCTGCCTTCGCTCTGATTTCCGTGTTTACCGTGACCATGGCGCCGATCGGGGCCTCGCTTGCGCACAAGCTCGATGCCGTACGTCTGCGCCGCATGTTTGCGATCCTGCTGGCACTGGTCGCTGCACGGATGCTCTGGAAGGCGCTCGGTCTCTGATCCGCGGCGATCAGGAAAAGAACGCGTTGGCGATCCGCTCGATGGCCCAGTAGCTTCCCATGATGCCGATGAAATACGCGAGCGCCGTCCGGGCAAGCACCATGCGTTTCGCGGCGAGTTTATGGAAGACAAAGGCGGTCGCCAGCACAGCGCTGACAAACAGGATCTGGCCTGCCTCGACGCCGAGATTGAACAGGAGCAGCGCGAGTGCCTCCTCGCCCTTGGGCAGGCCGATTTCGGACAAGGCGCCCGCGAATCCGAAGCCATGGATCAGGCCGAAGCCAAAGGCGATTGCCCACGGGATCTTCTGGCTGAGCGTCATCCAGCCCTTGATCCGGTGAATGGCTTCGGCGCCAAGCAGGGCAATGCTCATGGCGATCGTGATCTCAACCGGTGGGCCGGGCAGGGACACACCGGCCAGCGTCGCCGAGGCAAGGGTGATCGAATGGGCAATTGTGAATGCGGTCAGGGTCACCAGCAGCTGGCGGGGGCGCACCAGAAGGACCATGCCGAGCACGAACAGGAGGTGGTCCCAGCCGAACAGGATATGTTCCACCCCGATCCGGAAATAAGTGGCGACAGGTGCGCCCGTCGGCACGGTGAGATCCAGTACGGTATTGCCGGGACGCAGGACAGCGCCAATATCGTCGCCCTCCAGCCGGTCGAGCCGGACGAAGACATCCGTCAGCGTACGGTCGAGCCCGTCGATCCGGATTTCGCCGGTATTGAGATCGCAGGATGTTGTCCATCGCTGGACCAGCGTGCCGCCAACGGGCGTGACATACTCTCCCTTGCGTTCGCAGGCGTCTGGCAGGACCGGGTCGATCTTCAGCCGGCGTCCATCCAGAACGGGCTGCTTCCAGGTTACCTCATAGGTGCCGGGCGCGGTCTCGGTAATCTCGAGATACGCCGGACGTACTTCATGCGCCGCTGCGGCTCCTGCACTAAGAAGCCAGGAGAGGCACGCCAGGAGGCAGGCCTGGAACGCGCGCAGCACCGCGGCCCTAATTGCCATTGATGCCCTCGACCTCGATCCGGTAGCGCGAAATTATGTCCTGGATCGCCTGCTCGTTGGCTTCGCGGCGGGTTTCGTCCTTCCAGTCGGCCAGAACCTCCTCACGCGCCTGATCGAAGGGTTTCAGATGCGGCGGCGTGTTTGCGCTGACGCGGATCAGGTGAATGCCGAGCGCGGACCGGACAGGACCGGTCCAGCTTCCGGAGGCCGGCGTTGCCGCTAGCGCTTCGGTAAAGTCGGGACCGAACAGACGCACCGCTTCGCGAATGGGCAGGTCGCCATAGGTCCTTTGCAGCATGAACGGGTCGCCCGTCTTCTGCCAGTCAGCGCCGGCGTTGAGGGCAGCCAGCGCGGCTTCTGCATCGCTCTCCGCCGCCGTGCCACGCACATCCTCGCTGAAGAAGGCATGTTCGAAGGTCACCATCTGCGGGTCGGTGAACCGGTCGGCGTGGGCTTCGTACCATTCGTGCAGGGTCTCGTCGTCCGGCACCGTTTCCTTCGCAAGGTCTGCGACCATGAAGGTCATCTTCTGGGCGAGGCGGCGGGTCACGATCGTGTCGCCCTCGTCAAGCTTCAGCCGCCGTGCCTCGCGGGCCAGGACTTCGTCGCGCACATAGTCATTGACCATGGCAACCATGTCCTCGCCCGAAGGCAGGGCGCCGGATTCGGCCGCGTAGATGGAGGCAAGCCGTTCCAGATCGCCCGTCGTCACGCGGATCGTGCGCTGCTCGTTCGCCCGCGCCCCTGACACATAGTGCCATCCGGCAAATACGAGCAGCGAAGCGGCGATAAAGTGCACCAGTGGCTCGCGCAGCAGCACGGGCCAGCGGCGCACTTTTTCAGTTGCGTCGGTCAAGGCCAGTTCCTGTTCCGTCAGCCGCCGGGAATGTACCAGATCGGCGACGTGTAGGCGCGTTCCTGGATCGTCTCGGGAACGTCAGGCCGCGGCGGCGTGCCGTTGCGCATGGCTTCCCAGGTCGACCAGCGGCACGACGGATTCTCCAGCACACGGACATAATAGGTGGCGCGGCGGGCCGGATCGAAATCGGGATCGCGCCACAGCACTTTCAGTTCGCTCGCGCCCTGATTGTTCGGCGTGCAGGACGACAGGTCGACGCTGGCGCCATTGTCCGTGCACCGCTTGGTCGACGGATCGGGCGTGCCGTTGTCGCAGGCGACGTCGATCACTTCCTCGCCCTCGCTGGTCACCTTAACCACCTGAAGGCGCTGCAGCGTATTGCCGTTCGGGTCGCGCTGGGCCCATGCGATGAACGCCGGTGCCTCGCCCGTGCCCACTAGATCGCCGCCCATCGGGACGCCGCCTTCGTAGGCCTGATGCGCCAGGTCTGCCGCGCCAAGCATGTTTTCATCGAAGCCGAAGCCGCCGAAGAAACGCACTTTCATGCGGGGGCCGGTCGTGGCGAAGGTTTCCTTGCGGCGGAACGCATCGAAGATCGCTTCGCGCGTATTCTCTTCAGCCCAGACCCCGGTGAGGCCGCTGGCGCTCCAGCGCGAGAACCAGTTCTTCGCATTGGCGACAATCGGATTGTCCATCGGCTGGTCGTCCCAGCCCGTTGTGCCCGGGAAGGGGACTGAACCGCGGGCGACCGGCGTGCCGTCGACGATGCCGATCTTCGACCAGTAGTCCGCCTCGGAATAGGCGCCGCCCGCCACGTGGCTGTCGGAAGCGGCGACAAGACCGAAGTGGAACGGGTCGAAGCCGTTCTCTTCCTGCAGCTTCAGCCCGTTGCGATAGGCCTCGCGGACGTAGGAGCCTTTGACTGCGCCGACGACATTCGAGCCGAGCAGCTGGTCGTAGATTTCAAAGTTCGCCCATTCGTCGTTCGGCGAAAGGTCCGGGTGGGTCTCGCTGGTGCCCTTGACCTGCGTGACTTCGACCAGGGGTTCGTTCCGCATGCGCTGTTCGGCATAAGCGGAATCCAGCGGCTCGCCAGTATAGGTCTCGAGCCGGAACATCTGCCCGTCGGAGACGTTCGAGTTGTGCGGAATGGAGATCACTTCCATACCGGCTTCGCGCTGGGTGTCCATCCAGTCCCAGAGGTCTTCCGGATTGGTGGAATCGAGCGAAGAGAAGGCGCGAACAGGGGCCTTGCCCTTGAAAAACACGTTGCGGTGAAGGTTGCCGCCACCGAAGCCGCCATTCTCGTCCGGCGAGGTGACGGACGTATATTCATAGGCTGCGAAGGTCGTGAACTTGCCGGGCTGGTAATACTTGTCGGCCGCTGCGACATTGTCCATCCAGACCGAATTGATCGTGTCCAGATCATACATGTCCTCGATCGGCTTGCCGGTGCGCACCGAGAGACCGACGCCCTGGAAGGCTGCCTGGATCTTTTCCGGCTCGGTGGAGAACATGTCCTTGGCGCGCGGCAGTTCGGAAAGTTTCGTTCCGGGCGTGTCCATGGCGGGCAGGATGCCGAGATACTCGGAGTGGTCCGTGACCGTGTAGAAATCGAGCGGTCCGCCCGCGATGGTCATGTCGAAACCAGACGGGTGCTGGATCGTCTCGCCGAGCGCGAAGCGATAGGCATCGTCGGCTGTCCGGCGGACGTTGAAGATATAGGCGTCGAAGCTCGACCGCGTGTGGATGTGCAGGTCGCCGAAATAGGCGTTCCGGTCCGGGTTGTAACCGGCCGTCCGTCCGGTCTCGGTGGCCGCATCTGTCTTGTGCGTTTCCGTCTCGCCGGATTTGCTGCTGCTACCGCCGCAAGCGGCAAGTGCAAATATCACGGCCAGTGCCGTTGCCTGCTTCAACATGGATTCCTCCCTCTCGCGCCTTGTTCTGGCACTCTGAGTGCAGTTTGGGCGCGATTGGGAGGGCTGTCCAGCCTGACGCGGCGTCGCCGGGATCAGACGTTCGAAACGTCCGTGATCTTGTAGGTCAGGGGCGTTTCGCCATGGCTCGAAACGGTGACGTATTCGCCTTCCTTGAAGACGTGGGTGCCAAGCCGGTAGCCGGCTTCGTCGTCGCCTTCCTCGTCTTCGTCATAGTGGAATTTCCACTGGTTGCCGCGATGGGTCAGCAGGCCCGTGGCATGCTCGTCCGGATCGGGGTGGAAGCGGGTGACCCGGCATTCCTTCTTGTGCTCCCGCCAGGTGTCCACATCCAGATGGCCATCGGCCGTCAGCGGTGCGACGATGAAATAGCCGATGCTGGCATCGCCCTCGGTGATGCCGGGATTGCGGGCGAGCTGCAGGGTAATGCGTTTCAGGGTCATAGGTGTCTCCGGATTAGCGAGCGAGTGCGAGCGCGGGACGTTCGGGTGCGTCCAGCAGGCGCTGGGTGGTGCCGCCGAACAGGCGCTCACCGATGCGCGAATGCCCATAGGCGCCGGCAACGATGACGGAAGCGCCGCTGCCCTTGGCGAGGGCGAGCAGGCTGCTGGCGACCTCGCCTTCAATCGGCATGCGCTTGTGTTTCACATTGTGCGTGTCCAGCCATTCTTCCAGCGCAGCCGGGTTGGCGGCATCGCGCTGCTGGTCCTTGCCGAGATCCTTCTCGTTCTGGGCGATGATGACTTCGCCGAAGGCCTTCACGATCGAGAGGTGGAAGCGAACTGCGCGGGCCGCGCCGTTCGATCCGTCCCAGGCAACGATGACGGGGCCCGCCTGCAGCGGCGTGGTGCCCGCCATGACCACCGGAAGGCGTGCTTCCATGAGGACGTATTCGAAAGACAGGCTCAGCGGGTCTGCAACCTTCTGGACGCTGTGCGGAAAGACCACCGCGTCGGCCAGCGTTGCGGCATTGGCACCTGCCCGCTCGGCGATGTCGACGACATGCGAGAAGGTGCAGGTCAGGCCGTGCGAGCCGCTGCTGGTGATGTCGTCGAACGAGGCTTTCGCGCGGGCGATCACCTGGTCCTGAAGGGCGGCGATGTCGCGTGTGGCATTGGCCGCAAGGCCGGTCGCCTCGGGGGTCGACATCACGATGAGTGTTGCAGTCGGATCGGGCAGGGCGCAGAGCCCGCGGACCGGCACGTTCAGGCGCTGGGCGATGCCCACAGCGGTCTGGGTCGTTGCACGATCGGCGGCGTCCGCTCCTTCCAGCATGGCGACGACAGACATTGCGTTCTCCGTATGGCTTCACCCTCGGGGGGCATTCCTGACAGAGTATCTAGCATGGCTGGACGCCGGTTGTGTAAGTAAAATTACGTAGCCGAGGCAATGCGCTCGCGGGCGATCCTGTCCGCCACTTCGTTGGTGGGCGTTCCCGTCGACAGTGCCTCGTCGAGCACCGCGCCGAGCGTTTCGACCAGCTTCGACAGTTTCGTCTCCACCCAGTCGCGGGAATAGTTGCCGGAAATCTCGGCGGCGACGTTGATGATGCCGCCGCCATTGATGACATAGTCCGGCGCATAGAGAATGCCCTTGCGCCGAAGCAGCTCGCCCATTTCCGGCACGATCAGCTGGTTGTTGGCGCCGCCGGCAATCGCCTTGACCTTCAGCCGGCCCAGCGTCTGCTCGTTCACCACGGCGCCCAGTGCGCAGGGCGAGAAAATGTCGGCATCGATGTCGTAGATCGCATCCGGCGCCACGATGGTCGCGCCGGTGCGTTTTGCGACGGCTTCGAGCGCAGCCTGGTCGATGTCGGTGATCACCAGTTTCGCGCCGGCCTCGGCGAGGTGGTCGCAGACATAGGACCCGACATGGCCGACACCCTGCACCGCGACCGTCCGGCCGTTCAGGTCATCCGTTCCGAAGGCGCGTTTCGCCGTTTCGAGCAGGCCGAGGAACACGCCCTTGGCCGTGACCGGGGAAGGGTCGCCGGAGGCGGCTTCACCATGGGCAAGCCCGGCAACATGGGCCGTTTCCTCGCGCACGATCTCCATGTCGGCGACGCTGACGCCGACGTCTTCGGCGGTGATATACTTGCCCTGCAGGCTTTCGACGGCGCGGCCGAAGGCGCGGAACAGGTCCGGCGACTTGTCCTTGCGCGCATTGCCCCAGATCACGGCCTTGCCGCCGCCGAGCGGAATGTCAGCCATGGCATTCTTGTAGCTCATACCCTGGCTGAGACGCAGGGCGTCCCGCAGCATGGCTTCACCGCTGGCATAGTCCCACATCCGGCAACCGCCGGCAGCCGGTCCGCGGGCCGTCGAATGGACCGCTATGATCGCTCTTAGTCCGCTATGCGCATCGTGAAACATGTGGACGCCCTCATGGGCATCGTATGAGGGATGGTCGAACATGGGGCCTCGGCGTGCAATTCGATGCAAATGAAACTAATTTGCCGCTTTAGAGGGCGCTTGCCCTATGGTCAATCTGCCGGACGCCTTTGCGCGGGCGTGCATGCGGCACTGGCGCAGTTGATGCAGGAGACGTAGGGTCCCGCCCGCTGAACGGACATGTTGCTGATGGCCTGTACGATCCTGCCCGGCCCCCGCGCCCGCCTGCACCCGGCCCCCGCCGGGGTGCCCTGTTGACGTCTTCGCAGCAATTCCCGGTTATGGTTACCGCCTGACATGCAGCTGCGCCCGCTACTCCTCGCCATCGGCATCATGACCGTGCTCCTGGGCGTGGCCATGTTGCCGTGCGCCCTGATCGACATGGCTGACCGGCGGCCGGAGGCGTACGTCTTCTCGGTTTCGGCCTTCGGCGCCGTGTTCATCGGCAGCTGCCTCTGGGTCCTCTCCCGCGGCGAGGTCGAGCGTACCGGCCAGCGGGAGGGCTTCCTGCTCACCGTGATGGTCTGGGTCGTGCTGCCGGTGATCGCGGCGATCCCGTTCGTGGCCTCCGGCATGAGCTTCACTGACGCGGTCTTCGAGAGCGTTTCAGGCCTGACGACGACCGGTTCGACCGTGCTGACCGGGCTCGACGCCATGCCGCGCGGCCTGCTCCTCTGGCGTGCGATCATTCACTGGTTCGGCGGCATCGGCATCATCGTGACGGCCATCGCGATCCTGCCCCAGCTGCGCGTCGGCGGGATGCAGCTGTTCCAGCTCGAGAACTCCGACCGGTCCGGCAAGTTCCTGCCGCGGGTGACCGATATCGCCACCTATCTCGGCCTGACCTACCTCATCGTCTCGGTCGCCTGCGCGCTGACCTATTATCTCTGCGGCATGAGCTGGTTCGATGCGATCTGCCACGCCATGGCGACCATGTCGGCGGGCGGCTTCTCGACGCACGATGCCTCGTTCTCCTATTTCAACGACACGCCGGCGGCATGGGCCGGTATTATCTTCATGCTGATCGCTGGCCTTCCGTTCAGCCTGATGGCCATGCTGGTCCTGCAGGGCAGGGTGATGCAATTCGTGCACGACCCGCAGCCGCGCCTCTACTTCGCGCTGGCGATCCTGTTTTCGGTGATGATCTCGATCCTCTACTTCGCCAATTCGACCACCATCCAGGACAATGGTGTGCTGGGGAGCCTGAAGCTGACCATTTTCAACACCGTTGCGGTGATGACCGGTACCGGCTTTGCCACGGCACCCTATGATACCTGGGGCACGCCGATCCAGGCCCTGATCCTCGGCATCACCTTTGTCGGCGGGTGCGCCGGCTCGGCGGCGTGCGGCCTCAAAATCTTCCGCCTCGAGATCACGGCGAAGGCCCTGTTCGCCTATTCCCGCCGCATGGTGCAGCCGCACCGCCGCTCACCGATCAAGTACGGTGGCAAGACGGTGGACGAGGACACGCTGCAGTCGGTCATGGTGTTCATGTTCCTCTACTTCACGACCTTCCTCATCTCGGCGGCCCTGCTCGGACTCGACGGTCTTGACCCGATGACGGCGATCACCGGTGCGGCGACGACCCTGTCGAATGTCGGCCCCGGCCTCGGCCCGATCAACGGACCTTCCGGTACGTTCCAGGATTTCTCCGATTTCGCCACGTGGGTCTGCACGATCAACATGTTGCTCGGCCGGCTCGAATTCGTGGTCGTGTTCGTGGTGCTTACCCGCCGCTTCTGGCGCGGATAGAAAAAGGCCGGACCTTCCGGCCCGGCCATTCTGTTCAGTCCTGACGATGCGGGATCAGAAGTCCCACCGCAGCTGCACGCCATAGGTGCGCGGCTCATTGACGAATCCGGTCAGGTTGTTGAAGTCGATCGCGCCTTCAAGGGCTTCTTCATCCAGGATGTTCCGGACAAAGACGGATGCGTCATAGCCGCGTTCCGACTTGTAGCCGACCTTCAGGCCGCCCTCCCAATAGCCTTCCTGACCCAACTCCACGCTCTCATAGAGGAAGAAGTTCGTCTCGCCCTTGTAGGCCCAGTCGGTGAAGGCATAGACCTCGCCATTCTGCAGCGGGATGGCGTAACGGGCCGTCGTGTTGGCGATCCATTCCGGTGCGTTCGGGAAGGAATTGCCCGAGATGTTGCAACCGAGCAGGGTCGTGCCGTCGTACACGGCCGGATCGAGCACTGTGCATCCGCCGCCGCAGCCCGGCGCGATAATCACATCGTCCTTGAATTCGGTCTTGTTGTACGAGAGCCCGGCCGTGACGAGAAGGTTGTCGAGCAGGGCGGCTTCGGCATCGAATTCGACCCCATAGCCTTCCGACTTGTCCGCATTGAACAGCGAGACCGAGTTGTCGAGTCCGCCGACAATGGTCAGCTGCTGGTCCTGGAAGTCGAGATAGTAGACGGCCGTGTTGAGGCGAACACGATTGTCCCAAAGTTCGGATTTCACGCCGGCTTCATAAGAGATCAGTGTTTCGCTGTCGGCCTGAGACGGAGCGCCGAAGCGCTGTTGCACGGTCGGTCCGCGGAAACCTTTGGCGATACGGGCATAGGTGTTGATGTTCTCGCTCGTCTGGTAAGTCGCAGAGATGTCCCAGCTTACCTGCTCGTCCGAAAGGGTGCGCTGGTCGCCGGTCGCCTTGAAAGACTTCTTGTCGTCGGTCCAGCGTGCGCCGCCGGACACGGTCAGCCGTTCGGTCAGGTCGTAGCTCAGTGACGCGAAGATGCCGAGACTGTCGGTATCGAGACTACGCGTGGCGCGGCTCGTTTCCGGATTTCCCGGCGCCAGGCTGTTGAAGTTCTTCGAGATGATCGAAACCTGTTCGTCGAAGGAGAAGAGGCCTGCCTGTGCGCGCAGTTGACCGCCATTGTCGAAGGCAATGCGGAACTCATGCGTGGTCTGATGAAGGGGATCGACCTTGCCGGATGTCTCTGATGGGAAGGGGATATTGCCCGGCCCGTAATTGCCTGCGCCGAGGAATGCAGCGCCATAGCCGCCATCGATGTCGCCGCGGCTCTCGATCGTGGCCTGCTCGTTGCCGAACACATAGGTGGCGGTCACAGCATCGGTCAGCTTCTGTTCGAGCTTCACGGTCACGCCATGCGTGTCCTGCGTGAGGAAGTTCTGGCCGTCATAGTAGACCGTGTCGCGATCGAAGCCGGAGCCGAGCCCCTTGTGTCCCACATCAATGATGTTTGCGCGGAAGAGGCGCGCATCGCCATCATTCGAGCGCGCATGGAAATTCAGCAGTGCGGTGAACCCGGTATCGTGCGGCGTGAACAGGATCTGCCCGCGTCCGGCAAGTTCCTTGAAGCCCTCATACCGGTCCTTCTCGCCCGTATAGGCATTGTCGACGTAAGGGTCGCGTTCCTGGTAAAGGCCCGACAGGCGCACGGCCAGTTCGTCCTTGAACACCGGAATGTTCACCGCGCCTTCCACATCGCGCGTATTGTAGTTGCCATAGGCAAGGCGGACATAGCCTTCGCGCTCGTAGACCGGTCTTGCGGAGTCGAACTTGATGATGCCGCCCGGTGTGTTGCGGCCGAACAGCGTGCCCTGCGGCCCGCGCAGCACTTCGATCTTGTCGAGGTCGAACACCGGGAAGCCCTTCAGGATCGGGCTTTCATACGGAACATCGTCATAGACGAGGCTGACCGGCTGGGAGGCATTCAGATCGAAGTCGGTATTGCCGATGCCGCGGATGTAGAAGCGCGGGAAGGCGCGCCCGAACGAGCTTTCGGCGATCACGCTCGGCACGCGGGCCGAAAGGAAGCGAATGTCGGCGCCGGAGGATTTCAGCACGTCCAGCTTCTCGTCTGCCACCGTGGTGATCGAGATCGGAACGTCCTGCAGGTTTTCCTCGACCTTCTGGGCCGTCACGGTGACGGTCGTGAGCCGGGATTCCAGGTCCGGAGCTTCGTCGGCGAGGGCGGGAGAAGCGAAGGCAAGCGCCAGCGCGCTCGTGCCGAGCAGGGCCCGGACGGAGAGAGTCGTGGTCATGAAAGATCACCCTGATTTTTGTTGGTCAGTGCCCGTCTTCGCGCGGGATCTTATGCGCGTCCCCTTGGCACACTTGGCGTGATGGCAGAACAAGGCCCGCAGGGGATTACGCAGCGGAACGGCAGAAGCCTGACATGCTGTTGCGATACCGCAACAGCATGTCAGGGAAACTCATGGGACCCTGTAGGCCCGCTGGTCCCGGTCAGTTCCAGGGATTGAACCGGCGCGCCGGATGAGGGCGCGATTCCCCCTCTGGCGCCTCTTCGGCGGACTCTGCGGGCGACTCGTTCTCTTTCGGCGGAAGCGGCGATGCTGCGACGCCCGGCATGAGGTCCGCGTCGGTAAAGCCGAAGCCTTCATCTTCTTCCATCCGGTAGCCGGAATGAGGTGCCGCATCCGGGATCATGTCCGGCAGGTCGACTGTGCCGTCGATGATCTTCCGCGGGGCTGGTTCGGAGGTGTCTACCTGCGGCGCCGGCGCGGGCTCGGCCGCCTGCTGCAGGGGTGGCTGCGGACGGGCCGCCGGGTGGGTGGAGCCGAGGCCGAAGCCGGACGTGATGCCCGACAGGCTGAAGCGCTGCGGCATCGGTGCCGGGGCAGGCTCAGGTTCCGGCTGGGGCTCGGGCTGCTGGGTGGGGGCAGCTTCCGCCGCCGGCGCAGCAGCCGGAACAGTCGCTTCCGGCCCTGGTGCGGCCGGCGCCTGCGTGCGGTAGCGGCTCAGGTCACCCATGCCGCCTGAAAACATGCCGCCGCCGAAAACAGGGGCGGGGCGCTGAACGGGGGCAGGCTCAGGTTGCGGAGCGGATACGGGGGAAGGTTCAGGAGCCGGTTCGGGCTGCAGGAACGTGCCCCGGGGTTCAGGTTGAGGCGCGGCAACCGGCTCTGGCTCCGGCATGAATTCCGTCAATTCTTCGAGGAAGGTTTCTGTCGCTTCGGTCTCTGCCTCTACCGGGACCGGCGGTTCGGGGAACTCGCTCGCGACGGCATAAGCGACCGCGCTGTCGGTTGCTCCGGCAAACGGCGCGTAAGGCTCGGGCTCGGGCGCCGGCGCGGCGAAGACCGGCTCGGGCTGGCTTTCGACAACCACTTCGGCGACGGGCTCTTCCGCAGCGAATTCGATTCCGGCGGGTTCCATTTCTTCCGCGTCGGCGATTCCGTGGGCGCCATTGTTGACCTCGTCCGCCATGGCGGCGACGGCCTTCTGCATGTCCTCTTCTTCGCCGTCCAGTGCCGTCAGGCCTTCGATGGGCTGGGAATCGTCGCCCTCATCCTCGACATGGTCGAAGGATTCAGGTTCAGGCAGGACAGCGGTGACGGGGGCGGCGGGCGGGATCTCTTCACCTGCCTCATCGAGGCTGCTTAGGAGGGCAGAGATGGCTTTTTCGGCCCCGCGCGCATGACGGTGCGCTTCGCGGTAGAGGTCGGCGACGAAATCCGCATAGGGGCGTCCGCTGGCGTCGGTCTCACCGTTGAAATCCTCGGGTCCGCAGGTCTCGATCTCGCGCCCGAGCGCATCGGTCAGGCGCATGGCGTGCGGCGCAGCCGTCAACACAACGCGATAACCCTCGGTATCATGAGTGATCGAACCATCGTCGCTTTCTTCCCAGGCGACCCGCTGCCTGCGGGTCATCTCGTCCAGCTTGTCGATCAGGCGTTTCGTCGAAGGATGCAGCATTCGGGGGCGTCTCCCGTTTCCCGGTCCGGTAGCTACCTGTTAGCCCGAGCAGCCGGATTGTTCAAATGGTGCATGTACGATGCCAGTTGGAAAGCGGGCGGGTGACCTTTTCGCGGGCAGGGGCGGAGCTATTCTCCGGCGGGTTGCGCTTGAAAAGTATAGGACATTTCCACGAGCGTGGCCGATTCCCCGTCCGGACGGTAGGTGCGGACGAAGCGGGGTTCTGACGCGTCCGTACAGGCGACCAGCTGCTCTCCACCGTGATCCACCTGCGTGCAAAGGTGATCCTGAAGCGTGTCGAGGCGCACCCGACCGACCTGTTCGCCGCCGGGACCGGTGACTGCCGGCGATGCCGTCGAGACCCGGTTCACCCGCGCAAGGCTCCAGTCCGGGGAAAGCGTCAGCAGCGTCTGCCCGCCACTCCGGACCTCGAACACAGGCAGGGCTTCGCCGTCCAGCTCGACGCGGTTGGTAATCACCTCATAGTCCGGATAAGCCGCCTGGACGGCATCGAGCGTGAAGGGCGTACCTGCCGTCAGGCCAGTCACGCCGCCGGGTCCGATGCCGAGTGGACCGAGATCGGTCTTCTTCGACTCCGCCTTCACCAGCGCGATATCCTTCATGAAATCCTTGATCGGCTCGCCCTGCGCAGCGGAGAGCTCGCTGCGGAAGCCCTTCACCACGCCCTCCGGCGAGACGAGCAGGTAGGAGGGCGTCCAGCTGATCTGCAGTGCCTGCCGCAGGCTGGCATCGGTATCGACCAGCACCGGATAGGAATAGCCCTTCTCGGCGAAATAGGCGTCCAGCGAGCCGTACTTGCCGAACATTTCCTCCGGCGTGATCCGGGCCGGGCTGGCCGGGGTGTGGATGGAGAGGAAATAGAGGTCCGGATCCTGGCCGATCGCGCTCGCTAGCGCCGCCACATAGGGGGCATCGCGCATGCAGTCACCGCACCAGATGCCCCAGACATCAATCACGGTCCAATTGTCGAGGCTGTCGGAATCGAAGGCGGTCCCGTCCATCATCGTGCCGGTCAGGTGCGGCAGCTTCTGGCCGAGCAGCGCGTACTCATAGGGACGGCCGTAATCGTCGCGGCGCACCGTGCCGTCTTCTGCGAGGGGCAGGGGATTGGCGGTGATGAACCCCGTCGCATCCGCCGGCAGGATCACAGCGTCGACCGTTCCGGCAGGCGCCTCAACCGGCGGCTCCGTCGCAGCGGTTTCCGGGTTAGTCCCCGCGGCCGGTGCGCAGGCGCAGACAACGGACATAAGGGCAATTGTGGCGAGGGCCGTGCGATACATGGCGTCACTTCCTTATCTTTTCAGGGACCTGCCTAGCAGGAATGCCGGTTTTACGGAACTCAAACACCTGTTGAGACGGAATGATCAGAAACTTGCCTGAAAACGCAGCGTCATGCCGCTGACCGTCTCGTTTCGGAGACCGGACAGGATGGCGTCGGCATAGACCGGGTCCAGCCCGGCCTCGAGCGAGCCCAGCGAGGCGTCGGCATGGAACAGGTCGAGCCTGAGCAACAGGTACAGGTCGAACACCCAGGTGATGTCGATGATTTCGGAGGTCAGGCCGCCGCCATCCACGCCACCGCCACTTAGGTCGACCGTGTCGATCCTCGCTGCAACCGCTAGCGCCCCGGGACCGCCCTTTCTGATCGGACGGTCGACGGTCAGCGCATCGAACCGACCGTGGCTGTAAGTCTTGTGCCCGCCGAAGACATGGCCGGCTTCCAGATAACCGCCGGAAAAGTCCGCGGTGGCGCCGCCCGTAAGGTCTGCCTCGACGGCGGCGAACTCCGCCGCGGCCCAGCTGCGCCGATAGATGAAGGCCGTTTCTGCCGCGACCAGAATGTCAGATTCGAAGACGCTGCCAGTCGAGAGGATCGCGCCGGACTGGTGGGCATAGGGCCGCTGACGATAGCGGAGCAGGGGCAGGTCGTCCCCGCCCTCGCGCCAGCGTGCGGAGAGGCCGACATGGCTCATCCAGTCATCCCCCAGCCACGGCACGAAAGTGACCCGCGCGGCGGCGGCATGGCCCTCGTGGGAAAACGTGTCGTTGATATTGGCGGCGAACAGTCCGGCCATTGCCGTGTAGCGCTCGCCCGTGCCGGTGAGCGCGATGCCGAGCCGGCGGTCGAACCCGAATGCGTCCGTAAAGGCGGCTCGCTCGGCGGTGGAGATGTTCAGGGAACTCGTCTGCTCGTCGAGCGAGTTCGGCGTCTTGAACTGGCCCGCCCGGATACCCCACTGGCCGCCGCCCGGCCGGTATTCCACCCAGGCATTCTCGATCTCCGGATCGATATTGGTGGCGGTGAGCGCATTGGCACTGAAAGTCCAGTTCCCGGAACCGGCATTGATGCCGAGCAGGGCCTGACGGACTTCGCCACCAGACGTGTCGAGGCCGGTGCGGTCGCCCGTCCAGGCGGACGCATCGTAGACGAGCCGGCCGTAGAAACGTGTGGTCCAGCCGTCATCGGCAGCGGCCGGCAGGCTGGACAAGGCAGCGCAGGCGGCCAAACCGGCCAGCCGGACCAACCGGTGGAGCCTCATGTTCATACCCGCCTGAATACAACGGCGGCACCACTACACAATTATGGAGCATTCGCGACGGATTTTTTACACTCGTCGGAAAGAAAAGGGGCCGGAGCGATCACCGCTCCGGCCCCTCCAATTTTATCCTGTCCGGTCAGCCCGGACGAGGTCAGCTTAGCTGTAGATCTCGAACAGGCCGGCTGCGCCCATGCCGCCGCCGATGCACATCGTGACCACACCCCACTTGGCGCCGCGGCGTTTGCCTTCCATCAGCAGCGAGCCGGTGCAGCGTGCGCCGGTCATGCCGAACGGGTGGCCGATCGAGATCGAGCCGCCGTTGACGTTGTACTTGGCCGGGTCGATGCCGAGGCGATCGCGCGAATAGAGGCACTGCGAGGCGAAGGCTTCGTTCAGTTCCCAGAGGTCGATATCGTCGACTTTCAGGCCGTGACGCTCGAGCAGGCGCGGAACGGCGAAGACCGGGCCGATGCCCATTTCGTCCGGATCGCAACCGGCGACGTTGAAGCCGGCGAAGCGGCCCATCGGCGTCAGGCCGCGTTTCTTGGCTTCCGAAGCTTCCATGACGACCACGGCAGCGGCGCCGTCGGAGAGCTGGGAGGCGTTACCGGCGGTGACGTATTTGCCTTCCTTGACGACCATGCCGCCCGAGAAGACCGGCTTCAGGCCGGCAAGGCTTTCATAGGTCGTACCCGGACGGTTGCACTCGTCCTTGTCGCAGATGACGTCCTGGTAGGTTTCTTCGCCGGTTTCCTTGTTGAAGAGCTTCATGCGGGTCTTCAGCGGCACGATTTCCTCGGCCATGTAACCCTTGGCCTGGAATTCGGCGGTGCGGCGCTGGGACTCGGTCGAGTACTCGTCCTGGTATTCGCGGCTGACGCCGTAGCGGTCGGCAACGATTTCGGCGGTTTCGATCATGGTCATCCAAATCGCCGGCCATTTCTTCATCAGCTCTTCTTCCGTGTAGCGGAAGGTGTTCATGTGGCCCGAGCGGGACACGAGCGAGAGCGACTCGACGCCGCCGCCGATGGCGACCGACGCGCCTTCATTGATGACGGTGTGGGCGGCGTTGGCGATCGCCTGCAGGCCCGACGAGCAGAAACGGTTGATGGTGGCGCCCGACGTGGTCGAGGGGCAGCCGGCCCAGAGGGCTGCGTTGCGGGCGACGTTGTGGCCCGTGGCGCCTTCCGGCTGTGCGGAGCCGAGGAACACGTCCTCGACCGAACCGGCTTCGATGCCGGCGCGTTCGATGGCGCCCTTGATGGCGTGGCCGGCCATGGTGATGCCGTGGGTGTCGTTCAGACTCCCGCGGTTGGCTTTGGCCATGCCCGTACGGGCGTAGGAAACGATTACGGCTTCACGCATGGAATTCCCTCCAGTGACTGCAGTGATTTGTTGCGCCGCACCCTAGTCGCCGAACGCTGGCAAGGCCAGCCTTCCCTTAGCGTAAACGGCATGATTTCGCGGTAATTTTTTCCTCAAAACAGGGTGTTTGAGACGTGATTGGGGGACAGGAATGAAAAAAGCGCCGTCTGCAGGGGCAGACGGCGCTCATTTTAAAGGAAATCGGGCGATCAGACGGTCGCTTTAGCCTTGGGGGCGGCGGCCTTCACGGCCTCGTCCACATAGGCTTCGAACTTGCCGAAATTGGCGACGAACATGTCGGCCAGTTTCGCGGCCTGCTTGTCGTAGGCCGTCGGGTCGGCCCAGGTCGAGCGCGGGTCGAGGATCTTGGTGTCGACGCCCGGCACAGCGACCGGCACGAGGAAGCCGAAGGTCTCGTCCTTGCGGAACTCGACATCGTTCAGCGAACCGTCGAGGGCGGCGTTGAGCAGGGCGCGCGTTGCCTTGATCGGCATGCGGTGGCCGGTGCCGTAGGGGCCGCCGGTCCAGCCGGTCGAGACCAGCCAGCAGTTGACGTTGTACTTGCCGATCAGCTCACGGAGCAGGTTTCCGTACTCGGACGGATGGCGCGGCATGAACGGACCGCCGAAGCAGGTGGAGAAGGTGGCCGTCGGTTCGGTGACGCCTTTCTCGGTGCCGGCAACCTTGGCGGTGTAGCCGGACAGGAAGTGGTACATGGCCTGCGCCGGGGTCAGCTTGGCGATCGGCGGCATCACGCCGAAGGCATCGGCCGTCAGCATGATGAGGTTTTTCGGCTGGCCGCACTGGCCGCTGAGCGAGGCGTTCGGGATGGCCGAGATCGGGTAGGCGCCGCGCGAGTTCTCGGCGAGCGAAGCGTCGTCGAGGTCGAGGATGCGGGTCTCCGGATCCATCACGACGTTCTCGAGCACGGTGCCCCATTGTTTCGTCGTGGCGAAGATTTCCGGCTCGGCCTCGGCCGAGAGCTTGATCATCTTGGCGTAGCAGCCGCCTTCGAAGTTGAAGAGGCCGTTCTCGGACCAGCCATGCTCGTCGTCGCCGATCAGGATGCGGCTGGCGTCGGCCGACAGGGTCGTCTTGCCGGTGCCGGAGAGGCCGAAGAAGATCGCGGCGTCTTCCGCCGGCGACGTGTTGACCGAGCAGTGCATCGGCATGACGCCCTTGGCAGGCAGGTAGTAGTTCAATGCGGTGAACACGGACTTCTTCGTCTCACCGGCATAGGACGTGCCGCCGATCAGGACCATGCGCTTGGCGAAGTTCACGGCAATGACGGTTTCCGTCCGCGTACCGTGACGGGCCGGGTCGGCGCGGAAGGTTGGGCAGTTGATGATGGTGAACTGCGAGGCGAAGCCTTCGTATTCGGTGGCTTCCGGAACGCGCAGGAGGTGGCGGATGAACAGCGAGTGCCAGGCCAGTTCGTTGACCACGGTCACGGCGAGGCGGTGCGTCGGGTCGGCGCCACCGAACAGTTCCTGCACGAACACGTCCTGGCTGGCGAGGTGGGCCTTGAAGTCTTCGAACAGGGCGTCGAAGTGCGCAGGCGTCATTGAGGCGTTGTTGTCCCACCAGACGGTGTTCTCGGTGGTTTCGTCCCGGACGGTGAACTTGTCCTTCGCAGAGCGGCCGGTGTGCTGTCCGGTTTCGACGACCAGCGGGCCGCCATCGGCAATGCGGGCTTCCCGGTTTGCAACAGCCGTTTCATAGAGCCGTGCTTCGTTCCAGTTTTTGCGGACGGATTTCGGCTGGATCCCCAGTTCTCCAAGGATCGCTACAGTATTGCTCATATTGGCCTCTGTTTCCTGCGTTGTTTTGGTATCGTATCGGCGCAAATTCCTGCGCCCGTTTGGATCACGCGTGCAAAATTTGCAACATTTGTGCCCGCCGCGAAAGCAGGTTGTTTCATTTAATTTCATTCAGGGGTGGTTCGTTTGCCCATTGTTCCGGGCCAAAACGATCCGGGTCAGCCGGGGGATTCGTCCGCGCCGCGCAGGCGATCAAGGATCTTGTCCTGCCAGGTTTCCGGCAATGCGTAGAGGACCCAGGCCCCCGCCTCGTAATGGGCGCGCCGCCAGATATCGACCGGGTTGAGGTCTCCCGGCGGGCAGACACCGAGCGTCTCCGGCTGGTGGTCCGGCTGGGTGGCGTAGATCACCTTCGCGCGGATCAGCTGCATGCAATTGGAGACGAAAACGATCTCGCCCGGCGCCTTGGTCTTGGCCTCGCGGGCAAGGTTCTTCAGGCCCGAAATCGTGTCGCGGCTTTCCACGTCGGCCGAAATGCGCCCGCCGAGGCCCGATCCGCGCGCGGCGATCAGGGCCATTTCCTGGCTGCCGAGCCAGCCTTCCTGCGGCCGGTGGCCACCGACCATGTAGAGCCGGTCCAGCTTGCCCGCCTTCAGCAGGTTCACCGCCTTGGCGATCCGCGCGGCGGCATCCTTGTTGTTGTCGGTATAGAAGACGACGCCGGTTCCGCCGTTAAGGCTGCGCGACTGGTCCATGAAACGGGTCACGCCCCAGAAGAGGGCCGTGCCGACCAGGTCCAGAAAGACCAGCCAGAAGACGAATCTGCGTATCCAGCGCATGCCAGTTCTATAAAGACTGCTTCAGGGGGCGCCGCCATGCCCCATTCGCAGTCGTTTCCAGGAATGTGATCGCGGGCGTGGTCAGCGGTTGCGGCAGGTCGTCGGGCGTGAACCAGCCCCAGCCGCCATGTTTTTCCGGCTCCATGATGCGGGGCGCTCCTTCCACGATGCGTGCCTCATAGACCGGCGACACCCAGTGGCGGCCGTCGCCGCCGTTGATGATTTCGGAAATACAGGCAAGCCGCGTCAGTTCGATGACGATGCCGAGCTCTTCCTCGATTTCCCGCCGGGCCGTGTCTTCCGCGCGTTCGCCGAAGTCGATCTTGCCGCCGGGCAGGCCCCAGGCGCCGGCCTCCGGTTCGCGCAGGCGCTGGATCAGGAGGAGGCGGCCTTCCTCGTCGAGAATGGCAGCGCCGCAGCCGGCTTCCGGTCGAAGGAGAGAATCGGTCATCTGCAGAGTCTATTGCACTCGGCCCGCCGAGGCAGCCCTCAAAGCTCCCCGAACGCCTTCAGGGCGGCCTTGGCGACGGGGGCGCCCCATTCCTGCACGAAATGGCCGGCTTCCTCGATCACCATGGGTTCCGGACAGTTCCGGATCTGCGCGCGCAGCCGCTCCATGGCAGGCTTGCCGAGAACCGGATCGGACCCGCCGACCGCCATGAACGTGTCGCCGTGCCATTCGCGCGCCCACCATTCCGCGGCGCGCTTCGAGGTCTTCACGCCCTCCATCGAAGGCTCGACCATGACAAGTTCCGGGAAGCGACGGACACCGGCCTTGTAGGTCGCGTCCGGGAAGGGGGCGGCATAGGCGTCCGCTTCCGCATCGGAGAGAATCGGTGTGCCGCGCTTCATCAGGGCGGCGATGTCCATGTCGGGCTGCGACCGGTTGTAGGCCTTCCAGGAGTCGAAGCCCTTGCCGGGCGACTCGCCGACGGCCAGCGCCGTGTTCATGACGATCAGGCGCTCGAACCGTTCCGGCATTTCCGGCGGAATGGTCAGGCCGAGCAAGCCGCCCCAGTCCTGGCAGACAAGCGTGATGTCGTGCAGGTCCAGCCGCTTGATGAGTTCGATCATCATGTTGCGGTGGAAATGGAAGGTGTAGACGCTTTCTTCCACCGGTTTGTCGGAGCGCCCGAAGCCCAGCCAGTCCGGCGCAATCACGCGGGCGCCGGAATCGAGGAAGACCGGGATCATCTTGCGATAGAGGTAGGACCAGGTCGGCTGCCCGTGCAGGCAGAGATAGGTGCGTACGGCATTCTCCGGGCCCTCGTCCACATAGTGCACGCGCAGGCCCTCATAGTTCGGAAGGTCGTCGACATAGTGCGGCGCGTAGGGCCACCCCGGCAGGCCGGCGAAGCGCTCGTCAGGTGTCCGTTTGGCTTCAATCGTCATGCCGGTTATCCTCCCAGGTTCGTGCAGGATGCGTCAGCGCAAACGGAAAGCCAACCGGGGAGAATGGGCCATGGCGAAAGTGATCGGACTGGGCGGGGTGTTCTTCCGCTGCAGGGACGTGGAGGCGACCCGCGCCTGGTACAAGCGCGCGCTCGGTATCGCGATCGACGAATATGGCGGGACGAGTTTCGGCCACGCCGACTCGGCGGCCCTGTTCCCGAATGGTGCGCGCACGATCTGGGCGCCGTTCAAGGGAGAGAGCGATTATTTCAAGCCGTCCGACAGCGACTTCATGATCAACCTGATGATCGACGATTTCGATGACATGCTCGCGCATCTGGCGGCGGAGGGCGTGCCCCTGGAAGGGGAGCCGATGATCGAATCCTACGGCAAGTTTGCCTGGGTCATGGATCCGGACGGGCGCAAGGTGGAGCTGTGGCAGCCGGTCGAGTCGGCGCCGGCCGTCTGAACCGGCAGGCTGATGCCAAAAAATAGGCCGCCCGGCTTCCCGAGGCGGCCCGAGGAGAGGCTCTGGAGAGATCGGTCCCGAAGGACGCGCTTAGTTGGCGCGTGCGGAAGCCTTGCAGGCTTCGATTTCTTCGGCCGAGAGCTCGGACTTGTCGTTCTTGAAGGTGGTGATTTCGCCGGCCTTCTTCGCAATCTTCTTGCAGTCGGCGAGCGTCACTTTCTTGCGGTTCATGTCGCCTTTGCAGACCGTGTCCTGGCAGGTCCAGACCGTGCCGATAACGGTGATGCGGACTTCGTCGACCGGCTTGGCGGTCTCGAAAGTGAAGCTGGTTGCGAAAGCGGGTGCGGCCAGACCCAGGAAGGCGACGCCGAGAAATGCGGAACGGAGCATGGGAGGATGCCTTTTTTGGAGCTTATTGTTTGTCTCAGGGTCGGCGCGCGGTGGTCGCCCCGACCCTGTCCAAATAAAGAGTGCTGAAAAAATCGTCAAGTGTTCAGCGCTCTTTTCTCCTGCGGTCTATTGAAGTGCGGCCAGGAAGCGGGCCGGCTCGCCGGAGCGGGCGGCATAGACGCGGGTCAGTTCGGGGTCGTCGATCTGCATCACGGCCTTGGCGACGATCTCGGCGATGCAGGTATCGTCCTGGGCCGGAGCGCCGGTGACGGGGCGGCTGTAGCGGCAGGCGGAAGTGGCCTGATCCTGCAGAGATTCCAGCACAGTTTCCGCGCCGGAAGCGGTGCCGAGCACGGTGGCGTCATACTGTACATCCAGCTGCAGGACGCGCTGGATTTCCGCCGAGGCCGGCGCGGCGAAAAGCGTGGCGGCGGAGAGGGCGGCCGTCACGGCGAGGGGGAGGAAGCGAGAGGTCATGGGAGGAAACCTTTGTCGTTTGGATGATACGGCCCGGTGAAGCCGTACGACAGAGAATATGATCGCTGAATGATTTGTCAATTGTTCAGTGATTAGATTTTTTCTATTCCCACATTTTAGTTTGCCACTTGCCCCCGCGGCACAAATTGCCGCGCGCCTTCGCCTCGATATTCTGGGGGCTGGAAACGGCGCAGGGATACGCGCCGAGGCAGGAGGAACCGCCCCATGGACTTCAACATTCCCAAGGACATTGCCGACTATCTGGTCGTGCTCGACAAATTCATCGAAGACGAGATCAAGCCGCTGGAGCAGCAGGACGATAACATCCGCTTCTTCGACCATCGCCGTGAATGGGCGCGGACGGACTTCGAAAACGGCGGCCTGCCGCGTCACGAGTGGGAGCTGCTCCTAAAGGAGGCCAAGCGCCGGGCCGACGCCGCCGGCCACCTGCGCTATGCGCTGCCGACGGAATTCGGCGGCCAGAACGGATCGAACCTCGGCATGGCCGTGATCCGCGAGCACTTCGCCAAGAAGGGCCTCGGCCTGCACAACGACCTGCAGAACGAGCACTCGATCGTCGGCAACTTCCCGCAGATCCTGATGCTGCGCGATTTTGCCCGTCCGGACCAGAAACACCTCGCGACGGCCGCCCTCGAAGGCAAGTTCCTCGCCTGTTTCGGCCTGACCGAGCCGCACCACGGCTCCGACGCGACCCACATGGAAACCCGCGCCGTCCGCCACAAGAAGGACGGCAAGGACGGCTGGCTGATCAATGGCGAGAAAATGTGGATCACCGGCATGCATGTCGCGACCCACATCATGCTGTTCTGCCGCACGAGCGGGGAGGACGGCGACGCCAAGGGCATCACCTGCCTGATCATCCCGGCGCGCGACCCCGGTGTGATCATCGAAGAGTACATGTGGACCTTCAACATGCCGACGGACCACCCGCGCCTGACCATCAAGGATGTCTGGGTGCCCGAGGATGCCGTGTTTGGCCCGCCAGAGGGCGGCCTCGCGCTCGCCCAGCACTTCGTCCACGAGAACCGGATCCGCCAGGCGGCCAGCTCCTGCGGGGCGGCGATCTACTGCATCAACGAGAGCGTGAAATATGCCCGTGAGCGCAAGCCGTTCGGCAAGGCGCTCGCGACCAACCAGGCGATCCAGTTCCCGCTTGTAGAACTCGCCACCCAGGCCGAGATGCTGCGCCTCCTGATCTTCAAGACCGCCTGGGAAATGGACCAGATGTCGAAGCCGGAAGTCGCCATCCGCCTCTCGGACAAGGTGTCGATGTGTAACTACTACGCCAACCGGCTGGTCTGCGAGGCGGCCGACCGGGCGATGCAGGTCCACGGCGGCATCGGCTATTCCCGCCACAAGCCGTTCGAGCACATCTACCGCCACCACCGCCGCTACCGGATCACCGAGGGCTCGGAAGAGATCCAGATCCGCAAGGTCGCGGGCCACCTGTTTGGCTTCATGGGCCCCGGCAAGCACGGCCAGCCGAAAGGCGAAACCGACAGCAAGGGCAAGAGCTCCGAACCTACCGATTTTGCTGTACGTTGAGGCGGAAAAAATCTTCTCCCCCTGCGGGAAGGGTTAACAACCGGGTAACCAAGTTAAAGCACTCCTTAGCCTGACAATTCTGCCAGGCTGAGGAGTCTGCCCATGTCCCTGCTCGAACGTGTCGTTCGCGCCAATCGCTGCCGTTCCACCCATCATTTCATTGCTTTTGATGCGCTTTCGCTGATCGGCGGGGAGCAGGGCGAGGCTTGGAAGTCGGTCTTCCTGGTCCATCACGAACACCTTCTGGAAGGGGCCAAGGCACCCGATTCGACGTTCAAGGACTTCAAGAACCACGTCTGCCACGTCAACGAGGGTCAGTGGGGCGGCGCCCGCGACAAGGCGACCGAATGGTATGCCCGCTCGGTCGAACTGCTGCGTGCGAAACAGTGGAGCAAGGCCGCCTACGCCCTCGGCGTGCTCAGCCATTACTATGCCGACCCGATCCAGCCCTTCCATACGGCGCAGACCGAGGAAGAGAACGTCATTCACCGGGCCGTGGAATGGTCGATCGCCAAGTCGCGCCCGGAGATCGACGAACTGATCGAGGCAAACGGCTACCCGAACGTCCGCGTGCCGGACGGCGTGGGCTTCGTGTCCGACATGGTGCTGGAAGGCGCGACCCTGTCGAACACCTATTATCACACGTTCATCGACCATTATGACATCCATCGCGGCGTCGCCCATCCGCCTGCCGGCCTGGACGACACGATGCGCGAGGCGATTGCCGAACTGGTCGCCTACGCAACGGCCGGCTTTGCCGCGCTTGTCTCCCGCGCGGTCGAGGAAGCGGCGGTCGCCCCGCCAAAAGTGCACCTCACCCTGCAGGGCTATATCGAGACGCTCGACATCCCGCTGCGCTGGATCACCGCGAAGCTCGCCGATGCGGGCGACCGCGCGCAGGTCGAGCGTATGTACAAGGAATTCCAGAAGACCGGGAAGGTCATCAAGTCGCTTCCGGAGGACGACAAGTTCATCCGCAAGCTGCATGCCTCCCAGGTCCTCCGTGTGCCGCTGAAAGAGCTCGACAAGCAGGCGATCGGCCCGGTCGGCTCTGCGCATGTCCGCCCGGAAGGGGAGGACATGGAAGAGGTCGAAGCCGAGGAAGTCGTGGCCGAAACCGTGGCCATGGCCGCGCCGACTGCTGCCGCCATTGCCGAGCCGGAGACCATCGAGGACGACATCATCGAAGAAGTCGAAGAGATCGAGGACGAGGCTGAAGAAATCGAAGATGAGGCAGAGGACTTCGTCGACGAGGACGAAGCGCCGACCGAAGACGAGGACGAGGCCGAACTCTCCGAAGAGGATGAAGCGGACGCCGAGGTCGACGACGAGGACTATATCGAGGACGAGTCGGAAGACGAAGCTGAACTCGACGCAGGCGATGACGCCGCCGAGGAGGAATACGCCGAGGAAGAGGCCGAGCTCTCCGCCGGCGACGATGACGAGGACGACGAGGAATACGACGAAGACGAAGACGAGGATTCCGACTACGAGGAAGACGAAGACTTCGACGAGGACGAGGACGAGGACTCTGACGAGGAATACGATGAGGACGATGAGTCCGACGACGAGGAATATGACGAGGAGGAGTATGACGAGGACGCCGAATACGAGGATGAGGACGAGGCGGAGGAGTATGACGACTCCGCCGAGGCCGACGAGGAAGAGTCAGCCGAAGCGTCCGATGAGGACGAGGGCGGTCATTCCCGCGGCGCGACGCTGACCCGCGAGGACCCGGTCGTCGATGCCCCGTCCATCGGACCGAAGACCGCCGCTCGCCTCGAAGATGTCGGCATCTACACGATCGGCGACCTGCTCGATTGCGATATTGAAGAGACGGCCTTCATGCTGGACGTCCACTATATCGACAGCGAGACCCTGCGCGACTGGCAGGACCAGACACGCCTGATGATGGACGTGCCCGGCCTGCGCGTTCACGACGTGCAGATCATGGTCGGCGCCGGTATCCGCACCAGCAAGGAGCTGGCCGAGGCACCTGCGCGCACGCTGTTCCTGCTCGCCACGGAATTCCTCAACTCGCCCGAAGGCGAGCGGGTGCGCCGCGGCGACGACATCTTCATGGAAGAAGAAGTCGAGGAATGGATCGAGCGCGCGAAAGACGCCGCCTGAGCCTCAGAGCGGTTCGAACTCAGCCGTGAAGTGCCGCATCATCGGTGGCTCCTTCACGATCTTCAGGCCACGGAGGGAATCCTTCGTGGCCGCAAGTTCCTCGAAGACTTCCACGATATAGTCGGCATGTGACTGCGTGTAGACGCGGCGCGGCATGGCGAGACGGACAAGGTCCATGCGCGCCGGTTCCTCGCTGCCGTCGGGCTTGCGTCCGAACATGACTGTCCCGATCTCGCAGCCACGGATGCCGCCGGCCTCGTAGAGGGCGCAGGCGAGGGCCTGGCCCGGATATTCCAGCGGGTCGATATGCGGCAGGAAGGCGCGCGCGTCGATGAACACGGCATGCCCACCTGCCGGCTTCACTACCGGTACGTCCAGCGCATCAAGCCGCTCGGCAATATAGGCATTCGTCCGTACACGGTATCGGAGGTAATCCTCGTCAATGATTTCCTTCAGGCCCTGCGCGATGGCGTCGAGGTCACGTCCGGCGAGGCCGCCATAGGTCGGGAAGCCTTCCGTCTGGATCAGCAGGGTGCGCGCACGCTCTGCCAGCGCGTCGTCGTTGAGGGCGAGCCAGCCGCCGATATTTGCGAAAGCATCCTTCTTGGCGCTCATCGTCATGCCGTCGGCAACGGCGAACGTGTCGCGCACGATCTCCTTGATCGAGCGACCCTGCTGGCCCGGCTCGCGCAGCTTGATGAACCAGGCATTCTCGGCAAAGCGGCAGCCGTCGATGAAGAAGGGCTTGCCGTGCGCATGCGCGATCTCCGCTGCGCCGCGGATATTTTCGAGGCTCACCGGCTGTCCGCCGCCGGCATTGTTGGTGATCGTCATCATCACGGCCGGCACGTCCGCGCCGCGCACTTCCAGCAGCGTTTCCAGCGCCTTCAGGTCCATGTTGCCCTTGAAGGGGTGGTTGAATGCGGGAACCTTGCCTTCCGGGATCGGCAGGTCGACGGCCTCGGCGCCCATCGCCTCGATATTGCCGCGGGTCGTGTCGAAATGCGTGTTCGACGGGATGACGTGCCCAGGCTTTGCGATCAGCGAGAACAGGAGGTGCTCGGCGGCACGGCCCTGGTGGGCCGGGATGATGTGGGCGAAGTCCATCAGGTCGCGGACGGCTGCCTCGAACCGGTAGAAGCTCGGCGCGCCGGCATAGGATTCGTCGCCCGTCATCACGGCGCCCCATTGCGCCGCGCTCATGGCGGACGTGCCACTGTCGGTGAGGAGGTCGATGATCACATCGTCCGAATGCAGCTTGAACAGATTGTATCTCGCCGCCTTCAGCAAGGCCTCGCGCTCGGTGCGGGTGGTCATGCGGATCGGCTCGACCGACTTGATGCGGAAGGGTTCGATAATGGTCTTCACGGGCACTACTCCTGGCTCTTCGGATGTCCTGGAGGGTGCCGGTCGGCGTCGCACACAGGACTTATCCTGCGCCGCGGTTGCCTCATCCTCATGAAGAGACCGCGCTCAGCGCCTGTTGCAATGGTGTCCGGATATCACGGGGCCGGGCCGGAGTTCAAGACGCTGCTGCCGTGCCCCGCGGCTGCAGGCCGGCGGCCCGGTAGATCGCATCGATCAGGCGCATGTTCGCCACCGAATCCGTCCCGCCGGTCAGCGGCGTGGCGCCATGTTCCAGCACGTCCATCACATGGGCGAGCTGATAATCGTAGGTCGTTTCGCCGGGCAGGGTTTCGGTCGTGGTGTCGCCCTTGCGGCGCACCTCGATCGTGTGGCCGAGATGCGGGGCGACCGGATTGGTATAGGTGACCGAGCCTTCGGTGCATTCGACATGGACCATCACCCGGCGCGTCACCGTTTCCGACATCGAGGTCATGACGGACCCGGGCACGTCGCCGGGGAAGTTCAGCCGCGCATGGGTCGAGAGGTCGACGCCCGGTCGCTCGCAATGGCACTCGGCCGAGACGACAGAGGGCTCGGCTCCGGCCAGCGTGCGCAACATGTGGACCGGGTAGCAGCCAAGATCCATCAGCGCCCCGCCGCCGACTTCCAGTGTGTGACGCAGCTCACCGGGTCGGTAGGGGATCGTCAGCGAGAAGTCGCCTTCCATGCCGACGATCCCGCCGAGATGCCCGCTGCGCACGATGCCCAGCACGCGCAGGAAGGCGGGATGGAAGCGGTAATGGAAAGCCTCCATCAGCGGCAGGCCCGTCTCGGCAGACGCGGCGACCATTACTTCCGCCTCGTCCGTGTTCATCGCGAAAGGCTTCTCGCAGAGGACCGGCTTGCCGGCCTTCAGCGCGGCGATGGAGAGGTCGGCATGCCGGTGCGGGGGCAGGGCGTTGTAGACGAGGTCGATGTCGTCGCGCGCGAGCAGCGCTTCATAGGAGTCTGCGACATGCGGAATGCCGTGTTGGGCCGCGTAGGATTTCGCGCGTTCGCCATCGCGGGCAGCGACGGCGACGACCTGGCAGTCGCTCCGCCGGATCGCCGGCTGGAGAATGGCCTTGGGCGCAATCTTCGCCGCGCCGAGAATGCCGATCCGGATCATCATCTGCCCCTGCTTTGGGGACCATAGTGGCAATCCGGGCACGCTTCGTAAACAAACCGGTGCCGTTTGTTTACGCCTCAGCCGGAATTGCTTCCGAAAGACTGACATCCGCTTGTGAATTTCACGCGTCCGGTAACGAAACGGAAAGGCTGTCAGGAGTTAATGGAACCTCCCAAGGCCGTTAATCTTAGGAGTGCCTTCGCCCATGCTAAATGCTCTCACGGCGCACATCGCTAAAACTGGCGGCCTTGCGGAACCTATTGCCAGACAGGCACTGGGGATCGTCCTGAATGCAGCCGAGCGGCAGGCTTCGCCTTTCGCTACGGCCATGTTCAGGACGATTCCTGGCGCCCGCGCCCTGGCCGCCCGCACGGGCAACGATCTTGGCGCACCGGTCGGTATCATCGCCCGCATGATCGAGCAGACGCCGGGCGGCAAGCGCCTCGTGGCGCGCGACATGATCACGTCGCTTCAGGGTATCGGCCTCGACCACAAGGATATCGGCGCCCTTCTGCCGGCGATCTCGGCGCATATGGAAGCCTTCCACGGCCTGACCGGTTTCGGCCATCTGGGCGACCTGATCGGCTCGGACCTCGACGCCGCCGCCCTGGGCGCGAAAGACAGCAAGGCCGCCTGATCTGCAATATCCACTACAGACGAAAAGCCGCCCTCCACCGGGCGGCTTTTTCTTTTACGCACAATCTTTCCAGCCCCGGCGATCCGGCAGGCCATCGCGCCCGTAAAACCTCACGATACGGCCGGTCCCCCACCCACCCGAGCCGGACGTATCGGCCCATGAAGGGCCGGGCCCACCCGTCCCCGCGGAGCCCGGCCCTTTTCATTTCCGCGCGCCGCCTCTATGTGCAGGGCGACCGGAACAGGGGAAATGACACATGACCGAGGCCGCAACGCTTCAGGCGGATGAGAAACTTGCGCTCGATCTCATGGCCGCAATCCGGTCCGCGGCGGAAAAGCTCGTCGCGCCGGAAGCTGTCGACCTCGTCTCGGTCACCATGGATGTGTCGGCCCGCGTCGACACGCCCGGAACGCCCGGCTTCGACACCCGGATCGACCGGCGCACGCGCACGATCCTGTTTGCCGGCGGGTCTGCATCGGTCGGCAGCACGGTCGTCATGACCGCGACGGCCGTCTATTCCATCCGCCCGGTCTGAGGCGACATCCGCGCAGGCCCATCCAGCTCGCCGCGCATCCGGGGCAGGGCATCCGGATGGGTCTCCTGCAACCAGGCGATCATCTTTTCACGGATCAGGCAGCGCAGGTCCCAGGCATTGGGTGAGTTCACGGCACTGGCGAGCGCCCGCACCCGGATCGAATTGCCGTCCGCTTCCGTCACCTGCATGTTCACGACATTGCCGTCCCAGAGCGGCGTCGCCTCGCAGATGTCCCTCAGTTTGTCGCGCATTTCGCCGACCGGCGCGCGATAGTCGACCGACCAGAACACGCTGCCGATGATCGAGGCGGACTTGCGCGTCCAGTTCTGGAAAGGCTGTTCTATAAAATACGAGAGCGGCACGATCAGGCGCCGCCAGTCCCATAGCCGCACCACGACATAGAAGAGGCCGATCTCCTCGATCCAGCCCCATTCGTCCTCGAGCACGACGGCGTCGTCGAGCCGGATTGGCTGGGTGAAGGCGATCTGCAGGCCGGCAATCAGGTTCGACAGCATCGGCCGCGCCGCAAGGCCGACCGCGATGCCTGCAATCCCCGCCGACGCGAACAGGCTGACACCGATCTGTTTCACGCCGGGAATGACGGTCAGTGCTGCGGCAACCGTGATCAGGGCGACCGCAACGACCCAGACACGGCGCACGACATCCAGCCGTGTTGCAGATTTTCGGGCTTGCAGGTTGTCAGGCTCGTTGAGCTTGAGCCGCGCGAGATGGCGCTTGGTCAGCCCGTCGACCAGGGTGCCGACGGTCCAGCCGATGGTGCCGATGAAGCAGATCGTGGCGACAACGTTCGGCCATTCGCCAAGCTTTTCCCAATCGGGCGCCAGGCCGGTTTGTGGTGCCGCGAGGACCGCCGTCCCGAGCAGGGCGAACAGGACAGGCGGGCGGGCGCGCTTCAGCCAGCGGATCCTCAGCGCCAGTTTTTCTCTTGTCTGCTTTTCATCGTTGCCGGCGATGACCACTCTCCTTCCGGACTGACTTCAAAATGACGGATAGGGAAAAGGGCTGCCCGGGATCAACCGGACAGCTGGGAATTTTCCTGAAAAGTGGACCGGTGAACGCTTGGCGGGCGCTTATTTCACGCGCTCGACGCGGAAGGCGAGGCCGCCGTCCAGTTTCATCTTGTAGCTGCCAAGGGCAGCCTTGTAGATGCGCGCTTCCTTCTGGCCGCGCGGATTGACGCCCTTGTCGTCGGTCTGCGCCCAGACCTGACCGTTCTCCAGCGTGATGCGGAGCGCGCCGCGTTCGCCGCCGATCGACTTGATGGGGAAGGTCACTTCCTTCAGGTCTTCCGTCACGGCTTTGTCGCCGCCGTCTTTGCTGCCGAAGGCGAGCTTCGGAAGCGACGGGATGGAGAAGCCGAAGCTGTCGCGCCGCACTTCCTCGACTTCCTTGCGGGTGAAGGTCTTTACCTCGCCGGCGTCCTCTGCGGCTTTCAGGCGGCCGACTGCCGCGTCGTAGCAGGCGAGCCGTTCGCTATCGCCTGCAATGTCCTTGCAGGCATAGACGTCAGACGTGGAGACCTCTTCCGCCAGCACAGGCAGGGCGGTCAGGCTGAGGACGGCGATGAAGGCGAGCGGACGGATCATGACGGCATTTCCTCGGGGTTCGGGCACTGGCGTGCCCCTCTCTGCCGGCATTTCTGGCAAATCGGGGCCGACACGGGAAGGGGAGGTGACAGTATGCGGGCAAACTCAGCTTCCATTCATTCAGAATCCGCAAAGTCTTTTCATTTCTTTCGCCATCTGGCAGCAAACAGCCCAATCAAGAGACCCAAGTCCGACACGAACTGGAGTATGTGAATGATTTTCTCCCGAATGCCGCACCTCGCGGCCGCCGGTGCCCTGGCCCTCGTCCTCGCTGCCTGCGGCGGCGGTGGCGAAAAGGCAGGAGACGTGCCGACCCTGCGCCGCGGCATCTCTGCCAAGGTCGATACGCTCGACCCGCACAAGTCCTCGGCGCAATGGGAGAATATCATCATCGGCGACATGTTCATCGGCCTGACCACCGATGGACCGGATGCGCGCCCGCGGCCCGGCATGGCGACCAGCTGGGAGACCAGCGATGACGGCCTCGTCTGGACCTTTCACATCGGCGACTACAACTGGTCTGACGGCAATCCGGTGACGGCGAACGATTTCGTCTATGCCCTGCGCCGCATCCAGTCCGCGGAGGTCGCGTCGCAATATGCCTCGCTCCTGTACCTCATCAAGAACGCCGCGCCGATCAATGAAGGCAAGCTGCCGCCGGAAGAGCTGGGCGCCCGCGCCATCGACGACAAGACGCTCGAGATCACGTTGGAATACCCAGCGCCCTACCTGCCGGGCCTCCTCTCGCACTACACGACCTATCCGGTCCCGAGCCACGTCATCGACACCTATGGCGACGCCTGGATCCAGCCGCAGAACATCGTGGTGAACGGTCCCTACAAGCTGGTCTACTGGCGTACCGGCGACCAGCTCGTCGCCGACAAGAACCCGACCGGCTTCGGCGCGGCCGAAGCCTGCTTCGACCGCGTGGTCTATTTCGAGCTTGAGGACCTGACCTCGGTCGAGAACAAGATCCAGGCCGGCGAACTCGACATCAACAATGCCTTCGACGGCGCCCGCCAGGCCGAGATCGAGGCCAAGCTGCCGGGCTGGGTGCGCACCACGCCCTCGCTGAACACGACCTACTGGACGTTCAACGGCAAGGTGGCGCCTTTCGACGACGTGCGCGTCCGCAAGGCCCTGTCCATGGCGCTCGACCGCGAGTTCATGGTGAAGAGCGTGCTGACGCCGGGCTTCCAGCCGGCCTATTCCTTCGTGCCGCCGGGCATGGACAATTATGATGTGCCGCGTCCGGAACTCGACTGGAAATCCATGCCGCGCGCCGAACGCCTCGCCGAGGCGAAACGCCTTCTGGAGGAAGCCGGTTTCGGCCCGAACAAGCCGCTGGAGTTCGAATTCATCCACCGCTCGACTGACGACAACCCGAAAGTTGCGCCGGTCGCTCAGGCCAACTGGGCCGAGATCGCGCCCTGGGTGAAGCCGACCATCGTCAAGCAGGACACGAAAGTCCTCTACGCACGCCTGCGCCAGTCGGACTTCACGGTCGCTGACGCGGCCTGGGTCGCGGACTTCGACGATCCGATCAACTTCCTCTACCTGCTGAAATCCGACACCGGCCAGCAGAACTATGGCGACTATGCCAATCCCGAATACGACGCCCTGCTGCAGCGCTCGAATGCGGAGCTGGACCTGCACAAGCGGGCCGAAACCTTCGCCGAAGCCGAGAAGCTGATGCTGAACGACTACCCGATCACGCCGATGTGGTTCCAGGTCACCAAGAACCTCGTGGACCCGACCCTGACCGGCTACGAGGACAATGCGAAGGACCAGCACCGCTCGCGTTTCATGTGCCGGGATGGTATAAAACCGGCGGAATAAACGTCGCTGAACAGGGGGAGGCGGCATGAGTCACGAGCTTGAAGTGGCCGGGGCCGCCTCGCTCGGCGGACTGACATCGGGCGAGCACCATCAGGTCGAACCGCCTGGCGAGCCCTGCCGCAACTGCGGGACAATCGTGGCCGAGCGCTACTGCACGCGCTGCGGCCAGCTCGCTTCGAACTTCCACCGGCCTTTCTTCAGCCTGATCATGTCCAGCCTTGCGGATACGTTCGCGCTGGACAGCCGGCTCTGGCGTACCGTGCCGATGCTGCTGTTCCGGCCGGGCCGGGTGACTCGCAACTACCTGGACGGCAAGCGCGCTCGCTATGTGCCGCCGTTCCGCCTGTTCCTGCTGGCCTCGGTCCTGTTCTTCCTCACCGTGTTCGGCCTCGGTGACCGGCTCGGCTGGTATGCGGACTGGAAACTGAACCTCAATGGCGGGGAGGGGGCGATCGTCTCGGAGGCGGACCGCACGGCCGCGCTGGCCGAGATGCAGGGCCAGCTCGCGGATCGGGACCTGACGCCGGAGGCGAAGGCGGCGATCGAGGCGGCCATGGCGCAGATGGAAACGGCCCCTACCGTGCCCGATGGCGTGATCTCGGAAGGGAAGGTGGACCGCCACGCCCTCAACGAGGTACTCGACGAGCAGACCGGCATGACCGGCGCCGAGGCCGAAAAGGTCCATCAGGCCGCCGACAGGGTCGCCAACGTGTTCGAGAACCAGGACCGGTTCGGCGCCCGGCTGCGCGAATGGGCGCCGCGTTTCAGCCTCCTGTTCGCGCCGCTGCTGGCCCTGATGCTGACCGGTCTCTATGCTTGGCGGCGCGGCGTCTATGTGTACGACCACGTCATCACGGCGCTGCACTTCCAGACCTTTGTTTATGGTTTGTCCACGCTTTTGCTGCTCGCCGCGGCGTTTCTCCACGTTCCGCCGGCCTGGCTGGCCACCGCCGGCAGCGCCTGGGGCATCTGGTACCTCTACCGCCAGCTCCGTGTCACCTACGCCACCGGCCCAGTCATGGCGGGCCTTCGTACCTCGATATTGCTGATCCTGGGCATAACCGTGCTCTTTCTGCTGGGCATCGGGCTGGTTGTGCTGAGTTTTCTACTGACCTGATGACAGGTTGGGCTTGAAACTGAGGCAAATAAACCACACCCGGCCGCTTTCGATGACAGAACAGTAACGGTGCGTTGACGCTGGCGTGAACAGGGCCTTACGAATTAGCCAAGTCCCGGATTCAGGGGTCCGGGCATGCGTCTTGTGACAGACGCAGTTTAACTTTTGGAGGTAATATAGTGAACGGGAAATCCATGAAGTCCCGCCTGCTTGCCTCGTCCGTTTTTGCGGGCGCGGCATTTATGGCGCAGGCGAGCATGATCGCCATCGCTCAGGAAGACGACGCTGTCGACACCGTGGCACCCGCCGCGGAAGACGCGACGGCGCGCCAGCAAACGGTCTACGTGACCGGCTCGCGTATCGCTCAGCCGAACCTGACCACCACCAGCCCGGTGACGTCGGTTTCCGCCAACGACATCAAGCTTCAGGGCGTGACCCGCGTTGAAGACCTGGTCACCCAGCTTCCGCAGGCCTTCGCCTCGCAGAACTCGACCGTGTCGAACGGCGCATCCGGTACGGCTACCGTTTCGCTGCGTAACCTCGACCTCGGCGGCAGCGCAACGCGCACGCTGGTCCTCATCGATGGCAAGCGCATGCCGTACGGTTCGCCGAACGACGCCGCTGCCGACCTTAACCTCATCCCCAGCCAGATGGTTGAGCGCGTTGACGTCCTGACGGGCGGCGCTTCGGCTGTTTACGGTTCGGACGCTGTGGCCGGCGTTGTCAACTTCATCATGAAGGACGACTTCGAAGGCGTGCAGGTCGACACCCAGTACGGCTTCTACCAGCACAACAACGACTACGACACGAACGGCAGCCTGCGCGACGTGATCGCCCAGCGTTCGCAGACCAACCCGTCGCAGTTCAAACTGCCGAACGACAATGTCGACGACGGCTACTCGAAAGAGATCACCGCCATCATGGGTGTGAACACCGATGACGGCCGTGGAAACCTCACGGGCTGGATCGGCTACCGTAACAACGACGCCGTCCTGCAAGCCAACCGCGACTACTCGGCTTGTGCAATCGGTCTCGCTGCCAGCGGCGACTTCAACTGCGGCGGTTCGTCGACGTCCTACCCGGGCCGTATCACGGACTTCAACAGCTTCGACTACTCGCTGGATCAGACGACCGGCGATTTCATCCCTTGGTCGAGCGCTTATCAGTACAACTACGGCCCGCTGAACTACTACCAGCGTCCGGACGAGCGTTACTCGGTTGGCTTCAACGGCCACTACCAGATCAACGACAACGTCGAAGCCTACACCCAGTTCATGTTCATGGACTATCAGTCGCGCGCCCAGATCGCACCGTCGGGCAACTTCTTCGTGACCCAGGGCGTCAGCTGCGACAACCCGCTTCTCTCGGCCAACCAGCGCGCTGGCCTGTGTGAAGTCGACCTGGTTCCGGATATCGAAGACGATCCGGATACGGCTGACGACGAAGTCGCAGACTTCATCGCCGGCTTCGAGGATCCGCTGGTCGGTCAGGCCTGGGTCAACGCGACCCTCGGCGTGCAGGACGCTCTCACGGGCGGCGCTCCGTCCCTCGACGGCGATGGCAACCTCGTCATTAACCCGTTCGGCGGCGTTTCCCCGGCCTACTTCGGCCGCCGGAACGTTGAAGGTGGCGGCCGTCAGGACAACCTCGGCTACCAGACCTACCGCGGTCTCGTTGGTATCCGCGGCGATCTGTTCAAGGCACCGGGCTGGTCGTACGACCTGTCGGCTTCCTACGCTCAGGTCACCCTGAACCGTAGCTACGGCAACGAATTCTCCGTGACCCGCCTCCAGCGCGCCATGGATGTCGTCGCCGACCCGGATTCGGGCGAAGCAGTCTGCGCCTCGGTCCTCGACGGTACCGATCCGAACTGTGTCCCGTACAACGTCTGGTCGATTGGCGGCGTGACGCCGGAAGCACTGGCTTACCTGCAGGTTCCGCTGCTTCAGTCCGGTACCACGACCCAGAACATCGTTTCGGGCTCGATCACCGGCGACCTCGGCCAGTACGGCCTCAAATCGCCGTCGGCTGAAACCGGCCTCCAGGTCGCATTCGGTGCCGAATACCGCCGCGACTCGCTCGAATCCATCACCGACAACTCGTTCGCAACGGGTGACGGTGCAGGTCAGGGCGGCCCGACGATCGGTCTCTCGGGCTCGATCGACGTGTACGAAGCCTTCGGCGAATTCCAGCTCCCGCTGGTCGAAGGCAAGCCGGGTATCGAATCGCTCTCCATCGAAGGCGCTTACCGCTACTCCGACTACTCGACGGGCAAGAGCTCGGATGCCTACAAGATCGGCGGCGACTATGCCCCGACCTCTGACATCCGCTTCCGCGTCAGCTACCAGCAGGCCGTCCGCGCGCCGAACGTCATCGACCTCTTCCAGGCTCAGGGCTTCAACCTGTTCGACCTGGACGATGACCTCTGCGACTTCACCGATCCGGCCGGCGACGGTACGGGTGGTGCAGCCTGTATCGGTACGAACCCGTGGCAGGTGAACGCTGCACAGGCCAATTCCGGTGCTCTGAACTCGCCGGCTGGCCAGTACAACTACCTGCAGGGCGGTAACCCGGACCTCGAGCCGGAAGAAGCCAAGACCCTGACGGTCGGCTTCGTCACCACGCCGTCCTTCCTGCCGGGCTTCTCGGCATCGCTCGACTACTACAACATCGAACTGACGAAAGCGATTTCGACGGTTGGTGCGTCGGTCACGATGCAGCTCTGCTACCTGGAAGGCGATGCAGACGCCTGTAGCCGCATCCAGCGTAACGCCAATGGCCAGCTCTGGGTCGGCACCGGTAACGTCATCGACACGAACGTGAACATCGGTGGCATCACCACGTCGGGTATCGACCTCGCAGCCGCTTACGGCTTCGACATCGGCACGCTCGGCAAGGTCAACCTGTCCATGAACGGCACGTACCTGGACAGCTTCGATGTTGATCCGATCGGTCAGTCCTTCGCCGAGTACGATTGCGTCGGCAAGTACGGCAACGACTGCTTCACGCCGACCCCGGAATGGCGTCACCGCGCCCGCGTGAACTGGGTCACCCCGGTTGATGGGCTCGATGTCTCCGCAACCTGGCGCTACATCGGCGCCGTGGATATCGACACCGGTGCAACTGGCCGCGTCGACTCCACGCTCGATGCACAGAACTACATCGACCTCGCCGGCCAGTGGGCCGCTCGCGATTGGGTGTCGTTCCGCTTCGGTGTGAACAACGTTCTGGACGACGATCCGCCGCTTTCGGCTTCGACGGGTACCACGGGTAACGGTAACACCTACCCGCAGACCTACGACGCCCTCGGCCGCTACATCTTCGTCGGTGCGACGTTCGACTTCTAAGTCGGCTCGCCTAACGACAAAATCGGGAACGGCGGTCCTTCGGGACCGCCGTTTTCTTTTGGGCTGCAAAAATTGCTCTGGGGAAAACGTTCGGGCATACGGGCCCTGCGTTCGGGGAGTCACCCCCCTTGTGTTCTGGCATTTTGCCCTGTTTTCGGGCTCCGGTCGGGCATGTTTCCGGGCATCCGCGTTACCCGCGGACAGGCGGATTCCAATCCCGCCGGAGAGGCGTCAGCCTATCCGCCAACGGGCATAGATCGCCGTCGGCAGCAGCCGGTCCGAGTCTTTCTGGGGCAGGGCCATCTCGCCCATTTCCATGACGCCGCCGAACGGGGCCAGGCGGTCGCCGAGGGCCTGGGCGAGGGCAATATAGGAGAGGCGCACGGCGTACGCGGTAAGGATTACGAAACGCGGTTCGTCACTTAAAAGGTCGCGTATAGTGTCCAGTAATTCCGGGAGATTTTCCTCGAAGCGCCAGGTCTCGTTCTTTGGACCGCGTCCAAATTTCGGGGGGTCCAGGATGATCGCGTCGTAGCGGTTGCCGCGGCGCAATTCGCGCGCGGTGAACTTCATGGCGTCGTCGGCGATCCATCGGATCGGCTTGTCGTCGAGGCCGCTCATGGCCTGGTTGTCCTTGCCGTAGCCGTTGGATTTCGGGCTCGCATCCAGGTGGACAACGTCGGCGCCGGCGGCGGCGCAGGCGAGCGACATCATTCCCGTATAACCGAACAAATTCAGGACCTTGCATGGTTTACCTGAAGTGTTTCTGCGGATCTGGTCCTGGGCGAAACGCCAGTGGACCGAGTGCTCCTGGAAGACGCCCATGTGGCGGAACGCGGTTCGCCGGGCGGAGAAGGTCAGGCCATTCCACCGCATCGGCCAGGTATCCTGCGCCTTCGGGGACAGGGTCTCCCATTGGCCGGAGCCGTCTTCATCATTGTTTTTGCTCGAGAAGCGTGCGTCGGCGCGCCAGGTGTCGACCGGCCGCGCGGGGTTCCAGAAGGCCTGCGGATCCGGCCGGATAACCGTCTGGCTGCCGAACCTTTCCAGCTTCTGCAAATGCCCGGAATCGAGCAGGGCGTAATCTTCCCAATCGTCTGCGATAAGCAGATTAGTCTCTGTTTTCATTGGAAATCCCGCTGCCGCCAGGCTTCGTAGACCATGATCGCCGTCGCCTGCGCCAGGTTCAGACTATCCGCGCCCCCCCGCATCGGAATCAGCACCAGCTGGTCGCATTGGGCCTCGACGGCGGGTGGGAGACCGGCCTGTTCGTTGCCCATCAGGATGACCGTATCCTGTTGCAGATTCACCAGATCGTGGCGGGCGGTGCCGTTCACGGAAGCGGCGACCGAGGCGAGGCCGGCCTTGCGGCGCCAGGCTTCGAATTCTTCATGGGAGGCGACGGCGAAGGGCATGTCGAAGACTGAGCCCATGGACGCCCTCACAGCCTCGAAACTGTAAGGATCACAGCAGGTTCCGACGAGAATGACTCCGTCCACCCCGGCACAGTCGGCGGTCCTGAGGATGGTGCCCAGGTTGCCCGGATCGCGCACTTCATAGAGGGCGACATAGAGCGCCTTCCTGTCGGCACCCGTGATCCTGATGTCGGCGAGCGTGATCCTGCGCTGCCTGAATGTGGCAATCACGGCCTGCGCATTGTCCTTATGTGTGACCTTGCTCATCAGCCGCTCGGGCACGAGCACGATCCGCGCGCCGGCTGCCTCGGCCTTGTCGGCGAGGGCGGCGACATGCGGCCGGTCGGCGACCGCGGCGGCGATCACGAGCGTGTCCGGCTGCCAACCGTTCGCGAGGCCCTGTTCGACCAGCCGGGCACCCTCGGCGAGGAACAGGCCGGTCGCCTGACGGTCCTTTTTCCGCTCGAGACTCTTCAGCGTCTTGATCAGGGGATTGGAGGGGGAGGTGAGGGTTTCGGGCGGGCGTTTCATGGGGCCGTTTCTGGCGTGCGGGGGACTCTTGCGACGGAACCCTGAATAGGGCATCCCATCACAAAGGGAATGCCTAACAGGAGGTTAGCGGGGTCCCGCATGAAATTGCTCGACTACCTGGTTGCGCCGGCCGCGCTCGCAGGCCTCGTGGCGACGGGATGGTGGGGGCTCTATCAGTCTCCGCAACGGCCTGCAAACCTGGCCGCGCAGCTTGAACAGGACGCCAACGCCGCCCTGGCCCGTGGCGGCTATGACTGGGCGCATGTGCGCATGAACGGCCAGAGGGCCGTGCTTCTGGGGGCAGCGCCCTCGGAAGACGCCGCCATGGCCGCCGCCGAAACCGTGCTGCACGCCGCCTGGCCGGGCGGGGTCGTGGTCGGCGGTGTCACCGTCGTGGAAGTGGCGGTCGTACCGGGTACGCCGGTCTCGCCCTTTGTCTGGCGTGCGGAGAAACTGCCGGACGGCAGCTTCCGCCTGTCGGGCCATATCCCGTCGCGCAGGATCGGCGAACAACTGATCGCCGAGGCCTCGCGCCTGTCCGGCGGGGTCAGCCCGCAGAACGACATGAAGGTGACGGCCGGAGTGCCGGGCGGCAACTGGCAGGGCGTCGCGCGCTTCGGCCTGGAGACGCTCGCGGAAACGGATGCCGGCGAGGTGCGCCTGATCAACGACACGCTGCGGATCAGCGCGACCGAGACCGATCCGGCCGCACGTGCCCTGATCGCCGCGCAGGTGCAGGCGCTCGCCGCACCTTATAGAGGCGCGCCGCTGCTGAAGGGCATCGCCTCGTGGACCGCGCGGCACACTCCGGAAGGCCTCGTGCTCGAAGGCAAGGTCCGCTCCGAAGCGGACCAGCGTGACCTGCTCGGTATCGCGCAGGCGAATTATTCCGGGGAGGTGATCGACCGGATGGAGATCGCGCCGGACCTGCCGGGTACCTGGATGCCGGCCCTGCGCGCGGGCCTGCCGCATTTCGCCCGCTTCAGTTCCGGCGAGATGGGGCTCTATCCGGCGCCCGGCGATGCGGGGCTCGCGATCGAGGGTGAGGCGGCGGGCAGCACGCTTGGCAACCTGTCGGCAGACATGGCGCAGGTGGCGGCGCCGATGCCGGTCACGCTGTGGGCCTATCCGGTGGACGTGGCCGTGCCGGAAGTCGCCGATGTGGATTTTGCAGCGGACCCGGCCGCGGCCTGCGAACAGGCGTTCGGCCGGGTCCTCGCGGCCTATCCGCTGGTGTTCGAGGGCGATACGGCGGTTCTCTCGCGGGCAAGCGGCGGGTCTCTCGACCGGCTGGTGGCGGTGTCACATCTCTGCGCACCTGACCTGCTATTCGAAATCGGCGGCCACACCGATTCGGAAGGTGACCGAGCCGCGAACCTTGCCCTCAGCGAGGCACGGGCGGCTGCGGTGATGACTTATTTGGTGTCAGCAGGGTTTGACCCGGACCGCCTGTCTGCGGTTGGCTATGGCCCAGACCGACCAGTGCAGTCTAATGACTCACCGGAAGGGCGGGCCGCCAACCGGCGGATCGGGTTCACGATACGGACACGGAGCGAGTAATGGCTTGGCTTGTAACGCACATGTGGATGGCGCTGGTTGCAGCGGCCGTCTTCGCCCTGATCCTCGGCTGGACCGTGCGCGGCATCCTGCTGACCGGCCGGATGCGCAAGGCGATTGTCGACAAGGATGTGGCGCTGACCGAGCTGGAACAGGCCCGCGACGAAATCGAACGCCTGTTCGCAGCCCAGCGCGCCCAGCGCGGGGAAGGCAGCAGCGTCGCCGACACGTCCACGCGCAAGATCACCGACCTCACGGCCGAACTGCAGAAGGCGAAAAGCGAACTGGCTGCGCTGAAGTCTGCGGCGTCGCGCGCGCCGGCCGTTGCGCCTGCGCCTGCGCCGGCTGTGGATGCGGAAGCGCCCGTGATCGTGCGCGCGCCGGCACGTGCCGCGGCAGACCCGGTTCCCGGCACCGACCAAGCCCCGGCTGCAGAAGGTGAGGACTCTCCGTCGCTTGTGTGGCGCAACCGCCATCTCGAAGGCCGGGTGAAGCACCTTGAAGAAGAACTCGCCGCGGCGAAATCGGCTGTCCCGTCCGTGGACGAGGAAGGCATCGGCAAGCTCAAATGGCAGGCCGATTACCTGAAGCAGCGCGTTGAATCTCTGGAGGCGGAGCTTGCGAAAGTGCCCGCCGAGGCGCCTGCACCGGCCGAGGATCTCGGTGAGGAAATGGCGCGGCTGCGCTGGCGGAACCGGTTCCTCGAAGGACGGATCGCCTATTTCGAGGGCGGGGCTGCCGAGGCGGCCGCTGAAGCGGCTTCGGAAGTGACCGGCGCCGAAGCGATGCTGAACGAGCTGGAGACGGCAGATGCCGTCGCCGACATGACCGAAGCCGTCGAGGCGTTGGCAAACGGTGTTTCCGCCACCGAAGAGGCGGACGTCATCGACGAAGCGGCAGGCGAAGAGCTCCTGATTGTCGAGGAAGAGTTTGTCGAAGAGGAAATCGTCGAGGACGAGGTCTCGGTCGAAGAGGATCTGGCGGAGGAATTTGCCGAAGAACTGGACGAAGACGAGGCCGGTTCCGAAGATGAAACCGACTCCCGGTCCGAAGACGAATATGAAGACGAGGCTTCGGAGGAAGACGAAGCCGGCGATGAGGACGGATACGAAGACGTCTCCGACGATGAGGAAGAGTCCCTCGACGAGGCCGATGCGGCCGACGAGGACTATGAAGACGACGAGGAAGCAGACCTCGACGCCGAGGATGACGAGGAAGTCGACGCCGAGGCTGAAGACGAAGACGGCTATGACGAGGAGTCCGATGAGGACGAAGCGGATGAAGCCGACGAAGCCTATGACGAGGACGAAGACGAGTCCGGCGAGGAGTCCGAACTGGACGCCGATGCGGACGAGGATGAGGATTTCGACGAGGAAGACCCGGACGACGAGGAACTCGACGACGAGGAAGAAGCCTACGACGAGGCCTATGAAGACGATGACGCTGACGACGACGAAGAAGAGTCGGACGCCGAGGCCGATGACGAAGAGGAATACGACGACGAGGACGCCGAGTACGAAGACGATGACGAAGAGGCTGGCGACGAGGACGACATGGAAGTCGAACCGCTGGAGGAAATCGTCGCAGAGCGCCCGATGGCCATGGACGGTCCGGTCGAGGGCCATCCCGATGACCTGACCATGATCGGCGGCATCGGGCCGAAGATCCAGGTCCTGCTGAACGAGCTGGGCATCTGGCATTATGACCAGATCGCTGCCTGGACGCCGGAAAACGTTGCCTGGGTCGATACGCACCTGAACTTCAACGGACGGATCGTGCGCGAAGGCTGGGTGGAGCAGGCCTCCGTGCTGGTCGGCGACGCCGAAAGCGTGTGAGCCATTCAGGCGGGGTTCAGCCGGAACCGGCGAGCCTTGCCTGCGTAATCGGCCTGCGCGATTGCAATTTGCCGATGCGGGTTTAACCTTGCCGCACCGGAGTGATGGAGAGGCTCATGACTAAACTGGTCGATATCGACAGCTCGATTTTTGAAGGCGCCCCGCGCATCAACCTGTCGCGCCGCGCAATCATCAACGGGTTGGCCGCCGGAACGGTATTCCCCTTCATCTCCAGCTGCGAAACGAACCCGGCGACCGGGCAGAGCCAGCTCCTTCTGGTCAACGACGCCGACATTGCGACGATGGCGACCTCTGCCTGGACCGACATGAAGGCGCAGACGCCGGTGACGGCAAACACCAAGCTGAAGAACCGCGTTCTCAATGTCTGGGAACGCACGCTGCATGGCGCCGAGAAACAGGGCCATGTCGCGGCCGGCCAGACCTGGGATGTGGCCGTGTTCGACACCGATGACGTCAACGCCTTCGTGATGCCGGGCAACCGGGTCGGCGTCTATCGCGGCATTACCGAACTCACCGAAAATGACGACCAGCTCTCCTCCGTGCTCGGGCACGAGACGGGCCATGTCGTCGCCAAGCATGCAGCGGCGCGCTATTCGCAGCAGGCGCTCGGCCAGATGGCGCTCGCCGTCGGCCAGATTGCCGTGGCGCAGTCGGAAACCCTGTCCAAATATGGCAACGAGATCGGCGTCCTTGGTGGCGCGGCGCTGCAGTTCGGCGTGATCCTGCCTTACAGCCGCCAGCATGAGCTACAGGCCGACAAGCTGGGCGTCGATTACATGCACCAGGCCGGCTATGACGTGAAACAGTCGGTCCGCCTGTGGGACTTGATGGCCGCCAACTCGCAGGGCCAGCGCGCGCCGGAATTCATGTCGACCCACCCCGATCCGGGCCGCCGGGCCGACGAACTGCGCAACTATATCAACGCCAAGGGCTATGCCCTGATGTAGGAACAGGCAGGGAAGGGCCTGACTCGTCCCGCTTGACCGCTTCTTTCCTTTAGGCCATACGCGCCGCTTCTGCGGGAGGCATGCCATGCCTGACCGCGGAGCCTCCATTGCAACCGGGCGGATCGAAAGACCACCGCCCCATCTGAAACGTTCGAGAGGACAATATGGCCAAGAAACTGCTGGGGCAGCTCAAGCTCCAGATTCCTGCCGGCCAGGCCAACCCGTCGCCGCCCGTCGGCCCGGCGCTCGGTCAGCGCGGCATCAACATCATGGAATTCTGCAAGGCGTTCAACGCCCGCACCCAGTCCATGGAACCCGGTCTGCCGACTCCGGTCGTCATCGACTACTACCAGGACAAGTCGTTCACCTTCGTCACCAAGACGCCGCCGGCCACCGTGCTGCTGAAGAAGGCTGCCAAGCTGAAGCTCGGCAAAAAGCCGGCTTCGGGCTCCAAGAAGCCGGGCCACGATAGCGTCGGCCAGGTCACCATGGATCAGGTGCGTGAGATCGCCCAGATGAAGATGGTCGACCTCAACGCCAACGACATCGACGCTGCCGCCAAGATCATCGCCGGTTCCGCCCGCGCGATGGGCCTCAAAGTTGTGGAGTAAGAACCATGGCGAAAGTTGGAAAGCGCACCCGCGCCATTGAAGCGACCGTCGACAAGTCGAAATCCTACACGATCGCCGACGCCGTCGCGCTCGTGAAGTCGAACGCCAAGGCGAAATTCGACGAAACCATCGACATCGCCGTGAACCTCGGCGTCGACCCGAAATACGCCGACCAGATGGTCCGCGGCGTGGTCAACCTGCCGGCCGGTACCGGCAAGGACGTCCGCGTTGCCGTCTTCGCAAAAGACGCGAAGGCCGAAGAAGCCAAGAAGGCCGGAGCTGACATCGTCGGCGCCGAAGACCTGATGGAAAAGATCAACGGCGGCTTCATGGATTTCGACCGCGTCATCGCGACGCCGGACATGATGGCCGTGGTCGGCCGTCTCGGTAAGGTGCTCGGCCCGCGCGGCCTGATGCCGAACCCGAAAGTCGGCACCGTGACCCCGAACGTGGCCCAGGCCGTCAAGGACGCGAAGTCCGGCTCGGTCGAGTTCCGCGTCGAGAAGGCCGGTATCATCCATGCCGGCGTCGGCAAGGCCAGCTTCGCGGAAGGCGACATCCAGAAGAACGTTTCGGCGTTCCTCGACGCCCTCGTGAAAGCCCGTCCGTCGGGCGCCAAAGGCACGTTCGTCCGCAAGATCTCGCTCTCGTCCACGATGGGCGCCAGCGTGACGATCGACACGTCGGAAGTCAGCCAGAAGGTCTGATCCTTCCCGCACCCCGAATTCAGGAAGCCCGGCCCCCAAGGCCGGGCTTTTTTGTGGGGGAGGGGCTCTTTCCCGCTCCGGCGACTTTTCTCACAAAGGGGGGTTGCGGGGTTGGGGATAAAGCGTTAACACCCCGCTCTTGACGGGAGATCGCCGATATGCATCGGAGGCCTCCCGTTTTCCTGTCCTAGACCATAGGTCACGTATTTATGCGCGATAACGGCTTTCGGGCCACCTATGCAGACGGGGTGAGGCGTTGATTCGGTTCGGAAAAATGGGGATTTCCCCGTTTTTGGCTAACCGGGCAAACGGCCAATCCCTGGGCAGGCGCTGGAAGGCTTCGGCCTGAAGGCGATTACCAGGGCGGCCGGATGGTCCGGACGCCTCTATGGAGACCCGCTATGGATAAAGCTGGAAAAAGTGCGATTCTCGACTCGCTCAAGGGCGTGTTCGCAGAATCCGGTGTGGTCGTTGTGGCCCACTATACCGGTCTTACCGTTGCGGAAATGACGAAGCTGCGTGGCATGCTCCGCAAGGACGGCGCGCAGCTGAAGGTGGTCAAGAATACCCTCGCGCAGATCGCGCTTGGGGATGTGGGTGGCGACGCGGCCAAAGCCCTGTTCAAGGGTCAGGTCGTTATCGCTTACTCGCCCGATCCGGTGGCAGCTGCGAAAGCGGCTGACGAGTTCGCGAAAGACAATGCGAAACTCGTGATCATCGGCGGTGTGATGGGCGACCAGGTCCTCGACGCCAAAGGCGTTGAAGCCCTGGCAAAACTGCCCTCGCTCGACCAGCTTCGCGGCAAGCTTATCGGCCTCATCCAGGCTCCGGCTACGAAAATCGCCGGTGTTCTGCAGGCCCCGGCTGGCCAGCTCGCCCGTGTGGTTTCGGCCTACGCGAACAAAGACGCGGCCTGAGCCATCGTTTCCGACAACTGAAGACCAAATCAACCGAACCCAACAGGAACTACAAAAATGGCAAACCTCGAAAAACTCGTCGAAGACCTTTCGGCGCTCACCGTTCTCGAAGCTGCTGAACTCGCGAAACTTCTCGAAGAGAAGTGGGGCGTTTCGGCCGCTGCACCGGTCGCTGTCGCAGCCGTCGCTGCTGCTCCGGCCGCTGCCGTTGAAGAGAAAACCGAATTCGACGTCATCCTGACCGATGCCGGCGCGAAGAAGATCGAAGTGATCAAACTCGTCCGCGAAGTCGTGCCGTCGCTCGGCCTCAAAGAAGCAAAAGATCTCGTGGAAGGCGCTCCGAAGCCGATCAAGGAACAGGCCCCGAAAGCCGAAGCCGAAGAGATCAAGAAGAAGTTCGAAGCAGCCGGCGCAAAAGTCGAGCTCAAGTAAGCTCCGGCGACTTCACATTCGGGCGGCGTTCGCGCGAGGCGCTGCCCTGGTAAAGACCTGCGCGGCGGTCCCCACCGGGGCCGCCGCGAACTCGCGTTCTGGCGATAAGTCTGCGGCCAGGGTGGCCGCGGCGACAAAATTGGGATCCTGGGATGGCACTCTCCTTCACGGAAAAGAAACGTATCCGCAAATCCTTCGGGCGCATTCCCGAAGCCATCGAAATGCCAAACCTGATCGAGGTTCAGCGCGAGTCCTACGAACACTTCCTTCAGATGCACACGCCGGCTGCCAAGCGCACCGACGATGGCCTGGGCGGTGTTTTCAAGTCCGTGTTCCCGATCACCGACTTCTCCGAGCGGGCCACGCTCGAATACGTCTCCTACGAGTTTGAAGCGCCGAAATTCGACGTCGAAGAATGCATGCAGCGCGACCTGACCTTCCAGGCGCCGCTGAAAGTCCGCCTGCAACTGGTGGTCTTCGATGTGGATGAAGACACCGGCGCGCGCTCGGTCAAGGAAGTGAAAGAGCAGGAATGCTATCTCGGCGACATCCCGCTGATGACCGAGAAGGGTACCTTCGTCGTCAACGGCACCGAGCGTGTCATCGTCTCGCAGATGCACCGTTCGCCGGGTGTGTTCTTCGACCATGACAAGGGCAAGACCCACGCCTCGGGCAAGCTGCTGTTCGCCGCCCGCATCATTCCGTACCGCGGCTCGTGGCTCGACTTCGAGTTCGACGCCAAGGACATCCTGAACATCCGGATCGACCGCAAGCGCAAGCTGCCGGCGACCACGATCCTGTACGCGCTCGGCTATGACACCGAGCAGATCCTCGACCATTTCTACACCCACTCCATCTATCGGATGGACAAGAAGGGCTGGATCACCGGCTTCCGTGCCGACGCCTGGAAAGGCGTGAAGCCGGAATTCGACCTGGTCGACGCCAAGTCGAAGAAAGTGATTGCCGAAGCCGGCAAGAAGATCACCGCCCTCAAGGCGAAGCGGATTGCCGAAGGCGGTACGGACGAGATCCTCGTTCCGTCGGAAGCCCTGGTCGGCAAATTCCTCGCCCGCGATGTGGTGAACATGGAAACCGGCGAGATCTTCGGCGAGGCCGGCGACATGCTGGATGAGACGATCGTCGCCGAAATGCGCGAATACGGCCTCAAGTCGATCGAAGTGCTCGACATCGACAGCTCGGGCCGTGGCCCGTGGCTGCGCAACACGCTGAAAGCCGACAAGAACGAAACCCGTTTCGAGGCCCTGTCGGATATCTACCGCGTCATGCGTCCGGGCGAGCCGCCGACCCAGGAAGCTGCTGAGGCCCTGTTCGGCCAGCTCTTCTTCGATCCGGAGCGCTATGACCTCTCGGCCGTCGGCCGGGTGAAGATGAACATGCGCCTCGGCGTTGCGGTGAAGGGCTATGAGTCCGCTGCCGACAACATGCGCGTCCTGCGCAACGAGGACATCATCGGCGTCATGAAGGTCATCCTCGACCTGAAGGACGGCAAGGGCGAAGTCGACGACATCGACAACCTCGGCAACCGCCGCGTCCGTTCGGTCGGCGAGCTGATGGAAAACAACTACCGCATCGGTCTCGTGCGCATGGAGCGCGCGATCAAGGAACGCATGGGCTCGGTCGACATCGACACGGTCATGCCGCACGACCTGATCAACGCGAAGCCGGTCGTGGCTGCGGTGCGTGAATTCTTCGGCTCCTCGCAGCTGTCGCAGTTCATGGACCAGACCAACCCGCTGTCGAGATCACCCACAAGCGCCGTCTCTCGGCCCTTGGCCCGGGCGGTCTGACCCGCGAGCGTGCCGGCTTCGAGGTGCGCGACGTGCACCCGACGCACTATGGCCGTATCTGCCCGATCGAAACGCCGGAAGGCCCGAACATCGGTCTGATCAACTCGCTGGCCACGCACGCACGCGTCAACAAGTACGGCTTCATCGAAAGCCCGTACCGCAAGGTGCTGAACGGCAAGCTGACCGACGAGGTGATCTATCTCTCCGCCATGGAAGAGAGCATCTACTCGATCGCGCAGGCCAACGCCGAAGTGAACGCCAAGGGCGAGCTCGTGAACGAGTTCGTCAACGCCCGTGTGGCCGGTGAAGCGACGATGGTTGCCAAGGAAGAGATCCAGTACATGGACGTCTCGCCGAAGCAGGTCGTCTCGGTCGCCGCCGCGCTGATCCCGTACCTTGAGAACGACGACGCCAACCGCGCGCTCATGGGTTCGAACATGCAGCGTCAGGCCGTGCCGCTGGTCCAGTCGGAAGCGCCGTTCGTCGGCACCGGCATGGAAGCGGTCGTTGCCCGCGACAGCCGCGCCGCCATCGTTGCTCGCCGGGCAGGGTGGTCGAGCAGGTCGACGCACTGCGCATCGTGGTCCGCGCGACGGACGAGATCGACACCGGCAATTCCGGCGTCGACATCTACCGTCTCGCCAAGTTCCGCCGCTCGAACCAGAACTCGTGCATCAACCAGCGCCCGATCGTGAAAGTGGGCGACAGCGTTGCGAAGGGCGACATCATCGCTGACGGTCCGTCGACGGATCTCGGCGAACTGGCCCTCGGCCGGAACGTGCTCGTCGCGTTCATGCCCTGGAACGGCTACAACTTCGAGGACTCGATCCTGATCTCCGAGCGCATCGTGCGCGATGACGTCTTCACCTCGATCCACATCGAGGAATTCGAAGTCGCCGCCCGTGACACGAAACTCGGTCCGGAAGAGATCACCCGCGACATCCCGAACGTCGGCGAGGAAGCCCTGCGCAACCTCGACGAAGCCGGCATCGTGGCCGTGGGCGCCGAAGTGAAGGCCGGCGACATCCTCGTCGGGAAGGTTACGCCGAAGGGCGAAAGCCCGATGACGCCGGAAGAGAAACTCCTCCGCGCCATCTTCGGCGAGAAGGCTTCGGACGTTCGCGACACCTCGCTGCGCGTGCCGCCGGGCGATGCCGGTACGGTTGTCGATGTCCGCATCTTCAACCGCCACGGTATCGACAAGGACCAGCGTGCCCTCCAGATCGAGCGCGAGCAGATCGAGAAGCTGCAGGAAGACAAGGAAGACGAACAGGCGATCCTGGAACGGAACATCTATTCGCGTCTCCATGACTTCCTGACCGGCAAGGAAGCAGCTGCCGGCCCGAAAGGCTTCAAGCCGGGCCGTATCGCTGCCGGCGCCCTCGAGGAACTGGCTCACAAGCAGTGGTGGGATATCGCCCTCAAGTCGGAGAAGGCCCAGGCCGAGCTCGACGCGATGCGTGAACAGTTCGACGGTTCGATCCGTGAACTGGACGCCCGCTTCAACGACAAGGTCGAGAAGGTCCAGCGCGGCGACGATCTGCCTCCGGGCGTGATGAAGGTCGTGAAAGTCTTCCTCGCTGTGAAGCGCAAGCTGCAGCCGGGCGACAAGATGGCCGGACGTCACGGCAACAAGGGGGTTATCTCCAAGATCAACCCGCTCGAAGACATGCCGTTCCTGGAAGACGGCACCGCTGTCGACATCGTACTGAACCCGCTGGGCGTTCCGTCGCGTATGAACGTCGGTCAGATCCTTGAGACCCACACAGGCTGGGCCTGCCGCGGTCTCGGCCGGATCATCGACAACGCACTCGACGAGTTCCACCAGAAGCATGACGTGAAGGCGCTGAAGAAGGCGCTGGAAACGGCTTATGGCAAAGGCCAGGAACTGCCGACGGAAGACGCCGACGTCATCGAACTCGCGTCCAACCTGCGCAACGGCGTGCCGATCGCAACGCCGGTGTTCGACGGTGCTCGCGAAAGCGACATCAACGAACTTCTGGAACGTGCCGGCCTCGACTCGTCGGGCCAGGTTCCGCTGTTCGACGGCCGTACCGGCGTGCAGTTCGCCCGGCCGGTCACCGTGGGCTACAAGTATCTCCTCAAGCTCCACCACCTGGTGGACGAGAAGATCCACGCCCGTTCGACCGGTCCGTACTCGCTCGTCACGCAGCAGCCGCTGGGCGGCAAGGCCCAGTTCGGTGGCCAGCGCTTCGGCGAGATGGAGGTCTGGGCCCTCGAAGCCTACGGTGCCGCCTACACGCTGCAGGAAATGCTGACCGTGAAGTCCGACGACACGGCCGGCCGCGCCAAGGTGTATGAAGCCATCGTCCGCGGCGACGACACGTTCGAGGCCGGTATCCCGGAATCGTTCAACGTTCTCGTCAAGGAAATGCGCTCGCTGGGCCTCAACGTGGAACTGATCGAAGAGGATGCTGCCCATGGCAGCGAGCCCGCCGACAGCGAAGCGGTTCCGGCCGAGTAGCGTGAGAATCTGACTGGAAGACCCCGCCGGGCATCCGGCCTGGCGGGGCTTCCGAGCCGAACGAATTTTACCCAGGGCAGGGGCCCTTCAGTCCCCGGATAAAGCCCACCCCAAGGAGCAGACCCGAATGCGCCAGGACGTCGCCAGCATCTTCAACCCGAACACCCCGGCCCCGACCTTCGAGGCTATTCGCATCTCGATTGCGAGCCCGGAAAAGATCCGGTCGTGGTCGTCGGGCGAAATCAAGAAACCCGAAACCATCAACTACCGCACGTTCAAGCCGGAACGTGACGGCCTGTTCTGC